>NZ_JBIRQM010000072.1:0-1050 GCF_044333225.1 Streptomyces sp. NPDC021080 | reverse complement strand
ACACAGTGGACGCGAGCAACTGAGGACAAGCCCTCGGCCTATTAGTACCAGTCACCTCCACCCGTTACCGGGCTTCCAGATCTGGCCTATCAACCCAGTCGTCTACTGGGAGCCTTAACCCCTCGAGGGGGTGGGAATACTCATCTTGAAGCAGGCTTCCCGCTTAGATGCTTTCAGCGGTTATCCCTCCCGAACGTAGCCAACCAGCCATGCCCTTGGCAGGACAACTGGCACACCAGAGGTTCGTCCGTCCCGGTCCTCTCGTACTAGGGACAGCCCTTCTCAATATTCCTACGCGCACAGCGGATAGGGACCGAACTGTCTCACGACGTTCTAAACCCAGCTCGCGTACCGCTTTAATGGGCGAACAGCCCAACCCTTGGGACCGACTCCAGCCCCAGGATGCGACGAGCCGACATCGAGGTGCCAAACCATCCCGTCGATATGGACTCTTGGGGAAGATCAGCCTGTTATCCCCGGGGTACCTTTTATCCGTTGAGCGACGGCGCTTCCACAAGCCACCGCCGGATCACTAGTCCCGACTTTCGTCCCTGCTCGACCCGTCGGTCTCACAGTCAAGCTCCCTTGTGCACTTACACTCAACACCTGATTGCCAACCAGGCTGAGGGAACCTTTGGGCGCCTCCGTTACTCTTTAGGAGGCAACCGCCCCAGTTAAACTACCCATCAGACACTGTCCCTGATCCGGATCACGGACCCAGGTTAGACATCCAGCACGACCAGACTGGTATTTCAACGACGACTCCGCCTGAACTGGCGTCCAGGAATCATAGTCTCCCAGCTATCCTACACAAGCCGAACCGAACACCAATATCAAACTGTAGTAAAGGTCCCGGGGTCTTTCCGTCCTGCTGCGCGAAACGAGCATCTTTACTCGTAGTGCAATTTCACCGGGCCTATGGTTGAGACAGTCGAGAAGTCGTTACGCCATTCGTGCAGGTCGGAACTTACCCGACAAGGAATTTCGCTACCTTAGGATGGTTATAGTTACCACCGCCGTTTACTGGCGCTTAAGTTCTCAGCTTCGCCA
>NZ_JBIRQM010000071.1:0-1131 GCF_044333225.1 Streptomyces sp. NPDC021080 | reverse complement strand
ACTGCGGGTACGTCGTGGTGGCCGACGCCGTGTCCCTCCGGCGGCGGGTGTGTCGTGGTGGCCCCAGGTGGCTCCTTCTGCCGGATCCCGGGTGTGGGGTGAGTGGCCTCCTGGGGGCTGGCCCTTCCCTGGAATGTGCCCCTGACGTGCTGCGGTGGCGTTGGGCCGAGTTGTTTTGTATCGTGTAGGAACAAAGTGGTCCCCGTCCGCACCTCCCTGACCGGCGGGCGGGACCGCCTTGTTTTCCGGGGGTGTAGTGACCCCCCTCTTTGCGTTTTGGAGCCTGCCGATGACCACGGCCACCACTGTTCTGACCGCCCGCGCCCTCCTGCTCGACATGGACGGCACCCTCGTCAACTCGGACGTCGTCGTCGAGCGCTGCTGGCGTGGCTGGGCCGATCGGCACGGGCTGGACGGGGACGAGGTCATGAAGGTCGTCCACGGCCGGCAGGGCTACGCCTCCATGGCAGTGCTGCTGCCGGACCGCCCCATGGAACAGAACTACGCGGACAACGAGCGGATGCTGGCCGAGGAGACCGCCGACATGGACGGTGTCGTCGCGATCCCGGGAGCGCCGGAGTTCCTCGCCTCCCTCGCCGGAGTGCCGCACGCGCTCGTCACCTCGGCGGACGTGGCGCTGTCCAGTGCGCGGATGGCCGCCGCCGGGCTCGGACTTCCCGATGTACGTGTCACGGCCGAGTCCGTCGGCGCCAGCAAGCCCGATCCCGAGGGTTTCCTGAAGGGTGCGGCCGAGTTGGGGATCGCGCCCGAGGACTGCGTCGTCTTCGAGGACTCCGCGGCGGGGATCGCCGCGGGGCGGGCCGCCGGGATGCGGGTCGTGGGGATCGGACCCCGGGCGCCGTTCCACCGGCCCGACGTGGCCGTACGTGATCTGACCGAGGTCCGGGTCGAGGCTGTCGCGGACGGGACCGTTCGCCTTCACATCGGCTGAAGCGGAACGGATTCCTTCGGGGAGAGCGAGGGAGTGGGGGTGGGCGCAGGTTTTTCGCCCTCTCCGCCCCTACCCGTCCCATATCTGGGGCTCCGCCCCGGACCCCGCTCCTCAAACGCCGGAGGGGCTGAACTTCCGGGGCCGGCATGGTCGGCCGGCCACCACGACGTACCCGCAGC
>NZ_JBIRQM010000070.1:0-1264 GCF_044333225.1 Streptomyces sp. NPDC021080 | reverse complement strand
GGGTCTGCTGCACGATTGGGTGACATCTGAACTGGCTTGCCCTGTGGGGCGGGTGGGAAGGATGTCGCTGTGCCCAAGCCTTATCCGGAAGAGTTCCGCAATGACGTCGTGCGGGTTGCGAGGAACCGTGGCCCGGGCGTGACGGTCGAGCAGGTGGCTGCCGACTTCGGAGTCCATCCGATGACGTTGTGGAAGTGGATGCGCCGGGCGGACATCGACGACGGATCCAGGCCCGGGATGACCGGCCAGGAGAGCGCGGAACTGCGGGAAGCACGTCGGCGGATCAGGCTGCTGGAGCAGGAGAACGAGGTCCTGCGCCGGGCGGCGGCCTATCTGTCGCAGGCGCATCTGCCGGGAAAAGGATCTACCCGCTCGTGAGGGAGCTGGCCGTGGACGGGGTGCCCGTCACGGTGACGTGCCGGGTCCTGAAGCTCGCCAGACAGCCCTACTACCGCTGGCTCGACAAGCCGGTGCCCGATGCCGTGCTGGAGGAGGCATACCGGGCGAACGCACTGTTTGACGCTCACCGCGACGACCCGGAGTTCGGCTACCGGTTCCTTGCTGATGAAGCACGTGGCGCCGGGGCCGGGATGGCTGACCGGACCGCGTGGCGGATCTGCCGGGACAACCACTGGTGGAGCGTGTTCGGCAAGAAGCGCGGCAGGAGCAAGAAGGCCGGCCCGCCGGTGCACGACGACCTGGTCCGCCGTGACTTCACCGCGGATGGACCGAACCGGCTGTGGCTCGCCGACATCACCGAACACGCCACCGGTGACGGGAAGTTGTACCTCTGCGCGATCAAGGACGTCTTCAGCAACAGAATCGTGGGCTATTCCATCGATGCGCGGATGAAGTCCCGCCTGGCCGTGAGCGCCCTGGACAACGCCGTGGCCCGGCGCGAACACGTCGACGGATGCATCTTGCACAGCGATCGCGGATCGCAGTTCCGGTCCCGGAAGTTCGTGCGCGCGCTCGATCGCCATCGGATGGCTGGCTCGATAGGGCGGGTCGGGGCGGCAGGCGACAACGCGGCCATGGAGTCGTTCTTCAGCCTGCTGCAGAAGAACGTCCTCGACCGCCGGAGCTGGGCCACCCGCGAGGAACTGCGGATGGCGATCGTGACCTGGATCGAGCGGACCTACCACCGCCGCCGCAGACAAGCCGCACTCGGCCGACTGACCCCCGTCGAATTCGAGACCGTCATGATCGCACCGGCCCTCCAGGCCGCGTGACCGAACCTGTCACCCGAACCTGCACCAGACCC
>NZ_JBIRQM010000069.1:0-1325 GCF_044333225.1 Streptomyces sp. NPDC021080 | reverse complement strand
AGTAGCGCGCTCAAGACCCGAAGCGGAGTGATCTAGCCATGGGCAGGTTGAAGCGGCTGTAAGAGGTCGTGGAGGACCGAACCCACCAGGGTTGAAAACCTGGGGGATGACCTGTGGTTAGGGGTGAAAGGCCAATCAAACTCCGTGATAGCTGGTTCTCCCCGAAATGCATTTAGGTGCAGCGTCGTGTGTTTCTTGCCGGAGGTAGAGCACTGGATAGGCGATGGGCCCTACCGGGTTACTGACCTTAGCCAAACTCCGAATGCCGGTAAGTGAGAGCGCGGCAGTGAGACTGTGGGGGATAAGCTCCATGGTCGAGAGGGAAACAGCCCAGAGCATCGACTAAGGCCCCTAAGCGTACGCTAAGTGGGAAAGGATGTGGAGTCGCACAGACAACCAGGAGGTTGGCTTAGAAGCAGCCACCCTTGAAAGAGTGCGTAATAGCTCACTGGTCTAGTGATTCCGCGCCGACAATGTAGCGGGGCTCAAGCGTACCGCCGAAGTCGTGTCATTGCAGCAATAGGGCCAACGCCCGCTGTGATGGGTAGGGGAGCGTCGTGTGCCGGGTGAAGCCGCGCCGGAAGGCAGTGGTGGACGGTTCACGAGTGAGAATGCAGGCATGAGTAGCGATACACACGTGAGAAACGTGTGCGCCGATTGACTAAGGGTTCCTGGGTCAAGCTGATCTGCCCAGGGTAAGTCGGGACCTAAGGCGAGGCCGACAGGCGTAGTCGATGGATAACCGGTTGATATTCCGGTACCCGCTGTGAAGCGTCAAACATTGAACCAGGCGATGCTAAGTCCGTGAAGCCGCCCCGGAGCCTTCGGGCAAAGGGGAGTGGTGGAGCCGACGGACCAGACCTGCAGTAGGTGAGTGATGGGGTGACGCAGGAAGGTAGTCCATCCCGGGCGGTGGTTGTCCCGGGGTAAGGGTGTAGGACGTCAGGTAGGCAAATCCGCCTGGCACATAGTCTGAGACCCGATGCCGAGCCGATTGTGGTGAAGTGGATGATCCTATGCTGTCGAGAAAAGCCTCTAGCGAGTTTCATGGCGGCCCGTACCCTAAACCGACTCAGGTGGTCAGGTAGAGAATACCGAGGCGTTCGGGTGAACTATGGTTAAGGAACTCGGCAAAATGCCCCCGTAACTTCGGGAGAAGGGGGGCCATCACCGGTGATTGGATTTACTCCATGAGCTGGGGGTGGCCGCAGAGACCAGCGAGAAGCGACTGTTTACTAAAAACACAGGTCCGTGCGAAGCCGTAAGGCGATGTATACGGACTGACGCCTGCCCGGTGCTGGAACGTTAAGGGGACCGGTTAGTCA
>NZ_JBIRQM010000068.1:0-1362 GCF_044333225.1 Streptomyces sp. NPDC021080 | reverse complement strand
TCTCCCCCACCTGGGGCGTCTACAGCGGCTACGAACTCTGCGAGAACACCCCCCTGCGCCCCGGCAGCGAGGAATACCTCCACTCCGAGAAGTACCAACTGAGGCCACGCGACTGGGAGTCGGCGGAACGGGGCGGCCGGAGCATCGCGCCGCTGGTACGGGAGCTGAACGCGCTCAGACGACGGAGTCCCGCGCTGCGCCAACTGCGTGACCTGCACTTCCACCACGCCGACCAGGAGGCGGTGATCGTCTACTCCAAGTCCGCGACGGACGCCCGCGGTTCGAACACGGTTGTGGTGGTGGTCAACCTCGACCCGCACCACACCCAGGAGGCCACGGTCTCGTTGGACATGCCGCAACTCGGCCTGGAATGGCACGAGTCGGTGCCGGTGCGCGACGAGCTCACCGGCGAGACCTACAACTGGGGCAGGACCAACTACGTGCGCCTGGAGCCGGGTGACCGGCCCGCGCACGTCCTCACCGTCCTGCGACCGTCCTCACCGTTGATCGGAGGGTCACCCACCACATGATCGTCAACGAGCCCGTCCCCGACACCTTCGAGGACACCCCGGCCAAGGACCGCGATCCCGAGTGGTTCAAACGCGCCGTCTTCTACGAGGTCCTGGTCCGCTCCTTCCAGGACAGCAACGGCGACGGCGTCGGCGACCTCAAGGGCCTGACCGCCAAACTCGACTACCTGCAATGGCTGGGCGTCGACTGCCTGTGGCTGCCCCCGTTCTTCAAGTCCCCGCTGCGCGACGGCGGCTACGACGTCTCCGACTACACCGCCGTCCTGCCCGAGTTCGGCGACCTCGCCGACTTCGTCGAGTTCGTCGACGCCGCCCACCAGCGCGGCATGCGCGTCATCATCGACTTCGTCATGAACCACACCAGCGACCAGCACCCGTGGTTCCAGGAGTCCCGCACCGACCCCGACGGCCCCTACGGCGACTACTACGTCTGGGCCGACGACGACAAGCAGTACCAGGACGCCCGCATCATCTTCGTCGACACCGAAGCCTCCAACTGGACCTTCGACCCCGTCCGCAAGCAGTACTACTGGCACCGCTTCTTCTCCCACCAGCCCGACCTCAACTACGAGAACCCGGCCGTCCAGGAGGAGATCATCTCCGCGCTGCGGTTCTGGCTGGACCTGGGGATCGACGGGTTCCGGCTCGACGCGGTGCCGTATCTGTACCAGGTCGAGGGGACGAACTGCGAAAACCTTCCTGCGACCCATCAGTTCCTCAAGCGGGTGCGTAAGGAGATCGACACGCACTATCCGGACACGGTGCTGCTCGCCGAGGCGAACCAGTGGCCCGAGGACGTCGTCGACTACTTCGGCGACTTCCCCTCCGGCGG
>NZ_JBIRQM010000067.1:0-1424 GCF_044333225.1 Streptomyces sp. NPDC021080 | reverse complement strand
CGCTAGTGTGATGCGCCAGAAATCCTGATGCTTAGTTCTGCTCGGTTTTCTGGCCGGTGGTTCCGACCTTGGTGAGGTAGTCGGCGAGGGAGTTGAGGATCTCGTCGGCGGTCTTGGCCCAGGTGAAGGGCCGTGGGTTCTCGTTCCAGGTGTCGATCCACGCTGTGATGTCGTCCTCCAGAGCCTTCACGGAGGTGTGGACGCCGCGGCGGATGAGCTTGTCGGTGAGTAGGCCGAACCACCGCTCGACCTGGTTCATCCAGGAGGAGCCGGTGGGAGTGAAATGGACGTGGAATCGGGGGTGTTTGGTGAGCCATGCCCTGATGTCGGCGGTGTTGTGGGTGGCGTAGTTGTCACAGACGAGGTGCACGTCGAGGCCGGTGGGCACGGCCTTGTCGATCCGGGTCAGGAACTTCTTGAACTCGATCGCCCGGTGGCGTCGGTGCAGTGCCGATATGACAGTGCCGTCGGCGATGTTGAAGGCGGCGAACAGGCTGGTGATGCCGTGCCTCAGATAGTCGTGGGTACGGCGTTCGGGCATGCCCGGCATCATCGGCAGCACCGGCTGGGACCGGTCCAGTGCCTGGATCTGGGACTTCTCGTCCACGCAGAGCACGACCGCCTTCTCGGGCGGGTGGTGATACAGGCCGACAACGTCGACGACCTTCGCGACGAACTGTGGATCGGTGGACAACTTGAAGGAGCCCTGCAGGTGGGGCTTGAGATCGAACCGCTTCCAGATCCGCCCGATCGTCGACTTCGACAGGCCCGTGCGCTGGGCCATCGAGGCCCGTGACCAGTGCGTGTCCTGGCCCGGGAGCGACTCCAGGGTGGCCACGACGACCTCCTCGACCTGATCGAGGAGGATCGAAGGCGGCCGGCCCGAGCGCGGCTCGTCATGCAGACCATCAAGGCGTTTCGCGATGAACCGGGCCCGCCAGCGGTCCACGGTCGACCTGTCGATGCCGAGGTCGACCGCGGCCTGCTGGTTCGTCCCACCCTCCGCACAACGCAGCACGATCTTGGCCCGTAACGCGAGGAACTGAGCGGTCTTTGCCTGCCGCGCCCACTGCTGCAACTGCCTGCGCTCGGCGTCGTCGAGGACCAGGTCGGCCTTCGGCCGGCCGATCCAGCCTGCGTCCTCAAGCCCAGCCATACGCTCCGCGGCGAAGGCCCGACGCCACTTGCCGACCGTCTTGGCCTGGACACCGACAAGCCGTGCCACACCAGCATTCGACATGCCGTCCGCACACGCCAGGACGATGCGGGCCTTCTCGGCCGAGCGCCGGTGCGGCAATTCCGTCCAGCGCACCAACTCGGCACGCTCGGCCTTGGACAGTGTGATCTCCACAGCAGAAGGCCCGGGATGCGACATGCCAACAGGGTAGTAACTAAGCATCAGGATTTCTGGCGCATCACACTAG
>NZ_JBIRQM010000066.1:0-1487 GCF_044333225.1 Streptomyces sp. NPDC021080 | reverse complement strand
GCCGACGCCCTGATCGTCGAGACCACCCAGGACCTGCTGCAGACCAAGTCCTCCGTCCTGGGCGCCCGGCGTGCCATGGAGGCGACCGGCGTCCGCGTCCCCCTGCTGGTCTCGATGGCCTTCGAGACCACCGGCACCATGCTGCTGGGCTCCGAGATCGGTGCGGCGCTGACCGCGCTGGAGCCGCTGGGCATCGACATGATCGGCCTGAACTGCTCGACGGGTCCGGCCGAGATGAGCGAGCACCTGCGCTATCTCACCCGGCACTCCCGCATCCCGCTGCTGTGCATGCCCAACGCCGGTCTGCCGGTCCTGACCAAGGACGGCGCCCACTTCCCGCTCGACGCCAAGGGCCTGGCCGACGCCCAGGAGAACTTCGTCCGGGACTACGGCCTCTCCCTGATCGGCGGCTGCTGCGGCACCACGCCGGAGCACCTGCGCCAGGTGGTCGAGCGGGTGCGGGGCCTGGTTCCGCCGGCCCGGGATCCGCACCCGGAACCGGGGGCGGCCTCGCTGTATCAGACGGTGCCGTTCCGTCAGGACACCGCCTACATGGCGATCGGGGAGCGGACCAACGCCAACGGGTCGAAGAAGTTCCGTGAGGCGATGCTGGAGGCCCGCTGGGACGACTGTGTGGAGATCGCGCGCGAGCAGATCCGTGAGGGCGCGCACATGCTGGACCTGTGCGTGGACTACGTCGGCCGGGACGGGGTGGCCGACATGGACGAGCTGGCCGGCCGTTTCGCGACCGCCTCCACCCTGCCGATCGTGCTGGACTCCACCGAGGTCGAGGTCCTGCGCGCGGGTCTGGAGCGCCTGGGCGGGCGGGCGGTTCTCAACTCGGTCAACTACGAGGACGGCGACGGCCCCGAGTCCCGGTTCGCGAAGGTCACCCGCCTCGCGCGTGAGCACGGGGCGGCGCTGATCGCGCTGACCATCGACGAGGAGGGCCAGGCCCGCACGGTGGAGACCAAGGTCGCCATCGCCGAGCGGCTCATCGAGGACCTCACCGGCAACTGGGGCATCCACGAGTCCGACATCCTCATCGACTGTTTGACCTTCACCATCTGTACCGGCCAGGAGGAGTCCCGGGGCGACGGGATCGCCACGATCGAGGCGATCCGCGAGCTCAAGCGCCGCCGCCCCGACGTCCAGACCACGCTCGGCCTGTCCAACATCTCCTTCGGCCTCAACCCGGCCGCCCGGATCCTGCTCAACTCCGTCTTCCTCGACGAGTGCGTCAAGGCCGGCCTGGACTCGGCGATCGTGCACGCCTCCAAGATCCTGCCGATCGCCCGCTTCAGCGAGGAGGAGGTCACCTGCGCCCTCGACCTCATCCACGACCGGCGCGCCGAGGGCTATGACCCGCTGCAGAAGCTGATGGCCCTGTTCGAGGGCGCCACCACCAAGTCGCTCAAGGCGGGCAAGGCCGAGGAACTGGCCGCGCTCCCGCTGGAGGAGCGCCTCAAGCGGCGGATCATCGACGG
>NZ_JBIRQM010000065.1:0-1513 GCF_044333225.1 Streptomyces sp. NPDC021080 | reverse complement strand
CACGGACCAGCGCGATGGCACGCGCCCGGAACTCCGGAGGATAGGGACGAGGCATGACTGCCAGCCTTCCGTGAAGGGCTGTCAGTTAGCCACCACAACTGGAACCTGAGAGGTGGGGCAGGTCAACCTGTCACCCGAACCTGCACCAGACCCATCGGTGACGACACCCTGTGGGGCGTCAACCGCCGCAAGAAGGGTGCCGCGAACACGCTGGCCGCGCTGAAGTCGATCCGGACTGCCCGACCTGACGGCGCTCCGATCTGCGTCATCCTGGACAGCCTGTCCGCCCACAAAGACGCCGATATCCGTCACTGGGCGAAGAAGAACAAGGTCAGGCTGTGTTTGACCCCGACCTATGCGTCCTGGGCAAACCCGATCGAGGCCCACTTCGGACCGTTGCGGCAGTTCACCATCGCCAACTCCAACCACCGCAACCACACCGCGCAGACGCGCGCCCTGCACGCCTATCTGCGCTGGCGGAACAAGAACACCCGGCATCCCGACGTGCTGGCCGCCCAACGGTGTGAGCGCGCCCGCATCCGTAGTGAGAAGGGCATCCGCTGGGGCGGGCGACCGGCACAGAAAGCCGCGTGACCATACGAACAGCACCGGCGACACTGACACCATGACCGTCGATCGCGAGGCACTTCAGTCCAGCTGGAACCGGACCCGTGGCCACCTCGATTCCGCCCGAGTCCACCTGACGGGCCTGCCGAACGTTGACCTCTCGGCGACGCTTGAGTTCCTGGAACACGACGAGTTGGGACTCGCCTTCGACTGTCTCGTCGATCTCGGTGGCGACCTCAACCTGCCGCTCGCCTTCTGGCAGCACCTCGATCGAGCAGCCCGTGAGATGCGGCTCTACAGCGATGCGCTGCACACACCCCACCTCACAGCTGCCGGCCTCTGTCGCCGCCATCTCGCAGCTGCCTCCGAAAAGGAATGACCCGCCAAACCTTCTCGGTCAGAGCACTAGCAACCCGCTAGTGACCGAACGCGCCCCTGGCCTGCGACCTAGCGCCCCGGCCCCCGGGGAGCGGCCTTCCGGTCCGGATGCACCGTCGGACGGCTCGCGCCCGCTCGCTAGATCCCCGGCCGCCGGCCGGGGAGGCGGGGAGAACTCCCCGTCCGCTTCCCCAGCCCACATCCCCCGCATTGATCAGCGCAGATGGCACTTCGGGGAGGCACTGCCCTGGCCCCTTCCGAAACCCCCTCTGGAAGGCATCCCGAGCCTCTGTCCCAGCCACCGTCGGGCTCCGCGGCCGCTTCCCGAGACAGGGACCCAGGGAGGCAGGGAGGCACGCCCAAGACACCCCCGAAAACCCCTCAGGAAGACCCCGAGCCCCCTGTCCTGGCCTCCCTGAGACCCGCCGAGCCCTGCTACCGGTAGCAGCCACACCAGCTACCGGTAGCAACCCCGCTAGTGTGATGCGCCAGAAATCCTGATGCTTAGTTCTGCTCGGTTTTCTGGCCGGTGGTTCCGACCTTGGTGAGGTAGTCGGCGAGGGAGTTG
>NZ_JBIRQM010000064.1:0-1545 GCF_044333225.1 Streptomyces sp. NPDC021080 | reverse complement strand
TCTGACCGCGAAGGTTCGCCGGGTTGGTGGTCGTGACGGTTGGATGTGCGGTGACGTCCATTCCGACCGCAGGAGCCGCCGTGGCCGAGCCTGTCCGAGTGCGCAGACTGACTGACCAGGAGGGGCAGCGGCTGCAGCAGATCGTGCGCCGGGGCAGCACCAGTTCGGTGCGCTACCGGCGCGCGATGATGCTGCTGGCCTCGGCTGGCGGGAACCGTGTCCCGGTGATCGCCCAGCTGGTGCAGGCCGATGAGGACACCGTGCGGGACGTCATCCACCGATTCAACGAGATCGGCCTGGCCTGCCTGGACCCTCAGTGGGCGGGAGGCCGTCCCCGCCTGCTCGGTCCTGACGACGAGGACTTCGTCATCACGACGGCCACCACCCGGCCGGCCAAGCTCGGCCAGCCCTTCACCCGCTGGTCGATCCGCAAACTCGCCGTCTACCTGCGCAAAGTGCACGGCTGGGGCATCCGCATCGGCCGCGAAGCATTACGCTGCCTGCTCGCCCGCCGCGGCATCACCTTCCAACGCACCAAGACGTGGAAGGAATCCCCGGACCCCGAGCGTGACGCCAAACTGGACCGGATCGAGGAAGTCATGGACCGCCTCCCGGACCGGGTCTTCGCCTTCGACGAGTTCGGTCCCCTCGGCATCCGTCCCACCGCGGGCTCGGGCTGGGCCGAACAGGGGCGTCCCGACCGGCTGCCCGCCACCTATCACCGCACCCATGGAGTGCGCTACTTCCATGGCTGCTACTCGGTCGGCGACGACACCCTGTGGGGCATCAACCGCCGCAGAAAGGGTGCCGCCAACACCCTCACCGCGCTGAAGTCGATCCGTGCCGCCCGCCCGGACGGCGCCCCGATCTACGTGATCCTGGACAACCTGTCCGCCCACAAGGGCGCCGACATCCGCCGCTGGGCGAAGAAGAACAAGGTCGAGCTGTGCTTCACCCCGACCTACGCCTCCTGGGCGAACCCGATCGAGGCCCACTTCGGACCGCTGCGGCAGTTCACCATCGCCAACTCCCACCACCCCAACCACACCGTGCAGACAAGGGCCCTGCACGCCTACCTGCGCTGGCGCAACGCCAACGCCCGCCACCGCGACGTCCTGGCCGCCGAACGACGTGAACGCGCCCGCATCCGAAGCGAGAAGGGCATCCGCTGGGGCGGTCGGCCCCTGTCAGCGGCGGCCTGAGCCAGCTGGGAGGTGAGTCACCCAGATCGTTTAGCGGCGTTTGCCCTATAGCGTTCCAGCACGCCGATGGACAGTGCCGATGCGGCCATCAGCCCGAACGTGATCGAGTTCGGAGCGCCGCCGTGGTCCCGCTCCCAGAAACGGAATCCGACCAGCACGACAACGACTCCGAACAGCACGGCCTGTATCCACCTGAGGGCCACGGCCCGCGGGCCGTGGCCCTCAGCGTTGCTGTCTCTTTTGCGCACCGGGGCTCCTCTGCTCCTTCAGCGCGCCGACTGTACTGCCGCTGGGAGCCATCGATACACCCCACCCCGGTGAACCTTCGCGGTCACAGCACTAG
>NZ_JBIRQM010000063.1:0-1549 GCF_044333225.1 Streptomyces sp. NPDC021080 | reverse complement strand
CAGGGAGGCGCCTTCACACCGATCCCGGATCGGGGCGTGTCAGTGGCTGGTGACAGGATCCAGGGGTGCTGATCAAGGGATACGACGACGGCCCGCTGGTTGCGGGCGAGTCGCTGCTGGCCCGCCCGGGCTTCTGGTCGAACTACCTCATGATGTGCGGCGATGGGTCGAGTGCTACGCGTCCTGTTCCAGAGTGGTTCGGCGATGACGGCGCCGATACCGATGCCTTGTCCGAGGTCCTCTTCGATCCCGAACGCTGGCCGGTGTTCCGGGTACCGGCTGAAGACGGTCCCGGAGTTGTGGTGATCTACCGCAATCTGGTCGGCGACTACGGCATTGACTACCTCCTCACTCATCCGGGCCGGAGCCACGCCCAGCAGATCGCCAACTGGGAAGGAGACCTCTCAGGGACCGGGCTGACGTGGCATGAACTGGTCCGCCTCGCCGACAGCCCGTCCCCCGCGGCCGAAGGTGTCAATGACACGGCCGCCCGCCTCCTGCTGGTCCTTCCCCTCCTGGCCGACTCGGAAGTGCCAGAGTCAGCGTCGGCAAGGCTCAGCGCCGCCCTGACTTCGGCTGGAGCGCCGCAAGACACCGTCTTCAGTACGGCGGAGCGTCTGCTTACACGCCTGACGAGAAGATCGCACCACGATCCCACTTGGGGATCGCCACTGAGCGGCAGCTGAAGAACTGGTCAAATCCGCTGGTCACCCAATGGGACGATCTTGGAATGGCTGGTGTGATTGCGGTGTCGGAGCCTTCCTGGATAGCTCCGTTCACCGGACTGCGCCCGCGCCAGTTCAGCAAGCTGGTGATCGTGCTGCGGCGCAAGGGTGCGGACAGTGTCTGCAAGGGCCGGCCGTGGAGCCTTCCGCTGGAGGACAGGACGCTGCTCGTCGCGGCCTACTGGCGGACGAACTTGACGATGCGGCAGATCGCTCCGCTGTTCGGCGTTTCGAAATCTGCAGCCCACCGGATCATCGATGACCTCGGACCGATGCTCGCGCTCCAGCCCCGTAAGCGGTTTGTCGAGGACGCCGTGCTCATCGTGGACGGCACCCTGGTGCCCACCCGCGACCACGCCATCGCCGCGCAGTCGAAGAGCTACAGGTACTCCACGAACCACCAGGTCGTCATAGACGCCGACACCCGGCTCGTGGTGTTGGTCGGCCGACCCTTGCCGGGAAACCGCAATGGCTGCAAGGCGTGGGAGGAATCCGGTGCCAAAGCTGCCGTCGGCAAGACCACCACGATCGCTGACGGCGGCTATCCCGGCACCGGACTCGTCATGCCCCACCGCCGCCGCAAAGGCGAAGAACTTTCCGACTGGAAGGAAGCCCACAACACAGCCCACAAGCAGGTCCGCGCCCGCGTCGAGCACGTCTTCGCCCGCATGAAGACCTGGAAGATCCTCCGCGACTGCCGACTCAAAGGCGACGGCGTCCACCACGCCATGCTCGGCATCGCGCGCCTGCACAATCTCGCCCTCGCCGGTTAGGCGAGCGGGCCGCACAGCGAACAGCCACGTCCGCACCCGCTCAGAGAGCAC
>NZ_JBIRQM010000062.1:0-1554 GCF_044333225.1 Streptomyces sp. NPDC021080 | reverse complement strand
GTGCAACACCATTGCTTTTGGAGGATGGCGTTGCTGTCAAGGGGTCCATCCGTCGGGGATCACTTCGGTGTGGATGGTGTATTTCTGGGCTGTTTGTGGGTGGCGGTTCCGGTTGAAGGGGTACTTGCTGTGCCTCTTCAGCATCCGTGATTTCACCCGCCACCGGCGTTGCTGCGGGATCAGGTTCGCCAGGGCGGCGCGGCCGATCGCGCCGACCAGTGATACCGGCTCGGTCGCGGTGATGCCGTTGCCGGTGACGATCTGGTCGGCGGCAGCCTGCAGCAGGACAGTGAAGCTCACCTGCCGTGGCGGCAGGTGAGGGTGTGCGGTGGTGAGGTCGCCGGCCATCCGGATCAGGGCCTGGTAGACGGTCAGCAGGGCATAGATCTCCTGCTCGAGACCGGGGACTGTCCGTGAGCGCAGGACGCGTCCGTCGAGGATGGTGGATTTCAGGGAGAAATAGCAGGTCTCCGCCTGCCACCGCCGGTGGTAGAGCTCGATCAGTTCCGTGGCCGGGTGGTGTTCGGCATCCAGGAGCGTGGTGAGCAGGCGCCACAGTTCGGTGCGCCGGGTCCCGTCGGAGAGAGTGACGGTCACCCATGCTTCGATCACCCGCACCTCCAGGCGCTGTCCGTATCCGTGGCCTGCCCGGTAGTTGTTGGACTGGATGAAGGTCCGGTAGGAGCCGTCGGGCAGCGGGTGACGGATGGTCGGGCGTCGCTTGCGGGTGGAACGCAGCAGGAAGACCGCACCGGTGTCGGAGACCGCGATCAGGAAGCCGACCGCGTCGTAGTAGGCATCGGCCAGTAGCAGCATCGAGGAGTCCAGACGGCCCAGCAGGCGGTGGGCGTAGGAGATCTCCCCGGTCCGGTCAGGGCCGAAGACCGCGTCGAGAAGGGCCCGGGTGCCGCACTCGACCAGGGCCACCAGGCGCACGATCGGGTAGCCGAATTCGATTACGGGGCCGATGTGCTTGGGGTAGCGCCAGGTCACCGCCGCCTCGTCGGGGGCGTTCAGCGTGGTGCCGTCGATGGCGACCACGCGCCGCCCGCGGTAGAAGGCGCAGGACTGGGCTGGGGTGGCCACCGGCCCCGCCAGGACCGTGAACAAGGCACGCAGCGGAGCGACGCCCAGCCTGCGGCGGGCACGCGACAGGGACGAGGCGCACGGCTGTGCCACGGCCGTGTGTCCGAGGCCCGCGGTGAGCTTGCCCCAGACCGCCTGGTAGGAGGACCGCTCGAAGAAGGCCAGCGCGAGGACGAAATACACCACAACACGCGCCGGCAGCAGACGCAGCCGCTGTTCCCGTGCCGCCGTCTCCTCGATGACCGCATCGACGAGGGCGGGATCGATGATCTGGGTCAGCTCACCGACATGGCCGGGCGCGTACACGTCCGGATCTGTCGCTGTGCACCGGGCGCTGGCAGACTTCGCTAACAACGGGACCTCCGGGTCGCTCGTCCCTGGCTCGACACCAAGGGACCTACCCGGGGTCCCGCCCTCTCGTTCGCCCACTTGACAGACCCACCCACAGCCTTAACGCAATGGTGTTGC
>NZ_JBIRQM010000060.1:0-1836 GCF_044333225.1 Streptomyces sp. NPDC021080 | reverse complement strand
TCCAGCGCGGCGGTCCGTCGACCGGGCTGCCGACCAAGACCGAGCAGGCCGACCTGCTGCAGGCGATGTACGGGCGCAACGGCGAGGCCCCGGTACCGATCGTGGCACCGCGGACCCCGGCCGACTGCTTCGACGCGGCGATGGAGGCGGCCCGGATCGCCCTGACCTACCGCACACCGGTCTTCCTGCTGTCCGACGGCTACCTGGCCAACGGCTCCGAGCCCTGGCGCATCCCCGAGATCGACGAACTGCCCGACCTGCGCGTGCAGTTCGCCCAGGGACCCAACCACGTCCTGGACGACGGCACCGAGGTGTTCTGGCCCTACAAGCGCGACCCGCAGACCCTCGCCCGCCCCTGGGCCGTCCCGGGAACCCCGGGACTGGAACACCGCATCGGCGGGATCGAGAAGCAGGACGGCAGCGGCAACATCTCCTACGACCCCGCCAACCACGACTTCATGGTCCGCACCCGCCAGGCCAAGATCGACGGCATCGACGTCCCGGACCTCGAGGTCGACGACCCCACCGCGGGCACCGGCACGGCGGCCACCACCCTTGTCCTGGGCTGGGGTTCGACGTACGGGCCCATCACCGCCGCGGTCCGCCGGCTGCGCACCGCGGGCGAGCACATCGCGCAGGCCCATCTGCGCCACCTCAACCCCTTCCCGCGCAACCTCGAAAGCGTGCTGAGGCGTTACGACAAGGTGGTGATCCCCGAGATGAACCTCGGCCAGCTCGCCACCCTGGTGCGGGCCAGATACCTGGTGGACGCGCACTCCTACAACCAGGTCAACGGCATGCCCTTCAAGGCCGAACAGCTCGCCACGGCTCTCAAGGAGGCCATCGATGGCTGACACGTCGACGGACGGCCCGGGCACGATCGAGGCGCTCTCTCTCGTCCCCAAGGCCGAGGCCAGGCAGTCCATGAAGGACTTCAAGTCCGATCAGGAAGTGCGCTGGTGCCCCGGCTGCGGTGACTACGCGATCCTCGCCGCCGTCCAGGGCTTCATGCCCGAACTCGGCCTGGCCAAGGAGAACATCGTCTTCGTCTCCGGCATCGGCTGCTCCTCCCGCTTCCCGTACTACATGAACACCTACGGGATGCACTCCATCCACGGCCGCGCCCCCGCCATCGCCACCGGCCTCGCCTCCTCCCGCCGCGACCTGTCCGTCTGGGTCGTCACCGGCGACGGCGACGCCCTGTCCATCGGCGGCAACCACCTCATCCACGCCCTGCGCCGCAACGTCAACCTCAAGATCCTGCTCTTCAACAACCGGATCTACGGCCTTACCAAAGGCCAGTACTCCCCCACCTCCGAAATCGGCAAGATCACCAAATCCACCCCCATGGGCTCCCTGGACGCCCCCTTCAACCCGGTGTCCCTGGCCATCGGCGCCGAAGCCTCCTTCGTCGCCCGGACCATCGACTCCGACCGCAAACACCTCACCGACGTCCTGCGCCAGGCCGCCGCCCACCCCGGCACCGCCCTGGTCGAGATCTACCAGAACTGCAACATCTTCAACGACGGCGCCTTCGAGATCCTCAAGGACCGCCAACAGGCCCAGGAAGCCGTCATCCGCCTCGACCACGGACAGCCCATCCGCTTCGGCACCGACAACTCCCGCGGCGTCGTGCGCGACCCGGCCACCGGCGACCTGCGGGTCGTCACCCTCACCCCGGACAACGAGACCGACGTCCTCATCCACGACGCCCACACCGCGTCCCCGACCACCGCGTTCGCACTGTCCCGCCTCGCCGACCCCGACACCCTGCACCACACCCCCATCGGAGTGTTCCGCTCGGTCGACCGCCCCGTCTACGACACCCAGATGGCC
>NZ_JBIRQM010000059.1:0-1844 GCF_044333225.1 Streptomyces sp. NPDC021080 | reverse complement strand
TCATCGCCGGACGCAGCGCCTTCCTCGAAGCCTTCGAACTCTTCGGCGTCGACCCCGCCGACTACGACGACGTCTTCGCCGAGAAACTCGACCTGCTCCTCGCGATCCGCGACAACGAACACGTCACCTGGACCGGCCGCCACCGCCCCGCCCTGCACGACCTTCCCGTCCCGCCCCGCCCCCAGCAGGAGAAGCTGCCCCTGTGGCTCGGCGTCGGCGGCACCCCCGCCAGCGCCGAGCGGGCCGGACGCCTCGGCCTGCCCATGGTCCTGGGCCTCATCGGCGGCGACCTCCGCAGGGTCCGTCCCCTCATCGAGCACTACCGCGCCGTCGGCGAGGCGGCCGGCCACGCCCCCGAGACCCTGCGCCTCGGCCTGACCAGCCACTTCTACGTCGGCAAGACCTCCCAGGACGCCCGCCGGGACCTGTATCCGTACTACCGCGAATACCTGCGCCCCAAGACTCCGGGCGGGCGCGGCTGGCTGGTCGGACCCGACCAGTTCGACGCCGTCTCCGGCCCCTTCGGCGCCCTGATGACCGGCAGCCCCCAGGAAGTCATCGACAAGATCCTCACCGAACGCGAACTCCTCGGCGTCGACCGCTTCATGGGGCAGATCGACTTCGGTGGCATGCCCCAGCACATGGTCAACGACTCCATCGAACTCCTCGCCACCGAAGTCGCCCCCACCATCCGCAAGGAGACATGACGCGGCCGACGTCCCAGGGTCGGCTCGAAGCCAGTGGCCAGTTGTCCTCGGGGGAGTCGATCCTCAACCGGTTTGCGATCTGCTCCGGACTCCAGGCTTTCGCCCAGCAGCGATCCTGTGGGCGAGGCTTGTTCCGGCCCTTCCAGGGCTGAGTTTGTGGCCCCGCAACGACCTGTCCGTCCGAGAGGCGGACGGCGCCGGACAGCCACTCCTTGACGTACCCGCGAAGCCGGTCGTTCCCGGCCGGCTTCGCTGTCTTCGGCCGCTGGGCCCGGCACTCGACATGCCACGGTGTTACCGACGCCCGTTAGGGCGTGTATCGGAAGTGGATCTTTAACATGAAATGATCTTGGCTTGTGGCACGTGGAGATTTGGCGGACGGGCAATGGGCGGTGCTGGAACCGTTGTTGCCGAAGGGCAAGAAGCCCGGACGACCGCCGAGGTGGGCCAGGCGGCAACTGATCGACGGCATACGGTTCCGGGTCCGGACCGGCGTCCCCTGGCGGGACCTCCCCGCCGAGTACGGGCCGTGGGGCCGGGCGTACGACCTGTTCCGCCGCTGGCAGCGGGACGGCATCTGGCATCGGATCTTCACCGAACTCCAGGCCCAGGCCGACGCGAAGGAGCTGATCACCTGGGACATCAACGTTGACTCCACGGTGTGCAGGGCCCACCAGCACGCCGCCAGGGCCCGCAGAAGGGGGCCTCCGGATGAACCGTTCCGGGTTTGATCGAGACTCCGGAGTGCCCCGAGTTCGGTGGAGTTGCGGCCGGACGCGATCAGGTCGAGGACCCGGCGACGGAACTCGGGCGGATAACTGCGGGGTATGACGGCCTCCGAATACTGCTGGATCGGGTCAATTCTCCAGCAACCCGACTCCATCAGACCCGGGGAAGACTAGAACCCGGAACGGTTCAGTCGTACCAGGGCGTTGCTGATCAGGTTGAACAACCCGATTAGCGGCGGTAACACTTTCACCATGCTCCGGAAGTGCGGGGAGAGCAGCATCGCCGAGCGCTCGGGGCGGGCGATGGCCCAGGACTACGAGCTCGTAACACGATCATGATCGGGCCTTCTTGAGGCGTCGCCAGCAGATGAGGCTGCAGGCGAGGGAGACGAAGGCGTCGTGGAGCTCG
>NZ_JBIRQM010000058.1:0-1977 GCF_044333225.1 Streptomyces sp. NPDC021080 | reverse complement strand
GATCTCCGTGCGGAAGTCCTCACGCCGGTCGGACCAGCGCAGACCACCGCGCGCGACCTTGCCGAAGCGCAGGTGCACACCCTCGACACGGGGCGAGTACACCCAGATCTCGAACGCCGGGCGCGGCGCCGGGAGGTCCGGGATGGCCGTCGGGTCGAACTTCATGGAGACGTACTCGTGCGGCGTGCCGGCCGCGGAGCTCTGGAAGAAGTTCGTGCGCAGGGTCGCCTTGATCAGGTTCAGGAAGGACCGCAGGATCCGGTCCTCGTCCAGCGAGGCGACCTGGTCCAGGGCCGCGTCCAGCTCCTCGAGGAGCGCGTCGGTCAGCTCGACGCCGGCGCGCTGGCGCTCCGGCGACATCCGCGCCTCGAACAGCGAGACGAGCAGCCGGGTGGTGTGGACGTTGTTGCGGAGGGTGTCCTCCATGTAGTCCTGGCTGAAGGTGGAACCGGCCTGGCGCAGGTACTTCGCGTAGGCGCGCAGCACCATCGACTGGCGCCAGGTGAGGCCGGCGCTCAGCACGAGGGCGTTGAAGCCGTCGTTCTCGGCCTGCCCGGTCCAGGTGGCGGCGAAGGCCTCCTGGAACCGCTCGCGGCCGTCGTCGCCGAGGTAGTCGCCGTTGCCGTTCAGGGACTTGGGCAGGCGCAGCCCGAAGTCGTAGATCCACGCGGTCGTACGGTCCGAGCAGCGCAGTTCGTAGGGCCGCTCGTCGGTGACCTCGACGCCCATGCGGTTCAGGGCGGGCAGGACCGCGGAGAGCGAGACCTGCTCGCCGGTGCGGTAGATCTTGAAACGGCGCTCGCCGGGCGCCGCGCCCACCGGCTCGTACAGGCTGAGCGCGAAGTCCTTGCTGGGCTCCTTGCCGAGCGCCTGGAGGTGGACCAGGTCGGCGACGGCGGAACGCGGGGAGTGGTCGGCCTTGTAGCCCTCGGGGAAGGCGTTTCCGTACCGGCGCAGCAGTTCGGCGGCGCGCTCCTCGCCGCACTCGGCGGTCAGCGCCTCCGCGAAGCCGTCGGCCCAGGAGCGGGCGGCCTCGACGAGCCGCGCCTCGATGCGCTCCTTGTCGGAGTCGGACAACTGCGGCAGCTCGGTGCCCGGCTCGACCCGGACCACGAAGTGCAGCCGGGACAGGATCGACTCGGTGTTCCAGGCCGTGAAGTCGACGCTGGTGCCGTTGAGCTCTTCCTTGAGGATGTCGATGATCCGCAGGCGCACACCGGTGGTGTAGCGGTCGCGCGGGAGGTAGACGAGGGCCGAGTAGTAGCGGCCGTACTCGTCCTGGCGCAGGTAGAGCCGCAGCCGGCGGCGCTCCTGGAGGTACAGGACGGACGTGACGATCGCCCGGAGCTCGTCGGCGGGGGTCTGGAACAGCTCGTCGCGCGGGTACGTCTCCAGGATCTGGAGCAGGTCGCGTCCGTCGTGGCTGTTGGGCGAGAACCCGGCACCGCGCAGGACCTCGTCGACCTTGCGGCGGACGACGGGCACCCGGCGCACGGACTCGGTGTACGCGGCCGAGGAGAACAGGCCCAGGAAGCGGCGCTCCCCGATGACCTCGCCGTTCTCGTCGAACTTCTTGACCCCGACGTAGTCCAGGTACGACGGCCGGTGCACGGTGGCGCGGCTGTTGGCCTTGGTCAGGATCAGCAGCTTGTGCTCGCGGGCCTTGGCCCGGGCGTCCGCGGGCAGCCGCTCGAAGGACGGGCTGACCGGGTGGCTGTCCTCGCCGTGCTGCGGGTCGGAGCGCAGGATGCCGAGCCCGGTGCCGGGGACGGCGGCCAGCGAGTCGTCGTCGCGCAGCTGGTACTCGCGGTAGCCGAGGAAGGTGAAGTGGTCACCGGAGAGCCAGCGCAGCAGCTCACGGGCCTCCTCGACCTCCTGGTCGCGCAGGTCGTCGGCGGTCGGCTCCTTGGGGAGCTCCTCGGCCATCCGCAGCGCCGCGTCGCGCATCTTCTCCCAGTCCTCGACGGCCTCACGGAC
>NZ_JBIRQM010000057.1:0-2311 GCF_044333225.1 Streptomyces sp. NPDC021080 | reverse complement strand
ACACGAAAATCACAAAAACTTTTTGCGCTTTTCATGTAAGCCCTATTCTTGCGAATAAGTCTCCCACGTATAGCCTATTGCTCTACTTTCTATCAGACAATCTGTGTGAGCACTTCACAAAAACACTTCAATGGTAAGGAGGTGATCCAACCGCAGGTTCCCCTACGGTTACCTTGTTACGACTTCACCCCAGTCATGAATCACAAAGTGGTAAGCGCCCTCCCGAAGGTTAAGCTACCTACTTCTTTTGCAACCCACTCCCATGGTGTGACGGGCGGTGTGTACAAGGCCCGGGAACGTATTCACCGTAGCATTCTGATCTACGATTACTAGCGATTCCGACTTCATGGAGTCGAGTTGCAGACTCCAATCCGGACTACGACGTACTTTATGAGTTCCGCTTGCTCTCGCGAGGTCGCTTCTCTTTGTATACGCCATTGTAGCACGTGTGTAGCCCTACTCGTAAGGGCCATGATGACTTGACGTCATCCCCACCTTCCTCCGGTTTATCACCGGCAGTCTCCTTTGAGTTCCCGACCGAATCGCTGGCAACAAAGGATAAGGGTTGCGCTCGTTGCGGGACTTAACCCAACATTTCACAACACGAGCTGACGACAGCCATGCAGCACCTGTCTCAGAGTTCCCGAAGGCACCAAAGCATCTCTGCTAAGTTCTCTGGATGTCAAGAGTAGGTAAGGTTCTTCGCGTTGCATCGAATTAAACCACATGCTCCACCGCTTGTGCGGGCCCCCGTCAATTCATTTGAGTTTTAACCTTGCGGCCGTACTCCCCAGGCGGTCGATTTAACGCGTTAGCTCCGAAAGCCACTCCTCAAGGGAACAACCTTCAAATCGACATCGTTTACAGCGTGGACTACCAGGGTATCTAATCCTGTTTGCTCCCCACGCTTTCGCACCTGAGCGTCAGTCTTTGTCCAGGGGGCCGCCTTCGCCACCGGTATTCCTCCACATCTCTACGCATTTCACCGCTACACATGGAATTCTACCCCCCTCTACAAGACTCTAGCTGACCAGTCTTAGATGCCATTCCCAGGTTAAGCCCGGGGATTTCACATCTAACTTAATCAACCGCCTGCGTGCGCTTTACGCCCAGTAATTCCGATTAACGCTTGCACCCTCCGTATTACCGCGGCTGCTGGCACGGAGTTAGCCGGTGCTTCTTCTGTCGGTAACGTCAATCGTTGATGATATTAGCATCAACGCCTTCCTCCCGACTGAAAGTACTTTACAACCCTAGGGCCTTCTTCATACACGCGGCATGGCTGCATCAGGCTTGCGCCCATTGTGCAATATTCCCCACTGCTGCCTCCCGTAGGAGTCTGGGCCGTGTCTCAGTCCCAGTGTGGCTGATCATCCTCTCAGACCAGCTAGGGATCGTCGCCTAGGTGAGCCATTACCTCACCTACTAGCTAATCCCATATGGGTTCATCCGATAGCGCAAGGACCGAAGTTCCCCTGCTTTGCTCCTTAGAGATTATGCGGTATTAGCTACCGTTTCCAGTAGTTATCCCCCTCTATCGGGCAGATCCCCATACATTACTCACCCGTCCGCCGCTCGTCAGCGAGAAGCAAGCTTCCCCTGTTACCGCTCGACTTGCATGTGTTAGGCCTGCCGCCAGCGTTCAATCTGAGCCATGATCAAACTCTTCAATTAAAAAGCTTGATGCTCAAAGAATGTCTTACTGACCGTAACGTTCTTTTGTTCGGCTAACTTTGTCGGCTTCGCATCGCTTACCCTCGCCGTACCTAAGTACTGTCTCGGGTTATCTCTGCTTGCCTTCGCGTTATCCTTCCAAAATAAGCGTTACTACCTTATTTCATATATATGAATTAACGTGTTAGTCACTCTTCAAGACTTAAAATCAAATATTTTTTTGATAGTGTCCTGTGAGTGCCCACACAGATTGTCTGATAAATTGTTAAAGAGCGTTGCAGCATTTCATATTGAAATTTGACCTTCTGGGTCGTTGCTGCGAGGAGGCGTATAATACGTTTTCCTCCGTGAGAGTCAAGCAATTTTTTGCTTTTTCTTTTCAGAATCTCTCGCTGCCGTTTCAGTGTTCACCGCGCTTTGCGTTGTCTTGTTCCCAGTCAGTGGATGCGCATTATAGGGAGTCAGAAAAATCTGGCAACCCCTTTTTTGCATTTTTTTTTCGTTCGCGTTTTTTTTAGCCAAAAAAGAAGTTATAAGCTAAATTGCACCCGATGATTGACTATTTCAGAAGCAATTTGTCCTTTACTCACGTAATATAGATATCCAAGAAATAAGATTTGAGATGAATTATGGAATT
>NZ_JBIRQM010000056.1:0-2388 GCF_044333225.1 Streptomyces sp. NPDC021080 | reverse complement strand
GGGTCTGGCACAAGTTCCGTGAAGCGTGCACGGTGAGTAATTGGTTGGGGGCAGCCGTCCTGACTGGCTAGGCTCCGTCGCCATGAGCGGACCGGTATTGGTGATCGAGTTGGCGGAGGCGGTCCCGCACTCGGCGATCCAGCGACTTCGCGAATTTCTGGTTCGCTCATCGGCGCGCTTTGAGGAGAAGCGGGTCGGCGAGTACGACCTGCACATTCGTGCGGACAGTCTCGGCATCACGGACACCGCGGGTGTCGACAGGCTTCGGCCCGTCCTGGTCTCTTTCATGGGGCCCGGTATCGGTGAGGAGGCCATCTTCGGGGCCGAGCATGCCGACGAAGCCGACCAGGAACCTCTCATTGGCTTCACCCCGACCCACGCTGTCGACGTCATCGCGTTCTGCAACAGTCCGGTCGACCACGCCGTCACAGCCCTGTTGACCGCCGCCATCATGGACGTGATCGGTGGCGTCGCCAACGCGGAACTGCGAGAAGACCAGGTGCCGATCGTCGCTGGTCTTCCGGGCATCGTCGCAACGACGACTGATCCGTGGCCTGCTGTGTACGGCTCAGCAGAGTTGCTCAGAGAGTGGAGCAAACAGTCCGGTTTCCGGCTTCTGAAGTAGCCGGAACTCATCCGGTCGGCTCACGCGAGCAGTACCCGTTTACGCAACAACCTGAAGCCGGCGCGGCCGAACATCTGTCTCTTCAGCATCTTGATCCGGTTGACTGCTCCTTCGACCGGTCCGGAGTTCCAGTCGGTGGTCAGTCCGGCGGTCACCGCGGCGAGGTCGTTGTTCAGGCCGGTGGCGAAGCTGCTGATGCCGGGCAGTTCGGCGTCGGTGGCCTCGTTGATCCACTCGGGCAGACGGGTACCGCTGAGGGTGGTGAGCATCTCCGCGAACGAACTGGTCAGTTCTGCGGCGGAGGCCAGTTCCGGGCAGCGGCCGAGCACGGCCTTGCGGTGCAGCTTCTCTTCCTCCGTGAGGGTGGCGGGATGGCGGGTGAGCCAGCCGGTCACCTGCCGTATTGATGGCGGCGGTGGAGCGGGAGTGATGCCTTTTTGCCGGGGCAGCTCGCGCCGGATCCAGCTGTGGACGAGGGTGTAGTGGCCGCGGAAACCGCGTGCGCTGATCTCCCGGTGGAGATCGAGGATGGTCACGTTCCCGTCGGTCTCGGCCCAGCGGTCGGCCAGGTAGGGCTTGAACGGGTCGAGTTTGCTGGGGAGTTGCCGCTTGCGGCCCTTGACCATGTCCTGCCAGCGGGCGGCGCGGGCGTACCGCTGGACGGTGTGCCGTCCCCAGCCCAGGTGACGGGCGATGCGGCGCAGACCCATGCCCTGGGCGAGGAGATCGTGGACGAGAGCGTGGTGGGCGCGGGCCCGTTCGGCGAACCTGCCGGTCGGGTCATCCGTTTCGGCCTCCTGGCCGGGTGCTGCCTCGGCCGGCGTCTCCCATGCGGGCTCGGGTTCCGGGCTGGGCGGCGGCAGGTCGCGCAGACAGGAGCGGTGGTCGGCGACGGTCTTCTCGACCGCGGCGGCGATGTTCTGCCAGAGGTGGAACCGATCGGCGACCTGCAGGGCCTGCGGTGCGGCGATGTCGGCCGCCTCGGCATAGGCGCTGGCCCGGTCGCGGCAGATGACCTCGATCGCGGGATGAGCCGCGAGCCACGGGGCGAGGGTGGCGGCGTCGCGCTCGGGCAGCAGGTCGAGAACCTGGTGGGTCTCAGCATCGATCACGACCGTTCCGTAGACGTGGCCGCGCCGGAGCGCGAAATCGTCCACGCCGACGGCACGGGGCTGCGTCGCTGTCGGGTCGGGCAGGTCCATCACCCGTCGCAACAGCGTGGTGCGGCTGGTTGCGATGCCCATGACCCTGGCGAGGCGGGCACCGGCCCGGCCCGCCAGGGCCAGCCCGATCTCACTCATCGCCTGGCGCAGCCGCTCGGTGACCCGGCCGTGGCGGCGGGTCAGTCCCGGCACCTGCTCCACGAATGTCCGTCGGCTGCAGGCCGGGACCGTGCAGAAGAACCGCCGAACCCGCAACGCGAGCTGTGCTCGTCGCCCGGCAGTGGGCAGATCCGCCGGAAACCGCAGGTAGGAGCTGTGGACCTGTTTTGTCCACTGCGCACAGTCGGGACAGGCGGCGCCGACGGGTGTGCACCGGGCCTCGACGCGTATCGCATCGCCATGCGCATCTACGGCCACGACCACGATGCCGGGGACCGACGGGAACAACAGCTCCTGGATCCAGGACAACACCTCGTTCACGGCCACCGAATGTCGACCGTGTCACCCGCACAAGGAACGATTTCAAGGCGACTTCCGCACCCACCATAAAAGATCAACAACTACAACGCGTGACCGCTCACGGAAGTTGTGCCAGACCCC
>NZ_JBIRQM010000055.1:0-2635 GCF_044333225.1 Streptomyces sp. NPDC021080 | reverse complement strand
GCCGACTGACCCCCGTCGAATTCGAGACCGTCATGATCGCACCGGCCCTCCAGGCCGCGTGACCGAACCTGTCACCCGAACCTGCACCAGACCCGATCTCTGATTCCTCTTGTGACAGGTGCGTCTGACACAGGGCGAGGAACCCGGTCATGGAGGGGCTCAGTTTCTCCTCGAAAGCTTGCCCTGAGCCAGGTACGAAGTCCGTCTCTAGGGGGACGTCCTCGTAGGGCGGCAGGCCGCGCCGCCTGAGTTCAGCGTTGAGCGCTGAAGCAACTTCGCCCCACCCATCTTCCTCGTCATCGAACCATTCCTCCGCGCCAACGCTCACCAGATACACACCCATGCCGGGAAGCTATCGCGCGCATCTGACATCGATCGGTGAGCCAACAGGACTCGCTTGCGGAGCAGTGCGAAGCCGGCGCGGCCGAACATCTGGCGCTTGAGCATCTTGATCCGGTTGACGTGTCCTTCGGCGACGCCGGAGTTCCAGGGCAGGGTGAGTCCGGCGACGACCGCGTCACGGTCTCGGTCGATGCCGATCGCGAGAGTGCGGAGGCTGGGAAGGCCGTCCTGGCGGACGGCGTCAAGCCACAGACTCGGACCCTGTACGAGGTGATCAAGCAGTGGAGCTCTCCTGCGACCTCGGCAAGCCTCGTGCCGGACCTTGTTGCGTTCGTTGAGACGGTGAGGGGCAAGGTGATCGCGCTCTGGATCGAGCCCGACTTCATCCCAGGCCTCTGAACCGCACATCTCCGCCCGTGCGCCGGTGGGATGATCTTGGCATGGCTGGTGTGATCACGGCGTCGGAGCCGCCCTCTGCTGCTACAAGAGGTTCGTCCGCCTCACGACATAGGACACGGTCTAAAGATCAAACCAGGAGGGCTCACGCGTTCCACAGCTCGGTGAGCAGCGCCCGCACGAGGGGGTTCGAGCTCGTGGGATGCCCGCAGAAGCGGTCCTTGAACTGCTGCACCGCAATGTTCTTCGCCTCCGTGCGGATCGCCGGGGGGTCGTAACGCGCGTACTTGTAGACCCACATGACGTAGAGCGTCGCGCGAGCGAAGCCGCTGCCGGGTTCGAACGTCGCGTCCATGCCGTCGTCGATGGCGGGAGCGCCCGTCCAGGCGGTGCACGTGGCATGGCCAGGGTCCCCCGGCTCGTTGTGCCGGCTCTCGTGGTTGAACAGGTACAGCGAGTGGACGTACGGGGCGGCCACGGTAGGCGTCGCAGGGTTGTTCCACCACGTGGTGAACGTACGGTTGAGGTTGATCACTCCGCCGCCCGCCATGTTGAGCGCGGTGTCCAGCGAGACCCGGATCGTGTGCGTGTTCAGCCGCACCTGCTCGTAGGCGGTCGCGGCCGTCCCGTAAGGCAGCGGCTCGGAGAACCGCTGGTGGCGTAGCACGTCGAGCTTCGCGATGACGGCGGTGCGCGACGGGTTCGGCGAGGTCTGGTCGAAGGGAAAACCGGGATACGAGTCCCACCGCTGGGTCGGGTCGCCGGAGGCGCCGTCCACCCAGTCGAACGTGAAGTCTCCGAGCACGCGGCCGATCTCCGCCGGCGAGGGTGCCGCCTGGTACAACGTCCCCAGGTTGGCGAACACGCGTACGGTGATGCTCTGCTTGAGGCGCTCCTTCGAAGCGGTGATCACATGTGTACCGGGTGACAGCGTGACGGTCGGCGAGCCCGTGCCGAGCGCGCCGTCGATGCTCGACTGCCAGGCGATGCCGTCGCTATTCCAGGACGGCCCGGTCGCGTTGAGGATGTTTGCGTCGAGCGAGGTGGTCTCGCCGCCGACGAAGCGCTCTCCTTCGAGCGGGCTCTTGATGTTCATGGACCCGCCGAACCACGGGGACATGCTGATGCCGACGTGGTTGAAGTTGTAGCCGAGGCCCATTCGCTTCACGACGCTGCCGCTGAGCGCGAGCGTCCACAGGTAGGAGAAGCCGTCCTCCTCGTTCGCCACGAAGTAGAAGAGGTTCTCCGACGGCGAGTGGCACAGCCCGCCGAATACGCGCAGCCCGGCGCCGAAGAGCTTGGTCACGGTGCTGCTCGTCTTGATGGAGTAGAACCAGGTGAAGTTGTCCTGCGTGATCAGCGCGTAGAAGGTGTCGCTCGCCTGCACGTAGGTCAGGCCGACGGCTACGCCGAGGGTGATCGTGAACAGTTCGCTGGCCTGGCCGCTCATGGTGATGCTGTAGAGCTTGACGGATCCGTCGGACTCGTTCGAGAGCGCGTAAAAGCAGTCGTCCGCGCTGTGGTAGGCGATCCCGCCGGTCATGGTCTGGCGGGTCGGGCCCAGGATCTCGAGCGCTCCGGCTGTGCTGATGCTGCACAGGAGCGGGCCTTCGGGATTGGTCGGTGCCACGGTGTAGTAGAGCCGGGGTGCCGGTTTGTACGTCAGCCCCGCCAACTGCCGCGCTGGGGTGATGGGCTGGTCCTTCACCGTGCCCTGGATGTCGATGGTGGTCCAAGTGGGATCGGTACCCGGGTGCTGGGAGCCGATCGTGTAGAGGTCGATCATGCGAACCGCCGCTTGCCTAGTGCTGTGACCGCGAAGGTTCACCGGGGTGGGGTGTATCGATGGCTCCCAGCGGCAGTACAGTCGGCGCGCTGAAGGAGCAGAGGAGCCCCG
>NZ_JBIRQM010000054.1:0-3163 GCF_044333225.1 Streptomyces sp. NPDC021080 | reverse complement strand
GGGGCTCCTCTGCTCCTTCAGCGCGCCGACTGTACTGCCGCTGGGAGCCATCGATACACCCCACCCCGGTGAACCTTCGCGGTCACAGCACT
This sequence comes from Streptomyces sp. NPDC021080, assembly GCF_044333225.1. Taxonomy (NCBI): domain Bacteria; kingdom Bacillati; phylum Actinomycetota; class Actinomycetes; order Kitasatosporales; family Streptomycetaceae; genus Streptomyces; species Streptomyces sp. NPDC021080. The sequence continues at coordinate 3,071 of NZ_JBIRQM010000054.1, read as the reverse complement.
AGCGAGTCGACGGACCGTTGCACCGATGTACCGCGAGATCACGGCCGCGGAGGGTGATCCAGAACCGATCTTCACCACGTGCCTGACCGTCAAGCACGCCGCCGTTGGATTGGATTACCCTGCGCGATGCCTCGTTGTCAGATGCGCAGGTCAACAGAACGCGGTTAAGGCCGAGGTCTAGGCATTCTGCTAGCCCGGCTACGAGCATCCTCGTCGCGTGCCCCTGCCGACGCCACGGCGTGACCACGTGATAGCCGACGTGACCGCCCACCTCAGCCAGCTCTGGTGTCAAGCGATGTCGAACAACAAGCGTGCCGAGGTAGTGCTCACCCGAGATGTACCAGAATATGGTTGTAGGCACCTCCCAGCGGATCTGCACGCCGCGACGCTGTGCGACGAAGGCATTGAAGTCGTCACCGGCCGGACCGAGCCAGTCGGTGGGCCTGCCTTCCGCCAAACAATCGGCGCGTTCACCAGCCAGATACGACTCACGCACCGCTGCCGTCGGCCACACCAGACGTGGTGGTTCGGTCAAATGGGTCATGGGCTCAGTCTCCACACGACTGGGCGCAGGTTCCTCAGCTTTTCGGAGCGGAGTCACGGTCGCGCTGCGTCATACGGACAGGCCCGGTTCCGGTCGGGGCCGTCCCTGGGCCGTCCGAGGGTGCTCAACGACGACCAACGCTGACAACCGTCGACGGCTGAGTCGCAGGTCGCAGTGTTGGGCGATTGCAGGGGTGCAGGTCGGAGACCCGGTCCCGCACTTCTTCGGCTACTGGTGGAGGTGTCCCACTCATCGACGCGAGTACCGTGCCCGATCGAGCGGTAAACCACGGTGAACCACGGCACCTGACGGGCACCGAGCAACGCGAAGGCCCCTGACCGTCTCTCCCAGTCAGGGGCCTTTCACCTGCGGTGGGTGTGGGATTTGAACCCACGGTGACTCGCGCCATGATGGTTTTCAAGACCGTGTGCGGGTTGCCTCGACGTTCAGCGGTTCCCTGTTTCCTTGCGGATGGTGGGGGCGACTTCGGTGGCGAGGCGTTCGATGGAGTCGTTGACCATGTGCTGGGGCATGCCGCCGAAGTCGATCTGCCCCATGAAGCGGTCGACGCCGAGGAGTTCGCGTTCGGTGAGGATCTTGTCGATGACTTCCTGGGGGCTGCCGGTCATCAGAGCGCCGAAGGGGCCGGCGACGGCCTGGAACTGGTCGGGGCCGACCAGCCAGCCGCGTCCACCGGGAGTCTTGGGCCGGAGGTATTCGCGGTAGTGGGGGTAGAGGTCGCGGCGGGCGTCCTGGGAGGTCTTGCCGACGTAGAAGTGGCTGGTCAGGCCGAGGCGCAGGGTGTCGGGGGCGTGGCCGGCGGCCTGGCCGACGGCGCGGTAGTGCTCGATGAGGGGGCGGACGCTGCGGAGGTCGCCGCCGATGAGACCGAGGACCATGGGCAGGCCGAGGCGTCCGGCGCGCTCGGCGCTGGCCGGGGTGCCGCCGACGCCGAGCCACAGGGGCAGCTTCTCCTGCTGGGGGCGGGGCGGGACGGGGAGGTCGTACAGGGCGGGGCGGTGGCGGCCGGTCCAGGTGACGTGCTCGTTGTCGCGGATCGCGAGGAACAGGTCGAGTTTCTCGGCGAAGACGTCGTCGTAGTCGGCGGGGTCGACGCCGAAGAGTTCGAAGGCTTCGAGGAAGGCGCTGCGTCCGGCGATGATCTCGGCGCGTCCGTCGCTGAGGAGGTCGAGGGAGGCGAAGTCCTGGTGGAGGCGGACCGGGTCGAGGGTGGACAGGACGGAGACGGCGCTGGTGAGGCGGATGTTGCTGGTGGCCTGGGCGATGGCGGCGAGCGGGACGGCGGGGTTGGCGACGGCGAAGTCGGGGCTGTGGTGCTCGCCGAGGGCGAAGACGTCGAGGCCTGCCTGGTCGGCGGCGACACCGTAGGAGACGATCTCGCGGGTGCGTGCTCCGGGGTCGCGGAGCTTGCCGGTGGCGGGGTCGGTCTGCAGGTCGGACAGGGACAGGATGCCGAGTTCCACGACGGGCTCCTTGTGGTTGCGGGAGTGCCGGGGCCGGCGCTGCCTTGACGGGTCAGTTGCTGATGGCGGGCATCGCGCGCCGGTAGCGGGTGTCGGTGAGCTGGGAGACGAGGAAGGCGGCGATGTCCGCGCGGGTCATCGCGGAGCCGACCTGGTCGTGGCCGAGGAACCCGGAGCGGGTGTGGCCGGTGGCGGGCTTGTTCGTGGGGTTGGTGATGCGGGCGATGGTGTAGTCGAGGCCGGAATCGGTGACGGCCGCGGTCATGCCGGTGAGCTCGGTGAGCGCGTTGGGGAACATCAGCTTGGCCATGACGGGCAGCACTTTGTGCTTCCAGTGCGGCTTGTCCCTCGGGTCGGCCAGCGAGGGGGTGGCCAGGCCGATGAAGCGGGTCACCTTTTCCTCGTTCATCGCCGCCACGATGTTCCGGGTGCCCTCGGTCAGGGGGGTGCCGGTGGCGGAGCGGCTCAGGGACGGGCCGAGGGCGCTGATCACCGCGTCGGCGCCTGCCACGGCCGCCCGTACGGCCGCCGGGTCGGACAGCTGCCCGGCGGTGACGGTCAGGTCGGGGTGGGTGAGCTGGGCGCGGGTGAGTTTGTCGGGGGTGCGGACGAGAGCGGTGACGTGGTGGCCCGCGTCCAGCAGCTGCTGGACGGCGAGGCGGCCGATGCCGCCGGTCGCGCCGAAGACGGTGACGCGCATCAGGGTGGCTCCTTACCGGAGAAGCGAGTGGGGGGTTACGTTCCGGGGCCGGTCCGCGGGGTGCGGTCCGGCCCCGGACTGCCGGGTGGCGTGATCGTCAGAAGGAGTAGGGGCCGAAGCGGCCCCAGGCGACGAGCGCGGCGAGGACCAGCAGGACGGCGTTGAAGACGATCGCGGACGGCTCCTTGCGGCGGGCGTGGGCGACCGCGGCCAGGATCATGGTGACGGCGAGCCCGGTGGCGGCCAGCGGGGTCAGGACCGGGGCTATGCCGGTGGCGGCGGGGAGGATCAGGCCCAGCGCGGCGGCGAACTCCACGATGCCGATGAAGCGGACGGTGGCGGG
>NZ_JBIRQM010000053.1:0-3499 GCF_044333225.1 Streptomyces sp. NPDC021080 | reverse complement strand
CCTGTGGGAGAGTAGGACGCCGCCGAACAAATTTTAGAGAAAACCCCCGGACCGGGGATACCGGTCCGGGGGTTTTCTGCATTTCAGGACCATTTCCCCGGAAGTCGATTCAAGACGGCGTCGGACTGGCTGACGAGCTGCCGGAGTTTGCGAGCGTTTCGCAGGGTCATGGCTTGCATCACGACATCGAGGAGAGCACGTGCTTCGAAGAGGTTGCCGCAGCAGTCCCAGTGCACGTTGCCGTACTCGTAGTCCTGCCACAACTGGTGCTCGGGCTGGTGGACGTAGTCCTTCCACAGGCGCATGGCCGCGCTGACGTCCCCTGGCTGCAGATAGCCGCGAGTGCGTTCGAGACGAACGACCTCCGACAGTGCACTCGAGGACAGGCCGTCGATCTCCGGCCTTGCTCCTGGTGTCCGGCGGCTGGGCACGCCGGCCCGTATGTGTCCTGGCCGTCTACGCGGCATGGACCTTTCGGTTCGTCGACATGCCGCACATCGTGCCAGTTCTCTTTCCCGAGCGGAGCCGAATTTTCCTGGTCCGTCGCACTCGGCGGTGGGGCCGATGCTGCCGCCCGAGCACCCGGCGCGGGCAGAGTGCGATGTACGAGGCCCTGTCGACCAGCCGGCATCAACTGGTGTTCTGTATCCGGCGGTTGGAGGGACATGGGCTACCCGGCCGCCTGTCTGGCGAGGCTGACGAGACGATCGCCTTCGCCATGCTCCGCGGCTGCACCTTCCACGAACCTCAGCCCGCCAGGTCAGGCTGAATCGCCGAGAGTCCGCCGTGCTTCAGTCCACAGCCGCTCGAACTCCTCCGCGGAGATCTCGGCCGCCTGCGACTGGTCCTGCCAGCCGTCCATGGGACCTTCGGCAAGAACGCCGTACTGCTGTTCATAGCGGAACATCGCCGCGAGATCGGCATGATCACGCAAGTGCAGCACCTCTTCCAAGGAGGCCGCCGTCACCGGACGCGAGTCCTGCCCCCGGACCTCAACCTGCCGCGCGGCCCAGCCCTCGTCATCGGCCTCGAAATACAGCCACAGATCTTCGTCCTCGTAGTAGGCGCGGAACCAGGTCGGCATGCCGCCATCCTGACCCACGAGCCTGGCCAAACACATCGGCAGCGGTGGACGGTCGCGCGGGTCAGCTGAAGGTCGTGCCATGGTCTGTCAGTTGCCTGCTCTAGGGTCGCCCGCATGGCTGAGCCCTCCTTTCTGACCGCCGTCCGCGAGTCGTACGACACGGTCGCCGCCGATTACGTCGAACGCGTCCCGCCTCCGGCCGATATGGACCCGCTGTCACGCGTGATGCTGGTGGGGTTTGCCGAACTGGTGCGGACGGCCGGTCTGGGGCCGGTCGCGGACCTGGGATGCGGCCCCGGACGCGTGACGGCGCACCTGGCCGGGCTGGGGGTGTCCGTCTTCGGCGTCGATCTGTCGTCGAAGATGGTCGGGCTGGCCCGGCACGCCTATCCGGACCTGCGGTTCACCGAGGGGTCGATGACCGCGCTGGAGACGAGGGACGACGAGCTCGGCGGCATCCTGGCCTGGTACTCCACCCATCACACGCCCCCACAGTGGCTACCGGATGTGTTCGCCGAGTTCCACCGCACGCTCACGCTCGGCGGCTACCTGCTCTGGGGAGGCCATGTCGGCAATGAGCGGCTGCAGCCGACCCACGGCTATGGCCGTCCGGTGTCCTACGAGTCGTACCTCCTGCCCCTGGACCGCATGGTCGACCTGCTGGACCAGGCCGGACTCGTCGTCACCGCGCGACTGGAACAGGAGCCCGGCGGACGCGTGAACAGACCGCACGCCTGCCTCTTGGCCCGCAAGCCCGAAACGCCCTGACGGGGCTCGTTCCCGGGGTGAGGCTGCTCGGCTGGACCGCCGACGGCCACGGGCGGGCGGTCAGACCGCTGGGTGGAGTGGACGGCCGGCTTCGCGGATCTGGACCCGGCGCGGTTCCCGATGCTCTGGGCCCTGACGCCGTACGGGGATGCGGTCTTCGATCAGCGACAGGTGCCGCTGCTGCCGGCGGAACTCGACCGGCTTCCTGCCGACTTGGGCGGTGACCGGGTCGGGCGGGCCCGCGAGCTGTGCCAGGTCGTGGAGCGTGCTGCCCCCCCGAAGCCCATCTTCTCTGGTGGCCGTCAGCCGGGATTCGACTGACCGCACGCCTGGGCTCTGCCACGGCAGCCGACACGGTCCGGCGTGGATGTCAGACGTGTCTGTCAGGCTCTGGTCATGGAGATGACGCTGCAGCTGACGATCGACTGTGCCGATCCGCGGAGGATGGTGGCGTTCTGGAGCGAGGCTCTGGGATACGTACCCGAGCCCCCGCCGGGCGGCCATGCCACGTGGCGGGAGTACTGGGCGGACATGGGGGTCCCCGAGGAGGAGTTGCCCGCAGGTGCGGGAGACCTCCCGGAGTCGATCGTCGATCCCGCAGGACGAGGGCCCCGGGTGTGGTTCCAGCATGTTCCGGAACCCAAGGCCACCAAGAACCGGATACACCTCGACCTGAAGGTCGGCGGTGGGCGCGATGTCCCGTTGGCGGTCCGCACGCAGCGGGTCACCACCACAGTGGAAAGACTGGTCGCAGCCGGCGCCGACGTGCTTCGGATCGCGGACGAGCCGGACATGGGGCACTACGCCGTCCTGCTGCAGGACCCGGAAGGCAATGAATTCGACGTTTTCTGAAGGGTGTTGCACAAGGCCGAGCGTCTGACAGATGGCCGACGACATCGTCATCCGGAACAGGCTCGCCGCATTGCTGCCGGAGGCAGAAGCCCGCGAAGTCAAAGACCGCTGGGACACCGGAGAGCAGGAGGTGGGGCTCGGCCTGCTTGTCGCCGGCCTCCTCGGTCACCAGGCGCCGATCAGCGAGACGGTCGGGGTTCAGCTCTCCGTGCTCGCGGAGAGCTGGGGCGACCGGGAGAGGCTCACACCCCAGATCCTTGAGTGCCGTGTCGAAGGCGCACCCGGCCCCCTGAAGCTGATCGACGGTGAAGGGAGCCCCGCGCCTGGAGCAACAGCTGGAGCCCAGCAGCACCGCCGCTGTCCTCACTGCCCTCGTGCTCGTCGACCAGGCGGCCATGGTCAGGCCTCGCCGCCGGCTCTTGTCGGCGGTGACGTGCCGGGACACCCGCGGGGCCGCCCCGGCACCTGCTTCAAAAGATCTTGACAGGGATGGGTTGACACTGCCCTGGCGGATCCGTAAAGTTCTCCGAGTTGTCGCGGGACCGGAACGGTTCGGCGACGGCACCTCCGCCGCTGATGCGGCAATCAAACCACCAGCACGATCTCCCAGCCGGGGTGAATTCGGCGTGTCCGAATTCAATTGGCTTGGGGCCCGGCGGCCCGATTAGGAACTGCCGGGAAGATCCGCTAAAGTTTGAGACGTCGGAACGGCCCAACGGCCGGGAAGGCAAATCCCGCTGACTGGGAGTCAGGCCCGAAAGGATCTGATAGAGTCGGACTCGCCGGAAAGGGAAA
>NZ_JBIRQM010000052.1:0-3947 GCF_044333225.1 Streptomyces sp. NPDC021080 | reverse complement strand
CTTCGCTAACCCACGCCTTGCCTAAGAAAAAAGACCTCCGAGTAAGAAAAAATCTTATCAGGAGATTAGTCGATACTAAAAAAACCTTTATGGGGCTATAGCTCAGCTGGGAGAGCGCCTGCCTTGCACGCAGGAGGTCAGCGGTTCGATCCCGCTTAGCTCCACCATAAATTTTTCTGATTATTCAGAATAGATTAGTCAAATAGTCTATTGCGAATAATTATGCTCTTTAACAATCTGGAACAAGCTGAAAATTGAAAACAACGCACATTGTTTATCGCTTAAACAATGTGAGAGTCTCTCAAAATTTCAGACCTGAAATTTTCGGTCACTAACTCGAGCGGCATGCGCGAGCAGTGTGAAATTCAAGGCGGACAGCGCACAGCCAGCGCAGCGTACATAGGTACGTGAGCATGGCGAGCACTGCCCAACGAAGAAGTTCACCACGCACAGCCATGACAGTAAAGTGAACGTTGAAACAATTTCGGGTTGTGAGGTTAAGCGACTAAGCGTACACGGTGGATGCCTAGGCAATCAGAGGCGATGAAGGACGTGCTAATCTGCGAAAAGCGTCGGTAAGGTGATATGAACCGTTATAACCGACGATATCCGAATGGGGAAACCCAGTGCAATTCGTTGCACTATCGTTTGATGAATACATAGTCAAACGAGGCGAACCGAGGGAACTGAAACATCTCAGTACCTCGAGGAAAAGAAATCAACCGAGATTCCCCTAGTAGCGGCGAGCGAACGGGGAGCAGCCCAGAGTCTTAATCAGCATTAGCATCAGGAGAACGGTCTGGAAAGTCCGGCAGTAAAGGGTGATAGCCCCGTATCCGAAGGTGTTAGTGTTGTGAACTCGACGAGTAGGGCGGGACACGTGTTATCCTGTCTGAATATGGGGGGACCATCCTCCAAGGCTAAATACTCCTGATTGACCGATAGTGAACCAGTACCGTGAGGGAAAGGCGAAAAGAACCCCGGCGAGGGGAGTGAAATAGAACCTGAAACCGTGTACGTACAAGCAGTGGGAGCACCCTTTAGGGTGTGACTGCGTACCTTTTGTATAATGGGTCAGCGACTTATATTCTGTAGCAAGGTTAACCGTATAGGGGAGCCGTAGGGAAACCGAGTCTTAACTGGGCGAATGAGTTGCAGGGTATAGACCCGAAACCCGGTGATCTAGCCATGGGCAGGTTGAAGGTTGGGTAACACTAACTGGAGGACCGAACCGACTAATGTTGAAAAATTAGCGGATGACTTGTGGCTGGGGGTGAAAGGCCAATCAAACCGGGAGATAGCTGGTTCTCCCCGAAAGCTATTTAGGTAGCGCCTCGTGAACTCATCTTCGGGGGTAGAGCACTGTTTCGACTAGGGGGTCATCCCGACTTACCAACTCGATGCAAACTACGAATACCGAAGAATGTTATCACGGGAGACACACGGCGGGTGCTAACGTTCGTCGTGAAGAGGGAAACAACCCAGACCGCCAGCTAAGGTCCCAAAGTCATAGTTAAGTGGGAAACGAAGTGGGAAGGCTCAGACAGCCAGGATGTTGGCTTAGAAGCAGCCATCATTTAAAGAAAGCGTAATAGCTCACTGGTCGAGTCGGCCTGCGCGGAAGATGTAACGGGGCTAAACTATGCACCGAAGCTGCGGCAGCGACATTTAGATGTTGTTGGGTAGGGGAGCGTTCTGTAAGCCTGTGAAGGTGTACTGTGAGGTATGCTGGAGGTATCAGAAGTGCGAATGCTGACATAAGTAACGATAATGCGGGTGAAAAACCCGCACGCCGGAAGACCAAGGGTTCCTGTCCAACGTTAATCGGGGCAGGGTGAGTCGACCCCTAAGGCGAGGCAGAAATGCGTAGTCGATGGGAAACGGGTTAATATTCCCGTACTGGTGATAATTGCGATGGGGGGACGGAGAAGGTTAGGCTGGCCGGGCGACGGTTGTCCCGGTTTAAGGATGTAGGCAGGTGAATTAGGCAAATCCGGTTCACTATATGCTGAGGTCTGATGACGAGTCACTACGGTGGCGAAGTAGCTCATACCCCGCTTCCAGGAAAAGCCTCTAAGCTCTAGATTATCATTAATCGTACCCCAAACCGACACAGGTGGTCAGGTAGAGAATACTCAGGCGCTTGAGAGAACTCGGGTGAAGGAACTAGGCAAAATGGTGCCGTAACTTCGGGAGAAGGCACGCTGGCATTAGGTGAAGTGGTTTACCCATGGAGCTGAAGCCAGTCGCAGATACCAGCTGGCTGCAACTGTTTATTAAAAACACAGCACTGTGCAAACACGAAAGTGGACGTATACGGTGTGACGCCTGCCCGGTGCTGGAAGGTTAATTGATGGGGTTATCCGTAAGGAGAAGCTCTTGATCGAAGCCCCAGTAAACGGCGGCCGTAACTATAACGGTCCTAAGGTAGCGAAATTCCTTGTCGGGTAAGTTCCGACCTGCACGAATGGCGTAATGATGGCCAGGCTGTCTCCACCCGAGACTCAGTGAAATTGAACTCGCTGTGAAGATGCAGTGTACCCGCGGCAAGACGGAAAGACCCCGTGAACCTTTACTATAGCTTGACACTGAACATTGAGCCTTGATGTGTAGGATAGGTGGGAGGCTTCGAAGCGTGGACGCCAGTCTGCGTGGAGCCAACCTTGAAATACCACCCTTTAATGTTTGATGTTCTAACGTTGCCCCGTTATCCGGGGTGCGGACAGTGTCTGGTGGGTAGTTTGACTGGGGCGGTCTCCTCCCAAAGAGTAACGGAGGAGCACGAAGGTTGGCTAAGCATGGTCGGACATCATGCGGTTAGTGCAAAGGCATAAGCCAGCTTGACTGCGAGAGTGACGGCTCGAGCAGGTACGAAAGTAGGTCTTAGTGATCCGGTGGTTCTGAATGGAAGGGCCATCGCTCAACGGATAAAAGGTACTCCGGGGATAACAGGCTGATACCGCCCAAGAGTTCATATCGACGGCGGTGTTTGGCACCTCGATGTCGGCTCATCACATCCTGGGGCTGAAGTAGGTCCCAAGGGTACGGCTGTTCGCCGTTTAAAGTGGTACGCGAGCTGGGTTTAGAACGTCGTGAGACAGTTCGGTCCCTATCTGCCGTGGGCGTTGGAAGATTGAAAGGGGCTGCTCCTAGTACGAGAGGACCGGAGTGGACGCACCACTGGTGTTCGGGTTGTCATGCCAATGGCATTGCCCGGTAGCTAAGTGCGGAAAAGATAACCGCTGAAAGCATCTAAGCGGGAAACTTGCCTTGAGATGAGTCTTCCCTGACCCTTTAAGGGTCCTAAAGGAACGTTTAAGACTAAGACGTTGATAGGTTGGGTGTGTAAGCGTAGCGATACGTTGAGCTAACCAATACTAATGAACCGTGAGGCTTAACCTGACAACACCGAAGGTGTTTTAGAGAGACGAGATAGTTTTCGAATGTGAGTGAGAAGCCGAAAGGTGACGGACACAGCAGCTTGTTCAAGATTGATGTTCTGGTTTAGCAAAGAAAGGCTAAACGGGAACGAACCGAATTTGTCTGGCGGCAATAGCGCGGTGGTCCCACCTGACCCCATGCCGAACTCAGCAGTGAAACGCCGTAGCGCCGATGGTAGTGTGGGGTCTCCCCATGTGAGAGTAGGGAACTGCCAGACATTAAATTAGTGAGAAAGCCACCCATTGGGTGGCTTTTTTGCGTTTGGGGAATGGGGCCAAGAAAAGGCCGAGATGACGAGATAAATAACGCAAGCTAAGCGAATCAATAATCCCCTCAGCAACCAATCGTTGTGTTACCCGTGTTCTGTGTTCACGTCGTTATGACTTGTGATTAAAACGTAGAAATTCTTGTAAGCTTATCAATAATCTACTTAGCAACTCATCGTTGTGTGATCCGTGTTCTGTGTTCACGTCGTTATGACTTGTGATTAAAGCGGAGAAATCTTT
>NZ_JBIRQM010000051.1:0-4774 GCF_044333225.1 Streptomyces sp. NPDC021080 | reverse complement strand
CGGACCCGGCCAACCCCACCAGCAACGCCCTCTACCAGCGCATCGGATACGTCCACCTCGCCGACTTCACCGGATACAAGTTCTCCCGCGGCACGACCGAGCGGGAGTGACGTAGACGGCGTCAAGGCACGCCGTTTCCTCGGCCCTCAGGCCCTCCGACACATCGAGCATTCCGGCGTGGTCGCCGTCGATCCCACTCACCGGAGCTGATGCAGTACTTCTTCGTCCCCGCGGGCACCGCCGCCTGCTGGGACGACGGTATTGAAGGTACCGTCCACGTCGTTCTCCCCGCCCCCACACCGGGAAGCCCCGCCAGACCCGTACTGGCTGCTGTCGCCCTCATGGGTGGACTGCTCAGGGGCGATGTCAGTGGTGCGGCATACGATCCGGGGATGCGAGCTTCAGGGACGTTCAAAGTTGCCGACTTCACCCCGGCACCGGTGCCGAGCCCCGCAATCGAGACGGCGCTGCCTGTCGGTGTCGCCACGATGGCGAAGCAATACGAAGGCGAGGTTGCCGGGCGCTCCGCCACGTTGTTCACCGCCGCGTTCGACCAGTCCAGCGGGGCGGGGACGTATGTCGCTATGGAGTCCTTCGAGGGGGCGCTCCACGGGCAGGTCGGCACCTTCAATTTTGCGCACTCCGCGACGACCCTGGGCGAAGGGAGGGAGAGCGAGTTCTTCGTCATCGTGCCGGCCAGCGGAACGGGTGCGTTGGCCGGGATCACTGGGACCGGCGGCGTCGCTGTCGACGCGGACGGCACCCACCGGATCTGGTTCGACTACGAGCTCGGCCAGTAGGCCCGGCGTGTCACGAAGGGACCGGCAGGGATTTTGTGCTCAGGGTCCCGTTCGTGACCGGCGCAGTTTCCTTCTGGTGTGTCCCTCGCCCGTGGCGGCATCGAGCGCTGCTTGAATCACTGCATGACGAAGCGTGACGAAGAGGCTCTTTTCGGTAACCGATTCCTCACCATGCCTGCCCCCTCGGAGACCTTCCCCGAAAAAGGTATGACCGCGACGGATGCAATGAGGCTCGTGGATGTGGATCTCGCCATGGAGGGCGACCCGCAGCGCAACCTCGCCACGTTCGTCACCACGTGGATGGAGCCGGAGGCGCAACGGCTGATCGCCGAGAATCTCCACCGCAACTTCATCGACCATGCGGAGTACCCCATCTCCGCCGAGATCGAGCAGCGCTGCGTACGCATGCTCGCCGACCTCTTCCACGCGCCGGGCAGGACGGCCGGATGCCGGACCCAGGGATCGTCCGAGGCGATCATGCTCGGCGCGCTGTCGCTGAAGTGGAAGTGGCGTGAGCGCCGCCAGGCAGCCGGTCTGTCGATCGACCGGCCCAACCTGATTTTCGGGGGAGACGTCCACGTCGTGTGGGAGAAGTTCTGCCGCTACTTCGACGTCGAGCCGCGGATCGTGCCGCTTGCCGAGGGCAAGTACACGATCGGCCCGGAGGACGTGGAGCCCCACCTCGACGAGAACACGATCGGCGTCGTCGCCGTCCTCGGCACCACGTTCACGGGTCACAAGGACGATGTCGTCGGGATCGACAAGCTCCTGCGGGACGTCCGCAAAGAGCGGGACCTCGACATCCCGATCCACGTCGACGGCGCCAGCGGCGCCTTCGTGTGGCCGTTCCTCTACCCGGACTCGAAATGGGACTTCCGGCTCGAGCAGGTACGGTCCATCAACGTCTCGGGACACAAGTACGGTCTGGTCTACCCCGGCATCGGATGGCTGGTCTTCCGTGAGGAGTCCGACCTGGCCAAGGACCTCGTGTTCTACGAGAACTACTTGGGCAAGACCGACGCGACGTTCACGTTGAACTTCTCCACCGGCGCGTCGATGGTGCTCGCGCAGTACTACAACTTCGTGCGGCTCGGCCGTCAGGGCTACACCTACGTCATGAAGATGATGCAGGAGAACGCCCGCGCACTGGCGGACAACCTGCGCGGCAGCGGCCGCTTCGAAGTGATCGGCAGCGACCTCGAGCAACTACCGCTGGTCGCCTTCCGCCTCGCGGGCAAGCATTCCTACGACGAGTCCGACATCGCCTGGCAACTCTCGGCCGAGCGGGGCTGGATGGTGCCGGCATATACGCTCCCGCCCAACGCGGAGCGGGTGAAGATCATGCGTGCCCTGGTCAAGGAGACCATGAGCCGCGAGCAGATCGATCGCCTGGGCCAGGACATCGCCGACGCGTGCCGCACCCTGGATGACAAGGGCGCGACCCACGGGACCGAGCGGGCCCAGGTCAAGCGCGGCACCGGCTACTGACGCGCCGTGACGGAGCGGCGGTTTCCGGGGACCGGTGACCTCGAACGACTGTCGGTTCCCCAGAGCACGGTCGAGCCGTCCTCCCAGATCTATTCATTTCTGCAGGTCGTGAGCACATGTGGGTCACGCGGCGCCCTGATCCCAGGACTCGTTGGCCCGCCATCTCGGTAGCCGTTCGCGACACCAGCGCACCCCAGGGCTCGGTCTGTCTCCAGAGCTCGAGGACTCGTGGGTGGAACAAGAGGCCGCCCCTGGGGCGGGCTCGCGCCGTGACAGTCAACGTTCGGCTGGGCATCACAGGTTTCGCGGTGGCCACGAAGATCCCGGGCCGTGCCGTTCTTGACAGAGGCCCCAAACGACCAGGGGAAACGGAGGCATCGGCCCGGGATCCGCGTCACCCCCGCGAAATCGCCGGGGACGGTGCCACTCTTTGAGGCGGCCTCGTGGGCCAGGGGGACTCAAGACATCCGTCACCGACGTGAAGCGGCCCAGCCCTTGCACGAACGAGTTCGAACCGCCTGCAGGCCGGATCAGGGGCTGGTGCCCGCGAACCGGTGAGCGCACCGAACCGGAACAGCGCGCGAGGCGATTCAAATTGATCAGTTCGGCTGATTTGCGTGAAAGTCGCACAAGTGCGGTGCCTGGACGGCAATATGGCCTGATCTTCCCTGAACCGGACATCAGAGGCCGTGCCATGACCAGATCGCAGTCCCCGTCGGACCCCTACGCGAGGCCGCAGCACCCGGTCCGTCAAGCCTCCGGCGACTCTCACCGGAGCGCACTCGTCGTGGCCCTGATAGGCGCCGCGGCCACGATCGTCGCGGCTCTGATCGGACTGTTCGTGCAACTGAGCGGCGATATGGAGCAACGCGCCTCCAGCCCGTCGCTCGGCGGCACGCCTCCCGCCTCCAACGCGTCCAGCGCGCCCGCCGCCTCCGCCGCTCCCCTCGGCTCGGTCCCGCCGACCACGCCCGCGGCACCTGGAGCGTCCGGCGGACCTGACGGGACCCCGACCGCCGCCCCGACCCCCACCGCCGCGACGCCCGTCGGCCTGCCGGAGGAGTTCCTCGGACGCTGGCAGGGCTACGCCGAAGAGGCCGACGCCACCCGTACCGACCACTACCGGGTCACCGTGGAACTCGACCGGGGCACCCTGCGGGAGCAGGTCGGCAGCGTCCACTACGCGATGGAGTCCTCCGACTGCTACGGCACCGTGACCCTGACCACGGTCGACGGCACGGACCAGGTGACCCTCGGGGAGAACATCCAGTCCGGCAACTGCGTCACGAACGGCCGCATCACCCTGACGCTGCGCCCCGGCGACACAGTGGACTCTGCCTACGAGACGATCAAACGGGACGGCACCCGCCAGTCGGTGAAGGCAGGCCTGGAACGCGTTGCCTGACCGGCAGGGGCGGCGGAGGGGATCAGTGTGTCCGGCGGGGTGGTCCCGGGTTTTCAGGGGTGTGGAACTGGCGGGCCGCGACGAGATCGACGGTCCACCGGTCCGCCTGGGGCCGCGGTGGAGGGCTGTCGTCGTTGCGCTGCTCAGGACATTTGTGAGGCTCCCTGTGGGACATCTGTACTGCGGTATGTGTGCCCCTTGACACTGCACCACGCCTGTCGGCCTCCGTAGGCTTGCGGCATGTTCAAATCTCACGAACCAGGACCGGACGATGCCTGGGAAGGCATGGTCGAGGACAAGTCGCGGGGCATGCTCGACGGCGCGAACATGTACCACTTCGTCAAGGTGAGGCGTGCGGACGGCCAGTTCCTCAAGGTGCGCATCGACCGCAGGCTGTGGAAGTCGATCGCGGTCGGCGATCGCATCGTAAAGGAGCCCGGCAGCGGTCCAGCCAAGGCGTAACCCCCGGAACGCTGGACGAAGAGCGCCTCTGGTGTGGCTGAGGAACTCTCCGGGACCGAGTTCACGCCGAATTCCGGGCCTCCGCGTCGACGATCCGGCCCAAGGCCTCGGAGTCGGCGCAGGAGCCAAGTTGACATGCAGTCACATTGTTTCCGACACCTTGGAGTCCCGCACGTCTCCCACGCCTGACCGCTCCCACGTCATCGTCACCGCCGGCCTCGGGGCTGTTGTCGCTGGCCCGGCCGTCGCGGTGGTGCCGGAGCTGCTTCCCGCGCCGGCCCTGGCCGTGACAGTGTTCGCAGTTTTGATCTCCTTGATGCCGGGGTGATTTGTCTCCAGCGGAGAGCACAGTGCCGACTGTGAGCGCTTCGTAGTCGTTGGGCGGCAAGCCCATCAGCGGCTTCCAGCTCACCCAGAAGAAGCTCGCCGACATGAGCGTCTCCCTGGGCGCCGCCGCCCTGCTCGCCCTGCACCACGGCCGTCTGAAGGACGAGGGACGCCTCCGCCCCGAACAGATCAGCGTCGGCAAGCTCAACAACGTCCGCGAGGCCATCGCCATCGCCCGCGAATGCCGTACGGTCCTCGGCGCCAACGGCATCTCCCTGGAGTACTCGCCGCT
>NZ_JBIRQM010000050.1:0-7130 GCF_044333225.1 Streptomyces sp. NPDC021080 | reverse complement strand
CGACTGCGAGGGCGACAAACAACACTGTGAAGGCCCACCCGGCTGCACTCCAGGTCGGCGCCTGAGCGAGCAGCATCCACCCCAGTGCACCTAGCACACACAAGATGAAGCTACCCACCACGTTCTCCAGCACGACCCTGCCCACGCCGTTAACCCCGGGCTCCCTGTCCTGCGGCCGCAGGACGCCCGCTTGCCCGGACCACCGTGGTACTGAAAGCCAAAATTCCGACGCCAACCGCTCTTCCCACCGACTGCATCAGATCGCTGGACGCCACCTCGCCGGCCGCCATCGAGGACATGCCGACGGCAAACACCAGCACCCCCAAGCCGTAGAGGCGAGTGCGCTCCACCGACCGCCGAATGTTGGGAAGCACCCAGCCAAAAGCGATCGCTGCGATGCCGCCGACGGCGGCCACCAACGCGCACAGGGCAAAGAGTGCCGCGAAGTAGATGGCCATGGGTCCCCTCCGAGTACCAGATCCAGGGCAGATGCCCGCGTGATCTTTACAGCCTCCGCACCCTACGTCCACACCTACCCGCAGTCCGCCGCCACCCCCTCCGATCAACGCCTCCCCGCTACGCCAAGGGCGGCCCCCGTCTCGCCAAAGCCTGGGGCCGCCCTTGCTCACCAGCAACCCATCTAAGGAACTGGAAACATCCAGCATGACGCAACCCACCGACAGCCGGGGAGAGCACCTGCGTGCCGCTCTGTCCCTGGCATCCTCCGGCGTGCCCGTGTTGCCGTTACGAGCGGGGAAGGTGCCGTTCGGGAACTGCCCGGCCTGCGCCAAGAACTCCTGCGGCGGCCGACCGAACATGAAGATCTCCGGACCCTGCACCTGCCCGCGTCCGTGCCACGGCTGGGCCGCCGCCAGCACCGACCCCGGCGGCGCCGGACTCACCGTCGTGGACCTCGACAACGCGGACGCCATCGCGCGGGCCCGCGCGAACCTGCCCGCCACCCGGACCGTGCCGACCACCCGCGGTGAGCACTGGATCTACCGGGGCGCCATGCAATCCGCCAACGGCGTACGTCCGGGCGTCGACATCAAGTCCCTTATGGCATACGCATGTTGGCTCGGACCCGGCACTGGTGCCATGGCCGCTCTCCCGGACGCTGTGCGCGCCCTGGCAGTAAAGCCGTCCACCGTCCACGGGGTGCCTCAGGGGCTCTCGGTGCCCTTGGGGGACCACCGGGGGACGTGCCCGCACCGCACGCCCACCTATCTGGCCCGTGGCATCGCCATGGCGGAGCAGCGCATCACCAGAGCCCGGCAGGCCGTGCACGCGACCGTCTACCACACGTTCCTCGCCGTGCTGTCCACGCACGGCCGGTGCGGCTGCCTCACCGACGCGCACATCGCACACCTGTTCGCCGCCGCGCAGGCCAAGGGTGAGACCGCCCGGCACTGCGCGGACGCGTGGACCAACGCCCTGACCAGGTTGAGACTGAGCCATGCCTGAGGACGACAAGGCTCCCGCCCGCGAGATCATCACCGACTACGCACAGGCCCACTTTCGGTACTTCCGCACCGCCGACGGGACCGTGTACGCGCAGCGCAACGGCCACCCCGTGGCCTAACGTCGCGTCCCCAAGGTGTGGTTGATGCGCGTTCGGCGTTGAGGGGGTTGACGGCCATCGAGGCCCCTGGCAGGTCGGATATTGGTGAGAGATCTGACCTGTGGAGCCTCGATGTCTTGTCATCGTGTCACCGCAGCGGGAGGGAACTCCAGAGTCGGGCAGCGGATCACGTCGGCGCGGGCAGCTGCCGGAATCCGGCTGGAGGCGCTGGATGAGTTCGTGTCCCCGCAGGCGGTGGAGGAAGCCGTCCGTTCCTGCGGCCGCCTCGACAGACGCTGGTGCGCGAGCCTGCCGGCCAGCGCGGTGGTCTACTTCGTACCGGCGATGTGCCTGCACTTCAGCGAGAGCTATGCGGAGATCCTGCGCAAGCTCACCGACGGCCTGCGCGGAGCAGTCCACTCCGGTGCCCTGCGGGTGGCAGGCACCTCCGCCGTCTCCAAGGCCCGTGCCCGGCTGGGCCCTGAGCCGCTGAAGGTCCTGTTCGAGCAGGTGCGCGGCCCGCTGACCACCGCGCAGTCGCCCGGCGCTTTCGCCTTCGGTCGACGCCTGCTGATGCTGTCCCTGGACGGCACCGTCTTGGATGTCGCGCCCACGCCGGCCAACACCAAGGCGTTCGGCCCGCCCCCGAGCGGCAGCCGCAAACCCGGACACCACTCGCAGGTCAAACTCGTCCTGCTGATCGCCTGCGGCACCCGCGGCATCCTCGGCGCCCGCTTCGGCCCGCGCCGGGACAACGAAGTCACCCTGGCCAAACACCTGGCCACGTCCCCGACCCTGTCGGGCGGGCAGCTCGTGCTGATGGACCGGGCCTTCCACGGCCACGACATCCTCGCCCGAGTGAGCCGTCGGCACGGCCTGATCCGGGTGGTGCCGCCGTTCCCCTGGGCCCAGGACCCGTCAGTGGACTACTACCGCTTCGAGAACGCCCTAGTACAAATGGCCGTGCTCGATGAACAGAGCGCTGGTCAGGCTCGGAAAACGCACGCAAGGATCGCCGCCGCACTGGCCGGAGAGGGGACCGATCGTGATGACCTGCCGATACCCATACAGTTGGAAATCGCCCGCCACTACCACCTCGCCCAGCAGTGGGACGACGCCGCGCGGACACAGTTCGCGCTCGCCCGAAAGCTGGCGATGAGCGGCATGTCGTTCTGGGAAGCAGAGGCCCTGAGCCGGCAAGCTGTCGACAGCATCCGTCGCCTGCCACCGCGGACGGCCGACCGTGATCTGCGGCTCGCTCGCGCCATCGAGCTGCTGCTCTCTCTCACCGAAGCCCGCTGGCAGTGCCAGCCCGGCACGGAGCAGGCCCGGGACTTGGAGGGGCAGGCGCGTGAGGCAGAGGAAGCAGCCCGCCGCAGCGGCGATGCGGCGCTGATGGCCCGCACAGCCGTGCTTCACGGCCGGGTCCTCCTTACGACCCAGGGCCTGTGGCCCTGCCTCGACAAGCTCCGCGAGGCTGTGGAACTTGCCCGGGCCTGCGCCGACCCGATCGTCCTGTTTGCCGCGTTGTCTACGTACGGAGGCCATCTGACCAAGCAAGATCTGGCGGCCGGCCTGCAGGTGCAGCTCCAGACGAAGAGCCTGCTCGAGGATTGCCGTCCCGCTCTGGGCGACGGCAACGACCCCATCCGGCAGGTCCGCACCCTGGGCAGCCAGTTACAGCTCGGGGTCAACCTCTTCGACGCGGGCTATCTCGACCAGGCCCGGGACCGGCTGACCCGGTGTGTCGAACAGCTGCGCACCGACCCGCTGTACGCCAACCTGCCGGTCGCACTCAACTACTTGGCCCAGCTGTACGTCGCCATGGGCTCGGAAGGCGAGGCGGCCACAGCCCTGCGCGAGGCACGTGACATCGACGAGGCGCAGGGCGGGCCGAGCAACTGGCACGCGTACAACACCGCCCTCCTCGCATTGCTTCTCAGCCGGGATTCCCGTGACCCCGGGGAGAGAATGCGCAGCCGGGTACTGGCCGAAGAAGCCTGGCACGAGATGGAGCAGACCTGGAAAGTCGACCTGGTTCCCATTGTCCGCAACCTGTACGCGGAGGTCATCGTGACCTTGGCGGACGGCAACACGGACGAGCTGGACCTGGCCGCGCGGCTCACCGACGAGACGGTCCGTGAGACGGAGCAGACCGGTATGGTCCGCAGCAAGGTGGCGGCCCTCTCCCTGCGCAGCCGCATCCACCTACTGCAAGGGGAAAGCGCAGCGGCCTCCCGGCACGCCCGGCAGGCGATCGCGATCCTGGAAGAGGTCGGCGACCTGCCGGCGCTGCGCACCGAGGAGGTACTCCACCACGCGGCGGTCGTCCTGCGGGCGGCAGATGGTGCGGCCGAAGCGGACGAGTTGGCCCGACAGGCCCGGGAAGTGGTGGCCCGTAAGGCAGACCTGATACACAGCCCGGCGGACCGGGACCGGTTCCTGCAGGAAGTACCGCTCAACCGGGCGATCCTCAATGGGTACGGTTCGTTTCGAGGTACGGGTTGACCTGGGGAGTTGTTGATTGCGTCTCGTGAGACGGCAGAAACACCTCCGGCACAACCGACCGCGGCTCGTTGAGTACTGACACCCACTCACCACAATGCCCCCGACCATGCCCGTAACGGCCGGGAGCACCGGTACGGCACGGGCCTACGATCTCGGGGATGGCCAGTCGTGTGTGATGTCGAAGGGGCGCTCATGGCAGAGCTTGTGCGGCAGCAGGATGTGGATGCGTACGTGGGCTTCCACGCCTTCGGGTTACAGGAGTCCGATGACGCGGACCTGCCGGTCCCCTTCCCGGACGACTTCAACCGGCATGCGTTCCTCAGCACTCACCCGGGACGTCTGGACATCACCAGCGGCGGCCATACCCACACCGCCACAGTCGGCGTCGAAGTGTGGGACGGGCCGCCGCCCGTCCAGAACCGGTCCGACTGGGATGAGGTGGCCGAAGCCGAATTCGAGTCGACCAGTGGTCAGGTAGCCGTGTGGTCCATGCACACGGGCCGGATGGACGACCTGATCACGCTGGCTGACTCCGGCGGTTCATGGCACGTCCGTGTCCACTGTGCAGGTCGGGCCGAGGCCGCCGCCCTGTCGGAAGGCGAGGGCACCGGCCACGGCGTGGAGCGCTACCTCGTGCAGTTCTGGCCCGCCAAATCGTGAACCGGCTGCGGCAGGAGCGGCCGGTGTCAGGGCCGCTCCCGCCGCAGTACAGGTCAGGTGACGATCTTCACGATGAAGCCGTCATCCAGTCCGTCGATGATGCGGTTCTTGGCGTAGAAGCTCTTCAGGATGTTGCCGCCGGCCTGGTTGTCGTCGCCGGGTATCGGCTTGGCGGAGAAGTTGAACTCTCTTACTTCTGGGTCGTAGTAGTGCTCCGCAGCCCCTTCGTACGTGCTCGCGAAGGGGTATTCGTCGCACTCCTTGCCTCCGCTGGTGTAGTTGGGGCCCCAGTACCGCCTGCACTGTTTGACCGCTGCCTTGCGGTTGTCGTCGATGCGGCGTGCACTGACCGTACGGTGGAGCGGATCCGCCGCCGTCTGCCCTGGCACCTTCTTCGCCGACATGTACGGCTTGGTGTCCTGCGGGACGAGGAACGCCTGGTGTATGTGCTGCGCCTCGGCGCGCTCCTCGGCGCCCTGCTTCGCGCTCAGGGTGAGGGTTGTCAGGTAGCTGAAGGTGGCCGCGCCCTTCCTCGCCGGGTTGCCGCCGCCGGTGGAGTTGGCCAGGTACGACGCCGCCTCCCATCGTGGTGCGAGCATGAACAGCTTGCCGCCGTGAGCCCCCCTCACTGTCCATCCGGCCGGGGGCGCGTAGCTGATGGCCGGCTCGTAGACCGCGAAGAGACTGTCCAGGTTGCGTCCGCTGCCCTGCCCGGGAGCGGCGTTCACCGTCTGGTGGAACGTGCGCAGTGCCTTCAGTTCCGTGAATGTCTTGGTGCCTGGCAGGTTCCCGCCCCGGGTGTAGCGTGCTCCGGCGGGCCAGCTCTGCGGGATGTTCCCCTTCGTCGTGATCGGCATTCCGGGCGCGCCCGTGGAGCCGGTCGTGGCGAAGTCGGTGAAGTAGTACTGGAAGTCGATGGTGCGGCTGTTCTTGGCGATGGTGCCCACCACGCGGACGTTGAACATGCTCTCGCCGACTGGTGTGTTGTTGCGGACCCAGGTCTGCAGGAACGATGCTCCGTCGCAGACCGCGAATCTCGACTTCACGTAGAACGCCTTGTCGCTGCCCAGGCCCCTCTTGCATTCCTCGAAGGTCATCGTCCGTGGCGGTTCCGGTGCGGTCGCCATCGGCTGTGCCGGCGCCCCTTCGCCGGTGCCGTCCGAAGTCGGTGTGGAGCCCGATGCTCTGTGGGACAGTGCCGCGTACGTGGCAGCTGGCCCCACGGTCTCCGCGGCCAGTCCCACGCCTGGCTCGGCCTGTGCAGCCAGTTCCCGCAGCCGCTCCGTACCTCGACCGTTCTGTACGTCCTCCAGCGAGGGTTTCACCGCTCCGACCGGGAGAACGTACGACTCGACCTGCAGGTCGTCCGGACCGTCCGCGCTCGCTGGCACCGGCGTCGCCGACGCGACAGCGAGCACGGTCACCATCGTCAGCACCCCTTGGCCGGCACGCCCTAACCATGTTCTGTTCATCAAGAAGCCCCCGAACTCGTTCGGTGCCAGACGTACCGTCCGACACCTGGTCATCACCCACCTTCTCGAACAAACGAACGGAAATGGCGTCGCCATACAGGCATGGCCTGATCACACCGACACACTGACCGAGATCACCGCATAACAGCCCGCAGCGAGCGCAGGAGCCAAATACGGCAGACAGGATCCCCATACCGTCAAGGCGGTCCGGCACAGTGCGCACGACTCTCAAGGCAGTTGCAGACCGATCGCACCCCGCCGACGGCCGCGTGGCACACCTGCCGCCTTGCTCAATCGCGGCAGTGAAACCGACGGATGCCGCGCCGGCCGAGCCGATTCGCCGCCGGCCGGCAGATCACCCGAACGGGTGAGGCTTCCGCGCGCTCGTCCCACAGCGGTGTCGTGCCGTCTACCTTCACCGACGTGGAAGTCGAATACCTGTGCCATGGCGTGCCTTTGGCGGACTACCGGCTGACCAAGGCCGACCACCGTCGCCGGCAAGAGGCTGTACGCATCCATGAGTGGGTTCAACGCCAGGTCGCCAAATTCCCGCCCTGGACGGAAGAACGTCGGAAGCGCATACGCGAGCTTCTCGGCCCTCCGATTCCTCCGTGGGAGCTGCAGCGGTGGCGGTTGCGCTTGTATTGCGGACACATCGTCGAGGTTGCCCGTATCCGGAAGAGTCCACGGCCCGATGGAGGAAGCTGCGACAAGGAAGCCTGCCCGGAGTGCGGTCTGGACCCATCCGTGATCGTCGCCTTCGAGCCTCTGGGACCCCTTGCAGATCCCCCGCCAGAGAACGTCCTCAGAAACTCAGATTGTGTCCCTTCTTGTGCAACACCATTGCGTTAAGGCTGTGGGTGGGTCTGTCAAGTGGGCGAACGAGAGGGCGGGACCCCGGGTAGGTCCCTTGGTGTCGAGCCAGGGAC
>NZ_JBIRQM010000049.1:0-8133 GCF_044333225.1 Streptomyces sp. NPDC021080 | reverse complement strand
CCCCGTGAACGTCTCCACCCACATCCGCTCAGCCCTTAACACCCCAGCCATACAAAGAAGATGCCCAGCTCAGAGCCTTGTGCAACACCCTTTAGGGCGGAAGTGGCCAGCGCTATGCCGGGGTGTCGGTCGGTGGGGGCGAAGGGATAAGGGCGTCTGAGACCGTGTGGCGCCACAAGGCGATGGATCCGGAAGCGCCTCCCGTCGCCAGGTGCCGGTCCGGGCCGGAAGCGATGCTGTACACAGGTTCCGCGTGGCCCGTGAGAACCGTCCTCCGACCGCTTGGACACCACAGGGAGACCCGTCCGTCCTCGGCGCCGGCCGCGACGGCTGGTTCCCCGCCCCCGTCGATGGTGGCCAGCGCCGTCACCGGACTGTCATGCAGCATGCGCCGGTCCACGAGCGAGCCGTCCTTGACGTCGAACAGCTGGACCTCGCCGTCGTCGTGCCCCAGTGCCACTAGCGACCGCTCGCCCCAGTCGCCGACCGTCATGCACCGGGGGCGCCGTCCGGGCAGGGCCACTGTCCACTCCGGCTCAGCCACCCCAGGCCGCCAACCGGTAAGCGAATCGTCGTCGTGGTGGGCGATGACGCGCTCAGCCTGGTAGGCGACGAGGCGGGATGGGACCGGCATATGATGCTGATCGAGGTTCTCCTCGGTGAGGAGGTCACGGAGGGAGACCCAGCCCTCGGTGTCCGCTGTCACCAAAGTGCCGCTGTCAGGGCCTCCGACGGTTGCTGCGGCGAGCCGGGCCTGGCCTGACTCAGGTATGTGTGAGCGTTTGTTCGTAAGGATGTTCCACGTCCACAGTTCATCGTCTTCCCCGTGAACCAGGATGTCCGCGGAACCCGGGGGGCCGTACGACCATGCGGCTCGTACTCCGCAATGGTGGCGTCCGGCCAGGAGGGGCGCTGCCTCAGTTCCGGGCTCGCAGGCCCACAGTTCCGCTTCGCTGTCGGCCGCGAGCAACAACGGGTTCCCGGCAGGATCTGTTGTCCAGCACAGGGCTCGGACGGAACCGGAAAGCCCGGATCTGTGCTCCGGACGCACGGAGTAGAGGTCCCAGAGACGGATGGTGCTATCGGCGCTCCCGCTGACACACTGGATTCCACCGGCTATGGCGCTGACTGCCACGGCACTCACCGGTTTTGTGTGTCCGCACAGGACCGCTAGGGGGGCACCATCGGTGGCATCCCAGATGCGCACGCGGTTGTCCTCACATCCCGCGATCAGTACCTCCCGGTCCCCGATCCGTCCGAAGGCCAGGGACCGTGCCGGGCCGTTCGGCAGGGTGTGGGTGTGCCGCGCCTCGCCGGTGTCGGTGTCCCAGACGATCACCTTGAGGTCCGCCCCTGCCGTGGCGGCCAGGGTGCACCCTGCGGCGATGTCCAGAGCGACGGCCAGGACGCCCGCTGAATGACCCGTGAGCAGAGTCCGCAGGCGGCCTTGCGCCAGGTCCCACAGCCGTGCGCTGTGGTCGGCGGAACCGGAGAGCACCATCCCCGAGTTGGGCACTTTGGCCGACGAGAGTGCCAGTACGGTGTCGTGATGCCAGCCGACTCGCCCTGGCGCGTGGGTCCGCCGGATCTGCAGGGCTGCCGCAGTGGCGTACAGCAGGTCCCCGTCGCCCGGCGCCACGGTGAAGGCTGTGACGCGTTCGGGATCTGCAACTGCGGTGACTCGCTGATCACCGGCTCTGTTCCAGCTGCGCAGAGTCCCGTCGCACAATGCGGTGACCGTTTCTTCCCCTTCGGTAGAGGTCACGGCGACGGACGTCGGCCGTTGGGCGCTGAATACGGCGACGCCGTCGCCGCTCCACACCCGCACGGTGTTGTCCTCGGCCGCGGAAACGACGACAGGGCGACCGCCCAGGGCGCCTGTGCCGACAGTGTGCACGCCGGCGGTGTGCCCCCGCAGTTCACGTGAGCGTATGCCGCTCCACAGAGCGCGTTCCAGGGCCCAGCCGGACTCCGGCAGAGCAGCCGTACATGCTTCTGCCAGACGGTGTGCACCGGTGCGTCGTGCCCAGAGCCGCATGGTCGCGAGTCCAGGGCGATGCGGCGACTCTCCACCATGCGGGACGGGCGTGCTCCGGGCTTCCAGCGCCAGGACGACGGCTTGAGCCGACTCCGGGCGCAGGCTGGTTGTGTACTCGGCGAGCGAGGCGTGGTCCAGAGCCAGCACGAGGTCGGGATCGCGCAGAAGGATGTCTTCCAGCACCCTGCCATGCGTGGCGTGGGCGGCCAGGTATTTGCGGACATAGGGTGGGGGCAGCCGGTCTGCGGGGCGGCGCTCGGGATCGGTCATCCTCTGTCGTGCGGCTGCGGCCAGGCCCCGGGCCACGTCGGTGTGATGGGCGGACACCGCGGCGTCGGTATCGTCCAGGAACCGAGCGATCATCAGACTGCGGAAGACCTCATGGGAGAGCCGGTAGACGGCTTGTTCGTCCTCCTCATCGATCAGGACGTACGGGGCTGCGACACGGAGCAGGGTGTCGATGTCATGCTCGGTCACATCCGTGTCGCCCGATATTCCGCTTGCCGCGGAAGCCCATACGTCTCCTGATCGCGGCATGCCGCGCCCCTGGCTGAGAGTCAGGGCGAGAAGGAGCGGCAGAGCGGTGTGCGAGGTGTTCATCACGCGCCGCACGGCCGCG
Source organism: Streptomyces sp. NPDC021080 (assembly GCF_044333225.1). Lineage (NCBI taxonomy): Bacteria > Bacillati > Actinomycetota > Actinomycetes > Kitasatosporales > Streptomycetaceae > Streptomyces > Streptomyces sp. NPDC021080. Next base: position 5,476 of record NZ_JBIRQM010000049.1, on the reverse strand, counting down.
GTGAACAGGGCATCGTCCTGCAGTCCGGTGGCGGCCACTTCTGTGAGGACCCGGGGCAGGATGTCGGCACTGTGCCCTTCGGTCCTTGAGACGAGTTCGTGAACGGCGAGCCGGGCCGCGAGGAAGGCCGGCTCTTGTGCCGCGATCGCGTCGGCTGCCTGATGGATCGCTGGCTCGGGGAGCTCGAGTGCGCGTGCTTTCCGCAGACGGAGCCGTACGTACTCGCGTATGGCCTCAGGGTCACGGTCGATCACGATCAGCCGTTCGTCCGGCAGTCCGTTCGGAGCCAGCGCCTCCAGCAGACCGCCGGAGTCGGCGTCTCGAGAGTGCCGGCGTTGGTCCGGCCGGGTGCCCACCACCACGGCACATCGCGGAAGCTCCGACAACCAGCGCAGCACGTCGGCCACGGCGTCCGGACGGGCCGCCTCGTCCAGGGCGTCCACCAGAAAGGTGAAGGGTCTGCTCCGGTCCGCCAGCGAGGCGGCGAGCGAATCCGTCAGCGAGCCCGTCCCCAGGGCCGCGAGCGTTTCGGCGGGATAGCCGACGGCTCTGGCGATGCTTTCCAGAATGCCCCGACGGTCCATGCCGGTGGCGTGCACGATCCCCTGAAAGGCATGGTCTGGAGGTGTCTCGTCGGGGGCGGGCTCCGCGATGTACCTGCCGCGGACCAGGAGCTGCCGCAGCCGCGGCCGTGACAGGGCGGCGATGTTGCCGAGCAGCGCCGACTTGCCTTGCCCGCCCTCGCCGGTGACCACCAGCATCCCTGACGTCTCTGTCTTCAGCCACGCGGCGATGCGGCGCTTCTCCACCTGCCTGCCCACGAAGTACCAAGCCGCGTCGCCGTGTTCAGCTCCGCTCGCCTGCGGAATGAGGTGCAGGCGCTCGTCGGCCGACAGCGATCGGATGAAACCGGTGAGGTCTTCGTAGATGTCCAACGGCGCGTTGGCGCCCGTGACGACGGGAGTACGCCGGATCAGCAGCCCGTTCGTGGAGGAATGGAACACGTAAGGATTCGGCAGACGGTGCCGTAACTGGTCGGCCAGGTCCCAGGTGCGCACCTGGTTGCTGCCGCGGAAGGAACCGAGAGCGAGATCGAGCGCTTGAGAGAAGACACCCAGGCGGGTCTCACCCTCACGTGAGGCGCCGAGGAGCAGTACCCGTTCGATGGCATGTGGATCGTCCCGTAGGAGACAGGCGTGCACGAACTCGACGAAGCGCGCGGACCTGCACCCGTCGATCAAGATCATCGCCCATGAATCTCCCGCGTTCGGGCTGCGTTCACGTCTGCGGATGAATGATGCGAGTACTTCCGGGGTCAGGCCACTGCCGTCCACGGCCGCGTCGCTCTCGGGCAACGCCATGGAAGCGCGCAGATCGTTGGACCAGCCGTGCCCGACCCAGTGCAGCACCGTGTTACGCGGGTGGTCAGGGGTTGCCCACTGCTGCAGACGCCGCGTCACCAGGCTCGCGTTGCGCTCCTCCGGCGGCACCGGCCACGGTACGGCGGTACCGCCGTACTCCGCCAGAGCGGCACCCACGGCCTGCGCCTCCAGCTCGGCGGCGCCTGGTTCCGGCGATGAATCCCCGTCCAGGTCGGGGAGGTTGTCGTAGTACGTGAGAACGACGGACACGACGTCGAACTCTGTCGATTGCGGCGTTTTCATGGCTTGTCTCCTCGCCCGGCAGCCAGCAGCAGCCTGGTCACGGGGGAGCCGCTGCCGCCGGCGGCGGCCACCCGGTACAAGCTCGGCTCGGTGAGGAGCAGCTCTCCGGCTCGTCTCCCGCCATGCGTCGCATCGCCGTACCGGAGGACGGGTGACTCCTGGACACCGCCGGTGCTCAGGTCGACGACGTAACAGCTCGCTCCGGCGCTCTGGGAGCCGGTGACAGCGAAGGTGAAGGGCTCACCCGCGTTCACGACATCCGGTACTTCAAGGCCCAGTTCGCCTCCGCCGAGCGGCGCTCCTTGCTCGTCTTCCGAGATCACCGCACAGACATGGTCCATCGCCTCCTTGCACCGGGCCAGTGCTCCGTGGGACTGGTGCACATAGGTCCGTTCGGCCTGCCGCAGCTCGGCCGAGTACCGGTACACCGTCCCGTCACCAGAGTGGTCCAGCAGCTCTGCGCCTGCGGTGGCGTGTTCGTCCGGGATGCCGTGATGGACTTCGACGTCCCCCGAGTGCAGGGTCATGCTCTGAAAGGTCGGCTGCCCGAGTCCCACCAGGCACCGGTGGCCCGGCAGTGGGAGCGTTCGTACCGTGGCGCGGTCGGACGGGATGCTGTCGCCCTCGACAGCGAGGTCGCCCGCGGCGAGGTGGCGCAGCACCCCGTTGTCCTGCACACAGCGGTAGGCCGGCAGCAGCTCGTAGACCGACGGCAGGGTCCGGGCGAGGGCCTGCAGTCGTCTTCGGGGCAGAGGGAAGGGACTTCCGGCGCCTTCGGAGAGCATCCGTACCGCGTCCAGCGAGCCGAGAAAGGGTGTGCCAAGGGTGATGACGGCCCGCACCTCGTCCAAGGCGCCGGGAATCCGGGCCAGTTCCTGCACCAGAAGTCCGCCCATCGAGTGGGCGACGAGGACGACGCGGGCCTGGCTGCCGCCCGGCCCGCGCGATTCGGCACGCCATCGCCAGGCTTTGAGGTGTGTTTCGATCGCCCTGGCCAGCAAGGCGGCGTTGTGGGCGACAGGAAGGCGCCAGTCGTAGGGAAAGGGACGAAGCGCTTCCGGATGCCGCACCACCTGGGCGATCCGTTCCATGAGGCGGGTGTAGGGCTCCATGCCCGTGAGCACGGGCATGAAGGCCGGAAAGCGCAGGAGCCGTGTGGCGCGCACCCGGCGACGCTCCTTCTCCGGATCCGGGTTGGTTACCTGCAGGTTCCGGAGCCCCTGCCCTGTCGTCCAGGCGGACACGTACCAGCTCGCATCCGCGAGACCCCAGAGGGTGTTGCCGGTGGTCACGTCCACGAGTTCGCTGCCCATGATTCCCGGTATGACGATGACGGCGTCGTGTGAGCCTGGCGGACGCGTCGTCACACGGCTGGTCGGGGTCATCGGACGGCTCCTTCAGTCAGCCTCGGGGCCCTCGGGGCGAAGGGGATGTCGCGCGGCCCGCGAGGGCGGGGTCGGCTGCACGCGTCAGTGTTTGCCTCAGATCCCGATGCAGGTGGTGCAGGGTGTGGGCGACGGGGACATCCGTCCGCGGCACGGGCAGCCGGATCAGAGCGTCGACCGCCTCGATCAGGTCCGTGTCCGGTGGCCTGGGCCCGTTGACGGCCGCCAGCGCGTTGAGGCAGGCGCGCACCTGACTGAGCATCGAGACATGATGCGCTGAGTCACCGGCTCCGCCACGGATGGCGGCAAGCGCTGTCGACGTCGCACCAGCGACGTCGTAGTGCAGGGCGAGTGCGGTCAGGCGGACTGCCGCGTCCGCTGTCTCCTCACCGGAAACGACCGCCGCGGCGACCCCGTCGAGCTGGGGTCCGAGGAGAGACAGCATGCCGGTGCGCGTGGCCAGATGCGTGGGGACACCCATCTCGAGGAGGTCGTCGACCCGGGGGAGCACCACGTCGCGGTCCATCATTTCAGGTGTCGGCAATGAGAGTTCCGGCAGGCGGGGTGGTGCGAGAGGTACGTCACCAGAGCTCGCGAGCAGCCACAGTAGAGAACTGCTGAGAGCTTCCCGGCGACCGAGCCCCGATGCCATGGCGGCGGGGTGGTGCATGTCGGTGGTCTCCGCGATCGCGGCGCACGCCTGCCATGCGCCGCGGCAGGCGACGAAGGCCCGGATGAGGGAGGCGAGTCCGCCCTCGCCGAATCGAGCGAGGCTGAACGGCCGGGACGGGCCGAGGGCGATGAGGAGCTCCCATGCCGCCTCGGACGCAGCGATGAGGGCCCGCAACGGATGGCGCTCCGCGGTCTCTGTCGCCATTTGCGAGGGGAGGGCGGAGAAGTAGTGATGCAGTAGCTCTTCCGTCCAGTCCGGGGGGAGCAAACCGGGCTTGAGGGCTTCGTCTCTGAGTGCGGCATGAGAGTCGAGAAGAAACACGGCGATTTCCGGCCGGGTCAGACCGAGGCCGGCCGCCGCTCGCTGTTCAGGGGAAACCCGGGCTTGCCCCCATTCCTCTGTCGCCTCCTTCCGGGGCCGACCGGGGAAAGCCCGTAGGTGCTCGTTTATCCCGGCATGACTGGTTAGTGCGTCGAGCGCGATCAGTACGTGCAGCTCTCTGCAGCGGGCAACCGCGTCGTCGCCGATACGAGCCAGGATGTTCGCGGCAACCGTGTCACCTGCACTCCAGTCCGAGCGGGGGGAACTGACAAGATGGGCGCCGGTGCTGAGGTTGGTCCTGCGGTCCTCGACGAACCGCGCGGCAGCGAGATCGACCATGTCGTACGCGACCAGGCCGCCACGCATCGCGTAGTCACATCGGGCGGCCTGGGTGAGAGCGTCTGTCCGTAGCTCGACCAGGCAGGTCGCACGGAGCGTTTCGCTGCCGATCCAGACAGGACCCCGCTCGCCGACGGCGCTTGGTGGCCCTTCGTTTACGGACTTGACTCTCACGGTTTTGCCACCGAGTGCAAGGACGTCAACAGGTGCCGCGATGATGGCTTTCACCATGTCGGCAGGGCTGAGTTCACGTATCGATGCTGGGAGGCCCAGGGCAAGCCGCACCTGGGGAGTGACGGCGATCCGGCGGACCTGCATCGAGTGGACACCTCCGCCTGGAGATATCGCCGAGGGTGTGTAGGCAGCCCAGCTGTCGTGTCCCTCCTCGAGCATGCGCAGACGCTCCGCATGGGCCGAGGCCTGGTCCGGATCCGGATCCAGAAGGATATGACGATCGTCGAAGGCGGCCACCAGCCGGATGCCTTCCGCTCTGCGGAAGAAGTCCGCGAGGAGGTCACCTGCGGGCTGGCCGGCCCCGACTGCGGTGAAGCCGCCGCTCCGCGCCCACCGGCCGACTTCACCCAGGCGCTGAGCCACGGCTTCCCAGGCGCCGCGGGCGGTGATGCCCATCTTCTTGTGGTCGTACCCGGCGGAGCCGCCGGAGGCGAAGGCGTCGCCGAGCCAGAAGTCGTAGGACTGGGCGACCTCGTTGGCGATGTCCGAGAACGTTGCTGTGCCCTTGTCGGCGGCGACGGCGAGGTAGGTGTCGTCCTCGTCGTGCCGGACGACGTCGGCGGGCGGGACGACCTCGCCGGCGACCATGTTGTCGGTGATGTCGAGCAGCGCGGAGATGAAGGTGCGGTAGCTGCGGATGCCCTCGGCCATCCACGCGTTGCCGTCCACGGACGGGTCGGGCAGCTGCTTGGGGACGAAGCCTGCCACGGAAGAGCTCGTCACCACGCCGCCGTTGCAGAACATCTGCGTCGCCGGGAGCTCCATGATCTCCGTGCGGAAGTCCTCACGCCGGTCGGACCAGCGCAGACCACCGCGCGCGACCTTGCCGAAGCGCAGGTGCACACCCTCGACACGGGGCG
>NZ_JBIRQM010000048.1:0-8922 GCF_044333225.1 Streptomyces sp. NPDC021080 | reverse complement strand
CTTGCTTCCGGCGGGGGAAGACCGCCTCTTCGATGCCGTCGTAGCCAGGCTCTTGGGCCGCAGCAGCGAACACCTGACCGCCGGCACCGTCTCAAGATCCCTTTTGGGCTCGACCCCCGCGCATCACAAGAGCTGAGCCAGAACCCGATCTCGGGTTCTGGCGCAACTTCTGTGGTGACGAGCCGACGCTCGGTGCAGCGGGCCACCAAACGCGAGGAACCGGCAGGTCGGCAGGTTGGTCCGGTGCTGATGCGAGCACGCACGGCTCAGTTCCGCAGAAGCTGAGCCAGTACCCGAGAAGGGGAGGCACCCCGCTGCCTCTCTGATCCGACCGCTCTGTCGACGCTCGCGGATGACTGCTGGTCAGGCACACGTAACTGCAACCACAGCGTGGCGTTGGACAGGTCACTCAGAAGATGACCGCCTCATCGAGCAGGAGCATCACAGTGATCATGAAGGTTCTGGCCGGCACGGCTTTCGCAATTGCCGCAACGATGGCCGTTGCTGTACCCGCATCGGCGACGGACTTCGGAACCCGCATCGGCGACACTCCCATCGCGGGCGAGGCAGGCGGCATCCTCAACACCTATGGCGCTCCGCTCATCAACGTCGACGCCCGCTGCCTGGTGCCGCTGCCGGAGGGTGAGGGCATCGGGGGGCACGTGCTCGGCGGGCTCAAGACCGCGTGCAACGTCGAGCCCGTCGACCAGTTCCAGGCACCGCAGAAGCTGCTCTGAGAGCAGCACCGATAGGTAACACTTTCGCGCTTGCCCGGCGGATCCGCGAAGGTCACAAGCGGTTTGAGCAGGCCGCGATGGAGCGGTTCCGGTGAGTGGGCGACTTGACCATGCAGGTGTCGGAGACCGCACCTCTGAGGAAGAGCGGCGACCAAGGCAACTCAGGGAATTCGCCGGTGAACGGCCCTGAACACCTCGGCCGACGGCCGGGCACATCAGAACAGGCAATGTGACCGCTCTGCTCGAGCGGCGCTTCTCCGACTGAAGAGTACCGGGCCTTGCGTGCTCAAAGGGCCAGGTCCGCGACGGCGCGGGCGGGCTGGAGAGCGCGTCCAAGAGCCCGCGGTCACTGGCCGGGGTGAACAGCCTGGACGCCGGTGCCCGCGTACGCCTTGGGCGTCAGCGTGAGCAGGAACCGCCCGGCCGGATGGGCGGCTGAGGGCCGGGCGGCGTGGATGGCGTGGACGGCGGCCCAGGAATGCCCGAAGCGCAGCAGTCCGGTGGCGGTGACCGCGGCGTCGGTGTCGAACGCCTCGATCCGGATGAACCGCAGCCCCTTGATGTAGCCGAGCAGGCCGGGCCGCTCCGCGTCACCGGCCGTCAGGGACAGCACCGGCGCGTACAGGCTGCCAAGTCCGCCGGAGGCCTGGACATAGAACGCGGCGACCGCTTCGTTGAACGGGTCCTTCGGGTCGTACAGAGCAGTAGCGGTGGTGTGGTCCAAAACGACCGCGATCGCCGCCACTACGCGGTCGTCTGCGAGCCGTGCTGAGAGGCGCCCAGACGCTCCAGCAGCGCACGGGCCTTCGCTTCCGCCTCCGGACTCGGCGCACTGCCGAGGGCGGAGGTGAGCTCGGCGCGGGCCAACTCGGCACGCTCGGCGTATTCGGCCTGCGTCGGCGTGCTCTGCGCCAGCTCCTCGACCAGGCTGCGGATGGTCGTGCCGTGCTCGGCCGCCAACCGCGCCAGCCGGTCCCGCGCGGCCGCGCTCACCTTGATGCTCGTCTCGTCTGCTGCCATATCCCGACTCTACCGCGTTCCTCTACTGCCAGTAGAGGAACGCGGTATCCGGGGAACCGGCTCCGCCGCCGTCTCCGGGTCGCCGCCCGGGCGTACGTCCTACTCCCTGCCGGTCCCCACCGTGACCGCCGGTGGCCGGCGCGGCGCCTTGATCACCCTGGGGAACCAGAACCCCGAAGCGAGTCACAGTGAGTGACATGCAGTGCCTCTGAGTAATTTTCGCAGATGGAGGCGCTAGACATGACCACTGACGTTCAACGCGACCGTACCCAGGAATGCTTCGGGCTCTGGGACGTCAACGGCGATGGCAAGATCGACCGTGCCGACTGGGAGGCCGAGGCCCAGCGCATCCTCAAGGCCTTCGGCCAGGCCCCCGACACCCCGGCCGCCCGCGAACTGACCAAGGCCTACCTGGGCATGTGGTCCTTCTTCGCTGACAAGGCCGACATCGATGAGGCATTCGGCGCTCTGACCCTGGAGCAGTTCAACCAGGTCGCCGATGAGTACGTCCTGGGGAGGGACGGGAAGGACTTCGTCAGGGCCGTCCGGCCGGCCATCCAGGCCATCGTCGAGCTGGTGGACGTGGACGGCGACGGGCAGGTCGACCCCGCCGAGTTCAAGTCCTGGCTCGACGCCATCGGAGTCCAGGACGTCAACGCGCAGGAGACGTTCGTCCAGATCGACTTGGACGGTGACGGCCAGCTCTCCGTCGAGGAGCTGGCCCAGGCCGTCCGCTCCCACCACATGGGCGACATCGACGTCCCCCTGCTCGGACGCTGACCCCCGCGCTACCCGGGTCCCTCACGACAGGGGCCCGGGTGAACACTGCCGGGCCCCACGTCCGAAACGGGGTGCCGGTAGGCGCGCTGCCACCAGCCGCGAACGAGGGGCGTCACGTCAGGCGACGTGCGGCGGGGTCGCGCTTGGCCGGACCCTGCCAGGGCGATGCTCACGGGAGCGCCGTTAGCTGCTCTGCTCGAAAGCCAGCAGGTTGACGGCGTCGCCCAGATTTCCGTCGGACTTCTTCAGAGCCTCCAAGTTGTGCAGCTCGTTCGGGTACCCCATCTCCTTGAGGGTTACGAGCTGCCGCTGGTACTTCTCCTTGAGCTCGGCGTCTGGAACATCCGTGCGCCAGCCGGTCGAGGGCGTGCCAGGCCGCATCGTGCCGTCGTACCTCGTGGCCATCGTCCGGTGCCGCTTGAGACGATCGTCGGCGGTGTCCCGGGAGTCCGGCTTGCGGACGCGGTCCGCCGGGACCGGGACGGTCGCCCTGATCCCCCCAGCGACTTTGCCCACCCCCGGCCACCGGCCGGGCGAGATCGAGGAGATCGGCACGATGACCAGCAACACCTCCAGCCCTTCGCCGCCCGCCCTGTGCTCCAGCGGTGGCTCTCCGACGCTTCCCACACCCACCCCGTGCAGGTCATGGAAGCCGCCGCAAGGACGAACCCGACAGTCCTCGTCGGGCTGGACGCCCTGGAGACGATGGCGGCCGCACTCGAGGCCACGGCCGCTAGCGATCCTCGCTGGCGCAGGAAGATTGCGGAGTTCGGGCAGCTGACCTCGTTGGGACAACTCCTGCAGATGCGGGCCGAGTTCGTTCTCGCCCTCGCCCTGGCCGATGCTGGGATCGGCTACGAGCTCGGGGACACCAAGATTGCGAACCCCGACTTCCTGCTCACCCGGTCCGGCGCCGTCTGCGCGGGGGTCGAGGTGACCGCCCGGGCGCCGCAGAGCATCAACGAACTCGTCGAGCGGGTGGAAGCGGTCAGCGGCGGCCGGTTCGATGTGGATCTGGCCTTCGACCGCTGTCCCAGCCGTCTGCAGCCGGAGGTCGCCGACAAAGCCGCGGCGGCTGTGCGTACCCAGGCCGATGCTCTCGGCGCGGGCAGCCCGGCCGTGGCCGAGGTCATCCGGGTCGAGGACCCGAAGAACGCGGGACCTGTGGAGATAACCGTCCAGGTCTGTCCGGGAAACGGCGCAGTGGGCCGGGAAGTCACCGCCGGGATACTCGACAGCCCGCTGGGCGCGGCCGAGTACGCCGCGTTCGAAGCCGGCCGCGGCGCACAGAAGGCGGCCCAGGGCCGCTCCCTGGACGGCGCGCCGGTGCTCCTCGCGGTCGACGTCTCCCGTTACGGAGCCGCCTGGATGCGTTCCGGCACCGTGTGGGCCGCGCGACTGGCCGCCTGTGAGTACTTCACGCCCGACTACCCCTTCGCTGGGCTGGCCGTCATGCGCCAGAGCCTGGAGCAGCCGGGCCTGATCGACATCGGCGTCGGTCTCTCACCCCATCTGACGGCAGCCGACCGGCAGGTCCTTGAGGACCTGTGCACCACTCTTGGCTGGCCCTGCGCATAGCGACCGGCGTTTTCCGCCCTGCGGTTGCGGCCACAGGGCGGTCCGCCCGGCTCTCACCCGGCCGGAGCCCGTTTGCGCAGCGAACGGATCCACCTCTCCATGAAGTCGGCCGGACCTGTGATTTCTGGGTCATGAAAGGTGTCCCGTAACCGGTGGGTCCCCTGTGCCTGTCCCCGGGCGAGCCTCGCCCGGACCCCGCCCACCCTGACACACGGTTCGTCCCGCGAGACGCTGCCACGGTGCACTGAGTTGCTTGGACGCTGCCACGTGTGTCCCCTCGCCGCCCACCTCCAGCGCCAGGACCTCGACGCCTCCCTGCCGCGCCGCTACCTGCAGTCTCAGGTACAGGGGCCCGCTCCGGAACTGGCCGGAAACAGATGTGCCGCGGGTGGGAACCGATGGGCCGCGGGCGGTGTAGCAAGAGTGTGAGGACGCGGGAGGGGGGCCGCATCGTCGTCGACGAGGCCGTGGTGATCGCACGGGTACGCGCCGGGGAGCCGGAGGCGTACGCGGAGCTGGTCCGTGCCCACACGGGCATCGCGATCAGGGCGGCCAGGGCGCTCGGAGCGGGCGCGGACGCGGAGGACGTGGTGCAGCAGGCCTTCATCAAGGCGTACTGCTCGCTGGGGCGCTTCCGGGACGGCTCGGCGTTCAAGCCCTGGCTGCTGTCGATCGTCGCCAATGAGGCGAGGAACACAGCGCGGACGGCGGTGCGTCAGCGGACGCTGGCCGGCCGGGAGGCGGCGCTGGCGGAGGCGGCGCCGCTGATACCAGAATCGGCGGACCCGGCGGTCGCGGCGCTGGAGTCGGAACGGCGCTCCGCGCTGCTGGCGGCTCTGGAGCAGCTGAGCGAGGACCACCGCCTCGTCGTCACGTACCGCTATCTCCTGGAGATGGACGAACCGGAGACGGCCCAGGCCCTGGGCTGGCCGCGCGGCACGGTGAAGTCCCGGCTCAACCGCGCCCTGCGCAAGCTGGGTCGGCTGCTGCCCGCCTTCGAACCTCGGGAGCCTCGGGAAGGGGGTGACGAGCATGAGTGAGTCGTATGGGGACGGAGGCGCCGGCGGCGCGGAGTCCGGCCGCGAGCGGGCCCGGCGAGCCCGTGCGGACGTCTCCCGGCTGCCGGACGAGCTGCGGGCGCTCGGGCGGTCGCTGGACGGCCCGGGGGCCGACGGCGACGAGTCGATGGTCGAGCGGGTGCTGGAGGACATACTCGCGATGGGGATCCCGCTCCCGCCGCCCGGGACTCCGGGGCCCCGCGAGCGGCTGCGCGCGGTGCGCCGCTGGGTGAGGGCCCGCCGGCGGGCCCTCACCGCGGGCCTGTGCGGAGTGCTGGCGGTCCTGGTGCTCACGCCCCCAGTGCGGGCGGCGGTCGTCGACTGGTTCGGCTTCGGCGGGGTCGAGGTGCGCTACGACCCGTCGGCGGTGCCCTCGGCCGGGGCCCGGGTGCCGGGCTGCCCCGGGCCCTCGCTGACCCTGGCTCAGGCCGGACGGCGGGCCGGGTTCGAGCCCCTCGTGCCCGACGCCCTCGGGGTGCCGGACGCGGTGACGGTGACGCCCGAGCCGCGAGGACGGCTGTTGATGAGCCTGTGCTGGATCGAGCACGGGCGCACGGTCCGGATCGACGCGTATCCGGCGCGGCTGGACATCGGCTTCACCAAGACGGTGCGGGAGTCGCCGCAGTGGCTGCGCCTGGACGGTGACGAGGAGTTCGGCGATCCGGCGCTGTGGTTCCCGAAGCCGCATCGTCTGAGCTTCTGGCTTGTTGGCGCGGACGGCGGCCGCTTCACCCGCTCCGAGCGGACTGCCGGGCCCACGCTGCTGTGGATGCACGAAAGCGAGGTGACGCTCCGGCTGGAGGGAGTGTCCTCGAGGACCCGGGCACTGGAGATCGCCAGGTCGCTGAAGTAGCCGGGTTCTCCGTCTCCGGGCACGGCTCGGAATTCGTGGGCGGCGGGTGGGAACCCCGGCCGGTCGGGCGGTGTACCAGAAGTGACAGACGACGTGCGGGCGGACCGCCCGTCGATCGGCCGGCCGGTTCGGGGGTTCCATGCGCAGACTTCGTGAACTGCTCACTGCTACAGGGGTATTGGTATCGGTTCTGGCGGTCGTGCTGCTGGCGGCACCGTCCGCCCTGGCCGGCGGACCGACGAGTGTGCTGCTGGTCTCGCCGGAGAGCGCGGAGAGCGCCGCGCTGTACCACTCGGACGAGGAGTACGGCGAGTTGATGCGGCTTCTGGGCGGGGTGGATTCGGACAGCCGCGAGGTGGAGCTGCCGGGGCTCGGCGCGGCCGACGGACCCCAGATCAATGTGACATGGATGGCCCATGACGTGTCGCCCTGGCGGGTGGACCGCGTCTATCCGGACGCTTCGTGGAGCGAGGACGTCTGGATCAACACCACGACCGACATGACGACCATGAACAGCTACTGGCACAAGGCCGGGCAGCCGGCCGAGGTGCGGACGCTGCTCAAGAAGCTGGGAATCCTGGGCAGGCTGAAGGCGCAGGGCGCCGGAGGAATCCGCCCAGGTCCCCGGCAGACACCGGAGGGAACGAGTGCCGGTCCGTCGCCCACGCCCACGTCCACATCCACGTCCACCGCTCGGTCCCGCACGAGGACCGCCGCCGCGACCGGCGACGGCACCGACTGGTGGTGGGCGATACCCGGGGCGGCGGCAGGAGCTGTGCTGGCCCGGATACGACGGCCTCACAAGGGGGAGCCTCGACAGGAGCTGCGGGACGTGTAGGTGCCGGCCGGATCGAGGGGGACATATGAGGGGCCGGGTCGAACGGATCAGGAACGGGGTGCGGGTCCTGTTACTCGTGTCCATGGCATTGGCCGCGCTCGGCGCAGCACAGGCCCCTGCCTCGGCGGGTGCCTGGGGGCTCGGTAAGGGCGACAACCCGGACATGGCCCTGGTCATCGCGGGCGACACGGGGCGGACGACCACGCTGCACGCCGAGGAGCGGGACTTCGGACGGCTGTGGCGGCTGCTGTCGCCCCGGTACACGGGGACCGAGAGGGTGCCCGAAGCGTGGACGCACGGCCGTTTTCCCGAGGTGCGGGTCACCGTGATCTGGGGGCTGACCGGTGTCGGGGGCTGGCCGCAGACCAGTCGGGCGCCCGGCGGCGATGTCGCCGTCGAGCGCCAGGACCAGCTGTTCCTCACGCCGGACGGAACGCTGTGGGTGCGTTCGGATCCCTCGCCCGACGTGGTGGACGACGACATCCGCTGGCATCGGGCACCGAGCGCGATGTTCGGGCAACTGGCGCAGGAGGGGAGGCTATTCGGTTCCCGGCCCGCGGCGGTGGCCGCCGTGGCGGAGCCGGACGCGGTGGACCGGGCGCGGTGGGTGCTGCCCGGACTCGCGGTGGGCTTGGCTCTCGGCGCCGGTGTTCCGTGGTTCATACGGCGCGCGGCGGCCCGGCGTGAGGACGCGGGACCGCCGCGGGAGCCACGACAAGAACTGATCGACTTGTGAGGACCGGACCGCCGAGTGCCTCGGGCCGGTCGGCAGGGGGAACCTCACAGTTCGGACTCCCCCGGCGGCCGGCACCGAGTCCTGGAGGACTTCGCGACCTCGCTGCGCGTCGGCGAACGCCGGGGCGGCCAGCTCAAGGGCTTCGATCTCATCCTGTCGGTTCCCCTGGCGAAGATGCTCAGCTGGTTCATCCAGCACTTCCCGACCTCGGCCCAGTGGTACGTCGGCGAGATCATGGGCGAGGCGGACAAGCAGCTCGGCATCCCGGCCCAGGTGACGGGCGAAGCACTGCGGCGGTCCGCGACCACGAACGGGGAACTCGACGAGCAGACCGCGAAGGAGTTTTTCTCTCGTGCCGTCCCGCGCGAGCCGGAGGGCTGAGGTCCTTCACCGATCGTGAGGGTGCCAAGCCAATCCCAGTGGCTTGGCACCCTCACGACTCTACTTGGCGAGCGGACCGCCGCCGCGCCCTGACAGAGGAGCGGGCGACCTCGCGGACCGCCGTGCGCGCCACCCGGCGCAGCACCCACTCGGCCACCTCCCGGACCCCCTGCGGCAACCCCGGGCAGCACCAGGCAGAGAAGGCAGACAGCGATGCAGACAGCAAGGGCGCACAGGGCAGTGCGGGGGAGGGGACGACGGAACAAAGACGGGCTCCTCAAACAAGGACAACGGGACGGACAGCGGCGCCCGCCGGGTCTCGGCTGGCGCCCAACACGACTGTGCAGACGCCCTGCACAGCGGCAGTCCCGACCGGCCTCGGACCCCGCAGAGGACCACCAGCACGACTGACAGTCACACCCGCTTCACCTATGGCCTGCTGAGGTGATGTCATACAGCTCGCGCTACACAGTCGTTGAGTTCCTCCGCGCCCCCACCTCATCGAGACACATCACAGGGCACCCACCCGCAATCTCGACCCACCCACCTCGAACCCGGATTCACCAAAAGTTCTGAAACGAAGGAAACAGCCCACCATCCACCCCGACCCCCGCCCCTTATAGCCAGCCGCCCGCGAACGCGGGCCAGGTCCGGGAGCGCAGCGGACGGACCTCCAGGCTCCTCAAGGAGCGCAGCGACGAGGAGCCGTCGGCTCGGAGCGCAAGCGGAGAGCCGGAAGGGCATCAGCCCAACCTCCGGATTTACCGAAACTTCTGACGGAAGGAAACACGGCTCGGAGCGCAGCGCAGAGCCCAACTCCTCGCACCGCGAGGAGTTGGGCTCCGTCACCCGCGCGCAGCGCGGGGCTCCGCTCCAACTCCCGCGCGCAGCGCGGGAGTTTTCTTGGAACCTGCGAAGCAGGTTCTTACCCGCTCCGCGGG
>NZ_JBIRQM010000047.1:0-10591 GCF_044333225.1 Streptomyces sp. NPDC021080 | reverse complement strand
CCCCGCAGGCGCTTGATGCGCACCGGTCCGGGCAGTCCGTGGATCCCGGCCTGTGCCATCAGCACCGACACGGTCCTGGAGCAGACCTGGATGCCTATGCCCAGGGTGAGCTCGGCGTGGATGCGGCGGTAGCCGTAGGTGCCGCGGGAGGCGACGTGGATCTCCCGGATCAGCCCGGTCAGCCAGTCCCGCCGTAACTGTCGTGGTGTGGTCGGTGTGCGCTTGTGCTTGTAGTAGTTCTGCCGGGTGACGCCAAGGATCCGGCAGCACCTGTCGACCGGTGCCCCGGCATCGACGAGTCGGTCGATCACCGGGTAGAGCCTTTTGGGGCCGGCCTGTCCTCGTCAAGGAACTTCGCCGCCTGCCGGACGATCCCCAGCTCGGTCTCCAGCTCACGGATCCGCCGGCGAGCGGCCCGCAGCTCAGCGGACTCGCTCGACGGCGTTCCCGGTCGCCGCCCGTTGTCGATGTCGTCCTGCCGCAACCACTTCGACAACGTGACGGGATGGATGCCGAGCTCCACCGCGGTCTGTTTGGCCTGCTTGCCGGCACGGACCAGCGCGATGGCACGCGCCCGGAACTCCGGAGGATAGGGACGAGGCATGACTGCCAGCCTTCCGTGAAGGGCTGTCAGTTAGCCACCAGAACTGGAACCTGAGAGGTGGGGCAGGTCAACCTGTCACCCGAACCTGCATCAGACCCGGGTCATCGAGGCTCCCCCCGTCTACTGCTCGAAGTACATCGCCGATGTCGACCGGGCCTTGAAGTAGCGGACGACGACCGAGGCCCGTTGCTGCCTGGTCCTGCGCTCCTGGTGCATCTGACCTGGGTGACGGGCGTACGCCGGTCCCGGCTGATCGCGTCGGCGCCCGCCCGCGTACGGCGCGCCCCGACGGGTCTGCGAGGATGTCCAGCGGCGTCCGCACCGGGCCCCGCAGCGCTGCGCGGGGCCGGAAATGCGCAGGCGGCGACGGGCGGACGGGGTCGGGCCCGGCGGGCGGGAGAGCGGAGTGGTGGGGGACGTGCCGGAGTACCCGGAGTACGTTGCCGCGGCGGTGTTCGCCGTGGGCGGCGTCGTCCATGCCGTGCTGGCGCCGCACCGGTTCTCCACCGCTGTCCTGTTCTGCCTCGCGGTGACGTCGGCCGGGCTCGGCGAGGCCGCCCGCAGTGCAGAGACTCACCCCACCGTCGTGACCGTGCTCGCCGTTGCCGCCCTGCTCATGACCCTCGCGCTGGGCCTGCTCCTGCTGGTCGACGGCATCGTCCTGGTCCGGCGCTACGGACCGCAGGCGTCCCTGCTGGCCACCGGCGCCGCCGGCTGCGCACTGCTGGCGGTGCTCGGCCTCGACGCGGTCGTCCAGACTGCCGGGGGCGAGGTGGCGGGTGCCCTCATGGTGGCAGTGAACGCGGCTGCCGGATACCTCAGCCTGCTCTTCTTCGTCTTCACCGTCTACGTGTTTGTCCGGGGCCGCAGCACCCCGCCGCCGGGGACCACCCATGTCGTCGTCCTGGGCGCCGGGCTCAATGGCGACCGGCCCGGTCCGCTGCTGCGCCGCAGGCTGGAGCGGGCCCTCGCGGTCGACGGCGCCGGCGCACCGGATGCAGACGGTGTGGTGTTCGTCGTCTCGGGCGGCCAGGGCGGCGACGAGGTGCGCTCCGAGGCGGACGCGATGGCCGACTACCTGCGCGCACGCGGGGTGGCTGCCGACCGGATCGTGCGGGAGGACCGCTCCGTGAACACCGGGCAGAACCTCCGCTTCAGCGCGGCTCTCATGGACCGTACCGCTTCCGGGCACCGTGCCACGGTGGTCACCAGCGGCTTCCACGTCTACCGCACGGCCCTGCTGGCCCGTCGGGCCGGCGTCCTTGTCCACGTCGTGGGGGCGCCGACCTCTCCCGCGTACTGGCTCTCCGCGACCCTGCGTGAGTTCGCCGCCGTCCTGTGGTTGGACCGGCTGCCCCTGATCGGGCTCAGCCTGCTGCTGGCGGTGCCTGTGGCGACAGCGGTCTTCCAGCGCTGAGGCACCCGTCGCGCGTGCCGCCCCGGGCAGCAGGGTCGGCGTGGCTTCGCCAGCAACCCGCGCCCGCGTCGAACAGCGGGGGTGGCCGCGTAGATCAGGCTCGGGCACGGGGACTAGCCCCGATCGAATGGGGCGTGGGCGAGACCCGGGCCTGCGGCACCGACACTGGCGCCTGCGCTGCCGCGCATCGGCGCTCGGCCGCATGGGAAAGAATGCCGAGCATCATGCGTCGCGTTCACCCGACGGTGACCCTGTCTTCCTCCCGTACGCACTTCGTGCGCAATTCGTACGGTAAATGTACGCAGACTGTACGGTTTCCAAAGTGGGTGCTGCATGTCTGAGTTGTCCGTCGTCCCCGCGCGAGAGGACATCCAGGCCAGTGGAGTCGATCTGCACGCGCTCGCCCAGCAGCGTCACCGGCACCGGCGCGTAGAGCGGCTCCGGGAGATCGGCCCGCCCGCCAAGGATGCTCGACGGAGCATTCGAGGTCCCCTCGAACCCTGATGTCGCGGTCATGAAAGGGGCTCAGGTGTACGCGCAAGAAATTCCTGGAGCTCGCGGTGCCGGAACTGGTAAGCAACACCGGCTACCCTGACCAGGCCAGCCTGATGACACCACATCAGGAATCGACCGAGTCCGGTTGGCAAACGTCCTCGGGTGCACATAAGCAGAGCGACGTACCTCACTGCAGGGAGCCCCGCTGTGACTCCGAACCCCGTTCCCATGACCAAAGCGCATGCGAGTACGAATCCGGGTGCCAGCGCAGTCCTCGTGATCAGTCCGACTGTGCAGCTCATCGTGAGCGCCGCTGCGAACCCAAGCCAGAGATTGCCCGTGATCAGCTCACGTGGGTCAGTGGCGTATTCGACGTCCTCCGCCATGATCGAGCGGAAGAGTACGGGTAGGGCAGTGCAAATCACGCCCAGGACCCCGCATGCCACCACCAGGATGATCGATCCAATCACCCAAGTGAGGACGGCTATTGCGGCCAGCCCACACACCACGAGCCATGACCAGAACCACCGACGTCCCCCTTGGGACAGGTCGATGCGGGTCGGCTTCGGCCATGTCCGTGCCCAATTCACGCTCAACATGGCTACGGCTGACGCTGCGGCGGCGGACACAGCACTCAGATACTGCCAGGACGACTGATCAGGCCTGTTGATTGCCATGATCGAGCCACCGACCAGCCAGAAGACAGCGACGGCCGCGAAAGTCACAAAACGCGGACGGCGACCTGCGAGAGGCCACAACTCGTGCAGGACGATGTCGGTGCTTGACAGGCGGCGCCCTCCGACGGAACGGGGGGTCGCCTCGTTGCTTTCCAGGTAGGCGGCGAGCGTCGCGAGCCACATGTGGACCCGCTGCGGTGTATAGGCGGTCTTCCGGCTTTCTCGGTCGGCCTTGACGGCGGCCGGGATGAAGAGGCTGAGCAGGTGGTCTCGGATCTTGTCCTCGTCGTCCAGGTCCGGACGCAGCAGATCGGACGGGTCGCGGAGGTACGTCCGGCGGCCGTACTCCTGATAGACGGTCACAGCCAAAGCCAGCCGCCAAGGAGTGGCAAGGCTGCGCGCCAACGTCCCATTCGGATGAAAGTCGATCGCGTCAAGGACATGTTGCCAGCGCGCCATGCCGTGGCTTCCAATCTGCGATTCCACAAACGTCAGCGCCTTGTCTGTGGCGACGGCCTGAATCTCCACGCACGTAGCGTCCGCCAACGCCACTGCCGCAGCCTCCAACGACCTGTACTGCTCAATGCGACAGGTCACCACCAACCCTGGTCTGCCCTGGCCGTGCTGGAAGGCGTTTAGAGCCTTGAGTACCCTGACCGCTCGGGCCTCACTGCCGAGAGACGGATCGCTATCCATCTCGTCCAGGCCGTCCAGCACCGGCAATATCAGCCGCGCCTTGGTCAGCGCGGCCGCTGTCTGCCGACGTAGCCGGTATGTCTGAGTTAGATGCTCGATCAGCCAGTCCTCAATCGGCTGCCGACTATCCCATGAAGCGGCAGACAATCGTACGGGAATTGGCTCCTTGTCCTGGCGATCAGCCAGCAGCCCCATCATGAGCGCCACCGCCAAGACGGTTTTGCCTGCCCCTGGCGCTCCTGTGATCAACAGACGTCGCGACCGGAGGGCGCGGTAGTAGGACACCACGTCGTGCAGCGTCCCCGTGGGCAAAGCTGCGGCGTCAGTTCCAAGGGCGTGCCGCAGGACGAATTCGATGTCGATGGTTATCCCCGCTCGGCCGACAAGCCGGTCCAGTTCGCGCTCTTCCACGTTGGCGACCCTGTCCGCCAAGCGCGGAGCCCAGTAGAGCGGATCGGTCAACTGCCATCGGAACGCCTGCAAAGACTGGTTCCCGCTCCACAGGGCAAGCGCCAGCGCGAGGAATGCGAGGACGGAGCTTAACGGGTCGACTTGACCCACGGACGTGACCGGGAGCCCTCGCCACGCCAGTCCAACCGCCAGCAGGAGCAAGACCACACAGCCGAACCCAAATGCCCATCCCCAGCGACGATCTGTTCCCATGACCGCATGGTGGCAGATAGCTGTGCCCAGCCAATCTCGCGATCACCGTCACCAAGATCCCGCTCCGGGGCCGGCACAGCTCCGCCACGCATGTTCACCAACTGCCACCGATATCTCAGAAAAGGACACGGAAGCGAGACGAACTCGCGAAGACACACGCCCCCAGCCGTGAAGTTCTGGTGAACCCTCCCGCTTCACGGGATCGCGGTTTTCCGCAGGTCAGAGCCTGTGTCTCTTATGGGGATGATCAGTGTCGCGAAGGTTCAGCCCGGCAACGCCTGGCGTCTGCCTCGCGCAGCAGTCGGGCAGCCAGAGATGTCCTGCCTACAGCTCGAACCGGAGGTCGACCAGGTTTTTGAGCTCGACTTCGAGGCCGTGGGCGCGGCGGCCGTTGTCGCGGAAGTAGACCTCGCCGAGGGCTTCGGCGGCGATCTGGCGCAGTTCGTCCTCGTCGGTGCCGTCCTGCTGGGCCTGGAGGAGGCGGGCGGCGTGGTGGGGAGGGAGGGGGAGGGTGAGGTGGCGGACGCGGGACTGGTCGGTGCTGCCGCCGGCGGCGGTGTAGCCGAACCGGCCCTGGACGTCGATCATGATGCCGCTCGTGGTGGCCGCGGCCTGTTTGGCCCGGGCCCTGACCTGCGGCTGCCAGCGGGCGAGGACCTCGGCCCCCAGCCGGTCGGCGAGCTGCGGGCGCGGCTTTTTGATCTGGTTGTTCACGTACCGCTCCACGGTGCGCTGGCTGATGCCGAGGAGTTCGGCCACCTGCCGGGTGCTGTGCTGGTGCTGTCGGACCAGGTAACGCATCTGCGCTCCGGCGGACTTGGGCAGTGGGCGTGTGAACGCGCCCTGCACAGCCTTGTCGAGTTCTTCCGCGACGGTGACCATGCTGTCCCCCTCTATTTCCCGGTGTCCGGGCCGTCGGCCCGGCCGGTCTTGATGTAGCGGGCGAGGTTGGCGACGTGGCCGTCGCCGCCGAGTTCCTCGGACTTCTCCGCCCCCCACAGCACGCTCTGGGTGCCCTCGTGCTTGACCATCCCCGGGGACACCCCGAGCCGGAAGCTGCCCGCGACGGTCTTGCCGTCGGCGCCGTAGGGCAGGACGTCCAGCGGGCTGGGTCCGTCGGCGGCGTACACGGCGCAGTCGGACAGGACCGCGATGGGGTAGTGGCCGGTGGCCGCGGCGAGGTTGAGCATCTTGCGGTGCATGTTGATGCGGGCGCGGGAGATGACGGCGGCGCGGATGTCGGGGCGCCAGGTCGGGCGGGCGAGCGCGGGCCAGGCGTTGCCCGGCTTCCAGCCTCCGCCGCGCGCCTTCTCCTGGAGCTTGCCGATGCCGCCCTTGACGGTCATCTTCACCGCGTCCAGCACCAGGGCCAGTTCCGGATCGCGCTGCTTGTAGCCGTCCATCGCATCGAGGAACTCCTGCGGGCCCAGTTTCTCGCCCACGCCCAGATCGGCCATGGTGGCGACGTAGGCGTCGCGCAGCCGCTTGTACCAGCCGTCCAGGTACCGGCTGCTGTCCGGGCGCAGCCAGCCCTCGAGCGGGGCGACGTCATAGCCCAGCTCGACGGCGTAAGCGACGGTCGGGGTGGCGTACCAGGCCGGACCGGTGGGGCGTTCCCCGGTCGGCGTGAACGCGCTGGGCAGCAGGTCGCCGTCGAGGTCGCGCCACTGCTTGCCGATCTTCACCCGGGACGGGTCGACGTGGGAGAGGTCGACCAGCCAGGAGCCGGGCACCGCCGCATCGAACGCCGGACGCACGACGTGCATCGGGGGAGTGGACAGGCCGACGACCGCGCCGTTGGCGGCCGCGCCGAACGCCAGGTTCACGTCGATGCCGACCAGGTGGTGCTGCATGCACTCGGCGTCCGTCATCTCCCGCGCCCAGTCGTAGGCCTCCTCCATCAGCTTCTCCTCGGGCCCGCGCACGTGGAAGCGGGGCAGGTGGGCCAGGACGGGGTGTCCGTCGGTCGCCTCGCACGGCGCCGGATCCAAAGCTTCGGTTCCCAGCGATCCGGGCCGCAGCTCGCGGTGCCGCTTGCCGTCCGCGTCGGGCTCGCTCGCACGGGTCGGCGGGTTGAGCGCTGTCATCAGGTGAAGCCCCGTCACCGCGGTGGTTCCCACCGGCGTCACGACCCGCTGCGCGTACACGCCCAGCACCCGGGCGAGTTCCGCCGGAGGAAGCTGCGCGGCGTGGCCCCAGGCGCGGTCGTCCAGGGCGTGCCAGGAGGGGATGCACAGCTGCACGCAACTGCGGCGGCCCCCCTGCGCGGGACGGTAGATCCGCGCCCACGGCCCGAATCCCCGCCTGGTGAGCTGCCACTCGGCACGCTCGAGCCGGCCCAGCACCTTGTGGCCCTCCGGAAGCCGCCCGGCGAGCCTGGCCTCCTCCGGCAGCTGAGCAGGCAGACCATAGCGCTCACACGCCGAGGGCGTGAGGACCAGCAGTGGATCGGCGTCCCTGCCCGAACCGTGCAGCCGCTCCGCCCCCAACTGCGCCTCGCTCAGTGCCCACTCGACCAGAGCGGGCAGCGACTTGGCGGGCACGTCCAGGAGCAGACCGCCTACGCCGTAACCGGTCACCTGCCCGTCAGTATCGGCGTCCAGAACGAGCAGCGGACCATGCCCGTGCCCGGGCCCGCCATCGGGTGTACGGACAGCGGCCTTCGGCGCGCCCGGACGCCGCGAGGACGGACGGGACGGCGCGGCAGCAGGCGTCGGATGCGGCGCCCGGGCGGCGGCACCGGCCTCGGAGGCCGGAACGGGGGCGGGGGAGGGGGCGGGCGTGGCTGTCGCCTTCGCGGGTCGCGGTCCCGCCGCACCGGACGCCTCCGGAGCGGCGGCCTCGGGCTGCGGGGCTGCGGGAGCGGCGGTCTCCACGGCCGGGTAGAGGAGGGCGAGTTGTGCGAGCAGGCGCGCGTAGGCCTCCCGCTGTGGAGGCCTCGGTTCGGCCTTGCCCGACTCCCAGCCGCCGATCGTCGCCCGCCGGACGTCGAGGGCCGCGGCCACCTCGTCCAGGGTCAGGGCGTGCGCTTGGCGCAGTCGCCTGCGTTCGGCCGGCGGCGGCAGCGGGGACCGGGACGCGATCAGCGCGTCGACTGCGTTGAAGAGCTCGGACATGGGACACCTCCGGTACCAACCCTACCCCATCAACCGTACTTTGAGCGTACGGATACCGTACTTTTCGCGTACGAATGATGGGTTGGCTGGTAGGGTGCTCGATTGGTGGGGCTTCAACGGGGTCTCGCCGACCTCCCCGACCGTGGTAGCCCTGTGGCTGTCGCCCTGTTCTCGGATTGAGGAAGCCCGCATGACCGTGGCCGTCGTCTCCGCCTCCGACCAGTCGCAGAAGAAGCGGCTGTTCGCCGACCAGGCCGAGGCCCTCTCGCGGCTGGCGCGTCATCTGCGGCGGCCCGGAACGCGCGCCCTGTACGTGTCGGCGACGGGCACCGGCAAGACGCTGGTGTCGATCCGGCTGGCGGACGAACTCGACGCGCGGCTCGTCCTGTTCGTCGTGCCCACCCTCGATCTGGCCGCGCAGACGGCGCTGGCGTGGCGCCGCGACGGGCACCTCGAGCACATGGTGATCGTCTCCTCGATGGACGTGGCAGGCCGCGACGACCTGGTTGCTGCTCACGTCATGTCGGCCACCGACCCGCGCACCCTGGCCGCGCTGATGTTTGTGGTCGGCGACGAGGAGGACCAGATCCCCGCGCTGACGGTGATCTGCACCTACGACTCCCTGGACAAGATCGAGAAGACCCGCAAGACCCGGTACGCGGTTCCGGCGTTCGACCTCGCGGTCATGGACGAGGCCCACCGCATCGCCGGCCGCGCGGACAAGAAGTGGGCCATCGTCAACGACGCGAAGCGCATCCACGCGGACCGCCGCCTCTACATGACCGCCACCCCCCGCACCTTCCTCGCCCCGGAGCTGGCGGAGTCCGCCGACACCAGCCGCCCGCGCCGCCGCGCCCCCGCACCCGCTCCCGATGTCGACGTGTCCGCCAATTCGATGGAAAACGAGCAGGTCTACGGCAAAAAAATCTTCGAATATCCGCTCGCGCAGGCGGTCGAGGACGGGCGCGCCGCGGATTACCGCATCGTGGTGCCCACGCTGACCGATGCCGACCTGCGCCGCCGCCTGAACACGCCCGCCCCGGGCACCGCGGGCACGGCCCCGGGCACCGCCGCCGGCACCGGTTCCGGCGAGGAGGATGACGGTGCGCTGCGCACCACCGCCCTGCACCTGTCCGTCCTGCGCGCGATGACCGAGCACGGCCTGAAGAAGGTGCTGGTCTACTTCAACCTGGTCGCCGACGCCCGCCGCTTCGCCCGCGAACTCCCGCACACCCTGCGCCTGCTGGCCAGAACCGACCCCGACTTGGTCCCCGACATCGCCCCGCAGATGTTCTTCGCGCACGGGGACAACACCCCCGCCGAGCGCGGCGACACCTTCACCGCCTTCGCGGCCGCCGACTGCGCGATCCTGGCGAACTCCCGCCTGATCGCCGAGGGCGTCGACATCCCCAGCGTCGATGCGATCGTCTTCGCCGACCCCACCCGCAGCGTCGTCCGCTGCGCCCAGGCACTGGGCCGCGCGCTGCGCCTGGACGTCTCCGGCAAGACCGCTTCCCTGATCGTCCCCGTCTACATCCCGCCCGGCGCCGACAGCCAGGACATCCTGGGCACCGCGTACGAGCCGGTGTGGGCGATCGCCACCGCGCTGGCCGGCCACGACCACCGCATCATGGAACGCCTCCCCGACAAGGCCAACCGGCTGCCCCGCGAGACCAGCCAGGTCATCGCGCGCCGCTGGAGTTTCGACTTCACCGTCCACCCCGAGCGCATCGCCCAGGCGATGGACCTGGTCTCCTTCGACCCCCGCGACCAGCCCGTCTCCCGCAGCCGCCGCCTCGGGCTCGCGGCCGCCCGGTCCTACCGCGACGAATTGGGCCACCTCGACGTCCCCGCCGACTACACCGACCCCACCGGCTACCGGCTGGGCACCTTCATCACCACCATGCGCGACGCCCGGACAGCCGACCGCCTCGAAGCCGACTGGACCGCCGAACTCGACGCGCTCGGCATGATCTGGGACAAGCACGACGCCGCCTGGCGCGCCCGCATGACCGCAGCCGCCGACTACCTGCACGCCCACCAGCACCTCGCCGCCCCCGCTACCACCCCCGTCGGGGCCTGGCTCGCCGAACAACGCCACCTCGCCGCCCACGACCGGCTCGACGCGGCCCGCGCCGACGCCCTCACCACCCTCGCCCCCGACTGGCGCCTGCCCCACGGCGCGGACTGGCACCGCAAATACCACCTGCTGCGCGCCCACCTCGCCACCGGCGCCGACCCCGCCACCCTCACCCGCGACACGGGTCTGGCCGGGGTGAAGATCGGCTCCTGGCTGAACCGTCAGCTCACCACCTGGCCCGCCCTCACCCCCGGCCAGCAGCAGATGATGACCGCGCTCGGCTTCACCCCCCAGACCAACCCGCTCACCCCCGCCCGCCGCACCCGCCGCACCTTCGAGGAGACGGTCCAGCTCCTGGAACTCTTCCTCCACCGCGAAGGCCGCGCTCCCGCAGCCCGCGAGACCATCCGGGTCGACGGCGACACCGTCAAGCTCGGCGCCTGGCTGGCCAAGGCCCGCACCAAGCATCGCGTCGGCCAGCTCCCCGAGGCTCACGCCCGCCTGGTCGCCGCGCTGTTCGACGGGGACTGGACGGCCGAGGGCGCCGTCCCCGTCGTCCTGATGTAGTTCCTGCCCTGGCTGGTGCGGACGCAGGGGAGATCTGAGATCCGATGAGGCAGTGGCTTTGTTCACGGGGAGCGACAGCGGTTGTTCATGGGTTTGGGAGGCACCCCGATCCACGGTCGGGTGATGTTCACGAGTTTTGGCTCTGGCTCAGGTTCTGTGGTGGGTGCGGGGGCTGCAGAGTCATGCCTCGCGCAGGCATGCCCCAAGCGCAGCCGAGGTGAAACGCGTGGACAGGGGTCATGGGATCATTCCGAAGCGCCAGGTCCTGAGGTCACG
>NZ_JBIRQM010000046.1:0-12359 GCF_044333225.1 Streptomyces sp. NPDC021080 | reverse complement strand
GTCCCCGGACCACGGACACGATCCGTGCCGCCCGGACGCGCAGCGAACGCGGGCAACCAGAACGCCCAACACCGTCCGGGGCGTTCGGCTGAGCACGGGTTCTGGCAACAGGACCCACTCCCGCTCAGTCCATAGGAACGGTTCGGGACCGAAGCGGCGCGGTTGATCGTCGGTTACGGCTTCGAGCGCATCGGCCTGCACCGAATCTCGCTCGGGGTGTTCGCCTTCAACCCGCGTGCCCAACGCGCCTACGAGAAGGCGGGGTTCGTCGTGGAGGGCGTCCGGCGGGACGCACTGCTGTACGACGGTGCGTGGGTGGACGACATCCTCATGTCGATCCTCGCTCCCGAATGGGAGCGCCACCGCGGCCGGCCAAAGGCTGCACCGTGACGACGCCGTAGTCTGCCGGGCAGGACACCCGCAGGATCCGACCACCCGGACTTGTATCGGCGGGTGTGTCCGCGAGGCTTGGTGGACCGGGTGGTGGCGGCGTGCGGCCGTGCCGGGCAACGTCAGCGGCTGCTTCCCGAACCGCTGGTGGTGTATTTCGTGCTGAAGCCTCCCCTGTTCTCCCCCGCTCCGTATCCGGAAGTGACGCGCCATCTCGTCGAGGGCTTGCGCAGCTTGGTGCCGAGCAAGGCGGCGGTGTATCCCGATCGGCGCACACACGGCCGGTAGGGCACGGACGTGTGCGGCCACCAGCTAGTGCGGGTTCACCGAAGCATGACGGCGGGTCACTGACCCCTTGCCGGAGCTGCGTTGTCAGTGGTGGGAGATACGTTCGAGGTCTTGGAAACGCTGTTGCACGACAGGAGTGGACGATGACCGAGAGCAGTGTGCTGCCCGCGCTCAGGGTGGTGCTGACGGACGTCAACGAGCGTGTGGTGGAGGCGTGGCGCGCCGCGTTCGCCGACACCCCCGGTATCGAGATCCGCAAGGGCTCGATCCTCGACGAGGACGTCGACGCCTGGGTCAGCCCCACGAACTCCCGGGGCCGGATGGACGGCGGGGTCGACGCCGTCATCAAGCGGTACCTGGGGGCCGGCATCCAGGTGCGTGTCCAGCGGGCGATCCGTGACCGGTTCGCCGGGCCCATGCCGGTGGGCAGCGCGGTCTGCGTCCCGTCCGGCGCGACCGTCCCCCGGTACCTGATATCGACGCCGACGATGGTGCGGTCCTCGCAGAACGTGAGCGCCACGCTGAACGTGGCACTGGCGTGCGCGGCCGCTTTCCAGGCCGTCCACCGGCAGAACCGGAAGAAGCCGGGCAGCATCCGGTCCGTGGCGCTGGTCGGGTTGGGGGCGCAGACCGGCCAGGTGCCGGCCCGGGTGTGCGCCAATCTGATGTGGACCGGCTACACGCTCTTCCACGACCACTGGTTCGAGGACGACGACGAGCTGCGCTCCACGATCATCTCCCAGCTCCACGGGATCGAGAACGTGCCCGTCGACCAGCGGGTGCGCATCGTGCCCCCGGTGGCCGTCACGCCCGTCGCCCCCGCGCTGGCGCCCGCAGCCGCGCCTGAAACTGCTGCTCCCGCCCCTTCCTCTCCTTCTGCCACGACGAGTGAAAGCGCCTCCGCCATGACCGGATCGACGACCGGCGTCCCGGCTCCGGGCCAGCCGCCGCAGCCCCAGCCCGATGCGAACGACCCCCTCGCCCTGACCGAGCTGTTCGACGGCGGCGGGGAGGCCTGGCTCCCGCTGCTGAAGCCGGTCATCGAGGCGCAGCCGGACGCTGCGCGGTTCATCGGGAAGGGCCGCAGCCACGAGGTGGTCCCGGTCCGCGAGCTGACGTTCCAGGCGCTCAAGCCGAACCCGCCGCACAAGTGGAAGGTCGTGGTCTTCGGCCAGAACCCGTATCCGCGGCCGGAGAGCGCCACCGGCATAGCCATGTTCGACAACACCTTCAGCGACTGGAAGGACAGCCAGTTCGGTCGGGTCGTCAGCATCCGGTGCCTCATCAAGGCTGCGGCGATGTGGAAGTACGGCATCGTCAAGAAGACCCCGATCGCCGACGTGCGGGCGCTGCTGAAGGAGCGGGACACGGTCCAGCCGCCGGAGTGGTTCCAGGCGATGCTGACGCAGGGCGTGCTCCTGCTGAACGCGTCGCTGACCGCGAGCGGTGACGGGGCGATGGGGGCCGACCAGCACACGGCGTTCTGGCGGCCGGTCGCCGAGCGGATCGTCGAGGAGATCCTCAAGGCCAAGCAGGACGCGGCCGAGGAGGACCGCGGGGTCGTGTTCGCGTGGTGGGGGGCGCATGCCCGCAGCCTGAAGCGGGTTGTCCTGCGGCTCCAGCAGAAGTACCCGGACGTCGAGGTCCGCCACCTCGACCACGCGAACCCGGCGGCACAGGGCGACATCTTCTGTGAGGGCGACCACTTCGCCCAGGTCAACGACGCTCTGGCTTCGCTGGGCTCCGACGGCATCGACTGGCTGCCGAGCAAGGGGTGGAACCAGGCGGCGGTCGGTGCGGGTGGTGCGGACGGGGGTGTCGCGGCGCGCATGGGCGCTTTCATCGAGTCGACCATGAACCTGCACCAGCTGTACCTGGAACGCCTCACCAGCGTCAAGGACGAGGGCCTGGTCCTGCCCGCGATCACCGGTGTCTTCGACACCCCGCTGATGGACTTCCAGGACGCCGTCGCCCCGGTCTCGGCGGCGCTGTCCGGGCTCGCCGGGTACATCCGACGCTCCCGCGACTTCGGCAAGCAGCGTGCGGACCAGGCGGCTGGCGGCGGCCTGTCCGCCGACGCGATCGCCGCGCTCCACCTCTACACCTGTGAGTCGGCCTTCTACCGCGAGATCAACAGCGTTCTGCGCTCCCCCGACCGCACCAGGGTCATGCCCTACCTGCCGTACCTGCGGCTGCTGTTCTCGGCGGTCTCGGAGCTGCCGGCCTACACGCACCCGCTGTGGCGCGGGGTGTCGCTGGACCTTCGGGCGCAGTACCCGGTGGGCCGGACGGTGACCTGGTGGGGCGTCTCCTCGTGTACCTCCGAACTGAAGGTGGCCAGGGCGTTCCTGGGCAGTCACGGCAAGCGGACCCTCTTCGAGGTGACGCCAGCCCGGGCGGTCGGGATCAAGAGTTTCTCCGCCTTCACCGGCGAGGAGGAATACATCCTTACGCCAGGTACCCAGCTCAAGGTGACGGAGGTCAAGAGCGAGCCCCGCGGGCTGTGCACGGTCCGGCTGAGCGAGGTCACGAACGCCGCTCCCGTGGTGTCCTGAACCGGCTCCGTTCCACGATGCCACGGTCGTGGTTGCCGGACGCTCGTGCCCGGCAACCACATGGGCGAAGACTGGTACCGGTCCCGCCGATGCCCCTGCTGCGACCTGGGGTTTCCTTGCCCTGGCCGCGGGAGCCGGTCGGGGCAGGTGCATGGGTCCTGTCTGCGGTTCCCCGTCGGCCTCCTTGTTGTGGGACGGCGGGTGGTGCCGCTGCTTCGTGTCCGACGCTTCATGTGCGACGACGTCTCCTGCGGGCGGCGGACATTCGCTGAGCAGGTCGCAGGCCTGACCTGCCGGTACAGCCAACGGACCGGACGAATGCCCACCGCAGCAACACCACGGCCGGCAACGGCGGTTCAGGCAGCATGAACTCAGCCGGCAAGATACTCGATGTCAAGGCTGTCCGAATGTCCGGGCCAGGAGAGGGAGAACTTCCAGCATCCCGGCTTCGGCATATCGATGTCAGAAGGGCCAGGACCTCCTGCAACCGAACGGGTAGCCACTTCGTTCGTGCCGGCAAGGCTCGCTTTGATGGTCAACCGGTCATCAGGCCCCAAATCGGCGGCGCCTTGGGCGTCCTTCGCCACCCAAAGGATCTTGTTCGCCCGGCCTTTGGCGGCCGGCGCGTGGTAGGGGTAGCCGAAGAGCACGGCAGCGATCTCGCCCTTGTCGCCGATCATATGGCGCTGGGATCTGTCTCGCAGGAATCCCTTCCGCGCCCAAGTGGGAAGAGGGCCCTGCTCCACCACGGGCTGACAGCGACCACCCGCATTCGACCCGGTGACGGAGTGAGTCGATTCCGTCGCCTCGGCATCACTCGGACTGTTCTCGGGCCCGCTGCAACCCGATGCCGTGAGCACTGTGGCCGCCAGAAGTGCAAGCAGTGCACCAGGCACGGCAGAACCGTCCGAATGACGCACAATCAATCGACTCAGGTGCACAGACATCCCGGCCCCCCGATACGTCGCGGCCGCTCGCCGGATCGGCCCGGCAAGTTGAGTTGAACAGTGAACGACAAGTGCTGACTGTTCCACGGTTTTCACGAAACGCGGAACCTGCTATCTGGCCAGACCTACAGCTGCCCCCCTGTCACGGGCGACCCATCGCCAGCGCTTTCCGGGCGTTTGCAGGTCTGACGATCGTGAACACGCACCTCGCCTGCGACCGGCCCACGCGCAGCACTCCCCTCGTCGAGGACGGCCTCGGGACCCCCGTCGGACAGGTCGTCACGTGCCCCGCATCATGCCGCAGGCTGCTGACGACACGGCTGCGATTCCGGGTGAGCTGGATCATCGGCCGGGGCGGCGGCACGCAGCGCCGCCTCGACCTGGCGGTTGCTGGTCATGGTCGCCGTGACGGCGGTCATGGCGAGGAGGAGACCGGCGGCGGCGTAGAGCGGGGTGCGTATGTCGTAGGTGGTGGCCAGCCAGCCGCCGAGGAAGGCGCCGAACGGGGCGGCGCACATGGCGAGCATGCGGGAGGTGGAGGCGACCCGTCCCATCAGGTGGGCGGGAACGACCGCCTGTCGAAGAGAGGGGCCGAGCACCATCGTGGCGCCCATGCCCGCTCCGCAGACGGCTAGCGCGAGGCCGGCGACGTACGGGTTCGGGGCGGCGGCAAGGCCCAGGATGGCGAGTCCTTCGACTGTGGCCGTGCAGGTGAGCGCGGTACCGGTGCCGAGTCGTCGGCCGAGGAAGGAGGCGATGCCCGCGCCGAGCAGACCGCCGGTGGCCTCCGCCGTGAGGAGCAGGCCGAAGCCGAAGGTGCCGATGCCGAGACGATCGTGCGCGAAGAGGGCGAGTACGGTCTCCACGGCGAGGAAGGCGATGTTCCCGACCGCCGGACGCAGCGCGAGCCCGAGCAGCAACTGATCCCGGAATACGTACGAGGCGCCGGCCCGCACCTGCCGCAGCAGCGACTCGCGGGCCTGCGGTACGGGCCCGGGCGTGGCGGGCAGCGACCGTACGAGCAGTGCGGAGAGCGCGAACGACACCGCGTCGGCGAGCAGCGGAACCGTCCGCCCGAGCGCGAGCAGGGCACTGCCCGCAGGCGGCCCCGCGAAGCCGGACGCGGCGGTCTGGGTGCCGCGCAGGCGGGAGTTGGCGCGCTCCAGGAGTGCGGGGTCGCGGCCGAGCAGATCCGGCAGGTAGGCGGTTGCGGCCGTGTCGAAGAAGAGTCCGCCGAGGCCGAGGAGGAAGGCGACGGCCGCGAGCAGGGGAATGCTCAGCACGTCGAGTGCGGCCGCTGCCGCCGGTATCGCGAGCAGCGCTGCACGTGCCGCGTCCATGACCCACATCGTGCGCCGACGGTCCCAGCGGTCCACCAGCGCACCGCCGAGCACCCCGAAGAGCAGCCAGGGCAGCGTTCCGGCGGCTGTGACGACGGCGAGTGCCATCGGATCCCGCGTCAACGTCAATGCGAGCAGCGGCAGCGCGGCATGCGTCACCCCGTCACCGAGAGAGGACACTGTCTGCGCGGTCCACAGCCGTCCGAACCCGGTCGGCAACTTCCTTATGTCTGAAGTCACTTGGCGTCCCCTTCGGCCTGCTCGCGCCGTGCCGGGTGGAACAGTGCGAAGACGAGTGACGCGTCCGGCAGCGACGGATCGGACAGCTCCCGGTACTCGTCCGCCAGTGCCTGCAGCCGCGCTCCCAGCTCCGCGAACTGCTCCTCGGTGAGCCGCAGATGCGCCATCCGTACGTGCCGCTCGCCATCGACCGGCGCTGCCTCCAGGTCCGCCACCGCATGCCGCATCAGCACGTCCGGCCCTCCCTCGCCCGGATCCGGCAGCACGATCGACCGCGCGGCCATGGCGTAGTACCGCTCGGTGACTCCGCGGACCTTGCGCGTTCGGACCACCTTCACCAGGCCTGCCCGTTCGAGCAGCCGCACGTGGTAGCTGGAACTCCCCTTCGCAAGGCCCACTCGTTCGGCGATCTGGGTGATCGTCGCGGGCTCGAAGCGGAGCACGGCCATGATCCGGTGACGCGTGAGACTGGAAACGGCGCGTAGCTGTTCGTCAGTGGTGACGTGGAACGTCTCGGGAAGATCTTCGGTAGGCATGCCCTCAATGGTCAACACTTCTTGACCATTGAGCAAGGGAGTTTTTCGGCCTTCCGGAATCGGCCAGCCGATGACGTGGTGAGGCGGATCGCTCGAAGCAGCCTGGCCGGCACCGACGAGGCGAGGGGCTCTGGCCGGAGCAATGACCATTGGCGTAGACAGTGGCCTGGTCTTCGTAAGGCGCCCGGCCGCGTCCCGCACCGCCGTCCCACGCGAAGGAGGCGATGATCAGCAGCGGGACCGTCTGAAACGTCGCGCACACCGCAGAACCGGGGATACGGGCCGGTGCGATCCCACGGAGGCCGGCCACCGACCTTCCAAGGGCGAGTCGCTGCCCGGGGCGAACGACAAGGGGCTCCGGCCTGTCCATGAATGCGGAAGCCCGCACCCCGATTGTTCGGGGTACGGGCCTCGAGGGCGCTGCGGGGCAGGTGGCCGCTAGTTCCCGGACGGGGTGCCGGAGGTGCGGGAGCCGGAGTGGCCCGGCTTCGACGGGGCCCATGTGGGCTTGGCCGTTGCCTCGGCCGGGTCGGGTTCGGCGAGAGTGAGTCCCCAGGAGTCGTCGTCCTCTCCTGTGCGGGCTTCGATCTCCTTGATCTGGCCGCTCTTGGCGAAGTAGAGGACCACGACCTGCCGTACGGAGCCTTCGTCGTAGAAGTCCGCTGTCACCTCTCCCTTGGCGGCGGCGCCGAAGGCCTTGACCCAGTTGCGGGCCGTGGCGTCGGCTTCCGTGTCGTCGACGGCGAGGGCGGCCAGTGCGTCGACGTCGCCGTCGGCGAGCCGCCACACGGCCTTCTGCACCGTCTCGAGACTTCCCGTGGAGGGGTAGCCGACGACCCGCAGCGGCCGGTGATTGCTGTAGTCCGTCTGGTACGTCAGGGACTCGTCGTTTGACGTGCAGCCCGTCAGGAGTCCGCCCGTGACGACGGCGGCCAGCGCGATGCGGGTGAGTCTTGTCTTGCGTGTCATGGTCAGAACCTCGCCTTCGGGCGGAGGATGACGACCCGCTCGATGTAGTTGGACTTGCCGCGGTACCGCAGGATGGCAGCCGCGAGGCTGGTCCTGTTCGAGCTGCCGTGCTGGATCAGCTGGAGCCCGTGCCGCTTGCGCTCGACGATGGCCACGTGGTTGTAGCCCCGTTCCTTCTTCCACTTGAAGAGCCCGAGATCTCCCGGCTCGGCGGAGAGGGCCGTGACGTACTCGGCCCCGCGGTAGCGGATCATGTGCCGGCGGAAGCTCTCGGCGGCGGCCCAGGTGCAGCTCTTGTTCTTGATCCTGCCGAAGAGGTGGTACTGCTGCCACCAGGTGCGGTCGTGCTTGCGCCCGCCCTGACGGGTCTTCATGTCGCCGCCGTGGTACAGCGCCTTCGACACGAAGTCGGTGCAGTCGCGGCCGTATTCCCAGCGCGTACTGACGTTCCGGGAGGCCCACTTGAGCGTTCCGGAGCCTGACACCTGCGCGGCGGCGCGCTTGACGCGCGGCGCCGGCTTCTGAACGGCCGGATCAGGTTCCTCGATCGGCAGGCCGTCCGCGTCGAGCGCGATCGGCTCGTCGGGCACCTCACCGATGGGGCCTGGTGAGCCGTCGGTGGTCTCCAGAGTGTCGGCGGCCGAAGCCGAAGCCGAGAGCACGCCTTTCGCCGCAGGGGCGTCCGCCTCGACGCGGAGGATCAGGGCGCCGCTGTTGGTGCTGAAGGTGAAACGCTGTTCCCGCCGTCCTTCCTCCGGTTCACCGCCTGTGTCACCCAGGCCTGCCGGGTTCGCGTCCGTCAGTACGGCCGAGTCCTCAAGGACGAGGGTGAGCGAGGTGGGGTGCGCCTTGGCCACCACGGTGCCGTCACGGTGTTCGGTGAGATCGGTGTCGACGGTGACCCAGCTGCCGTTGTGGTCGAACCGTACGGGACCGGCGGTGAGTTCGGTCGTCAGGGGGCCGTCCTGGTCGACCCAGGTGGCGGACGTCTCGGTGCGCTCGGACAGTGCCTCCACCCGCTTGCCGGAGCGCTTCGGCTCAGCGCGGGCGGACGGAACGTCGGCGGCGGAGAGTTTCCCGGTCGGACCGTTCACGACGGGTGTTGCCGCGACAGCCGGCCGGGGCGCTGCCAGGACCGCCCCGCTCAGCAGGGCTAGGGAGAGGGCGAGCAAGACCGTGATGCGGGACAGACGTCCGAGCGCGCGCGAAGTGACCCGTTCCCCCGGAACGGGCGGTGGTATGTGCATGGTGTGCATTCGACCCTTGGTCAGATGGTCGGAGAACGTCGAAGAAGTCGTAAAGCTAGTGCCTGGCTGGTGTGCACACATCACCGAGTAGGCGCTTTGTTCCATTATGGTCATGAATGGTTCACGGTGGGCTTTGTCACGGAGAAGCGAGGGAACCTCAAGCTCCTTTCGCCGTACACCCCTTCGAGCCTGACCGAGCCAATACAGCTGACCAGCAGGGCAGTTGCTGCCCGGTGACCCGCAAGCCGACGGCTACGACCCCCTCCACGCGGCTGTCGCCCGGGGCACCGCCCGGGCTCTGGAGCCTGATGGCGCGCTCTGCGGTTTCCGGGCCCTGGACGGCCTGGCGGGCACGACCGGGCCATCCAGCAGGCCATCTCCCGCACCAGAGCGAGGGCGTTGCCGGGGGGACGACCGTGACGTACGCAGGTGGCGGCACAGGCACTGCGGACTGTGGCCTGGCCTGGGCCTGGACGGTCTGGTCGACAGCGCGCTGCACACGCCAGGCGGGTGAGCCCTGCCGCTACGGCTCCCTGGTGAACTTCACATCGAGCCCGCACGGCGCATCCGCGTCGTCTGTCGCGCACAGCGCCTTGCCGCCGTCCACCACCGCCAGGTCGATACGGCAGCTCTCGGCCGCGCCGTGGAACGCAAGGCCGATCCAAGAACCGGACTTGGCGGCCTTCTCCCCGATTTCGGTGTTCCTGCCCTCCGCGACGTAGAAGGCCCAGCCGCCTCTGGACGGCTTTCCGGTGCACAGCGCGTCAGTGAGGTTCTTCGAATCGAGACCGCTGGCGGTAAACGTCCGGTCGGCGGCAAAGGTGAACTTCTCGCCGTGCGGTCCCGCCCAGTCTCCGGTGATGCGGTCGGCCGTGACCTTGGTCGTCGACTGGCTGCCCGCACACGCGGTGAGCAGCAGAAATGGCGCCAGGGCGGCGAGTTTTCTCAGGGCGGTCCGGTGCACGCGGCCACTGTAGCGACAGGCCGTGCCCGGTGATGGTCCCGGCTGCCGCCAAAGCCGCCCATGCGCACCGAGGGAACTGTGGCATCGTCGGCTCGACAGCTCCCGGTCCGACACGAACGGCCCGGATCCGACGGCGGCAGCTCGCCGACGGTGGGCACCGCCTGGGCCCGCTCCCCCGTAGTTCAGAGCGCGATGGGCTGGTACTTCAGTGTCGCGTCGACGATCTGTTCCGCAGACGCATCCTTGAGGGTGTCCGGGGGGAAGAGCGGGTTACTCACCCAGGGATGCGGCACGTTCGCCTCCAAGAGCCGCAGACAGCAGTCGCTCTCCAGGACGACCGTCAGGAGCCTGCCGCATCATGTCCGTCGGTCAGGGCAGGCAGGGCGCGGTCCGCCGGAAGGGCGATGGCGAGGGCCAGCCGGACTGCCGGACTGCCGGACATTCGACCGACCAGCCGGTGTCGTCCACGCAAGGGACTCTGGAGGTTCTGGCGGTTGGGCAGTTTCCGGGGTATCGAGGGCCGGGGAGTTGAGCTGGACGGCGGCCTGCCCTGCCCGTTTCCGGGCGACCTCCTGCAGGGGTCCGGGCCTTTCCGAGGTCGGGTTCCAGCCTGGGACGCTCAGGCTCGGGCTCCACGTTGATGCCGAGGCCCTTCGCGCCGCCGAAGCCCGATCGGTTCGGTCTCGTGACGGTCACTCAGTTCAACGTCGATGACGACACCTCGCTCGATGTCGGCACGTTCGGCGTCCGCGCGGACAGGGAGCTTGACCGGCAGGGCCCTGGACGCCGGCACCGAACCTTGAAGGGACATCAGGGCATACGAGCACGGGCTGCAACGGAAGGGAGCACTTTCGGTCAACCCGTTCCCGGCAGAGATCACAGGAATGCCGATGCATGATCAACAGGAGGTCTTCGGATGTGTTCGGTTTTGGACGGAAGTAAATATCGAAATCTGGATCATTTCGCGTGCCGTCGCCCGATTCCGCTGATCATTTTCAGCCAGCCCGCATTGTTACCGGCGAGGAACATGGATTCAGAGTGTGCCAGCATTCGAGCCAACGGGACGGCGCTGGAGTGCCGGATATCGGACAGTCACCCATCGGCACCGCACGTCCATCGGCACCGCACACCCGTCGGCACGGCGGCACGCGCGCTGCCCCGAACACACGACAGAAGATCATCATGATCCGCGTTCCCACCTGCATACTCAGCAGCTTTCAGGCACCCCAGGTCTCCCACGGCCACGACCCCGACCTGTTCGTGCAGATCGGTTCGTTGACCAAGCCGCTCACCGCGACCGTCCTGACCGCCTTGGCCGACGACGGAGTCCTGAGCCTCGACGACCCGCTGGAGCTGTTCCTGCCGGCACCCAGCGGCACGGGAATCACCCTGCGCCACCTTGCCGAGCACACCTCGGGCCTTCCACGCCTGCCCCCCGGCATCAGCGGGCGCGATCCCTATGCCGCTTTCGACGCCGACACACTGAACTCGGTCGCACGACACCTCGACACCCTGGTCACGGCTCCTGCGGGGACGGCTGAGGAGTATTCCAACCTCGGATACGCGCTCCTGGGCGCCGCTCTCACCGCGGCCACCCGTACCCCGTACGAGGAACTGCTGCACCGCCACGTCCTTGCCCCCCTCGGCATTACCGACGTCGCCGCCGATCCGCCCTCCGGCAGACGACTGTGCCGCCAAGGGCTGTTCGGCCGGCCCCACCGGCCCTGGACCGTGGACGGCGCGATCCTTCCCGCCGGCGGACTGTGGGCCACTCC
Source organism: Streptomyces sp. NPDC021080 (assembly GCF_044333225.1). Classification (NCBI taxonomy): domain Bacteria; kingdom Bacillati; phylum Actinomycetota; class Actinomycetes; order Kitasatosporales; family Streptomycetaceae; genus Streptomyces; species Streptomyces sp. NPDC021080. Next base: position 1,108 of record NZ_JBIRQM010000046.1, on the reverse strand, counting down.
CCGGGCCACCGCCCGCCTCCTCACCGACCTGCTGGTCGACCGCAGGCTGGGGGAACCGGCACCGGCCTGGCAGAAGGCGGGAAGCCTTCTGTGGCACAACGGCGCGACAGGCGGCGCATCCGTTTTCGCGGGAGCCTCACCACAGGGCTGGATTCTTGTTCACCGTCTGTCCGGTCGAAGTGCCGTGACGGACAAAATGGCCCTGGACACGCTCAGACTCTTCATCGGGCCCAGAGCTTGATGCCAGGGACGGGCTAGGAGTTGCCTTCAAACGTCACGCCCACATCAGGAGTGATGCGAGGGTGATGGCTGCCTGGTAGGACTCGGCGGTCTTGTCGTAGCGGGTGGCGATGCCGCGCCATTGCTTCAAGCGGTTGAAGCATCGTTCCACCACGTTGCGATGCCGGTAGAGCTGCTTGTCGAAGACTGGCGGGTGCCCGCCCCGGCTGCCGTGCCGGAGCCGGTTGCGGACCTGGTCGGCCCGCTCGGGGATGGTGTGGCCGATGCTGCGCCGTCGCAGCAACTTGACCCGATAGCTGCATGGGGTGTCTTGTCGCCCAGCACGTGTGCCAGCCGGACCCAGGCCGTCCCGGGCCGACGCGGGGCACCCGTATCGCTTCCATCACGGCGGTGAACTGGGTGCAGTCGTTGGTGTTGCCGCCCGTGAGGGTGAGGGCGAGCGGGCGGCCGACACCGTCGCAGGCCAGATGGATCTTGCTGGTCAGGCCACCCCGGGAGCGTCCGAGGCCGGGACTGCGGAGCCCCCTTTTCGCGCCCCGGCGGCGTGCTGGTGGGCGCGCGCGACGGTGGAGTCGACCGACACCGGCCAGTCGATGTCGCCCGCAGCGTCCGCTGCGGCCTGGGTGGCCTGGGTGGCCCGGAGCATGCACTCGAACGTGCCGTCCAGAGCCCACCGGAGGAAACGGGTGTGCAGCGTGTGCCACGAACCGTACCGTTCGGGCACATCCCGCCAGGCCGTCCCGGTCCGGAACTTCCACACGATCCGGAAGGACGAGTCGCGGCGGCGCTGTCATGGAGATACGGCGATCCCCAGGGAGTCGGCGCCCATGGCCTTCGGGGCACCCTTCTCGTAGAAGACGTCGAGTTC
>NZ_JBIRQM010000045.1:0-13755 GCF_044333225.1 Streptomyces sp. NPDC021080 | reverse complement strand
GTTTTCGGGGCTACCCGGGGTGCACGATTCTTGACCTCCTACGGTCCGCTGCCTCCGACAGAGCAGGACATCCCTGGCCCAACCTCACTCCAGCCAGCGCCCGGGTGGACGGCTACTGCTAGGACCCGACCGGGCAAAGTCGCGAGGCTGGTCAATCGGCATCGGCGAGGGAAAACCCCGGCTGGGGAAGACGACCCCGAGGCCGGCTCTCTTGCCCGCACCCCAGTCACGCCTGCCTACCCGCAGATCGTCGCCGTGTTCACCAGCGGCGCCGGTCGGTTGCGCGCGAGGGAGATCTGCCAGGTTCTGGGCAGTGGCATCGATCCCCGACGCACAGAGTGGATGCGTTCGAAGCTCAAGAAGCTCGTCGCCCGCGGCATCCTCACCGAGCCTGAGGCGGGCTTGTTCGCCCTCACCACGAAGCCCGGCGTGCAACGCGAAGGTCCGTAGACGGCAGCCGGCATGAGGTATTGACGGTTGCATTGATGCATCGCCGTCGCTGCACCTCCGAGCGGTCCCGTGTGGTGCTGGCGGGGCTGTTCCAGGCCACCGTACTGCGTCGGGCTATCCGTGATCGAAGAAGCCTTCGTCCGCGATCGCAGAGACGGCGGATTCGATGTTCTCGCGCGTGACACTCGGGACCACCAGTAGGCGCCTAGCCTTGAAGTGCCCGAGCCGGGCAGTCTCGCTGGTTACTGACTGTGCAAGTCGAACCGGGTCGTACACCTCGACGACCTGCGCGTCACCGTCCCACGTGACGGTGACATCCAGCCAGCCCTTGGCCTCCTGTATTGCCCAGTCGTAGTCGTCCATGGGTGCAGGCCACTCGATCCGAAAATCCATGACCGAATCCTGCCTCACACACGACTGCCGTGACTCGCGCTGCACGAGACCTCACATAACGACCTCTGAGCCATGACCTGCTCGAATGCGGGTGCGTCACCGACCTGGCCCAGGCGCGATCGCGAATGCGAGGGGCCTGCAGTGGCCTTCCGCGGCGAGGCGGATCTTCGTGGTCGGCCCGCTGCGGGATCGTCGAGGGCATGGTCGGCCGGCTCGCCGACCCGGGCTCCTTTTGACGCGCCCTGGCAGCGTGCTGATGAGCGCGGACGATCGTGGAGTCGACAGCGACGACCCAGTCGGGGTCGCCTTCGACGTCGGCCTGGGTGAGGAGGGAGGTGAAGACCTTCTCCCAGGTGCCGTCGGCCGCCCACGTCCGAAGCCGGTTGTGGGCGCCCTTCCACGACCCGAAGTGCTCGGGCAGGTCCATCCACGGTGTCCCGGTGTGGTACTTGAACGCGATTGCGTCCGTGCTGGTGATCCCGCCACCGCCCTCCCCTCTTCGGTGTCCGATCCGGCAGTAGCGGCTCGGTGCGTGCCCACTGGGCGTCAGCCACAACGACCGACAGGTCCGCTGGCCGGCATCCTCCCGTACGACATCCGCCTTGTAGGGGCGGACGTGGTCTTCGGCATGTCCGCCCAGGTCACTACGGCTGTAGCGGCAGCCCAGGTAAGAGAGAGCCGTGGTGCTCGGCGCGCAGCCGGGCCAGGGTCCGCCGACCGCGCTCGACCAGTTCGGGATCACCGTGGTCGGAGCCGTAGGCGATCCCGCTGACCGAGTCGAGGGCCGCGTCGATGACCAGACGTGCCTGTTCGGCCGGGGTCAGGGGCCTGCCGTACCCGGCCAGAAACGCCTCGAACAGGTCCGGGCGGCCGGCCCAGGCGTCGGACAAGCGGACCAGATCCCGTACGGCCGGTCCCGGCTCACTGCGCTCGAGGTCGATCACCGCCACGACGACCTCAAGGCCGTCCGTCTCGTCGGCGGCGTCAGAGGTGGAGAGGATGTTGCGGAGCTGGAAATCGCCGTGGGTCTCCACCCACTCCAGCGGTGGCAGGTCCTCGGCCTGCCGGACGAGCTCGCGGACGAACTCCTCATCGCCCGGGAGCAGATGAGACCGCGCCCTGGCCAGGTGCCGATCGGCCTTGGCCACGGACGGGCCGCTGCCAGCAGGAGCGGGCCGTGGCAGAGAAGCTTGGTGGATGTGGCGGGCCAGCGCGCCGATCCGTTGGAAGACCGCCCTCTCCCGCCCCGGTGCCAGAACAGCGCCGTGCAGCGGGCGGCCCGGCACCGCGGTGAGGACCACCGCCCGCAGCGTCTCGTCGGCGGCGACCAGCCGCGGCGCGGCCGCCCCCAGCTCCCGCGCCCACGTTCGTAGCCCCCGCACTTCCCTGCGGTGGAACCGCTCGTTCTGGTGGACCTTCACATACCAGGTGCCGTTCTGGACGCCGTGGACCCGCCACACGCGGCTCTCCTCGCGCGCCCATGAGGTATCCGTCCACTGCGCGATCCGGCCGACTGCCTGCTCCGCGAATTCCACCACCGCGGCGTCGGGACGGGCGCCGGACGCCTGGCCGGTCACGTCCGGCACGATGCGCAGCCGGTTGGCGCAGGGGTCGAAGGCGATGGTGTCGCCGGGCAGTTGGAAGTGCACGGCGAGCCGCGCGCCGACGGTGTAGGCGTCCAGGCCCGCACGGCAGTACGCCACCATTGGGGCGGGCAGGGCGGTAAGGGGTGCCCAGTCCATCGCGTCGCAGATATCCGGCTCGGCGATCTCGGGCTCGCCCTTCCACCGCTGGACCTCGAAGAAGTGCCCGGTCCGGGAGGCGCCTCCGGGGCTGCGGTGGTGCACGGTCACGGCGGCCCGCACGTCGGCCGGGTCGATGACGACACCGGTCTCCTCCCGCGCCTCGCGGACCAGGGCGGTGACCACGTCCTCATGCGGACCGTCCAGATGCCCCGACGGCAGGTGCCACAGGCCGGCGGCGTACACCTGCCCGGCCCTCCGGGACAGCAGAACCTGAGGCCCGTCGGCGGTCTCCCGGCGCAGGATCAGGTGGACGTCCACCGGCTCGGTGTGCCGCTGCCCGCCGCTCATCGCGATCCCTCCGGACGCCGGGCGAGCAGAACCCTGAACGCCGCTTCCTCGACCAGAGCCCCGTCCACCGCGTGCGCGTGGAGAAGGGCGAGGGCCTCGTCCTCGAACGCCTGGTGCCGCTCTGCGAAGAGCTCAGGAGCGGCGAAGGACGTGGTGCGCAGGTAGCCGAGCACCTCCTGCGGCGCCCAGGTGCGGGTCACCGGGAAGAGGTGTTCGGTGACGTCGTTGAACGCCGAGTCGGCGAGGTCCTCTTCGTACGAGCGGCGGGGCTCGGTGTAGGAACGGCGGGCGCCCGCCCGGCGCTCGGCGCCCAGGTAGCGCTGGATCAATTCGCGCAGCGCACGGGTCCAGGCGGCGTCGTGGGTCCATAGGCTCCCGTCGCCCATGATCGCCACTGCGGCATCCGGTGTGGCGACCCGGTCGGCCATCTCCAGGACCGCCGGGCCGTTCATCCAGTGGTAGGACCGGCAGCAGGTGATCAGGTCCGGGCCGGAGTCCGGTTCGCCCGGCAGTGTCGCGAGCGGTTCGTAGGCGTCGGCCGCCGCGTGGACCAGGGTGAGGGTGCAGTGGCCGAGCACAGGCTGGAGGGCTTGCCTGGCCTGATGCAGCATCTGCGGGCTGACGTCGACGGCTTCGATGTGCGTCAGGTCAGCGCCGGCGGACAGGAGCGCGAAGGGCACCTGCCCGGTTCCGGTGCCCAGGTCGAGCAGCACCGGGGACGGCCGGCCCTGCAGCGTGTCGGCGAGCAGGCGCGCCGCCGCGTCCGGCAGGCCGGGGCGGTGGCGGGCGTAGGTCAGCGCCGCGCCCTCGAACATGGCCTCCTGCTCCGGTGCAAGGCCCGGAAGGGGCCCGTCGGGGTAGGTCACGAGGTGGCTCCCTCATCGAGCGGGTGGGGGGCGGGTAGTTGCCAGGACAGGCGTCCGCACTCGGACGCGGCGCGCTGCCCGCCGTCCGCGTCGAAGGAGAGGCGGTAGCGGTCGGGGGAGCGTGCGACCCGCCACCGGTCGGCGAGGTCCTGGATCTCTTTCCAGATGTCCCGCGGCCCTTGGACGGTGACGCTCCAGCGCCGGTGGCCCACCGGCTCCGCGCGCATCCAGGATCCGCAGCCGGGTGCGCCGATCACGAGGTGCTCAGAGCCGAAGTCCCGCACCAGACCTCCGAGGAGGTGGTCGGCCGCCAGCCAGAAACCGCGGTCGCGGTCCTCGGGCGGCGCCAGCTTGCTCCGCTGGGTCCACGTACCCGGTTCGCTGGTCATGCGCTGCCGGAACTCCTCGGTGAGCCAGATCCGCTCCATACCGTGCCCGGCCCGGTGGGCGAACTCCACGGCCCGCAGCTCCGCCGTGACATGCCCATCTGCGGTGCGCTCGACGACGGCGAGGCCGGGCCACGACGGGGACGCGCTGGTCACGTGTGTCAGCAGTGTGCCACCGGGAGCGAGTTGCTCCACCAGGGCCTTTGGCACGCGCTCCACCGCGTACGACACGAAGATCCGGTCGAACTCCCGGCCCGGGACGCCCTGTTCGCCCGAAGCGCACACCACCTGCGGCCGGAAGCCGAGGTCGGCCAGGTGGGCGGCGGCCGCGTCGGTGAGGTGCCGGTCCCGGTCGAGGGTGACCACCCCCCGGTCGCCGCAGACCTGGCAGGCCACCGCGGCGGTCACCCCCGCGCCCGTCCCGACGTCCAGCACCCGCAGGCCCGGGCGCAGATCCAGCTCCTCCAGCAGCGAGGCGGTCAAGCCCATCACCGTCGACATCGATGTGATCGACGCCCCCGACCGCGTCCCGCGCGCCCGGCCCAGCAGCGGCTCCCCGTCGTGCTGGACGAGCACACTGGCCCCGCCGTACAGCAGCCCGAGCAGCTCGGGGCGGTCCAGCGGTGCCGACCAGTCCAGCAGATCCCACTGCGGCAACTCCTCTCCCGGCCCGCTGCGCCGTACGTACGCCTGCGGCATCAGCACTTCGCGGGGCAGCGCGAGGAGGGCGTCGCGGACCGGGCCCGGCCCCAGAGACCCTTCCTCCTCAAGCCGGGAGACCATCACCGCCCGCGCGGCTGCCGGATCCGCTTCCGTATCCGTCGGCGTGGCCCCGCCGACCGGGCCGCCGGCGGGACAGGTGTCCAGAGTGCTCATCGCTCGCCCCAGCCCTGCTCGGAGTAAGGGCGCCCCCGAAGGATTCCGTCGATCGCCCGGCGGGTGTACTGCACGACCGCTTCCGGAAGGTCCTGCGGCTTCCACCACCGCCACTCCACGCACCGGTCGGGCTCCAGGACCTCCGGGTCGCCGGTCCAGGAGCGGGCCTGGAAGACGAGCGCGATCCTCGGCCGGGCGTCGGGGGAGTCGACGTGGTGCACCGTGTGGACGAGATCGACGTCCTCGGGTGCGATGGTGAGGCCCGCTTCCTCCTTTGCTTCCCGGACCAGGCAGTCGATCGCCGTTTCCCGCTCGCAGTGGCCGGCCAGGAAGTGCCAGGTGTCCGGCGCGTACGTGGAGTCCGGGTGGCGCAGGCCGAGGAGGATCCGACCCTGGTCGTCCTGGAGATGGAGGTGAACGCCGACGATGTGCAGCTCGGTTCCCGGCGGAGCCTCGTCGGCCAGCGGGCCGGTGTCGTCCGGTAGTTCCTTCGCAGCGGGGTGCTCGGCCGCGTGGCGCCGGATCAGCTCTCCGAGCCCGGGGCTCAGGCGCAGCCGGTCGAGCATGTCCACGGTGCACCACGTCAGCAGGACACCTTCGCGGAGATCCACCGCCTCGGCATCACCGCTCCAGTGCCCGGCGTAGACGCGGATGGGCACGGCCAGGCCGTCGACGCTCGTAGCCTCCTGGACGGCGAACGGCATCAGGCCCGTGGGTTCCAGGCCCGGTACCTCCTCGGCGAGCTCGCGCTGCAGTGTCGCCTCGAGGCCGGCATCGTCCCGCGACCGTTTGCCTCCCACGAGGGCCAGGACCCAGGGCTCCCACATGCCTTCGCGGTCATCTCGTAGATGAAGGAGGTACCGGCCGGCTCCGTCGTGGATCAGGGCGTTGGCGCTGACGGGCTCCGGGCGCCCATCCAGGCCGTGCGGCTCGGCAGCGAGGAGCTTGGCCCGCAGTGTGGGCGAGCGCACGTCGGCGTACGGGAGCCACTGGGCGCCGGCGACTTCCTCGTCCTGCAGAGCGAGCGCGGGCGGTTGCTCGGCGGTGAGGTAGAACGCGAAGCGGACATCGAAGTGCTGGTGAGCGGCCTCGCCCTTGGCCGCATTGGCGTCGATGTCATGGACGTCCACGTCGATCGGCTCGTCGAGGAACTGCGGAGTCAGGCACAGGTCGCCGGGACGCAGCCCGGCCTCTTCGCACACCTCCCGCACGGCCGCGGCCAGGAGCGTACGGTCACCCGCTTCAACGTGGCCGCCTGGAGCGAGAAGCAGCCCCGTCACCCGATGTCCGATGTGGAGCACCCGACGGTCGCGGTCGATGACCACCGCGCTGCAGGTGACGTGACCGGGCAGCGTGGCGCGGCTCGACGGCTCCCCGGCGCCGTCCAGGACAGCCGGCAACCCCTCCAGAGCGTCCCGTTCCTCGGCATGCCGGCTGAGATAGGCCTCGACGGTCGCGCGGATATGAGAGCGGGAGGGCGGCACGTGATCACCTCGGACGTTGGAGGGCAGGGAGTAGGTGCTGAGCGGGAGGGGCGCGCCCGACGGCGGGTCCGCCGATGACGGCTCCGGGCAAGGGGCCGTGTCCGGGTTCGTGCTCACGGGCCGCCTTCCGAGGAGCGGTCGTGCCGCACATCCACGGCGACTGCGGGATTCGGGACGATCGGCCCCGACGGCGTCGGAGGTGGGATGACCTCGGCTGAAGAAGGAGCCACGGCAGGTGAGCCGGGCATGTCCTTCAGACTGCGCAGCGGGGAGCGGTAGAGAACCACGAGGGGGACGACGAGGAGGCAGGTACCGGCAACCAGGGTGGGGCGCACACCGATCCACGTGCCGAGCCCGCCGGCGAGGAGCGCGGCCACCGGCCGTGCACCGGAGGTGAGCCAGGTACTCACGGCCTGCATGCGGGCCTGCATGCCGTCGGCGGTGACGACCTGGCGAATGGTGCGCTGGGTCGTCCCCGCCGCCCCGGCGCAAGCCAGCTGAAGGAACAGGGCGGCACCGATGGCGAACTGCCAGACCAGGCCCGGGGAGGCGAGGAGCAGAGGGACCTGGGTGAGCGGAGTGATCGCGAGCGCGGCGAGCATCATCGGCCCGGGCCCGTACCGCGCCGCGAGCGACGGGGCGGCCAGAGCGCCGGCCGCCGCGCCCAGGGCTCCGAGTCCCAGAACCACGCCGAAGGCGGTCGGGCCCAGGGCCAGGGACCGGAGCAGGTACAGCGCCCACAAGGTATTGAGGAGCGCCAGGGCGAACGACGTCGTGGCGTTGACGAGGGTCAGGGTGCGCAGTCGGTGGTCGCCATGCACATAGCGCAGGCCCTCACCGATCTCGGTGTGCAGCCGGCGTTCTTCCGCTGCCGGCCGGGGGCTTTCGGGGGCCTGGATGAGGGCGGTGCACCAGGCGCTGACGAGGTAGGAAAGGACGTCCCCGAGGAGTGCCCGGGCCGGGCCGAGGAGCGCGGTCAGGGCGGCGCCGAGGTTGCTGCCCGCGGTGGCGGCGACGGCGAAGAGGCTGCCGATGCGGCTGTTGCTCCGCTGGAGCAGGGACCGGTCGACCAGGCCGGGCAGGAGACTGATCGCGGCGGCATCGTTCAGCACCCCCGCCGCGCCCTGCACGGCCGCGACCACCATCAGCTGGGTCAGGGACAGCCGGTCCAGCGCGGCCGCCACCGGCACACTGGCCAGCGCGACAGCGCTGACCAGGTCGCCGGTGATCATCTGCTTCCGCTTGGAATGGCGGTCGGCGAGGGCCCCGGCGTGCAAGGCCAGCAGGGCGGGCGGCAGTTGGCCCAGGAACGTCAGCCAGGCGACCTCGGCGGTGCTGGCGTCCAGTTCGAGCACCGCCAGCACGGGGATCACCATGGTGCTGATCGAGCTGCCGGTCACGCTGGCTGCCTGCCCGGTCAGGTAGCACCGGAAGTCGCGGTGCCGCCACAGCGACAGCCGGGCGCCGGGGGAGGAGGGGTCAGTGGAGGAGATCACGGAGCACCTCCTCGGCTTCCGTCAGGCGCTCGCACAGCACACGCTGCGCCTGATGCCGGTCCCGCCCGTACGCCTCCAGCTGAGAGGTGACCGCGGACGGGTCGTCGAGCGGTTCGGACAGGGGATATGCCGAGCAGGCCAGATAGCCGGCCGCTACCCGTGGCACCGTCAGCAGGTCTTCCGTCGACATGGCCGGGTTGGCCTCCCGGTAGGCAGCGACGGCTGCGGCCATGCCCGCGGGCCAGTTGGGGGCGGCGAGAACCGTGCGCGGGTCGAGCACGATGCGACCCAGCTCCCACATCGGGCTGCGGTGCGACGGCGGCCGGAAGTCGATCACTGCGGCGACCCTCTCGCCTTTCAGCATCAAGTTCAGGGAGGAAAGGTCGCCGTGAACGATCTGCACGGCGAGGGTCGGCGGGAGTGCTTTGAGCATGGAAGCCGTGGCGGGTAGTCCCTCCAGCCGCTCCCGAGCGGCTTCCCTCGCCCATACCTCGAAGGAGCAGCTCGGGGGCTGCTTCGCATAGCGGCCGAGCAGTCGCTCCAAGCGCTGTCGGCCCCGCTTGACATCGCAGACCTCGCGGGCGGGGGCGTGGCGCGGCGGCCCGTCCGGATGACGGGCGAGGCTGCGGTGCAGCCGGCCCACGGTCTCGCCGACGGCGGCCCACCGCTTGCCGGACAGACCGCCTTCCGCTGTCTCGGCACCTTCAAGGAACGCGGTGACGGAAACCGACAACCCGCCGCCCGCCGCGATGAGATCACCGTCGAGGGTGCGGCGCATCACCGGTGCCGGGACCCCGCCGCGCGCGGCGAACTCGGCCAACTCGAGGGCACGCTGCTCGGCACCCAGATCAGCACTCGCCGGATAGGCCTTCACGAACCATCGCCGGCCGTCGGCGTCCCGGGCCACGTAGTTGCAGGTGGCGGTCCCGGACGGCCCCTCGGAGACCTCGGTCGAGACGATGCGGTAGTACAGCGCCAGGACTTCCGCCACCACCATCACGGCGGACCCCGCGCTCACCGTGACACCACCGAGGCCCCAGTGCAGCCCAGCAGCTCGCGCAGGCCCCGGGCGTCGGACTGCAACTGCTCCTCGCCCTGACGGCCGTGATCGAGGACGTCGAAAGGGAGCGGGCCGCCGGGCGCCGGATCCTGGGCGGCGGAGCGCCGGGGCGTGATGTGGAAGTGGGCATGTGGCACGGCGTTACCGAGGAGCTGGTAGTTGAGCTTCAGCGGGCGGTAGTACTGCTCCACCGCGCGACCGGCGGCCGGCGCCTCGTTCCAGAAACCCGCGGCTTCAGCGGAGGTCATCGCGGTCGGCTCGGCGACGTGCCGCGCGGTGAAGATCACCACCACATAGCCGCGGACCTGACCGCTGCGCCACAGGTAGGCGTTGGCGAACGGCCCCTTGTTGATCAGCAGGCCCCACTCGATGTCCTCGGCGGTGAAGTCGTTGGTGCAGATCGGGCAGTCGATCCCGGCCAGGTGGTCCTCGAAGTGCTGCGGCCCTTCAGTGCGTGGGGCGGGCGCGATCCGCCTGTCGGCGGCGCTCATCCGCTGTCCCCGTTCCTGCTCGGAGCCTCGGCCTGGTAGGCGGCGGCTTGGAGGGTGAACATCTGGTGGTACTCGCCGTGTTGAGCCATCAGCGAGGTGTGATCACCGCTTTCGATGATCTGGCCGTCCTGGAACACGAAGATCCGATCGCACTCGATCACGCTGGCCAGCCGATGGGAGATCAGGATCGTGATGCGGTCCGCGCGACGGCGGCCGCGCAGCACAGCGGTGTAGGCGGCGTGCTCGGCACGCGGGTCCATGCTGGCGGTCGGCTCGTCGAGCAGGAGGACCGCGGCGTCCTTGTAGAGACCGCGGGCCACGGCGAACTTCGCCCAGTTCCCGCCGGAGAGTTCTTCGCCGTCCTTGAACCGCTTCGAGAGCGGGGTCGTCCACTGCTGGCGCAGCCCGGCAATGACCCGGTCAGCGCCGGACGCCGTCGCGGCCTCGTGTGCCCGCTCCGGATCGGCCCGCGTGATCGTCCCGGTGGAGATGGTGATGTTCGCGAGGGCCGAGAGCGGCCACTCCACCGGGTCCTGGAGGACCATGGCTACCTGGGCCTGCACGCTTTCGGCGTCCATCGTCAGCACGTCGGTGCCGTCCCAGGTGATGCTGCCGGCCGTCGGCTCGTACAACCCGGCGATCAGTTTGGACATCGTGGACTTGCCCGAGCCGTTCGCCCCCACGAACGCGACGGTGGAGCCTGCGGTCAGTTCCAGGGACACGCCGTTGAGCGCGGGCCTCTTCCCATCGGGGTAGGTGTAGGCGACGTTCGCGATGCTGATCGTCTTGACCTGGCCGGGTGCGGCGAGCCCGGTGCGGCGTGGGAGCAGCGTGCGGCACTTCTCCAGGAAGGTGTACAGGTCCGACACCCACAGGGCGTGCTCGTACACGTAGTGCGTCGCGAGGACGATCCGGGTCAGGGTGCCCTGGCTGGCCCGGATCGCCAGAACGGCGCCGCCGCCGGAGGCCAGCGGCAGCCAGCCCTCGATCGTCATCCAGGCGAGCGCGGCGTAGGTCAGGCCGGTGGCCACACCGCCGACTGCTCGGCCGAACAGCGCCGTGCGGGCCTCGGCCCGCCCCAGCCGGGTGTCCTCCTCCTCGATCCGCCGGGCGATGCGTTCGTGCTCGCCCAGCAACGCCGGCTGCGCGGTCGAGGAGCGCAGCTCCGCGGCAGCGTCCCGGTCCAGCAGCAGCCAGGTGAACAGCCGCACGCGCCGTTGGAGGGTGCTGTAGCGGACCTGGCTGAGAAAGCGCATGCGTGCGGAGCGCACCGAGGCGAGCCCCTGCGGAATCACCGAGGCGAGAAGCAGCGGCAGAAGAAGGGGGTGGAGCAGGGTCAGAACAGAGGCGGCACCGATGAGGCCGAGGAGCGCGGACGCGAGTTCCATGATCTGGGTGATGGACTGGCGCGCGTAGTAGAGCCCCCGGTCGTTGGCGCGGTTGGAGTCGTCCGCCCAGTTCGCGTCGTCGACGGCCTCAAGCCGCACGTGGGCCGCCAGGCGAAGGAAATCCATCTCGACAATGCGGCGGATCTTCGGTGTCAGCCGGGCCTGATACAAGGCGACCCCGGCATCGAGCACGGCACGGAACATCAGCAGCCCAGCCACCAGAGCAAGGGACGGGAACGCGGCGCGGATCCGGTCCGGGGTGGCGCCCTGGGCGAAGAGGGCTTGCAGGACGCCGATCGAGGCCAGGAGCCCGAACGCCGCCATCGCCGCGGAACCCAGCTGCAGGACGATCACGGCCGAGGTGGCCCGTGCGTCGGCGCGCCACGCCATCCCCAATACGCGGCGGATGATCGCGGGGAGCTTGGCGAAGATCTTCCACATGCTGGTGCGGGAGGCCTCACCATCCCAGGTCGACCAGTAGGCATCCTTGAGTTCGTCGCCAAGCTCCGCGCCTTCGGGCGAGGGCGGGGCAGATGCCGGAGGGAGCGGCAGGGGCTCGGTACGTGCGTGCGGTACGGATCGGGCGTTCGGTGCGGCCGGGCGCAACGGATCGGTCATGGTCGGCTCCCGATGACCGCGTGCCGCGCTGCCGGGACAGGTCGGCTGAGCGCCCGGCGGCCACCGTCGTGGGTGACGGGCGACAGCGACGAAGGGGCGTGCCGACACGTCTGCGTCCCGCCGTGGCGGGACGCCGCTGCATGGGTGGGCTCGCTCATGCGGTCCACCTCGTATCCGGTCGTGCTGAGCGGTGGGCGACGGCGTCAACCCGCTGTGCCTGGCGGGCGAGAGGAGTATTCGAGGGCCGCCGCTGTTCGAATCCGAGAGGCTGATGCGCAAGGGCGAGTACGGGATTCATGGTGTCCTCCATCTGGGCGCGTGAGGGGTACTGGTGCTCTAAGAACGTCCCCCGTGGGGGTCCGTAACGGCTTGGCCGGGGGCAGATATTGGACGAATGTTCTATTGATGGGTAGTGGGTGCCAGGGCCGCGCCCGGGGGCGGGGCGATGCACTCGAACGCGGCGTGTCACCCGTTCGTGGACTTGTCCTCGCGGCCGTGGACGCATGCCTGTGGCGGCAGCGTCGGTCGGGCCGCTGCCGGGTCGGTGGCGGGGCCAGGTCAGGGGGCGGAGCGTTCCAGGGCCTCGTTCCAGGCGTCGACGCCGTCCGGGGCGAGGAGTGGCGCGACGGGGCTGTCGAGATACTCGTGCTCGACGAAGTACAGGCCGGCGGTTCCGGCGTGGCTGGGGAAGAGCTTGTTCAGGCGGCGAGTGACGGCTTCCGGCGCGGCGTCTTCGGCGTCGAGGAGCCGACGGGCGAGGATCTTGCGGTTCCACACGTCCAGGCCGAAGGAGTCACTGTTCCGGGGCGCGTGGGAGGCCATGATCGCGGTGGTGCAGGGGCCGACGCCCTTGACCTGCTGGAAGGTCTGCACGAGGTCGCTGGTGCTCTGGAGTTCCTCGGTGGTGTGATCACGGAAGAAGGCGGCGAAGTGGGGCAGGGTCTTGGCGCGGTATCCGAGGCGGTCCTGCTCCTTGAAGGTCTCGGCGGAGACGTGCGCCAGTTCCTCGGGCGTGAACCAGGCCCGGAGCGTGATGCCGTCGAAGTGGACGAGCCGGCCGTGGTGGGTGAGGAGGCATGTGCCGGGCCGTCAGGTCCGGGAAGTCTTCGCTTGGATCCGGGTGGTTCCCCGGCGATCAGCAAGGCGATAGCCGCGCGTCCGTGTCGCTGTCCGGAACCACCGGATGGTCCGCAGTCAGGGAGCGGATGCCCGGTATCGGCGAGGGCAGCAACCAGAGCAGGGACAGCGCTCCGCCGACGGCCCCGATGAGGAGGGTCGCCCGGAGGCCGATGAGGGTCGCGAGGAGGCCGCCGAAGACGGCGCCCACAGGGCGTAAGCCGTAATTGATCGTGCTGTACGCACCGGCGACTCGACTGCGCATGCCATCGGGGATCACGTTCGCCTGAAGGGAGTTGAGGTTGACGTCGAACAGCATGACGCCGACTCCGGAGAGGAACTCGGCCACGGCCAAGGATCCGGCGCGAGCCCAGAGGGGGCCGCCCGCAGCAGCAGAGATGGCGATCGGTGCCGGGAACAGCACAGCGCCCACGACGATGCTGCGGCCCACGCCGAGTCTTCGCGAGATCTTCGGGGCGATCACCGCGCCAAGGAGCGAGCCGGTGGCGCAAGGTAGTTGGGCACGATTGCCGAGCGCTTCGAGTGCCCCTGGCTCACGCCTTGCCCCGGCGTGTCGCACGCGTCACGGTGGATGGTGACCGGGGCCGGCGCCCCCTTTGACCGGTCACGTTGTGGTGGCCGGGCCGGGCCGGGCCGGATCCGGGTGAGGACGGTGGTCTTCATGGCCGACGTGGCCGACCGGATAGGGAACGTCACCCGGCAGCGTTACGAACAGCTCGTCACCCGGGCGAAGGAGCTGATCGCACAGATCGCGAGGGCGCAGTTCGCCCTGGGTGACATGGCTTTGGAGATCGAGCCGATGCGGTCGGCGGGCGGGTCGATGCCGAACGGCACGGAGGACCTGTTCACGGTGACGGAGTCGTCGCAGATGTTCGCGGACGACATCGGCGTCGAGCGCCGGTGGCAGTGATGGCCTGCGATGGGGTCTGGCACAAGTTCCGTGAAGCGTGCACGGTGAGTAATTGGTTGGGGGCAGCCGTCCTGACTGGCTAGGCTCCGTCGCCATGAGCGGACCGG
>NZ_JBIRQM010000044.1:0-13913 GCF_044333225.1 Streptomyces sp. NPDC021080 | reverse complement strand
TGGCCACCGACAACCCGGTTCCGAAGGCCCCCTTCACCGGCACCCGCGTGATCAAGGGCATCCAGCTCAAGGAGTACGCCTCCTGGCTGGACGAGACGGCCCTGTTCCGGGGGCAGTGGGGGCTGACGAAGGACCTGGTGGAGAGCGAGGGCCGGCCCCGGCTGCGCGGTCTGCTGGACCGGCTCCAGCGGGAGAGTCTGCTGGAGGCGGCCGTCGTGCACGGCTACTTCCCGTGCGTCTCCAAGGACGACGACCTGATCATCCTGGACGAGCACGGCGGCGAGCGGACCCGTTTCACCTTCCCCCGCCAGTCCCGCGGCCGCCGGCTGTGCCTGGCCGACTTCTTCCGCCCCCAGGAGTCCGGCGAGACCGACGTGGTCGGCCTCCAGGTCGTCACCGTCGGCTCGAGGATCGGGGAGGAGACCGCACGGCTGTTCGCGGCCGACGCCTACCGCGACTACCTCGAACTGCACGGCCTGTCCGTCCAGCTCGCCGAGGCCCTGGCCGAGTACTGGCACGCCCGGGTCCGCGCCGAACTCGGTGTCGCGGGCCAAGAGCCGGCACACCTGGAGGGGATGCTGCGCACCGAGTACCAGGGCTGCCGCTACTCGCTCGGCTATCCGGCCTGCCCCGACCTGGAGGACCGGGTGAAGATCGCCGGCCTGCTCCGGCCCGAGCGCATCGGCGTCCGCCTCTCCGAGGAGTTCCAGCTGCACCCCGAGCAGTCCACCGACGCGATCGTCGTCCACCACCCGCAGGCGAGCTACTTCAACGCGGGAGGCCGCGCATGACGAGCTTTTCCTTCGAGTTCTTCCCGCCGAAGACCCCCGCCGGCGAACGAACGCTGTGGCAGGCGATCCGCCGGGCAGAGGCACTGCGGCCGGACTTCGTCTCCGTGACCTACGGTGCGGGCGGCTCCTCCCGGGACCGGACCATCGAGGTCACCCGACGTCTCGCGGCGGAGACGACCCTGCGCCCGGTCGCGCATCTCACCGCCGTGGGCCACTCGGTGGCCGAGCTGCGGCACATCATCGGCGCCTACGCGGACGCCGGCATCACCGACCTCCTCGTCCTGCGCGGTGATCCCCCCGGCGCCCCCAAAGGGCCGTGGGTGCCGCGCCCGGACGGCTTCACCCACGCCTACCAACTGGTCGAACTCGTCCGCTCGCTGGGCGACTTCACCATCGGGGTGGCCGCCTTCCCCGAGCGGCATCCCCGCTCGCCCGACTGGGACAGCGACATCCAACACTTCGTGGCCAAGTGCCGGGCCGGCGCCGACTACGCCATCACGCAGATGTTCTTCCGCGTCGAGGACTACCTGCGGCTGCGCGACAAGGTGGCCGCGGCCGGATGCGACATCCCGATCATCCCCGAGATCATGCCCGCCACCGACGTACGCCAGATCCGCCGTTTCGCCGAACTCAGCGACGCCGCCTTCCCCGAGGACCTGGCCCACCGGCTGGAAGCGGCCCGCGACGATCCCGCCGCGGGCCACCGCATCGGCGTCGAGTACGCCACCGCCATGGCCGAACGCCTTCTCGCCGAGGGGGCGCCCGGACTGCACTACATCACCCTGAACAGGTCCACCGCGGCCCTGGACATCCACCGTAACGTCATCAGTTCAAGGAGCATTCGTGTCGCCTGAGTTCGCGGACTTCAAGGTCGCCGACCTGTCCCTGGCCGCCTTCGGCCGCAAGGAGATCACCCTCGCCGAGCACGAGATGCCCGGCCTGATGTCGATCCGCAAGGAGTACGCCGCCGCGCAGCCGCTGGCCGGCGCCCGGGTCACCGGTTCCCTGCACATGACGGTGCAGACCGCCGTCCTGATCGAGACCCTCGTCGCCCTGGGCGCCGAGGTCCGCTGGGCGTCCTGCAACATCTTCTCCACCCAGGACCACGCCGCCGCCGCCATCGCGGTCGGCCCCGACGGCACTCCGGACAACCCGCAGGGCGTCCCGGTCTTCGCCTGGAAGGGCGAAACCCTGGAGGAGTACTGGTGGTGCACGGAGCAGGCGCTGACCTGGCCGAACACCCCCACCGGCGGCCCGAACATGATCCTGGACGACGGCGGTGACGCCACCCTGCTGGTCCACAACGGCGTCCGGTACGAGAAGGACGGCAAGGTCCCCTCCATCGACACCGCCGAGAACGACGAGCACCGCGTCGTCCTCGAACTCCTCAACCGCACGATCACCGACGGCTCGCAGAAGTGGACCCGGCTCGCCTCGGAGATCCGCGGCGTGACCGAGGAGACCACCACCGGCGTGCACCGCCTGTACGAGATGTACCGCGACGGCACGCTGCTGTTCCCGGCGATCAACGTGAACGACGCGGTGACGAAGTCGAAGTTCGACAACAAGTACGGCTGCCGGCACTCGCTGATCGACGGCATCAACCGTGCCACCGACACCCTGATCGGCGGCAAGACCGCCGTCGTCTGCGGCTACGGCGACGTGGGCAAGGGCTGCGCCGAGTCCCTGCGCGGCCAGGGCGCCCGCGTGATCATCACCGAGATCGACCCGATCTGCGCGCTGCAGGCGGCGATGGACGGCTACCAGGTCACGACCCTGGACGAGGTCGTCGACAAGGCCGACATCTTCGTCACCACGACGGGCAACAAGGACATCATCATGGCCGCGGACATGGCCAAGATGAAGCACCAGGCGATCGTCGGGAACATCGGTCACTTCGACAACGAGATCGACATGGCCGGCCTCGCGAAGATCGACGGCATCGTCAAGGACGAGGTCAAGCCGCAGGTCCACACCTGGACGTTCCCCGACGGCAAGGTCATCATCGTGCTGTCCGAGGGCCGCCTGCTCAACCTGGGCAACGCCACCGGCCACCCGTCCTTCGTGATGTCCAACAGCTTCGCGGACCAGACCCTGGCCCAGATCGAGCTGTTCACCAAGCCCGAGGAGTACCCGACCGACGTCTACGTGCTGCCCAAGCACCTCGACGAGAAGGTCGCCCGCCTCCACCTCGACGCCCTCGGCGTCAAGCTCACGACGCTCCGCCCCGAGCAGGCCTCCTACATCGGTGTCGAGGTCGAGGGCCCCTACAAGCCGGACCACTACCGCTACTGAACCGCCCATCGCGACGGTGCCCGGCCGGGATCTTCCGGCCGGGCACCGTCGCGTGGGCGGACCACCCGGTCCCCCCGGGGGCAGGTGCCACCGCGGCGACAGCCGGCGCCGCCCCGGGGGGGGCAGGGGCGGGGGCGGGGGGAAGTCCGGCGTACCTCCGGGGCGGAAAAGGCGGACCGGAGCGCGAAAAACGGGGGGCGGTCCGTTGGGACCGCCCCCCTGTGGGGGGGAAGGGGGGTTCGAGGACGGCGTCGCTCAGGCCGCGCGGGTGGCGTCCGCGAGCACCTGGTTGACGACGGCGAGGTACTGGCGCGGGGTGTCGGCCTCCTCCAGTGCCTCCTCGTCGAGGGCCACGCCGTGGTCGCGTTCGATGGCGCCGGTGACCTGCAGCAGGGCCAGCGAGTCGTAGTTGAGCTCGGAGAACGGGACGTCCAGGACATCGCCGTCCAGGTCGCAGGTGTCGCTGTCACCGGCTTTGGTGCGCAGCAGGACGACCAGATCCTTTATGTCGAGCGGTTGCATCGGGGCCTCTCTCTTTTCTCGTGCCGGGCACGGTCAGCGGTCGGTGGATCGGTGGATCGGCGCGGGGTCGTCAGCGGTTTCCGGCCCGGGCCGGGTGCCGTGCGCCGGCCCGGGTCCGGGTCCGGGTCCGGGTCCGGGTCCGGGTCCGGGTCCGGGTCCGGGTCCGGGTCCGGGTCCGGGTCCGGGTCCGGGTCCGGGTCCGGGCAGGAACGCCGCGGTGTGTCACCGGGCCACGAGGGCTCGTGGGCCGGGCCCTTGCGGCGCGCCGTGGCGCGGGTCCGGGACCGTGTCCCGCCCCGGCCCCGGTGCGGGCGGGGCGGGGCAAAGGCGTTGCACGACGCGGATGGCACGCCCCAGCAGGCGGGGCAGTGCGCTGCTGCGGACGAAGAAGTGGTCGCCGCCGACCGTGCGTGTCACCACCGGGCCGGCGCTCCAGTTGCGCCAGCCCTCGACGACGGCGGGCGGGGCGAGCGGGTCGCGGTCGGCGGAAAGGGCGAGCAGCGGGACCGGTACCCGGCCGTCGAGATCGGCGGTGCGGCGGGCCGCGGCGCGCAGCGCGTGCGCCAGGCGCAGGTCGTCGCGCAGCACGGGCAGCAGCGCCCGGTGCCAGTAGTCGCCCGGGGTCGCGCCGTCGGGCACGGCTCCCACGGTGCGCAGCCGGTCCATCAAGGTGGCGTCGGATGCGGGGAAGTCGTCGGACAGTTCGTTGGCCCGGTCCGGCGGCGGGCAGGCGCCGACGGCCAGCAGGGCGGGAAGCGGCAGTCCCCTCTCCTGCAGGGCCTGGGTGAGGGTGTGGGCCACCATGGCGCCCAGGCTGTGTCCGTACAGGACGAACGTCTGGTCCGGCTCGGGCCTGACGTGTTCCAGCAGGTCGGCGACGAGTGCCGCGCGCTCTGTCGGGCGGGGTTCACGCCGCCGGCTCTCCCGGCCCGGCAGCAGCACGGGCACGGTCTCGACGCCGGGGCCCAGGGTGCGCGCCCAGCCGTGGAAGGCAGAGACTCCGGCCCCTGCGTGCGCGAAGCAGTACAGCCGTACGGGTGCTGCCATGTCCGCCATGTCCGCCTCTCTTCGGCCCTGGTTCTGCGGGCCTGTCCAGCCTTGCCGACGGTGCTAGAGGCGGGCTCGAAGCGGTCACGACGTCACGGGCGGGTCAGGATGCGTAGAGGTCGAAGGTCGAGCCCCGGCGGGGGCTTGCGGCGACGTCGAGCGCGGGGTCCACGCTCAGCATGGCCTGGTGCAGGCGCTGCAGCTGGGGGGAGGGCTCCACGCCCAGTTCCTCGATGAGCCGTACCCGCAGCTGCCGGTACACGTCGAGTCCCGCGGCCTGCCGGCCCGACCGGTAGAGCGCCACCATGGCCTGGGAGTGCAGTCCCTCGTGCTGGGGGTGACGTGCGATGAGGTCCCGCAGTTCGGCGATCAGTTCGGTGTGCCGTCCCAGGCGCAGTTCGGCGTCGATGCGCCGTTCCACGGTGCCGAGCCTGCTCTCGTCCAGGTGCAGCGTCTCGATGCTCAGGACCGGTCCCACGCGCACGTCGACCAGGGCCGGGCCCTGCCAGAGGTCCAGTGCCTGGCGCAGCGACTGCGCCGCGTGCGCGTCGTCACCGGCTTCGAACGCGGTGCGGCCCGCGGTCACGAGCCGCTCGTAGGTGTGCACGTCGACGCTTTCGGAGGGGATCTGCAGCATGTATCCGCCGTGGCGGGTGACCAGGACGTCCTTGGCGTTGCGCGGGGAGTCCGGCCCCATGGCCGTGCCGAGCCGGCGGCGCAGCTGGAGGATGTAGGTCTGCAGGGTGGTCAGGGCGCTGACCGGGGGCTCGGCGCCCCAGATCTCCTCCATCAGGGTGGGTACGGGCATCACCCGGCCCGGGTGCAGCGCCAAAAGTGCCAGGATCTGCCGCGGCTTGCTCGCCGTCGGCGCGATCGACACACCGCCGATCTCGGCATTCAGTGGACCCAGTATCTGAATCCTCATGTCTCCGGTCCCCCATTCACGTCGTCTTCCCTTCGATCACATGTTCGAAGAGCGTGTGCTGTATGCACCGTAACGCCCCGAGATCGTCCGCACCGGGTTCCTCGAGTCCCCGTCGAGCCGGCTTCCACCCGCCGCACACCGGGCGCCGGGGCGGCGGTGCGGCGCCCCGTGAGCGGCTGCGGCTTCAGCCCGACACCGGCACCAGGCGGCGCCCGGCCCCCGGGGCCGCCGGCGCCTGGTCGGGGCCGGCCAGCAGGACGGAGCGCTGCAGGCGGCCAAGGGCGGCGGACGGCTCGATGCCCAGTTCACGCACGAGGGTGGTGCGCAGCATGCGGTACACCTCGAGGGCCTCGCTGCGGCGGCCGGAGCGCTGCAGCGCCACCATGAACTGCCCGTGGAGGGTCTCGTGCGTGCGGTACCGGCTGGCCAGGACGGTCAGTTCGGGCAGCAGTTCGCGGTGGCGGCCCAGCCTCAGGTCCGCCTCGATGCGCTGGTCCAGAGCGCACAGCCGGCTCTCCTGCAGGCGCCGCGCCTCGATCTCCAGCTGGGGCCCGGACTGGACGTCCACGAAGGGCGCGCCGCCCCACAGGGCGAGAGCCTCGCGCAGCAGGCGTGCCGCGCGCTCGTGGTCACCGGCGTCCATGGCCCGGTAGCCAAGGCCCGCCAGGCGGTCGAACTCGCGCACGTCGCTGGTGCCGCCCCGCGCGTTCAGCAGATAGCCGCCGGGGCACGTCACCAGGATGTCCTTGGCCGTCGCCGCCTGCCCGGCGCCCGCGCCGAGGGCGGCGGTGATCAGCTCGCGCAGCTGCAGCACATACGTCTGCAGGGTGGTCCGCGCGCTGCGCGGCGGCCGCCCGCCCCACAGCTCCTCGATCAGCGAGGAGACGGGCACGGGCTGATCGGCGTGCAGCGCCAGCAGAGCCAGCACCCGTCGCGCCTTGGGCGCCGTGGGGGTGATGGACACCCCCGCCTCCCGTACGTCCAAGGTGCCCAGTACCTGGATATCCACGCCAGCTCCCCCTAGTCGTCGCCGCAAGCGCCGTCCGATCCCGCCGTGGTGGCGAGCAGGGCACCGAGTTAAAAACAGTCCATGCGGTTTGTCAATACCCGGACAGTTGGCCCGTTTACGTCAGAGCCCCCGCGGGGCGGGTGCCCGGCCGCCTGCAGCAGCAGGCCCGCGGCCGTCCCGCCCGCTCCGTGGACGGTTGGCCCGTTTGCGCCGGAGCAGCCCCCGCGGGGCCGGTGAGCGGCCGGCCGCAGCAGGCCCCGCAGCCGCCCCACCGCTCCTTGGACGGCTGGCCTGTTCGGTGTCGGAGCAGCCCTCTCGGGGCCGGGGCCCGGCCGGCCGCGGGTTCCGGCGCGTGCCGCCCGGCCGCCCGCAGCGGCAGGCCCCACGGCCGCCCCCGCCCGCTCCCCGGACGATTGGCCCGCTTACGTCGGAGCAAGCCCCTGCTGCGGCCGGTGACCGGCCGCAGCAGGCCCCCTGCAGCTGCCCCACCGCTCCCCCGGACGGTTGGCCCGTTCACGTCAGAGCCCCCGCGGGGCCGGCGGCCGGCCGCAGCATCAGGCTCCGCGGCCGCCCCCGCCCGCCCTTCGGACGGTTGGTTTGTTTACGCCAGAGTCCCCGCGGGGCCGGCGCCTGGCCGGCTGCGGGTTCCGGCGCGTGCCGCCCGGCCGCCCGCAACATCAAGCCCCACGGCCGCCCACGGCCGCTCCCCGGACAGTTGGCCTGCTTACGTCAGGGCAGCCCCTGCGGGGCCGGGGCCCGGCCGGCCGGCCACAGCAGCAGGCCCTACAGCCACCCCGCCCGCCCCCGGACGATTGGCCCGTTTACGCCAGAGCAGCCCCTGCGGGGCCGGGGCCCTGGCCGGCCGGTCGGCCGCAGCAGGCTCTAGAGCCGCCCCCGCCCGCTCCTTGGACGGTTGGCCTCTTTGGCGTCAGAGCAGCCCCTGCGGGGCCGGTGCCTGGCCGGCTGCGGGTTCCGGCACCGGCCGCCCGGCCGCCCGCAGCAGCAGGCCCCACAGCTGTCCCGCCCGCTCCTCGGAGCGCCACCCCTCGTCCCGGGCCGCCAGGACCTGCAGGCCGATCGTGCTGGTGACCACCGCCGTCTCCACCGCCCGCCAGGAGACGCCGCTCGCCAGTTCGCCCTCGTGCTGGGCCTGGCGCAGCATCTCGGCGACCCATGCCCGCCAGCGGCGGGACAGTTCCAGGCCGCCCTCGCGCGTGACGTCCCCGTCCAGCTGGAATCCGGCCCGCATCACCACGTCGGCCGCCATCAGGGCCGCGAGGGCGCCGGTCGCCTCGGCCAGCAGCTGCAGCCGCGGGAGGGCCGGCCGCTGCCGGGCCTGTTCGAGGATCTGCTCCAGCCTCCTGGCCGCCTCCTCCTCCACGGCGCCGGCCAGGGCGGTCTTGCTCTCGAAGTGGAAGTACAGGGCCCCCTTGCTCACGCCGGCCCGCTCGCTGATCACCGGCAGGGAGGCCGGCACGTATCCCTCGTCGGCGAAAACCTCTGCGGCCGCGCGGATCAGTGCGCGGCGTGTCCGAACCGCACGCTCTTGCCTGACCATCCGATCCTCCCCGGTCGGTTTCGGGGGCCTGGAGTCCGGCCCCCGCCTCACCCCGTCCCCTCACGCAGCACGTGCAATCAGGGCGAGGCCGCAATATTAAACCGTCTGCGCGGTTTTGCATGGGGGGAAGGCCGAAGGAAGTACGGGGCTGGCCGAACAGCTACGCCGTAAAGAGCGCCCGGCTGGAGGCCGGCAGGGCGCCGCGGCGAAGCCCGCCGGCGCCGGTCACCGGCCCGGGCGGGGCCGCCGGGGGTCAGTCGCCGGCCGCGGCGAGGGCTGCCGGCGTCTTGTGCTCCACCTCGGCCATCACCCGGGCGCCCCGGTCGGGCGCGGTGTCGAGCCGGACGAGAACGGCCGGAACCGCGATGGCGGGGAGCACGAAGTCGTACAGGGCCGACATGCGCTCTTCCAGGTCCGCCCAGTCGGTGACGGCCTGCGAGACGAACTGCACCCCGATCCACGCGCCGAGGAAGACCTGGGCGGCCTGCTCGGGCACCACATGGGGAAGCACCTCGCCCCGCCCCTTGGCCTCGGTCAGAAAGGACGTGGTCACCTCGGTCCACGCCGGCCAGGCGCTGCCGAAGACGTCCCGCCCCTGCAGGTCGGCGGACAGCCGGACCCCGGCGAGCAGCATCGGCTCCCGGGGCAGGCGCTTGGCCAGGGTCATGCCGGCGTCCACCCACTCCTGCAGCTTCAGCTCCCGGGGCAGGTGGTACTCCGCCGTGACCTGCGCCTGGAGCACCCCCTGGGCCAGGGCCGCCTTGGAGTCGAAGTGGAAGTACAGGGCGCCTTTGGTGACACTGGCCCTGCTGAGGATCTCGGCGATGGTGGCGGCCGCGTACCCGCGTTCCGCGAAGACGGCGGCGGCTGCCTCAAGAACAGCGCGTCGAGTCTGTACAGCTCTCTCCTGCCGAGCCACGAGACCCTCCTTCTATCAAAATTAAACCAACCACGTCGTACCTTATAACACGGGGCCGGCGGGAAAAACAGGCCGCATGGAATTGTTCTGCGGCCCGGGGAGGCGCGGCCCGCCGCCGCGCCGGGGGAGACAGGGGACGGGAGGCGGGAGCAGGGGGCGGGGGGCGGGCGGATCCGCCGGGGGGCCGGGCTCGTGCTCCCCCGCGGGCCCGCCCGCTCGCCGCCGCCCTCCCCCGCCCGGAAAGAGGGGCGTTCACCAGGCCGTGCGTCCTCCGTCCACCGGGACCGTCGCGCCGGTGACGAAGGAGGCCCGGTCGCTGCACAGCCATGCCGCCGCCTCGGCCACCTCCCGCGGATCGGCCGCCCGGGCCTGGGGGGCCGAACGGCAGGCCTTCTGCTCCGCCTGCGGGTGCCGGGTGAACCAGGCGTCGACCAGCTCCGAGCGGGCCAGGCCGGGAGCGATCGCGTTGACCCGGATGTTGTGGCCGGCGTACTCGACGGCGGCCGCCTTCGTCAGGCCGATGACCGCGTGCTTGGAGGCGATGTAGGGCGCGGCCGTCGAGGAGGCGACCAGGCCGCCGACGCTGCTGGTGTTGACGATGGCCCCTCCCCCGCAGGTGAGCATGGCAGCGATCTCGTGGCGCAGGCAGTTCCACACCCCGCGCACGTTGGTGGCCATGACGTGCTCGTAGGAGTCGTCGTCGATCAGGTGCAGCGGAGTCCTCTCGATGCCGACCCCGGCGTTGTTGAACGCCGCGTCCAGCCTTCCGTACCGGGACATCGCGTGCTCCACCATCGCCCGGGCGTCCTCGGTGCGCGAGACGTCGGCGACGACATAGCTCGCCGTGGCCCCCTCGTCCACCAGCCGGCCCGCCAGCTCGCGCAGCCGTTCCCCACGGCGCGCCGCGAGCACCAGGCGGGCTCCCTGGCGGGCGAAGACCTCGGCCGCGGCCGCTCCGATGCCGCTGCTGGCCCCGGTGATGACCACGACCTTTCCGCCCAGCGGGGCATCACCGTCCGGCACGGACCGCTCCCTCACTGCCCGAAGCAGCGGCACCCGGGGGCCGCGTGTCCCCCCAGAACGTGCCCGCGGCCGCTTCGGCGTCCACCGTCCGCAGCAGCTGCCCGTCGATCTCCCGCAGGCTGCGCACCAGATGCCGCACACCGGCCTCCTCCATCAGGGCCCGCTGATGACCGTGCTCGAAGTCGCCGGGGCAACCGATGAAAGGCACCCCCAGCCGGCAGGCCTCCTCCGCGACCCTGGCCACGTCGTCGACGACGAGCACCCGGTCGCACGGCAGCCGGAAGACGTCCTGGACGATCTCACGGATCCCGGGACGGAAACCGTCGGTGCACACATAACGGGGGCCGTCGAAGAACTCGGCGAACCCGCCGAGATGACGGTCGAAATGCGCCCTGTCCAGCCCGCCGTAACACACGATCCGCAGCCCCAGACCCCGCAGCCGGGCAAGCAGCTGCGCCGCACCCTCCACCACACGCACCGGATGGCGCACAAGGTAACGCTCACGCTCCTCCAGATAGGCGTCCACCACCTGACGCGGCGACAGCGACACCCCCGCCGCCTGCGCGAACACCCGGGCGGCCACGAGCTGGGACTGGGACAAGAGCGCGTACTCGACCTCGGCGGTGTACTCACCACCCCGCTCCACCACCATCTGCCGGATCACCGGACTGAAAGTGTCATTGAGCAGAACACCATCGATATTGACCGCAGCAAGCCGCAGATGCCGCAGACGCTGCACAGCAGTAGACACGTTTCCTGCCTCCTCGGCTACCGGACCCGACCACCGGGCCCCGAACATCAAGGCCACCCACAACCCACGGCGACCACCGGACACAAACAACACAAACAACACGAAGGAGTTGAAAGACACGAAGGATGCAAAGGATGCGAAGGAGATGAAGGACGCGGGCGGGCACGGCCACAGCGGTGACACCACCGGCCACGGGCACGAGACCCCCCACCAGACCGACCGACACCACCACCGCTGCCACCGCCACCGCCGCTGCCGCTGCCGCTGCCGCTGCCGCCTCAGGCATCACAAGCAGCCACACCCGGCAGAAACGAACACCACACCCCAAGACGAGGCGGTCCCGAACGGTGCCCCCAGAGCGGAGCGGTCCCGAACGGTGCCCCTATGGCGGGGCTCCCCCAGGGCGGGGCGGTCCCGGACCGTGCTCCCCCAGGGCAAAACTGTCCCGGCCGGCATCCGCCGCGGGCCGCACCCGGCCGCGGCCCACAACGGCACGACCGGCCCTCCCCGGGCGGTGCACACCCCGGCAGCACCGGTGCCCTCCGCCGGCAAACGGAAACAAGACGGGGCCGGCAGACACCCACGAGCGCAGCACCTCGTCCGCCGCCGCCTCCCGAAAGACACTCCCCCGCCACACCCTGCCTGCCGCTCCGGGCCAACCGGGCCGACCGGGCCGGCCAGGCGGACCGGGCGGACCGCTCCGGGCAGCGACGGCCCGCTCCGGCAGGCCACCCCCCGTCCCGTGACCCGCCCCGCCGACCGGGAGAAGGACGTCCACGCATTCCTTCCCGGCCAAACCCGAGCCGCCCTCGCCACCCACCGCGACAAGACCGCCGCTCAGGCACGGACCCGACCCGCCCACAAACCACTCGCCCACCGGCCGGCAGACACACCCCGGCCCGGCCGGCCCGGACCCGCCCCAAGACGACCACCACAGTGGGCAGCACGCCGGCCATGCGGTGCGGGTCCGCACACCCGCCCCCCGGCCGGACCGGGCATCCCACCAACCGCCCCGACGGACAACGGGCGGGCGAACTCCCTGCGAAGAGCAGCCGGTTGACTGTCCAGCAGACCCGCCGGACAACCGGCCAGATCGTGGACGGTCTCGCCGACCACCCCGACAGGCAACGGGCAGACCAACTCCCTGCGGAGAACGGCCGGCCGGCCATCCGGCAGACCCGCTGGACAACCGGTCAGGCCATGAACGGTCTCGCCGACCACCCTGACGGGCAACAGGCGGACGAACTCCCTGCGAAGAGCAGCCTGTTGGCCGACCGGTAGACCCGCCGGACAACCGGTCAGATCGTGGGCAGTCTCGCCGACCCCCCTGACAGGCAACGGGCAGGCGAACTCCCTGCGAAGAGCAGTCGGCCGGCCATCCGGCCAGGCCGGTCAGGCCGGTCCCCGGCCGGAGCAGGGCGGTCCCCGGCCGGAGCAGGGCGGTCCCCGGCCGGAGCAGGGCGGTCCCCGGCCGGAGCAGGGCGGTGCGCCGTGCGGTGAAGGCACCGGCCGCCGGCGGGCGCACCCGCGTGTGCTCCTCACCGCGGGCGGTGAGCACAGTGCGCACGCCGGCCCGCACGGCAAGCGGCCCGGCACCGTCCGCCTCCCCGCAATCCGGGCGCTCCGGCAGCGGCGGACGTCCCCGAAGACCCGGGGAGCCGGCCGGCAGGCGCCCCGCCGGCCCGTGCCCGGCCATCGCCCCGGCCCCGGCGGCACCCCCTTCGGGCAGCCTGCCCCGGCATCTCGGCCCGCGGGCGCGCCGGGATGCCGCTTCGGTGCGAACACCCCGCCCACCGGCACATAAAACAGCAGGGACAGTTGGTTCTTTCATCGGTCGGCTTCCCCCCGAACGCCGCTCCCACGGCACGGAAAACACAGTGCCCGCCGGCGCCCGCGAGCGGTCCGTCGCGCCGATGGCGCCGGCAGGCCGTGATTCTAAAGGAAAAGCGGCGTTTTGCTACAGGTTTACCGGACCGGCCGGGAAGCGTAGTCACACATTCCGGGCACCGGCATCCGGAACCATGAAATCCGAACGCTTGACCGTTCCTTTACCCAGCGGCAATTGAGAACCAAACCGGTAGGTCCGTATCTTAACGTTCGGACACGCACCGAGCACACTCACCGGGGGGATCGAGTATGTCTTTGGCTTCGCCACGGACCGCCACGCCGACACCTGAGGGACCCGGACTGACCACCACGGTCCCCAAGGAATACGTCCACCGCGCAAGCCTGGCCGAGGTCTTCCTCACCGGGTGGGCACGGCAGAGCGCAACCCGCTTCTCGCTGTGCGGCCAGTGGCCGCGGGCACACACCTTCTTCCAGGCCGCCGACGGCAGCAGCCACGACCCGCTGCTGGCAGCAGAGACGTTCCGCCAGGCCGGCCTGCTCCTGGCCCACACCGAACTGGGAGTCCCCCTCGGACACCACTTCATCATGTGGGACCTCGCCTTCACCACCCGCCCCGACCACCTGCACATCGGCCCCGCACCCACCGACATCGAACTCAGCGCCGTGTGCACCGACATCGTCTTCCAGGCCGGCAAAGCCAGCCGGTTCCGCATGGAACTGTCCATCCACCGCGACAACACCACCATCGCCACCGGCAACGGCCGCTTCACCTGCATCTCACCCGGCGTCTACCAACGCCTGCGCCCCCACCGCCCCAGCCCGAGCAGCCCGGCCCGCCGGCCGGACACCACCCTGCCCCCCGCCACCGTCGGACGCACCCGCCCCACCGACGTCGTCCTCACCCCCACCCAACACCCCGACCACTGGCTCCTCACCCCCGACCCCGACCACCCCGTCCTCTTCGACCACCACGGCGACCACCACCCCGGCATGGTCCTCCTCGAAGCAGCCCGCCAGGCCGCAACCGCCCTCACCCACCCCCACACCATCACCCCCACCACCCTCACCACCACCTTCCACCACTACGCCGAACTCAACGACGACTGCATCATCACCGCAACCCCCACCACCCCACCCCACCAAAACCACACCACCATCCACATCACCGGACACCAAAACAACCAACCCATCTTCACCACCCACCTCACCACCACCCACCCCACCC
>NZ_JBIRQM010000043.1:14337-16317 GCF_044333225.1 Streptomyces sp. NPDC021080 | reverse complement strand
GTGGCCATCGTCGGCGCGCTGGCGTGGTTCGCGCTGCCCGGCGCTGCCCCCACCGCGGCGGGCGTGAAGTCCGGGGCCATCACGTCCGTCGCCGATGAGGGACCGGGCTACGCGATCGAGGATTTCAACTACCCACAGGCCGACAAGATCCTCGCCGAGCAGAACATCGTCCTCAAGCGCGGCGACGGCCACATCACGCTCGCCGACTGCTCCTCCGGCACCGGTCTCCTGCAGGTCTGGGCCCGTGAAAAGTCCATGATCTGTTTCAAGGTCGTCGGCAACTCCGGCTGGCTGACCCTGGAGATCCCCTCGGTCTACGGAATCCGGGGCAACGACTACACGACCGACGTCGACATGACCGTCGACGACGAGGAGAAGACCTTCGCCGTCGCCAAGAACCAGTGGACCGCGGTGGGCGAGAGCGCGGACCCGGACGGCCGCGAGCACATGCTCGTGGAGATCCGGTCCTCCAAGTAACCCGCCATCGGCGCCTCGCGCCAGAACCGCCGCGCTCCGCCGGGCGCGCACAGGCGCCGCACCTCCTCCCACCAAGGAAACCGAAGGTCACATGGGACACCCCAGACGTCACCGTCTCACCACACTCACCGCGATGCTCGCCGCCGCGCTCGTCGCGGCCCCGCTGGCCCTGACCGTCACGCCCGCGAACGCCGTCTCCGGGCCGGCCGCGGGCGATGGCTCCCTCGCATTCACCGCCCGCTTGGACATCGGCGACGGCCAGAAGGCCTGCTCAGGCGCACTGGTCGACCGCAACTGGCTTATCACCGCAGCTAGTTGCTTCGCTGACAACCCGGCCGTGAGTCTCGCCTTACCCGCGGGCGCGCCCAAGCTCAAGACCACCGCGACCATCGGCCGCACCGACCTCACGACCACGGCCGGCGAGACACGCACCATCGTGGACCTGGTCCCGTACCCGTCGCGGGATGTGGTGCTG
Organism: Streptomyces sp. NPDC021080; assembly: GCF_044333225.1. NCBI lineage: Bacteria > Bacillati > Actinomycetota > Actinomycetes > Kitasatosporales > Streptomycetaceae > Streptomyces > Streptomyces sp. NPDC021080. The sequence continues at coordinate 15,365 of NZ_JBIRQM010000043.1, read as the reverse complement.
GCACGGCTCAGTCGCCCGGTCACCACCGTCACGCCCATCGCCATCAGTACCGCCGCGGCCGCGGCCGGCGAGGATCTGACGGTGGCCGGCTATGGCCGGACGCAGACCGAGTGGTCCCCGCTGCAGCTGCACAGCGGCACCTTCGCCGTCGACTCGGTCGCCGCGGACACCGTCGCCATCACCGGCAAGGACGGCGCGAGCGTCTGCATGGGCGACACCGGCGGCCCGACCGTGCGCCTGGTGGGCGGCAAGCCCGAACTGGTCGCCGTCAGCAGCAGGTCCTGGCAGGGCGGCTGCTTCGGCATCGACCCGGCCGTGACGCAGACTGGGGCCGTCAGCGCCCGCGTCGACGACCTGCGCGGCTGGGTGGCCTCCACCGTCGCTGTCCCCCGCGTCACCGACTACACCGGTGACGGCAAGTCCGATGTCGCGTACCTGTACAACTACGGGACCAACACCGACGGCACCAACCACACGGCCCTGTGGCTGCAGACCTCCACCGGCAGCGGCATCAACGGCCCGGTGAAGTCGTGGGACTCCGGCACTGTTTCCTGGGACTGGAGCCTCGGCAAGACGGTGTCCGGTGACTTCAACGGCGACGGCCTCGCCGACGTGGGCGTCCTCTACAAGTACCCCAACACCTCAGACGGACGCGGCCACACCGCGCTGTGGACATTCACCTCCACCGGCACCGGATTCAACGCACCGGTGAAGGTGTGGGACTCCGGCACCGGATCTTGGAGCTGGGACAGTTCCGCCCCGGTGTCCGGTGACTTCAACGGCGACGGCCTCGCCGACGTGGGCGTCCTCTACAAGTACCCCAACACCTCAGACGGACGCGGCCACACCGCGCTGTGGACGTTCACCTCCACCGGCACCGGTATCAACGCACCCGTCAAGGCCTGGGACTCCGGCGACGGCTCCTGGACCTGGGACAACTCCATGCCTGTCGCGGGTGACTTCAACGGCGACGGCAAGTCCGACGTCGGCGTGCTGTACAAGTACGGCAACACCTCCGACGGACGCGG
>NZ_JBIRQM010000043.1:0-14239 GCF_044333225.1 Streptomyces sp. NPDC021080 | reverse complement strand
GGCCACTCCGCCCTGTGGACGTTCACCTCCACCGGCACCGGCATCAACGCACCCGTCAAGGCCTGGGACTCCGGCACCGGCTCCTGGACCTGGGACAACTCCATGCTCGTCGCAGGTGACTTCAACGGCGACGGCAAGTCCGACGTCGGCGCCCTCTACAAGTACGCCGACACCACCGACGGACGCGGCCACTCCGCCCTGTGGACGTTCACCTCCACCGGCACCGGCATCAACGCACCCGTCAAGGCCTGGGACTCCGGCACCGGCTCCTGGACCTGGGACCGGACGAAGGTCGCCTGACCGCGCGTAACGCACCAGTGTCGTGAAGGCGTGGACCTGGGCGGACCGCGAGTCCGCACGGGACGCCACACCGGGTGCCCGGGTCCACGCCTCCACTGAGCTCGTCACCACGGCAACACCGGAAACCGGGCAGCCCGCGCTGCGGGGTGTCCGGCCGCTCCCCCGCGGCCGCACACCCTGTACGCCCTGCTGCCAGGTCCGGCGGTACGACGCCGAACCTCCCGCGCGCCCGCCGGACACAGACAGATGGGATCTCATGGACACCACGTTTTGGAGTAGGCGGCGCCTCTTCAGCGCCATCGGGGTAACCACCGCGGCGACCGCGATACCTTTCCGGTTACCCGCGCGCGCACTTGCGGCCACCGGCACCACCGTCACGGCGGACCTGCCGAGACTCTCCTACCTCCCCGACACCGCCCGCGCGCGGGCCGTCACCGCTTGGAAAATCGGCGGCCGTACCGTCAAGTACGCGGCGGCGCAGGCGTTGACCGGGTCGGGTGCGGACATCGACCGCTTCCTGTCCGAGGGACTGACCCAGGCCACCGCCGACGACAACCGCCTCGCCCTCCTCGGGGCGCTGTCCCTCGCCGGCAAGGGGACGGCCCGCGCAGGTGCCGTCGCACTCGACGGCGGCGACGAGGCAATCACCACCTTCCTGTCCGGCGGCTACAAGGCCGCCGAGCTGGACGACCTGCGCGTCCTCACCCTGGCCATGTCGAACAGCGGTGGCACGCAGGTCAGGAAGGAAGCGCAGAAGGCCCTCACCACGAACACCAGCGACGCCCTCGCGCGGTTCTTGCTGGACACTCAGATCACCGCGCGGCAGGAGGACGAGCGGTTCGAGGTCTTCCGCGTCCTTTCCACCGCTTCCTCCGAGGTGGCGAAGTACGCCCAGCGGGCCCTGGACGAGGGCACGCCCGATGCGATCCATTGGTTCCTGGGCGTCGGCCAGTACATTGCGCGGGCGCGGGACAAGGAGACCGCCACCATCGATCAGCTGGTGGCGATCGTGGAGCGTGAGGGCAAGCGCGCTCAGCTCACCTCCGACCGGGCCGTCGCCGCCTCGGAGAAGGCGCAGGAGGCGGCGGCCAAGGCGAAGGACGCGGCCGAGAAGGCCGCCGCGGAGGCGGCCGCGGCGCGTGACGACGTCGCCAAGTCCGGCGCCGCCGCCCGCAAGGCGGCCTCTGCCGCGCAGGGCGCCGCCGCCGCCGCCCGTACCGCCATCCAGGCGTCCTCCGCCGCGCACAACGCCGCCCGTCGCGCCGCACTGGCCGCGACCGCCGCCGCGTCGGCCGCGGCGAGCGCCGGCAGGTCGGCCTCCGCCGCCTACTCGGCCGCCATGGGCGCGGCTCAGGACGCCTCCAAAGCCAGTGCCGCCCGGTCGGCCGCGCAGGGCGCGCGGAACGCCGCGGCCAAGGCCCGGACCGCGGCAGCGGCCGCCGACGCGGCGGCGACCGCGTCAAGCCAGGCGGCAAATGCCGGTTCCGCCGCCGCCAGTGCCGCACGCAACGCGGCCTCCGCCGCCAACTCCGCCGCCAACGCCGCCCAGAGCGCGGGCGCCGCCCAGTCGGAGGCGGACCGCGCCCGAGCCGCGGCCGACGAGGCCAACGCGCAGGCGGACCGCGCCACCCGGGCCGCCGGCACCGCCCAGTCCCTGGCCGCGACCTCCGCCACGGCGGCTCGTGCGGCGCGGGATGCGGCCAACTCCGCCGCCGCCCACGCCGACAAAGCGGCGAAGGAGGCGGACGCGGCGGCGGACGCCGCCGGACAGGCGGCCGACTTCGCCAACAAGGCCACCGCGTGGGCCGCCGCGTCGGTCACGGCCGCCGAGGCGGCGGCGAAGGCCATCGAGGACGCCCAGGCCGTCGAGCAGGCCGCTCGCGACGCCGAGACGGAGCAGTTGGCGCAGGACACCGCGCAGTCGATCGCCGAGGCCCAGGAGATGGCCAAAGCCGAGGCGGACGACCGAAAGACGGCCCGGTCCGCCGCCACCCAGGCCGATGCCCTGGACAGCGCGACCAAGGACCTCATCGCCCAGGCCGAGACGGCGTACGCCGGCGGTGACACCGCCCTGGCGATCACCTCCGGCCGCAAGGCCGCGATGAACCTGATCTCCACCACCATCGGCACCTGGAGCCGGGACGCGGCCGATTACGCCCTGGCCGGCGCTGACGAGGATGTCCTCGCCTGGGTCTCCGCCGACCGGCGGATCGCCCAGACCCAGGACGACCGCGAGACGATCCTGACCCTGGCGAGCGCGTCCACCGAGGCCGTCGCCACCGCCGCCCAGGCGGCACTTGACGACGACGACCCCAAGGCCGCGGGCGACTTCCTGACCACCGGCATCCTGCAGGCCGCGGCGACGGACAACCGCGTCGGCATCCTCGGCATCCTCGCCGACAACCCCGGCAAGGCCGTCAAGGCGTCGGCGCAGGCGGCGATCGACGAGGGCACGCCCAGCGCGCTGCACGGGTTCTTCACCACCTTCGCCGCCAAGACCATGGAAGACGACCAGGTCGAGGTCCTCTCCATCCTCAACACCGCGGGCCCCTACACCAAGGCGGCCGCTCAAGTGGCCCTGGAGGGGCCGTCGTGGATGCGCCGCGACTTCGTCACCACCGTGCGGCACCGCACCACCCAACTCGATGCCGACTCCGCCGCGCACATCGCCGCCGTCCGCGCCTCCATCGCCCGCGCGGCGAAGATCGCCCAGGATGCGCAGCAGGACGCCTACTTGGCGTCCAAGGCGGCGGCCGAGGCCCGCAAGGCCGCAGCCGAAGCCAAGGCCTGGGCGGACAAGGCACAGGCCTCCGCGGACAAGGCCGCCGACTACGCCCAACAGGCCGACACCAACGCGGACGCCGCCGAGCAGTCGGCGCGTGACGCGCAGGCATCGGCGGATAAGGCGAAGACCGCGGCCGCCTCCGCCCGCGGCTCCGCACGGCGGGCGAACTACTCTGCCAACCAGGCCACTGCCTCCGCCAGCGCCGCCGCGCAGTCTGCGAGCCAGGCCCAGGCGTCGGCGAACGCCGCACGCCAGTCCGCCCAGGACGCGGGCAAGGACGCGAAGGCCGCCGCACAGGCCGCCTCCGACGCCCGCAAGATCGCTGTCGACAAGCGGCAGCAGGAAATCGCCGAGGCCGCGCGGCAGGCCGCGGCCAAGGCGAAGGCGAATCAGCAGAACGGTGTCGACCCGTCCGACACCGACGCCAACGACTCGGTCGACAACCCCGAGGGCTGGGGCAGCAAGGACGACTGGCGGGAGGTCGCGGCGGCGCTGAACACGGTCAGCGCCGTCTCCGGCGGCATCGCCGCGTTCAGCCTGCTCGTCCCGCCGCCCGCCGGTGAGGCGATCTCGGGCGTGGCCGGCACCATCTCGTGGGTGACGGGTATCGGCGCCACCGTCATCACCGGCTTCACCGACGGATGGACGTCCAACGCGTTCATCACCTCCGTCGCCGGTCTGGCGGCCGGTGCCATCACCGGTGGCATCGGCATCGGCAAGATTCAGGTTCCGGGCATGTCCCAGGCCATCAAGTGGGGATCGCAGGGTCTGAAGAGCGGCGCCGTGACCGCCTCGCGCATCGGACACGAACTGGTGGGGCCGGTGACCACCGCCTTCACCAATTCGTGGGACGACGCCGGCGACGCCGCGTCCGACCTCGGACACGCCATCTCCGACGGCTGGAACTCGATCTTCTAGACACCAAAAAGCGGGGCCGGAGCTTTCATGACACAACGTCATGGGGGCTCCGGCCTCGCGGAAAACAGAAGGCTGATCACCAGTGTGACGGGGACGGCGGGAAAATCCTCGAAGTGCGACCAATTCGCTCGCAACGGGCGGATCACGAATCCCTCGGCGGCAGCCGAGCGCGGTCCCGTAGTGACATGAGGAGGGCCGCACGGGCTTTTCCAGTGTGCCCAGCAGGCAGACCTGCGCGGCCTCGTCTGCCGCGCCACACAACGTCACCGTCGTGCTGGGCTCCGGGAAAAACTTCGGCAAGGTCGGCGACTTGGTGCAACCTTCTGTTGGTCAGTCAATTCCATTGCTTTATGGGCCTGTTGAGGTGATCGATACTGGACATCGCTCTGGATCGCATGTTTCGATAACACGGTCGAGCAGCTCCGACAGGGAGCCCACATTCTCCGCGCGACATGGCGAAGTGAACGTGTCCGCGGCGGAAATGTTTCGGCCTGGACATGAGAGGCTCATTTGTTTTCCGGGCACTTTTACGCCCTTTTTGAACCGCGTTCCGGCCGTGCGCCGGAACTGACGACTTTAGGATTTCGATGAAGACACATACCGCTTCCGCAGCGAAGTCGCAGTGGAAGAGATTCCTCGCGCGCACGACCGGCGCCGTGGCCATCGTCGGCGCGCTGGCGTGGTTCGCGCTGCCCGGCGCTGCCCCCACCGCGGCGGGCGTGAAGTCCGGGGCCATCACGTCCGTCGCCGACGAGGGACCGGGCTACGCGATCGAGGATTTCAACTACCCACAGGCCGACAAGATCCTCGCCGAGCAGAACATCGTCCTCAAGCGCGGCGACGGCCACATCACGCTCGCCGACTGCTCCTCCGGCACCGGTCTCCTCCAGGTCTGGGCCCGTGAAAAGTCCATGATCTGTTTCAAGGTCGTCGGCAACTCCGGCTGGCTGACCCTGGAGATCCCCTCGGTCTACGGAATCCGGGGCAACGACTACACGACCGACGTCGACATGACCGTCGACGACGAGGAGAAGACCTTCGCCGTCGCCAAGAACCAGTGGACCGCGGTGGGCGAGAGCGCGGACCCGGACGGCCGCGAGCACATGCTCGTGGAGATCCGGTCCTCCAAGTAACCCGCCATCGGCGCCTCGACTCCGCCCCCGCGGGGCCCGTCGAGCGCGTGAGCCGCACGTCTCCCACAAAGGAAACCAAGGTCATGCGACACCTCAGAGGCCATCGCCTCGCCTCCTTCACCACAGCATTCACCACAGGCCTCGCCGCCGCGCTGCTGGCGCTGAGCGTCACCCCCGCGAACGCCGTCTCCGGCACCGACGCGGCCGATGGCGCGCTCGCGTTCACCGCCCGCCTGGACATCGGCGACGGCCAAAAGGCCTGCTCCGCCGCCCTGGTCGACCCCTACTGGCTGCTCACCGCCACCAGCTGTTTCGCCGACAACCCGGCCGTGAGCCTCGCCATACCCACGGGCGCGCCCAAGCTCAAGACCACCGCGACCATCGGCCGCACCGACCTCACGACCACCGGCGGCGAGACCCGCACTGTCACGGAACTCGTCGCGCACCCGTCGCGGGACGCCGTCTTGGCGCGGCTCAGCCGCCCCGTCACCACCATCACGCCCGTCAGCCTGGCCACCGCCGCGGCCACGCCCGGCGAGGAGCTGACGGTGGCCGGCTATGGCCGCACCGCGACCGAATGGGCCCCGCTGCGCCTGCACAGCGGCACCTTCGCCGTCGACTCGGTCGCCGCGGACACCGTCGCCACCACCGGCAAGGACGGCGCGAGCGTCTGCATGGGCGACACCGGCGGCCCGACCGTGCGCCTGGTGGGCGGCAAGCCCGAACTGGTCGCCGTCAGCAGCAGGTCCTGGCAGGGCGGCTGCTTCGGCATCGACCCGGCCGTGACGCAGACCGGGGCCGTCAGCACCCGCATGGACGACCTGCGCTCCTGGGTCGCCTCCACCGTCGCCGTCCCCGCTGCGGCTTCGGATGGCGCCTGGCGTGCCTACGGCAGCACAAATCCGATCTCCTCCAGCACCAGCAAGTGGAGTTGCGCCCCCAGCAAGACGATCACCACTGGCGTGATCGCACAGGTCTGTGCGATCAGGTCGTCAGCTGGAACCGGGGTCCAGGCGGCAGTAATCGTGCGCAACAACCAATCCGGCCTCTATGGCGCGGAAGCACGTATGGACCTGTACACCGCCTCCGGCACGCGCTTGGGCAATTGGAAGTGCCCGACATCGGGGGTCGGGGCGAACTCCTGGTCGGTTTGCTTCGGAACGACCTTCACCGAGAGCAGCCAGGTGAACTCGTACGGAATGCTCAATGGCGCATACCTCGGTCTGTCAGGGAATGCCTGAACCGGAGCCCATTGTGCCGAGGAGCCGAGGACTTGCCCCGCAAGTGACGGCTGAGGCGGTCAGGGCATGACCGGCCCGGAGCCGGCCGCAACCAAGGTGTAGCGGCAGAAGCCACTTTGGAGGTCGCCTGCGACTCCTGCACCCATGAGAGGCCGGCTTCTGCGACGGGCTGCAACACCAGGAGTGTTGCAGCCCGTCTGTGGTCGGCTCGTCAATGTGCATCTCTGGTCCATTCCAGGCCAGGAAGTGTTCTCTCCGTGCGAGCGGAGGTAAAGCGGTGGGAGCAAATAAGAGGATGTCTCACGTGGTGAGTTTTGCGAGCTTCTTGTAGCAGGTCAGGGCTGCGGCGAGGCCGAGGAAGTGGGAGCCCTTGCGTTCGTATCGGACGGTGAGTCGGCGGTAGCCGAACAGCCAGGAGATCGACCGCTCGATCTTCCAGTGGTGGCGGCCGAGCCGCTCGCTCGACTCGATTCCCGGACGCGCGATCCGCGGGATCAGACCCCGACCGCGGAGCCAGGCCAGGTGGTCGGCGGAGAAGTAGGCTTTGTACATCGGATCGTTCGGTGCTGTGGCGCCATCAAACCGTTCGGACATGGCATCGAGTCTGACAGGCTGGCACACCGTCATCACCGCAGCCTCCACATCGCTCTGCCGTGTTCGTTGACCACAGCGATTCAGCTTCATTGACATCCTCCCCCTCTTGAAAGAGGGGGATTCCAGCCCGTGTGGGTTGGGGTTCACGGGTGTTCGAGCGGCCGGTGGCCGTTGTCACCCCTCCGGCACCGGCTGTCCGCCGGGGGCGAGGAAACCCGCCCTGTCCTGCCGCGACATTGACTGCTGCATTGACATCGGCGTTGCAGGTGAAGCCGCAGGAGGAGCAGACGAACCCGGCTTGGCTCTTGCGCGAGTTCTTGTCGATCCTCCCCCACTGCCTTAAGGGCGTGGGAGGTGCCCCCAGCAGGCACTGCAGCGCAGACTGGTGTAAGGGGCGGGGACGTCCTCGACCCGTCCCGGGGCCTTGTGTCCGGTGCGCTGCCGCAGCAGGCCCCAGCCCTGGGCGAGGACCGCCCGGTTCAGCCCGGCCTTGGCCCGGACGTTCTTGCCGGGCTGTTCGACCGTCCCCTTCGCGGAGGCGGTCATGTTCTTGATGTTCAGTTTCTCAAACCGCACCAGATCATAGCCGCGGGCGAGCATGGTGCTGGTCTTCTCACACCAGTCCTTACGCCGGTCCGCCTCACGCGCCCTGAGCCTGGCCACCTTCGCGTACTCGGCGCTCTTGCGCTCACTGCCCCTGGGGGCGCGGGCGGCCCGGCGCTGGTGCTTGCGGATCCGGGCACGTTCCTTGACGGTCAGCTGCGGGCAGTTCAGCCTCCGCCCGTCGGAGAGGGCGGCGGTGATGGCCACGCCCCGGTCGATGCCGATGACCTCACCCGTGCCGGGCCCATCCACGGGGGCGGGGACGACGGCGAACGCGATGTGCCACCGGCCGTTGCGCAAGGTGACACGGAACGTCTTCGCCTTCGGCAGCCGGGAGCCCCTGCCGTTGCGGCTGAGCCGGAAGCGGACCCAGCCGCAGCCGGGCACCTTCACCCGCGCCCACCTGCGATTGAGCTTCTGCACCACCACCGACCGGCCCATGACCTGCCTGCCCCCGGCGTTCAGCTTCGGTGAGCCGTCCGCCTCGAACTCCGGAACACGGTCGGTGCCGATGACGCGAAAGCCCTCGTGCACGTGTTTCCTGCGCCAGGTCGGCTCACCGAACCCGGACGCGAAGCGGGCGTTCTTCGCCGCGGTGAAGTCCTTCAACGCCTGCTGCTGCACGTCCGCGTTCCCGGCGCCCAGCCAGGCGTTGTCACGCCGGGCCTCGGTGAGCTGACGGCACTGCTCGGCAAAACCCGGAGCCGCCCTACGACCCTTGTGCCAGTGCGTGTGCTGCTCGACGGCGAGGTTCCAGACGTACCGGGCGTGCGCGCAGTGGCCGAGCATCACGCCCGCCTGCTCGCCCGTCGGATACATCCGAAACCGTGCCACGACCGTGAACCTAGCCCGCACGTTCCCCGACCGCCCACACCATCGATCGACATCACCCGTGCGAGTGACCGTTCCCGGCCACCGGCCCACCCGACCACGACCACCGACCGCCAGTCAGCCGGCCACCGTCGGCTCCGAGGTGCCGCACCCGCTCGAGGCCGACCTCACCACCGCCTCTCCCGAGACACCGAACCGCCCTGGCGGCGATTCGACTTCCCCCGCCCCGCGGGAGTGGGCATTCACCCCGGCCCTGAAGGACCGGGCACCCTGCCCGAAAGCAAGGTGGTCGTGCTCATGGGCCGACATCAGCGGAGCTCCACGACCAGGTCCCGCCGTCGAATAGAGTGGTGTGGGCTGGACGCGCACGCCGTACCCTCCCCGGGCCCACGCTCCGGGGAAGGCCTAGGTCCCATGGGCCCGCGAGAACGCCCCCTTACTGTTCGCGCTGTCCACCGCCTCTTCCGCCGACGGGGTGCGTGAGACCCCTTGCCGCTCCCGGGAGACGCCGTGTCGAAAAACAGCCACACCGACATCAAGAACGCCGCGCGAGCGCTCGCAGAAGCCGAAGGCCTCAACTACCCCGAAGCGCGCCGCATCATCGAGCGATGGTCCACCCACCAGGGCCCCACCGAACAAGAGTTGGCGGCGGCGGACGCCTGCGACTACGACCCGCTGTTCTGGTACGCGTGCCAACCGGCCAGCGAGATCCCCGGGCCCCTCATACGCATGTACGACTACCCCGAGCAATCCGACGCCCCGCCCAAGTACTGCTACCCGCACTCCGTTTCCTCAGCCGCCGACCCCGACAAGAAGGCAGTGCTGTCCCTCATGGCCCGGCCGGACGTCTACGACTGGGCGCCCGCACTGACCATCGAGCCCCGGTGGTTCACCCCGCCGCCCGGCGGCCTCCCCGACTTCGGCCACTGGGGCAATAGCTGGGCTCTGCGACTGCACGACCTCGGGTTCCGCTACCGGATCAGCAACCTCGCTACGCCCGGCTGGACTGCGACCGTCACCCGCGGCCCGGAGCCGTCCGCCCCGTCCACGCTGCGCCTGGCCCACGCCGACGGATACGTACTGTTCGACGCGCCCACCTTCCTGACGCCCGAGTGGCTCGCCCGGGTCAACAGCCACCCCGAGGGCGTGCCCGTGGTCTGCGGCCCCGCCGCCGGCCGCCCGGTCCCGCCGGACCTGGACGACACGGAACACGTCGCCGAGCTGCTCGGCACCCTCGATCTCGTTGCGGCCCGCGTGCCCTTCACGGTCACCGGCGCAGCGCCCTGGCTTCTCATGGAGGACGACGCGTCGAGCGAGGTGGACGCCTGATGGGGCACAGATCCGCGTCATGAGTGACGCCGACGACGAGGTGACCGAGCTCCTGGACGTGCTGATGCCCCTATTTCGCGTGCATCCCGCGTTCGAGCAGCCCAAGCACGTCCAGCGGGCGCGTAGTAGCGCCGCCGGACATCTGCTCTCACGTCACCGACTCATCAGTCGTCCCGCCTGACTCATTGGCTACTCGGGCCAGCGGGCCTGCCCGCCGGTTTGCCCAGGGAGTAGAGGGCGGCCAGCGCGAGCGTGGCCGCGAGCGCGAGCATTGCGGTGAGTGTGCTGAAGTACTGCAGCAACAGACCGCTGACGCAGCCGCGGCCATCGCCTCCGCATTCGACGATTCCCGCACCGAATACCTGGAAGCCGGACGCGTGGCCTCGTCACAGCTGCAGCCGATCACCATCGGCGTCAGCGAGACCATCCCGGCCGCGAAGGCTGCCGAGTTCCGTGAGCGGCTCGCCGGCCTCATCCAGGAACTCCACGAGACCGAGCACGACGACGAGGGCATCCAGGTGCGGCTCTTCACCGTCTTTTACGGCTTGGCCGAGGCCGAAGCATGAGGCACCCACCGGCAACTCGCCTTCATCCGCCGGCAGCCCTCTTCCTGGTCCAGTCGGCGCGGGGGCTTTTGCGGGTGAGGCGCCGAGTCATCATGGTGATGAGTGCCCGGTTCAGGTGGGCTTCGGAGTGTTGGGGCAGGCGTTCGTAGTCGCGTGCGTTGCGGCGGGCGTTCATGCACCAGCCGATGGTGCGCTCGACTTTCCAGCGGTGGGGCAGGATGACGAATCCCTCGGTGCTTTTGGGCCGGGAGACGATGCGCAGGGTGAGCCAGAGGCGGTCGCGGGCCCAGTCCACGAGTTCGCCGGCGTAGCCGCGGTCGGCCCAGACCTGGGTGATCTGCGGCTGGGTGAGACGCAGGCGCCAGACCAGGGTCGCACCGGTCGACCTCGGCATACCCGGCGTCGCGCCGCGATCAGCGGCCAGACGAGAATGAGCGGATGTATTGCCTGCAGGCGGTCATCGCCACCGAATCCGTGCTCCGCAAGTTGGCCGACTCCACCACAGAGGCGTGCGTCGTTCCTCTCGGCCAGCACCTCTGGCTCTTGCCGATGTCCGACGGGCTGTTCGATGCCGTCGCAATCGCCGAAGCACCCGAACTCAACGGGTTCTGGAAGGCACCGGCGGGCTTTGATCGCCTGCTGACCGCGTGTTCGGAGACAGGACCGGTGGCCTACGTCGAGGCCGATTACTTCGGCGGGGCGGGGACCCAGACCGCCCAGGTCTGGGATGCGGGCAAGGTGGTCCTTGGCCCATTGCGTCTGGCCGAAGGGGAGCCGTCGCCGACGACCGGCACTCCGATCTCTCAGGCGCTGCGGCGACTCGGGGCCGCCAGGGGCAGCCACGTCGACGAGTTCTCCGCAGTCGGACTCGGCCGCCACCGCGACACAGACGACTGGCTCTCGCCCATGAACCGGTCAATGCCTGACGAGCTCACCACTTGACTGGTGAGGGAAGGAGAGCAAGTGCTACGGACCGACCAGCAGCGCGGCCAATTCGCCTCGGCTGCTCGACTGGTGCAGATCACTGACCTGGCCGTCACCGACTTCGACGACACGCCATACCCCGTCCGAGCGAAGGGCCACGTCGGTTGTGACGAACCGGCATCCTAGGCGCCGCACCACAGGCCCGATGTGATCAAGGTCGGGCACCAGCCCGCGCCCAAACGGGCTATCCGGATGGGGCGTCAGCAGCCTGGGTTCACCATCCAGCCACCACACGCGTACTTCAGCCGCGACGGACTCAAGCCGCGAGAACGTCTCGAAGGCGCGGAGAACGATCCCACCAGCCAGGAACTCCTCCTGCAACTCTACAAAGCGCTGCACGACCCGCGTCAGCTCCACGGCGTCGGCGAGATCGGGAATGAAGCACGCCTGCTCCCACTCGTGCTTGCGCGATTTGACGTAGTCCTTCACGATTCCCGGGCCTGGCAGCAGGGGCTCGGCGAGAGCAGCCAGGTCGTCGGCGGTCGGCATCTCACCGGGCTTCGTGGGGCGCCACACGCTCGTGGGCGTGATGTCGACGAACATTGCATACCAGCCTGGCAGTTCGTGAGCGGTGCGGTACTGCTCCGCTGTCACGAGCAGCTCGGTGCCACGTCGGCTCAGGGCCTCAGCCAACGCGGCGTATCGATTGCTGGGAATCATCCAGCCTCGGTACCAGGCACTTCCCAACCCCGTGGGAACTTGGGCAACTGCCTGCTGCGCGTCGCCCCGCAACAGTGCGTCGTGGTCGATCAGCCCTACTGCCCCGCCACAGGCGCGGACCTCCCGCGCTTCCAGCGCGAAGTGTTCGTCTACGCGTCGAGGGTTCAACGAATCACGGCAGTACAGGACGGGCATCGGCATGACCGACACGCTACGGAACCTCCAGCTCTCGGGCCACGGGTTTCGCGCTGCCAGGCACGGCGTCTTGCACCGTCGCGGCGGCCCGCACCCACTGCGCGTCGATGATCCCCGCAGTGGGCTCGGCCTCGCGGCCCTCGCGCTCACGGACCTTCCTGCGCAGCCGGTCGTGGAACTCGGTGATCAGCCCGTGCTCGCGCCAGCGGCGGAAGAAGGCGTAGACCCGGGCCCATGCAGGAAGGTCCGCGGGCATCGCCCGCCATGAGATCCCGCCCACGACCAGGTAGCGGATCGCGTCCAACAGCTGCCGATGGCAGTAGCCCTCGGGCCGTCCACCCCGCCCCTGGAACCAGGCCGGTACCGGCAGCAATGGCCGGACGGCCGCCCACTCCGCGTCCGTCATGTCCGACGGATACCGGCGCACCCGGTCCGGATGGTCGGCCGCGTTGCCGTACATGTGCGTGAGGCAATCGCACGACACGGCGGGCGAGTTGAAGTCAACGTGCTCGGGCACGTACAACAAAGACAACAGGGCTTCCGGGAACCACTCGGAATGGGATCGCGCCCCCGAGCTACCAGGAGGCCCTGCTTTCACGCGCGGAAACCGCCGCAGTCACCCGCTCGAGACTCCCGTTCGATCGACAGCCTTCGGGATCGGTACGTGCAACAACCACTTACGTGTCGGGATGCTCCGGCAGGGCGAGCCAGTCCGACCAGGAGATCTCGCGGCCGAGGAAGCGCGGCTGCTCGAACGGCCAGTCGGCGGCGATCCACTGCGGCACCAGCGCATCGAGGGCCTGCTCGACCTTGCTGCCCACCAGTTCGTCCACCACCCACCAGGAGATCTCGCCGTCCGCGCCGGCCCTCTCCGGTGGGTCGATGTAGACACAGCCGAGCAGAGTTGTCTCCGCCGCGTCGAACAGCGCGTAGTTGAAGGACTGGTGTGCGGCGATCTCCTTCTCGTGCCGCAACAGGTCGGCCTGGTCGGCCTCGTAGGTCATGGTGGCCGCGGGCCAGCCCCAGGCCGGGCCGAAGATGGTCCACAGCCGCTCGCGCGAGCCCATCACAGCCGGATAGTCGAGCGGGGTGTCCGCCTCCCGGATCGGCCGCAGGTGATGACCACCGCCCGGCAGCGGTACCAGGACGGGGTGGACGAAGTCATCAGGAAGCCAGCTCATGGCGCCCGACCGTAGCAGCGCGCGGCCGTCCGCTCCCCTGGATTTTCCCCGCATACCGCCAGGCCCTGCTCTCATGCTGGGCAGGGCCCGCGATCACCCGATCGAGACTCCCGTTCGATCGACAGACTCCATGATCGGTATGGCAACGGCTTCATGGACCACTCCCCCGCAGTCCGCTCCTACCCAACCATCTGGGGCAGTTCACGGATCACCGCGTCGATGCCCTGGCTCTCCACGATGGCAGTCAGCCGTGGACGCAACCTGCCGAGGAAGGACATACCCTCCACCCCGACATCTCCCATCCTGAGCCCTCTGCCAGCCTGTTCGAACACCCAGAAAGTGATCTCGGTCGCCTCCCCATCGACAAGAGCGCCAGTCATGACCCTGAACTCGCTGCTGTCATCCGGATCCTTATCCGTGATGACCAGGGACGCACTCGTCAGGGGAAGGTCCGCGATGAGCGAGGCGACGTGGTCCGTGAGGGCAGCCAGGGCGGTTTCGCGCTGGCCGTCACTCAGTTCCTCCCAGCTCGGACCCACCGCAACCGGCGCCAACTTGCGCCAGTCCAGCACAGACGAGACGAAGGCGACTCTGTCCGACTTCGCCACTTCCGCAAAGTCGGCGAGGAACGTGCTGATGAATGTCGAGGCGGCTTCTGCGGTGAACACGGAAAGCAACGTAGTCGTTTGATCCTGCCAGCGAAAGATCATCCTGAAGACCTGGGGCCGGTCCCCGCCGGAACCCGGGGCCACCACAAGCCGGAACGACGGCCGCGCGAGCCATGCAGTGGGGCCGGCTCAAGCCGGAGAAACGGGGCCATCGCAGGGGTCTGGCACAACTTCCGTGAGCGGTCACGCGTTGTAGTTGTTGATCTTTTATGGTGGGTGCGGAAGTCGCCTTGAAATCGTTCCTTGTGCGG
>NZ_JBIRQM010000042.1:0-16621 GCF_044333225.1 Streptomyces sp. NPDC021080 | reverse complement strand
CCCCGTGAACGTCTCCACCCACATCCGCTCAGCCCTTAACACCCCAGCCATACAAAGAAGATGCCCAGCTCAGAGCCTTGTGCAACACCCTTTAGCCGCCGCCTGCCAGTCACATTGGCCGGTGGCGTGATCGGCCAGTTTGTGGCCTACAAGTAGGAAGAAACCACTCGCCGCGAACGTCGCCAGCGTCGTCAGTTCGTCGATCGCAGTCGCAGGCCGTCACCGTCCACGACAGCTGTCGCGGAGTAGTTCGGCCGATCACAGCGGGGCAGATCGGTGACGATGCCGGCCAGCTGACAAGTCGATCCCAACCAACCAGACAGAAGCGACTGGCGTCCGCGTGCCGGCGTCCCTGCGCGCCAGCACGCCATGTGAAGGTCGTGCCTGCCACCCCGACAAGCCTGGCAACTGCCATGCCCACCCAGTCCCACGCCACAACGGAATGGTGATGGGCTAACAACGCCCCGTCTGGCGCACGCCACTCGGTGGAAGGCCGGCACCAGCCGGCAGAAAACCAGGTCACGGCAGCGCCGAAAGCCAGGAGCACCGCGGTGGTGGGCATGGTCATCGGACACTTGCGCTCCACAAGGAGCCATCGCCTTCCGCGTCGATGGCGTGCGTATGGAGCCTGACGGATCCTCTGGGCGGGTTTCTACGAGGAAGTCTCGACGTCAGTCACCCTGGCGATGACCTTGACCCCACTGCTACCGGTCGAGAGTGCTGTCTCGTGGTACGACAGCTGGGTCTGATCGGTCAGCTCCATTGTCTGCGTGATCGCTCCGCTCTCATCGCCCCGGATCTCGTACGTGATGGAGATCGTCGCGTCGGGATCCAGCGGGATCACGCTGGCGTAAGCCAAGTTGGGTTCGACGGTGACGTTGCACCCCGCCGAACCGAAGCACTGCTTCTGGGTGGTCTTCAGGGTCAGCTCGAAGTCATCGGGCGACGGGTCGGTGTTGTACACCTCCTGCGTCTCGTCGTCTGAGGCGTCCGCCGCCTTCGCGTCGTCCTCGGCCGGTGCCGCGGAATACGACGATGCGGCCTTCGAGCTGCCGCCGGACTCGGAGTCGTCCATGAGGAGCCCGATCCCGCCCATCACCACAGCCGTCACGGCCGCTCCGGTCACCGCCCCCAGCAAAAACGGCTTCCGCGCACCCTGCTGCTTGGGTGCACCCGGTTCTTCCGGCGTGACGCTCGGCGCCTCCGGAGCCGCGTCCAGCGCGGCAGGTACGGCGGCGGGTGGTTCTGGAAGCGTGACGAGCTCGTCCACGTGCGTCTTCTCCTGGTGTACCGCGAAAGCATGTGAACCCGGTCGCGACCGGGACCAGGTGACGCTATTGCAGATATGCCTACCTCATCTGCAGTTGCACCTATTCAACCGAATCTTGATCGCTCGGTGCGACAGAAGCGGCACACAGTGAACACCTCAACAGCCCCGGTACGAAGTAGTGCGGGTGAACTGGCACTCCGGGAACGAATCCTGCGGCAACTCCACCAGAAGCCCGACTTGGCGACGGACAGCAGGGCGCCGGACCAGGCTCCGCCTGCCACCGTCCTCGCCACGGCTTTCGGCGACGCGGAGACCTACGTCCTTACCCGTGAGTGCTGGGACCATCCCCGCACGTGCGGGGGGCAGAGATCAGCGGCGCCGGAGACCGCGGCGCGCGATCGATGCCCGGCTGTGCGCCGACCGGGGCCCGGGGCAAGAGTATTTCGGGGCGCTTCTGGATCGATTCGGGTTCACCCATGGACGGTATTGATCATCTCGCCGCCCGATTTGAGCGGACCAGGACGATACCGCTGCGCCGAACTATGGTGCGGTCCTACGGTAGGACTGCCGAAATGGCGGACCGTCGAGCGAGGGGCCGATGAGCGTGGACATTCCGCTGGTGGACGCGATTGCCGCAGTGCGGGACGAGTTGTTGGAGGCGGCGCGGACCAGTGGCGACCACCCCGACCTGGTGTTCGCCGTCGGCCCGGTGGAGATGGAGTTCGAGGTCGAGTTGCGGGCCGATGCCAATGCCAAGGCGGGCTTCAAGATCTTTGCCATCGGTGCAGAGACGGGGGCCGGAGTGTCCCGTGGCCGTACTCACCGGGTGTCTTTCACGCTCACGCCGCGCGCGGCGCACGGCGGCGACCTGCTGGTCAGTGGCGACCCGGCGCGTCCGGCCGGGCCGGGGCCCACGGAGGGGTTGCTCCCCGGCTGACCGGGGCCCGGGCAGGTTGCAAGGCCGGGCCCGGTAGGAATGACGACGGATCGGGTGCGGGCGGGGGGACAGGGTGGACCGGCAGCAGGTGGTGGGGGTTGAAGCGTCGGGTCGACCGGCGTCCGGCTATGCGGTTGGCAGGCGGTTGGTCCTGACGTCCGCGCACGCCGTGGCAGGTGGGACGGGCGGAGGCCCGAGTGCGGTCGGCCTCCCGGCGCGGGTGTTCCGGCCGGGCAAGGCCGGAATCTTCGACGCGGTCGTGGTGTGGTGCGGCACGGTCGGCGGCCGTGCCGACGCGGCGCTCCTGCGCGTCGACGGCCTGGCGTGGACGCCGTCGCCGCCTGTGCGATGGGGGCGGCTGGTCACCGACCGCACGGGGGTCGAGTGCAAGGCGTGGGGCCTGCCGGAGTACGCACAGCGCGAGGGGTGGCCCGCCCAGGTGGAGCAGGTGTCCGGGTGGCTGAATCCGGGAAGCGGATACGTCGCCAACCGGCACGTGATGACGGTTCGGGAGCCGCCGCCCGAGCGTGCCGAACTGCCCTCCCCCTGGGGCGGGATGTCGGGCGGGGCGGTCTTCTGCGGTCCGCTGCTCACCGGTGTGGTGCAGGCCGATCGGGCACACTCCGGGGGCACACAATTGGTGCTGTCGCCCGCGTATGCACTGCACCACGAGCAGGGGTTTCGGGAGGCGCTGACTGCGTACGACGTGCCGCCCGCTGAGCTTGAACCGGTGGAACTGCACGAGCTGGCCGACTTGGCCGCCCACCCCGAGCGGTACGGCGCGCCCAAACGCTCGCCGGCCGCACTGCTGCACGCCGACCGCCGGATCGTCCCGTTCCATGGCCGGACCGGGCTGCTTGCAGAGCTGGCGCAGTGGTGCGCACCGGCGGGCTTCGACGTGGCGCTCGTGCATGGGCCGGCCGGGCAGGGCAAAACCCGGCTGGCCCATGAGCTGGCCCTGCGGCTGGCCGGCGACGGGTGGGCCGTGCTGTGGCCGAAGCCCGAGGCGTCCACCGAGGACCTGCGTGCGCTAAGGGATCTGACGAAGCCTCTGCTGGTCGTGCTGGACTACGCGGAGAGCCGGAGCGCGCAGGTCCTTGGGCTGGTGGCGGCGGCAGCCGACCAATCGGGGAGCCAGCCGTTCAAGGTGTTGCTGGTGGCCCGGGCCCGTGGCGACTGGTGGGAGCGCGAGCTGCACAGTCGGGTCGGGGAGTATCTGGATGGGGCACCGGAGTGGCGGCTGGACGGGTTGGAGGACGACGAAGCCGCCGCGAGGCCACATGCGTATCGTGTCGCCCTGGAACGGTTCGCGGCAGCGCTGGCTGGGATGTCCGGGTACGCGGGGCCCGACTGGGCGGCCCTGGCTGCTGCCCGCCCAGCCCCCGACGGACTCGACCACCCGCGGAACGGCAATCCGCTGACCTTGCACATGACCGCGCTCGCGGACCTTCTCGACGCCGCCCGGCCTGGCCCACGCGGGCAGGTCGTCAGGCTGGTCGAGGATCGGCTGCTCGTCCACGAACGCAACTATTGGTGGCCCAGTGCTGACACGCGGGGGCTGCGGGCAGCGCTGTCGGAACAGACGCTGCAGGCAGCGCTCGCCGCGGTCCATCTGACCGGTGCCGCCGACCTCGGCCAGGCCCGCGAGCTGTGGCGGCGCATCCCCGCCCTCGCCGATCAGCCGACCGATCTGCGCGATCGGGTCACGCGCTGGCTGGCGGAGCTGTATCCGGCACTACCGCCGCAGCCCTTCAGCACCCTGCAGCCCGACCGGCTCGCCGAGCGCCACGTGGCCCTCGTCCTGTTGAACGACCCCGGCCTGGCCGACAATCTGCTCGACGGGGCGAACCGGGCCCAGCGCGAACAACTGCTCACCGTGTACGCCCGTTCCGCAGCCGACCCGGTGCTGGACGGCCGCCTGGACCGGCATCTCACCAAGCTCTGCGTGAGTCACCACCGTCGGCTCGCCGAAGCCGTCGTCGCCACCGCGACCCGGCTCGCGAGGCCCGAGCCGCTGATCGCCGCGCTCACCGCCGTGATCGAAGACCCGACTACTCCGCTCGCGGACCTGCGAGCCCTGCACGACCTGTTCCCCGGATCCAGCCTGACCCTGGTGCACACCGCGGTGCGGCTCGGCCGGCGGATCGCCGAGCGGTGCCGTTTGTCGGCCGTCACGGACCCGGCCACGTACACACCGGTGCTGGCCATGGCGCTGCTCCGGCTGGCGGAGTCGCTCGGCGAGGCCGGGCTGCAGCCGGAAGCCGTCGACGTGGCCCGGGAGGCGGCCGAGCTCCACCGGGGCTTGGCCGAGGACGACCCAGAGCAGTACCTGTCCCGACTCGCGCTGAGCCTCGGCGCGCTGTCCAGAATGCTGCTGGAGCTGGGACGGAGCGAGGAGTCCCTGCCGATCCTGCGGGAGGCGGTGGCAGTCAGCCGTGGTCTCATCGAGCCGGAGGGCAGCGATCTTCTGCTTGACGCGGTCGCGCCCACCGGCCCGATCTCGGCGCGACCCGTCGACGTACAGCTGTCCCAGGCCACCCGGGAGGCAGTCGGTCGATTCCGCCTGCGGGCAGGGACGGATCCCAAGCTCCTTCCCCATCTTGCGCTGATGCTGCTGTTGCTGGCGGCGAGTCTCAGCGACGCGGGGCGGCATGCGGAGGCTGCCACCACGGCCCAAGAGGTGGTGGATCGGCTCGTGGGCCAGAGCGAGCAGGACGGTACGACGCTGATGCTCCTGGCACTGGCCCTCGGGGCGCTGTCCGGACTCGGGGGTGAGGCAGACCGTGGCGCGGATGCGGCGAATACGGCGCTCGACGCGGTGGACCTGCTCCGGGCGGCGGCGGGGCGCAACGAAGCGGACGCGCTGGCTCTCGCCGTGGCTTTGACAGGACTGTCCAGGGCGATGAGCGCCGCCGGCCGGCACGACGAAGCGGTGGCGCTCGCTGACGAGGCGGCTGAGTGGCTGCGCCGGCATGTGGAGGACGACCCGGACACCCATCTGAAGTACGTGGCCCAGGGTTTGCACAATCTCGCAGTTCAGCAGAGCGAGTTGGGCGAGCGGGACGCGGCGCTGGCGACGGCTGCGGAGTCGGTACAGCACCACCGCACGCTGGCCGAGCCCGGCTCGGGTGCGCACCAGTGGGGTCTCGCGACATCCCTCGTCACGCTGGCCAAAACCCTGGCCGACACGGGTCGCTGGGCGGAGTGCCAGGACGCGGGCCGGGAAGCGGCCGCGCTGTGCCGCGACCTGATGGATCGGGAGCCGACGGACGATCTATTCGTCTTCGGCCTGGCAACAGCCCTGCTGAGCGAGGCGCAGGGGCTGAGGAGCATGGGTCGGACCGCCGAGGCACAGGTGGTGGTGGAGCAGGCGGTCGCCCTGTGCCGAACGCTGTCGGCCGAGAGTCCGAACGCGCGGTACCGGCTACTTCCGGAGGCTCTGGCCCTGCTGAGTGGGGACCTGTGCTCACTGGGTGAGTGGGAGGCAGCCGAGTCGGCGGGCCGGGAGGCCGTCGCGATCGGCCGGAAGCTTGCCGGCCAGCTCCCGGCGGGCCGCTTGCCGGCGTCGACCGTCGGCCTGCTCGGACTGTTCAGCGCACTGGATGAGACCGGGCAGGCCGAGGAGGCGCTGCAGGTGATCGAGGAGGCGGTCCGCGACTACCGCTCCGTCGATGTGGCCCCCGGCGGACTCGCGATGGCCTTGGCCTTGAAAGCCAAAGGCCTTGCCGCACTGGGTCGGTGGGACGAGGCAGCGACCGTGGGAGAGGAAGCGGTGGCCCGAAGCCGGACCCTCGCCGAACGCCATCCGAGGGCACACCAACTTGGGCTCTGCCTCGCTCTGAACCTTCAATCGCTCAGCCTCGACAACCTGAAGCGCTGGTCGGAATCGGTCGAACTGGCCCGAGAGTCGGTCACCTGCGCCCGACGGCAGCCGGCTGACGCGGGCTTCTTCCAGATTCAGTTGGCGCTCGGCCTGAACAACCTCGCCAGCGGGTTGACGGAACTCGGTCGCTACGAGGAGGGATTGGCAGCAGCAGAGGAGGCCGTCTCGCACTACCGGGAGATGGCCGGGCGCCTGCCAAGGGTGTACACGCCCGGGCTGACCGCAGCGCTGTGCAACCTCGCCTGTGCCTTGGAGCAGGCCGGCCGTACCGAGGAAGCGGCTGCCGTCGTCGACGAGGCGGTAGCGCGGTGCCGGTGGTTGGTCGAGCGGCTGTCGCCTGGCCACCGCCCACTGCTGGTCGCGGCTACGGACGGGCTCGTCAGTGTGTTGGAGCTGCTGGGCCGCCGGGAGGAGGCCCGAGCGGCGCGGGCGGAACGCATCGGCCACCTGCGGCTGCTCGCCGTGGATACCCCGGCAGCCTGGTTGCCCTCCCTGGTGCGGGCGTTGGACGACAGCGCCGACGAACTCCTGGCGGCGGGACGGCCGGAGAAGGCGCTGGTTGACCTCCGAGAGGCGACCACGCTTGCCGGGAGTCTCCCCGACCGCTACAGCGAGCTGATCGGAACGCTCTTGAACCGCCTGGCCGCGTTGCTGGCCAAGTCGGCCCACTGGGAGGAGGCACGGGTTCAGAGCGAGGCGGCGGTCGAGCACTGGCGGGCTGCGGCCGCGGGAGAAAACGAGCACCTTGCGCAGTTGGGTCTGGCGCTGACCGTCCTGTCGGGTGTCCTGACGGTGCTGGGCCGCTGGCAGGAAGGGCTGACAGCCGGAGAGGAGGCGATCGGATACCTACGGGCGACGAGCAGTGAGGAAGCATCCTCGGCAACGCTGGCGATGGCGTTGACCGCGATCGTCGCCCCACTGGCGAGGCTGAGCCGATGGGACGCGGCGTTGGCCGCGGGCGAAGAGGCCGTTGATCGTCTGCGGGCGGCTGACGATCAAGGAGCCGGGGCCGCTTCGCTCCTGGGGGCAGCGTTGGTGAGCCTTGCCACACCCTTGGCAGGGCTGGGCCGTCCAGAGGACGCCTTCGCGGTCACCGGGGAAGGGATCGCCCTGCTCCGGAACGTGGCGGCCGACCACCCGGCGTTCAACCCAATGATGCTGGCGGAAGCGTTGGCAACGAGGACTCATCAGCTGGCCGGACTGGAGAGGTGGCAGGACGTGCTGACGGTCGGCCAGGAGGCGGTGGAGTCACTGCGCTCGCTCTTCGTGGCCGCTTCGACAGTCCATCGCCCCATGCTGGCGTACGCGTTGGTGCCCCTAGGCCGTGCCCTGGGTGAGGCGGGCCGGTGGGCGGAGGCCGTGGAGCATTGGGAGGAGGCCGCGGAGCACCTCGACGAACTCGCGGAGAACCAGCCCGAGCTCTTCCTCACCTCACTCGCGGAGGTCGCAGGCCTGCGGTCGGGTGGTCTGCTGGCGATCGGTCGACCCGACGAGGCCCGCGTGATGAGTCGATCGGCCCTGAAGCGAATCCGGGCATTGGACGGCGAGGATTCGGTGCACCGACCCGCCTCGCTCGCGGTGGGCTGGAGCATGGTGGCCCTGGTACTGAACCAGCAGGACAGAAGCGGCGAAACCGCCGACGCCTTGCGGGAGGCCGTGGCACTCCGCCGCGACCCGGCCGAGCAGGAACCCGACCAGTACCTGCCCGTGCTCGCCGAGTCGCTGCTCTTCCTGGCCGTCGCGCTGGCCGAGTCCGATCGGGAACCGGAAGCAGTGGTGGCCGGTCAGGAGACTTGTGAGCTCGGCCGCATGCTGTTCGCGGCCGACCCCGTGGGCCGTTTGCCGTTCCTCGCCATGGCGCTGGCCCAACAGGTGTCGCTGTTCACGGTGACGGACCGATGGGCCGAGGCCGCAGACCTCGCGGAGGAGCACGTTAGCCACAGCCGCGCCCTGGCCGCCGCCGATCCCGCAAGTCTGCCCGACCTCGCTAACGCACTCTTCATGCTGGGACTGTCACGGTACGCGGCGGACCGGACCGGGGAAGCGGTGGCGCCGCTCCGCGAGGCGGTTGCCCACCTCCGGGTGCTCGTCGAGGACGACCCCGAAGCCTTCAGCGAGGCGTATCAGGATGCGATCGAATTACTGGACGAAGTCGAGGCCGAAGGCTGACCCGTCGACGCAGCCAGCGGGCGCGGTCGCCCTCGGGCGGACCAGGGACGGCCCAGCCCTGCCGTACGCGTGATGGCGGCTGCGCCCAAGTCGACGGCATCGGGCCCCTCCACAGAGGAGAGGACACGTCGTCCCTGCCGCCAAGGTGTCACCACCATGCCTGACGCGTAAAGAGCAGCAGGTCAGGAAGCGTGCGAGCAGGGCTGAGTGCCCGGTGGTCCCGGATGACCGTCCAGACATTCGGGACTGCCGGTCCGGCTGCGGACTCCCTCGGGTTGAGGGTAACGGTGTAGCCGAACTCGTTGAGCTCGGTGATGGCTCGACGGGTCGCGCTTCATTGAGCCGCTGGTGCACCGCGGGTTGATCGTTCACGGCGGCTGGCTGCCGAGAGGTGTCACGGGCGTGAGCCGGCTGCGCTGGAGGCTGTCTGCTTACCTCCTTTGAGTTGGCGTGTCGGACGGTCGGTGCCGGTCAGCGGCGACAGAGTGGCGCGAGACGCCTATCCGAAGGAACGCGCATGCCCGAAGTCACCACTCCGTACGCAACCGGTACCCCGTGCTGGGTCGATCTGATGGCGCAGGACCAGCAGGCCGCGCTGGACTTCTACGCCGATCTGCTCGGCTGGAGGGGGCAGCCGGGCCCGGCCGAATTCGGCGGATACGCGGTCTGTGAGCTCAACGGCAAGGCCGTGGCCGGAATCGGTCCGGCGATGGCCCCGGAGGGTATGCCGGAGCCGCCGACCGTCTGGACCAGTTACCTGGCCAGCACCGACGCCCAGGCCACCCAGGACGCGATCGTGTCCGCCGGCGGCACCCTGCTCGTTCCGACCATGGATGTCGGCGACCTGGGCAAAATGCTGGTCGCCGCCGACCCGCAGGGCGCGGTCTTCGGCGTGTGGCAGCCCGGCGAGTTCTTCGGCGCCCGGGTGGTCAACGAGCCCGGTGCACTGACCTGGAACGAGCTGCACACCAGCGACGTCCTGGCCGCCACCGCCTTCTACGGTGAAGCGTTCGGCATCGAGATCGAGCCGCTGGACGGCGCCGACAGCTACTGGCAACTACAGGTCGGCGGCCGGGCGGTCGGCGGCGCCACCCTCCTCGCCAACGACCCGCCCGGCACTCCCGCGCACTGGCTGACCTACTTCGCCGTCGACGACACCGACTCCACCGTCGACGCCCTGGTCAAGCGCGGCGGTACCGTGCTGGCCCCGCCGTTCGACATGATGGCGGGCCGGATGTCGGTGGTCGCCGACCCGCAGGGCGCCCCGTTCGCCCTGATCAAGCCCCAACCGCTGTAGATCAGGCAGCGGGTGCTCCGGCCACTTCGGCCCGGCCACCTTGAGAGGTGGACGGGCACGGCACTGTGCAGGACGTGCGGAAGAACAGCCGAAGCCACGGGAGCCGCCGTGCTACCGGCGGCACTTCGTCGTGTCGCAGTGTCCGTTCAGCTCCCGTCGGCGCCATGGGGCCGGGCGGACTCGGTGAACGGTGCTCGGGTTTTACCGGGCCGGGCGGCAATCTTGAGATAGCCCGATCCGCGCTGTGCCGGAACGCCCGGATCGCCGAGTAGCCCGCGAACACGGCGCTCGATCTCGTCGCGGACGGAGCGGACGTAGTCGACGGACTGGCTGGCACGGTCGTCGAGGGTGCATTGGTGGTAGTGCTTGCCGGGGAAGCCGGGCATGCGTCGCCGCATCCCATGCTGACGACGACCGCGAACGCAACAGCAGGTACGCGCTCATCACGGGCAAGCAGTGAAGGCCGTACGCCTGTGCTGTTCTGGGTGACTGCGAAAGGATCGAGGAAGTCGGCTCAGCACGACTGTCAGTGCGGACTGCCAGGATGACGTCATGTCCCAGACGATCATCAGCGAACCGGATGAAAGCGGCCTGAAGAGCTCGTCGCGCCAGCAGTCCTTCACGCAGCCCGCTCCGCTTTACGAACTGTCGAGAGCCGACCGGTACGAAGCCCAAAAGAGGAGCTGGCAGGAGCACACACGAGCGTGGCGTGCCGAAATGCTGCCTCTCCTCGCTGAGGTACGCGCGCAGATTGCGCGCCAGGAGGCGGAAACCGAGGTCCTGCGGAGCAGGATCGTGGCCGCCGTTCGCGAGGTCGTGGAGCCTCGCAGGCTCACCATCGGCCAGGTGCCCGTCCTCGCCGAGCAGTGGGCAGACTCCGCGGACGCCGCCCATGTCGGGCTGCGGGATGCGACCAAACGACTGTGGCGATGCACGGTAGAGCCCTCGCACGGCACCTGGCCGGCGCCGCCGAAGGACCGAAGCCGTACGCCGAGACCGAGTATGTGCCCGAAGTGCTCGGGTGCCAGCCCCCGCCCCGGGAAGCTCCCTGCTCTCGAACGGTCGATCGCCGCCATCCCCCCGCTCGCCGCGGAGCTGCACCCCTCTTCCGGGAGACCGGAGGAAATCAGCTACGGCAGCAACGAGGTCGTGCGCTGGCGCCACTTGGTTCTCGCCGTCCGGCCCCAGTCCGGTGAGTGGTACCTGGCCACCCACGAGTGGGAGCAGACGCCGAAGAGCCGTACGGGAACACGGATCAAGGATGGGGAACTGAAGGGCGTCAACGGCTGCCGCGTCTGCAACTCGGACGACGCGGATCGATCGAACAGTCTCAAGTCCTGGTATCCCGAACTCGCCGAACAGTGGATTTCGGGCCCGGACGGGCGCACCCCGGAGAACACGCCTGTCGGCTCGAAGATCGAAGTCATGTGGAAGTGCCCGGACCCGGAACATCCTGCCTGGCCGGCACCGCCGAACCGGCGTACGGCCAAGGCTCTGCGTTCTGGGTGCGAGCGATGCAGCCACAACGTTTCCGGCAAGCAGACGGCTCTGTTCCACGAGCTGCGCACGCACCTCCCGAACCTCGAGTTGGAAGCGCCGATGCTTCTCGCGCCGCAGGCAGGAAGCCGTTACCGGTGCGTCCGCGTCGACATGCGCGACGAGACCATCCGGCTGGTCGTTGAGTTCGACGGATGGAAATCCCACGGGCCCGAAGGGTGGCGCAACCGGACCGACGACGACCGGCGCAAGACACAACGGCTTCTCGCCGAAGGCGAGCATGTCATCCGGGTCCGTGAGGATCTTGAGCCCGTCGGGCCCCACGACGTGGTCGTCGGATCGGGCTGGTCGGCTTGGAAGGTCACCCTCACCGTCCTCAAACGCATCCACCAGCTCGGCCTGCACCCCTTGCCCGGACTGGCCGGCTACGAAGCGCGTGGAACGGAAGCAGCCGCCGCCGACGCGGAAGCCGCCCTTCTCGGTGAGCGGTACCAGCCGCGCCGGCTCCCCAAGCCGGTGGCGCCGCCGCGCGAGCAGCGCGGCCTCAAAGCGACCCTGCCTCCGCCTGGCAGCCGCCTCACGCCCATTGGCCCGCCGTACAAGAATCCGACCCCGAGAGCGGGCAGTCTGCGCGATTACGTATGCGATTGCGGCGGCACGCTCATCGGCGCGGTGCAGGCCGACGTCAGCCGGGGCAACACACTGAGCTGCGGCTGCCTCGCGAAGGAGGCCAAGACCCGCGCTCGAGGGCGGACAGACCACGTCCTCGTCCAGGCTGCCCGTCATTGGGCCGCAGGACATGGCGTCGAGCCCGGCACTTCAGGCGCCCTCGACGCCCGTGTTCTCGCCTCCTACCGGCTGTACACCGCCGGACGCGCCGACCTCCTCGGATCGGACAGCCTCATCCCGGAAGGCACCGTTCGCCACTGGGCCGAAGCGAACCGTATCCCGCTCCTGAACCGCGACCGCCTTCCGGCACGCGCCTGGCGTGACTACGCCGACGAGCAGTTGCATCAGAACCACCGCAGATAGGTGCCCTCGACGGCCGGGTTCAGGATCTTGGCGGTTCGGGCAGAGCCGGGAGATGCCGTCCTCGAACACCATCTCTCCGCCCTCCTTCACCAGCTCCTTCGCCGCCGGCCAATGCGCCGGCGGCATCCCCTTCATCGCCTCCTCGCCCGGCAGCGCGCGGTACTGCTTCATCGCGTGCGCGGCCGTCGCCGTGTGTCCTGCCCGTCAAAGTGGAACGACGTGCCGCCAACACCATCGCGTCGACGTCCTCCTGTGGCGTCGACCTGACAAAACGACGTGGTATCAGGGCGGCGATGACGGCTGCATCGAGTACCCCAACCACCAGTACTGAGCGCTGAACCGGCCTGCCTACCCCTCATCGGCCTCCTGGGCGGCGGCTTCGTTGGCGCGGTCGATCTCGGCCATGTGCTCCTCCGCCCAGGTCCGCAGCCCCGCAAGCGCGGCTTCCAGGGACAGCCCGAGTCCGGTGAGCCGGTAGAAAACCCGAGGCGGCACGGTCGGTTCGACCCGGCGTGACACCAGCCCGTCGCGGGTCAGGCTTCGCAGGGTCACGGACAGCATCTTCTGCGACACGCCGGGCATCCGGCGTCTCAGCTCCGCGAAGCGCACCTCGTCCGGTGCAGCATCGGCGAGCGTCTTGACGGCCATGGACGTCCACTTCGTACCGATGCGGTCCAGCAACTGCCGCGTCGGACAATGGGGATCGAACAGATCGCCGCGCACCCCGTTACCGGGGGCCCGGGCTCCTCGGGTAGTCACCTGTGGCTCATCACCTTTCCTGAAAGTGCCGTCTAGGAAGCGGTCGGTCAGTTACCTATCGTTTGGTGGTCACCAATGGTAACCATCCGGGAGGAACCGTCATGCCCGTCACCACCGCACACCACCTGCGCCGCATCGCGACGAACGGTGTCCAACTCAATGTCGCAATCGCCGGGGACGGACCTGCGGTTCTCCTGCTGCACGGCTTCCCGCACACCTGGCAACTCTGGAGCAACATCATGGGCCGACTGGCCGGGCAGTACCGGGTCATCGCCCCGGACCTTCGAGGCTTCGGTGCCAGTGCACGCGCCGTCGAGGGGTACGACGCAGGCACCCTCGCCGCCGACGTCGAAGGGCTGCTCGACGCACTCGGCGAGCCCTCGGCAGCGGTGGTCGGCATCGACGCGGGCACCGCCCCCGCCGTCCTGCTCGCGCTGCGCCGGCCCAGCCTCGTCCGGCGCCTGGTCGTGATGGAGGCACTGCTCGGCCGCCTGCCCGGAGCGGAGGACGTCGTCGCGGGCGGTGCCCCGTGGTGGTTCGGCTTCCACGCCGTCCCCGGCCTCGCCGAGACCGTCCTGGCCGGCAACGAGGCCCCGTACGTCAACTGGTTCCTCGACTCGGGGACGCTCGGGCGAGGAGTACCCGACGACATCCGTGCCGCCTTCGTCCACGCATACACCGGGAGTGAGGCCCTGAGCTGCGCGTTCTCCTATTACCGGGCCCTGCCCACCAGCGCGCACCAGATCCAGGACGCCGTCGCAACGGCCCGGCTGACCATGCCCACCATGGCCATCGGCTCCCACCCCGTCGACGCCGGGCTCGAACGCCAACTCCGCCCCATCACCGACGACCTGGTCGCACACCACCTCCAAGACTGCGGCCACATCATCCCCCTTGACCGCCCCGACGCGCTATACGCGCTCCTTGCCCCCTTCCTCTCCGCCGATCTGCCGACGTGACCGGAGCGGGGCCGAAGGATCACGGTCGGCGGTTCGGGCGTTCGTCCCAGCGGTGAGTTGTCCAAGACCGCCGGATCAGACTGCGCACGGTGATGACCGTGTCGGCGAGGTCGAAGAAGGCATCGATGACAGTGACGCGACGCTCGTAGCACCGGGCGAGACGGTGAAAGGCGTTCCGCCACGCGCGAGTGCGTTCGACATGCCAACGCCGACCGGCCCCAATGGGCGCCTGCTCCCCTGTGTGCGCGATGCGTCCGTGCAGGCCTCGTATGCTGAGCACGGGTGGTGTCCGAGTCGTAGCCGACGCCCAGGTGCACGGTGATCGTGTCGGGCAACGGGCCGAGACCCTCCAGACCGTGCAGAGTCGGGGCAAGCAGCGGAGCGGCGAGAGGTCCTGGGGCCGGGGACGGCGGCGAGGGCGCCATGCACTGGCTGCACATCCTGATCGAGATCAAGAACGACGGCGTCAGTGATGGGCCCAGCCCATGAGAACCTGGCTGGACTATCGTGTCGGATCAGAGCGGGTCGTCGTCCCCGTCTCGTGTCCATTCCTCGCGCGGCAGCAGACGCGAGAGGATCCTTTGGGCCTCGTCGCGGACCCCGGCGTCTTCATCGGCGGCGAGCTCGTGCAGTTGCTGGATCAGCCGGTCCGCGCCGTCGGTCGTCATCCACTCGGGGTTGCAGTCCAGAGCGGCCCCAAGCTGATCTATGGTCGAGAACTCGACAGCCTGGCTGCTGGCCAGTAGCACGCAGCGAAGGCCGGCGGTGTCCTTGCGTGCGAGCAGTGCCTCTGCCGTCTCCTGGGTGACCGCGGAGTCTCGGCGATCCAAGAGGAGGCGGTGGAGAACGTCCGCCACTTCGTCAAGCCTGTCCGAGGCCGCAAGCCGCCGACCGGCCGCTGCGCGCACGGACCAGTCCGGGGAATCGGCATTCCGAAGGGCCGTGCTCAGTTCTTGATCACCGGGAGACGCCATGCTCCCAGCCTGTCAGGGACGTCGCTGATCTCCACGCGATTTCCTGGCTAGGCCGTTTCGTTCGGATCTTGCAAGGCTTGTCATACCTCCCATGTGGAGATGCAAGCCGAGGAGGCAGCGCAACGTTGGCTGGCTGATCAGGGCGTCAGCCAGGTGCGCAACGGGTGGGTGAGCGACGAGAAGCCGGACGCGCTACTTACCGCCAACCAGGTAGCACACTCCTGGGCCGGTGATGTGCTCGCCGAAGACCTGGATGATGCCGACCAGGCGCGGTTGGCTTTCGGACTGCTGGACCTCCTCGACGAGTACTGGGGCACGTGCGAGATCCAATTCGCGAACGAGGGTGCGGAGGGTCCCCTGCCGGCCAGCGCGTGCTGCTGCAGGCGCGAAGGCTCCCTGTTGCCAGGCGCGGACCGCGGCGCGATCCCACAGCCTCGCGCGGCTGCGGAGATGCCGAAGCCGATCACGCGGGGGCCGTCAGGGGACGCCGGCGACCGCGACCGCCGCCGTGAGCGTGGGTTCGGCCGGTCAGCGTTCCGGGAGCACGCCCGGTGCCGTGGGCGGGCTCCCCGCGAGCCGATCCGGAGGGATGAGTCGCGGCGGCGCTGTCATGGAGATACGGCGATCCCCAGGGAGTCGGCGCCCATGGCCTTCGGGGCACCCTTCTCGTAGAAGACGTCGAGTTCGGCGATGGTGAAGCCGGCGGAAGTGAGCAGGTCGACGATGGGCCTGGTGAGATGGCAGCCGTCGAAGATGCGCTGCTCCATCGGGTCGAGGCGGTGCTGCCAACGGCGTACCTGCTCGTCCGGGGCCAGGCCGTGTTCCACGAAGTGCAGGGTCCTTCCGGGCCTGAGGACACGTCGGACCTCGCGCAGGGCGGCGTCCGCGTCGGGGATGGTGCAGAGCGTCCAGGTCGACAGGGCGGCATCGAAACTGTCGTCGGCGAAGGGCAGCGACTGGCCGTCCACCCCACAGCGCTCCACCGGGGTGGCGGTCGCGCCCAGACGCCGGGCTGCAGCCCGGCTGCAGCCCGGGACGGCAATGCGAGCCGGTACGGATGCACCGTGGTCAGCCACATGCCGACGAGGAACAGACCGGTCCGGCCTTCCCGGCAGAGCGCGGCCGAGCCGGCCCACCCGCAGCCGACGCCCAGCCGGAACAGCCAGGTCATGATCCAGCCGAACGCGCAGCCCCACGCCCCACAGCCGGCACAGCCCCTCAGCAGGCGGCGGGCCATCTCCGACACAGCGGCGATCGCAGCCCTTCAGCAGGTGGCAGGCCATCTCCGACACGGCGGCGATCGCGGCCCGGTCGACGAGCAGCCCTCACCGGCAGGCGACCGCGAACGTAGCGGCCTCCGTCGCGGGTGCGGCCATGTCCTGGCAAGTGCGCCGGCAGCCGCCGTCGGCACGGACCAGCAGCCCGCTGTCGCCGACCCGGTACACGGCCGACGCGAAAACCACCCTGTCGACCCCCACCCCGGCCACCCAGGCGACCGGCACGACGAGCCTCACCTCACACAGCCCATGACACCAGCAGACCGAACAGCACTCACACACGAACACGTTGCATCAGACACGGCACAGAACCCACTCCAACCCGCCCCGGACACAACCCACGCAGGCCCGCTTCGGACATCCAGCGCGCAGCCCCGCATCACCCGGATAAACGTGCGTGCCTCGCACACCTGCCCCGCCACCTGTGCCAGCGTTGTCCGCATCGCGGCAGTTTCGCCCGCACGGCGGTCCTCTAGTGCTCTGACCGCGAAGGTTCGCCGGGTTGGTGGTCGTGACGGTTGGATGTGCGGTGACGTCCATTCCGACCGCAGGAGCCGCCGTGGCCGA
>NZ_JBIRQM010000041.1:0-19894 GCF_044333225.1 Streptomyces sp. NPDC021080 | reverse complement strand
CGTGACCTCAGGACCTGGCGCTTCGGAATGATCCCATGACCCCTGTCCACGCGTTTCACCTCGGCTGCGCTTGGGGCATGCCTGCGCGAGGCATGGCTCTGCAGCCCCCGCACCCACCACAGAACCTGAGCCAGAGCCCGGGTTGTGGGCTCTGGCACAGATCTTGGGGAGCGAACGCGGACGGTGACCACTGACGCTTGAGTTTCAAGATCATCGATGTTGTGGGGTCTTACAAGATCTCGACAGTCCCGGGCGGAACCGGCCCCTCGCCCGTGTAGGTGTCGCCCAGTGGCCCCGACGGCGCATCGTCCTCGGCGAGCGTCAGGCTGGGCCAGGGTCCGGCGAGGGTGACGTCGTCCAGGGTGATGCCAAGGTGTTCCAGCACGAGGGCCACCACAGGTGCCATCCCGGCATCCTCTCCTTCGTGCGCGGCGAGCACCGCTTCCACCCGATCCCACCAGGGGCCGAACGGTTCGGACCGGGTGTGCTCCATGCCTGGCTCGAAGTACTCGACGCATGCGCCGTCACGCCAGTACTGGAAGACGTCGATTCCGTCGGTCGTCGCCAGGCTGTATGTCTCAGTGCCGCGAGACAACTCCGCGAGCGATTCTTCCCCGAAGCCGATGCCACCTTCCTCCTCGACGCAGAAGGCCCATTCATCGATCCTCCCGGACCGCAGCAGCGAGACCATCGTGTCACCGGAGTCGCCCGGGACCAGGTCCGAGGCTGTGTCCCAGTCGAGCAGGCGTGCCTGGTCCGGGTCGGCCCCGTACCGGGTGAAGACCTCCTCGGGGCTCACGTCGCGAGTAAAGGTGACACACATCCAGGCCACCGCCCAGCGGAGCGAATCCATGTCCGCGCCTGTCTTCATGTTTTACCTCCGTCGTTCACTTCGGTACCGCTCGCCGGCCCTACCAGGCCGCCGTGTTCCCGGCCATGCGCGTGGCGAGACGGGGAGCCAGGCTCATGCTGCCTGACGGCCGCCTGGTCATGCCGCAGGTGTCGAAGGTCGAGTTGTATGCGGCGATCCGCCGGGACCATCGTCGAGACCGGAACCGACTCCGACCGCCTCGCCAGCACCCGCGCTCGCGCTCGCGCCGATGAGTCGGCCAAGGCCTGCTGACCGCTGCCGTTGTCTGCCTCAAGTGCTCCAGTAGGCTGTGCTGGTCATGGACACGCACGCCGCACTCGAGCAGACCCAGCACGATGCGATCGCTTGTGGTCCGCCGATCCGGCAGCTCTTCCGGGACGTCATCGCCGATCGGCTGCCGGGCTGCCTGCCCCTCCAAGCGGCGATGCTGTTCGACTCAGAAACCGATCCCGCCTGGGACGACCGGACTTTCCTCGCCGAGTTCTACAACGAGATCCTCCACCAGGACACCTGTCAGCCCTACACCGCCGACGGCCTCGCCCTGCTCGCGGCCCTGGCCGTCGACGACCGGATTCCCGCCCAACATCGGTTCCAAGCCGTCGACCTGCTGTTCCGCGCCGCCACCGTCGCTGAGCGTCACCTCGCCGAGACCTGGCCAGCCACCTCGCACCATGCCGATCCCGACAGCGAGGCCCGGGCCTGCAAGGCAGTCCAGTTGCACACCCCTGATCTACTGGCCCGCTGGCCAGCCGAATGCCCCGCAGTTCGGCTGGCCCTCGCCGGCCTCGCCGTCGTCTTCCCGACGGACCGTACCCTGCCCGCCCTGACAGGGCGCCTGCACAGCTTCATGAACCAGCACCCCCAGGGCACCGACATCGGTGACTACGTGCGGTTCGTCCTCGTGCTGGCCGCCCAAGACGACAGCCAGACCCTCGCGATGACCGAGAAACTCACCGACTCCTACTGGACGGGCACAGCGCGCGGAGTGCCGACACGGGCACGAGCTCTCCACCTCCTCGGCCAGATGCTGATCAAGGTCGGAGCTGGACTCACCCGGCCACGCACCGGGCAGTGACGCCCCGCGGGCGCTGCTGATTCTCGTGAACATTCACGGGCCGCAAGATCCGCGACTGCCGCCCAAACCAGCGGACAAACGCTGCCCCTAGAAGTGAACAAAGCCAGTCGACGAAGCCGCTTGGATCGCGCGACCGGGCGTGTGGCGATCGGGGCGTGAGAGCCCGCGAGGTCTGCGGTTGAACGCGGGGTCGTTCGTAGAGGCAAGGGGGCGTGCCGGGAGTGATCGCCGAGGGAACAGCGCGGCTGTCGATCATATGGTCGGGAAGGAGTTTTCGGCTGTGCACCGCCTCGCCCAGCGCCAGCAGCGCGACCGCGCCGCAGCACCGCACCGTGACCACCGCCCCGCCGCCCGCCCGGGTCAGTCCGTGGCGTCGGCCAGGTATTCGGCCCGCCGGGCAGGGGCTGGTACCGCTCCGGGCGGGGATGCCTGCTGGACGAGGACCGGTGTCGGGGCGGGGCGGGGCGAGGTCGTGGGCGTGCAGGCAGGTGACGGCTTCCAAGATCCGGGCGTACTCCTCGGTCGCCCGGCGGAAGCGGGCACGGCCGGCCAGAGCCAGGACGGACAGATAGGCCCTGTTCTCGTATGGCTACGGCCAGATGGCGTTTAGCACTGCGTAACACTCAGGGCTGCGGTGAGAGATGCCGCAGTAAATGCCGGATTTACTGCGACGGAGTCCCTACCGTGATCACTGCGACCTGCGGACTGCGCATCCGGCTGGGCCGCGGCGCCCGCCAGCTGCACTGGGTCAACATCTGGCGCGACCCGGCAGCAGCCGCAGCGGTGAGAGCAGCCAACGACGGTGACGAGACCGTGCCGACCGTCGTCGTGGCGGGCCAGCCACACACCAACCCCGATCCCGAATGGGTGCGCGAACAGCTCTCCCCTTCAGCGTGATCAGAAACCACGACCTACCGGAGAGGCTGTCCTGTGCCACTGAAGATTGAGCGTGTGTCATCGAAATCTGAGTGGCCTGTGTCACTCGTGGTCGCCGAGGGGCGGTCACGAGTACCCCGGGTCGACGACCAGATCGCATCGGGAAGCGGCGGCGTTCTGTCGCATCGCCAGGTGTCGGAGTGCCAAGGGCTCATTCAGCCCGCATCCCGAGCCGCTCGGCCAGGAAGGCGATGATCTCGTCCCGGGCCTGCATGGTGGGGTGACCGTCCTGGTCGACGAGGTGTGCCGTGACGACGCTGTGGGCGCAACCGACGACGTCACGGAAGAAGGGCGGAGGGTTCGTGTTCGCCGTCTCGGCTTTGAGTACGCGGCCGTCGAATGCGTCCCCGAGCAGCGCTCGGTAAGCCGCGAACCGCTGACCAGTACACCACCTGTCGTTGTCGAAGCGGTAGGCGAGAACCTTCAATCCCTCTCGCGCTACGCGTTCAGCCACGGCAGCGGCATCTTCGTCGCTGATCTCCAGACCGCCGGGATCGTCCAGCGGAAGGGACGGATGGTTGACCACTGGTGCGATGACAGCCGGTTCGAGCGCCATGGTCAAGGCGAAGTTGCCGGTAAAGCACAGACCGACGGCACCGACGCCAGGCCCGCCACGCTCGGCGTGCGCCAGGCGGGCGAGGCCGCGCAGCCAGGTGACGACGGGGCTGGTGCCGCCACCGGCGAAGGCTCGGAACTCGGCGCTGACGCAGGCGCGTCGAACGACGGTCTCGCGTGCCTCGGCGAGCGGATAGGCACCGTCGACGCCGAAGAGAGAGGGCAGGTACACGGAGAAGCCGGCATCACGCACCCACCGCGCG
Source organism: Streptomyces sp. NPDC021080 (assembly GCF_044333225.1). Taxonomy (NCBI): domain Bacteria; kingdom Bacillati; phylum Actinomycetota; class Actinomycetes; order Kitasatosporales; family Streptomycetaceae; genus Streptomyces; species Streptomyces sp. NPDC021080. The sequence continues at coordinate 16,194 of NZ_JBIRQM010000041.1, read as the reverse complement.
AACCGCGCGACGTCGGGGCTGATACCCGGCATCTCGGGCATGAGGATGACTGCCGGTCCTGACCCGGCAACGTACACGGTCTTGTCGACGTCATCGACGCTGACGGCTCTCCGTGAGAAGTCGTCCAAGGGGTCGCTCTGTCCTCGCATGATTGCCATGACCGAGATGATGACGAGCGGCCGCCCCTCTGAGAAGCGGCGGCATCGCCACGTATCACGGTAATATCGCCACCCGTTCGAAGGTGCCGGAGGGACCGCATGAGTCCACTGCGCGTTGGTGTGCTGGCCTACCCCGGCTGCTTCGCGTCGGAGGTATTCGGCGTCCCTGACCTCCTGGCCATGGCAACTCACGTCGCCGCCGCGCAAGGGTCGGTTCAGCCGGCCTACGAGGCGTCGGTCATCTCGCCCCGGCGCCGTGTGATCGCGGCCGGCGGCTCGGTCCTCGATGTCTCGGCGGTGCGCCCGGTGGACGTCCTGATCGTGCCGGGATTCGAGCTTTCGCCCACGCTCGATCTCGACGCGACACTCGCAAACCTGGGACCGGAAACAGCGTCGATTCGATCACAGGCGGCCTCGGGGACCGCTGTCGTATCGATCTGCGTGGGCGCCTTCCTGGTCGCTGAAGCCGGGCTGCTCGACGGGCGCCAAGCGACCACGTCCTGGTTGTTCGCGGATCGGTTCGCCCGCCGGTACGCCGACGTGCGCCTCCGCCCGGAGAGCTTGGTCGTGACCGATCGGGGGGTGACGACCACAGCGGCCTTCAGTGCCATGTACGACTTCGCCCTGCAGTTCATCCGCGAGCACGACGGCCCCCGCGTCGCCCGTAGCACCGCGCGTATCGCGCTTGTTGATGATGCGCGTTCCACGCAGGCTCCCTATGTCGACGCGGGGCTCATACCCACTGTGGGCAGGGAGTTCTCGCTCAGCGTCAAGCGGTGGCTCGACCAGAACCTCAGTGCTCGCTATGACCTGCTCACCCTCGCCCAGGAATTCCACGTAAGCACGAGAACCATGCTCCGCCGCTTCGGCGACGAAGCCGGCGAGACGCCACTCGCGTACCTGCACACGGTCCGGGTGCGTCGAGCCAGACACTTGCTGGAGACGACCGACAGGACCGTCGCGAGCATCGCCGCCGACGTCGGGTACGGCGACCCTGGGGCGTTCAGCGGCATCTTTGCCAGACATACGGGCCAGCGGCCGAGGGAGTACCGCGCGATATTCCATCGCCGCTCTGACCACGGGTCAACCCGACGAACGGAGACTTGAGACCCGCCCACGACGGCAGCAGGCCCCCTCAAGGCCGGGCCAAAGCGCAGGCCTCCGCGAGCTCGCGATCCGGGCCCCGGGGCAGCCGTTGATGCCCCGGGAGTCCCCGTCCAATTGGAGCGCGAGGTGGAGTGCGTCGAGCGGCCTCGCGATGTCGGCGCCGGCGTCGCGGGCAGTGGTGGCGGCAGTCCTCGTCGAGCCGGAGCGCGAAGCGGTCCAGGGTGCGCAGGTTGCGCATGATGTCGCGGCGGATGTCGGCGCTCTGCTCGCCCAGTTCACGGCCGCGCAGGATGACCGCCAGCGAGTCCGGGTCCAGGAGCAGGATCTGGACCCGGGCGCCGTGCCCGGTGGCCGCCTTGATGCCGCGGAAGAGCCGCTCGGAGAACTGCGGTCCGAAGACGCTGGAGAAGGTGTCGAGGACCTTGACGTTCGAGGTCGCGCCGTAGACCTGAGCACTGAACCATTCGTAGTCGAGCCGGGTGTGCTCGCGGACCCGGCCCTCCTGGACGCGGCTGATCAGCGGGCCGGAGCCTCCCACCCATGCGTGCATGAGGTCGTCGGAGAGCCTCGAAGTTCCGTTGGCCATGGGCCTCCGGTGCGTCGTACGGGCCGCGGTGCTCCAGTGCGCGGTGGTGGCGTATACCGGGCGTGGGTCGAGGGTCCGGATCCCTCGGGGCGAGGTTCCGGAGGCGGTGCCCATCGGAAGCGACAGCAGCCGGAGGAGACTGTTGCCGGCCGGTGCGGGTGGGCCCCGAGCAGCCCCTGTAGGGCAGCCGCCCGTGGCTTGGTCGGCTTGGTTGCGAACAGGCCGATCGCGGACTCCGTCAGGGCGCTGCCGTAGGCGTCACCGACCGATCCGATGGATGCCGTGATGCCCTCGCCGTCGAGATGGGTGGCGAGTTTGAACGCGGTGTACCGACTGCCTGCGTCGTTGTGGTGGAGCAGTTGTCCGGGCTGGTGCGGGATCCCTTCGCGGCTGAGCCGCCGCAGGCCCATCTCCAGTGTGGCCGGCACGAGTTCGGTGTGTTCGGTGAGGGCGGCGGACCAGCCGACGATGCAGCGGGAGAGGGCGTCGACGACGAAGGCGTTTCCCGCCAGATCTGGCGGGCTCCGTAGCCACGGCGGTCGGCGTCGAACCCGGCCTGGATCAGCACCTTCGACTCGCGGCTTGCGTGGGTGATGAGGTGGGCCGCGGATTCCGGGGCGGGCCGCCGGCCACGGGTGACCCGCGGGGTGATCCTTGTTCGGCAGCCGGTGGGGTGCCGGTGGAGAGGGTCTGCTCGACGACGGGGCGACCGGTCTCGAAGGCGTCGGCGGCCCGGCGGCCCCGAGGGGCGGTCACGCAGCCACCGCCTCCGCAGGCGGGGCGGTGCCGGGGCGGTACGCCGGCCTCCGGCATAAGGTCAGGCGTGTACAGCCGATCGACACCTCCGGCGCACCGGCCCCGCCCGCAGCGCCCCGGCCCGCCGCGCCGCCGTCGTCGCTGTCGCCGTCGCGGGTGGGCGACTTCATGCATTGCCCGCTGCTCCACCGGTTTCGGGTGATCGACCGGTTGCCGGAGAAGCCGAACGCGGCGGCGGCCCGGGGCGTCCTGGTGCACGCGGTGCTGGAGCGGCTCTTCGACGTCCCGGCGGCGGAGCGCACGGCCGCCCGGGCCATGGTGGCGGGCGAGTGGGAGCGGCTGCTGGCGGCGCGGCCGGAGCTCGCGGAGTTGTTCGCGCGGGGACGGCGGGGCGCCCGCCTCGGAACGGGCCGCGGAGTGGCTGGCCACGGCGGAGCAGCTGGTTGAGCGGTGGTTCACCCTGGAGGACCCGGCCCGGCTGGAGCCCGCGGAGCGGGAGTTGTTCGTCAAGAGGACGCTGGACTCCGGGCTGAGGCTGCGCGGGATCATCGACCGGGTGGACGTGGCGCCGACCGGCGAGGTACGGATCGTCGACTACAAGACCGGCCGGGCGCCTCCGCCTGAGTACGCGGCGGACGCGCTGTTCCAGCTGAAGTTCTACGCCCTGGTGCTGTGGCGGCTGCGTGGCACCGTGCCGCGCAGCCTGCGGCTGGTCTGCCTGGGCAGCGGGGACGTGCTCACTTACGACCTGGCGGAGGCTGATCTGCGGGCCGTGGAGCGCAAGGTGTCGGCGCTGTGGGACGCGATCGGGCGGGTGACGCGGACGGGTGACTGGCTCCCGAGCCCGAGCCGGCTGTGCGACTGGTGCCCCCATCGGGCGCTGTGCCCGGCCTGGGGCGGCATCCCGCCGCCTTATCCCCTGGCTGTCACCACGGGCCCGGCCGCGGGGGAGGGCGAACGCCCGGCCGCTGACGCCGACTGAGACCGGAGGCGTCCGATACCCGCATGCGTGCGGGGGCATTATACGCCTCAGTGCCGACATTCCCACCTTTCCTGCATTTTTCTTGCGAAAAAAGGTGGATTGTTACTTCCGGGGCGCCTAGTCTGGGTGCAGACAGTAATTCGAATACACATTCGATCCGAGTGACGGCCACGCGGGGCACGTCCTGCCGGACGAGGACCGCGTCCCCTGCCGGCCAGGCCCACCCGGAACCGCCGTCGCAGACGCCAGGAGAACGGCGTGAACCTCACCTTCACCACCGCCACCAAGGAACAGGCCAAGGCCCGCATCGCGCTCGCCGGTCCCACCGGGTCGGGCAAGACCTACACCGCCCTGGTCGCCGCCGCCGGGCTCGGCGAGCGGGTCGCCCTGATCGACACCGAGCACGGCAGCGCCGCCAAGTACGCCGACGAGTTCGCCTTCGACACCCTCCCGCTCACGACGTTCCAGCCCACCACCCTCGTCGACGCGCTCGCGGTGGCCGCCCACGAGGGCTACGACGTCATGATCGTCGATTCCCTGAGTCACTTCTGGTCCGGCACCGGCGGGATGCTGGAGCAGGTCGACAACGCGGCCAAGCGCCTCGGGGCGGGCGGCAACTTCGCCGGCTGGAAGGAGGCCCGCCCCCAGGAGCGGGCGATGATCGACGCCCTGCTCGCCTACCCCGGTCACCTCATCGTCACCATGCGCACCAAGACCGAGTACGTCGTGGAGGCCGATGAGCGCGGCCGCAAGGTGCCGCGCAAGATCGGGCTCAAGCCCGAGCAGCGGGAGGGCATCGAGTACGAATTCGACATCGTCGGCGATCTCGACCACGAGAACAACCTGGTGGTCTCCAAGTCCCGGGCGAAGCCGCTGTCCGGGACGGTGCTCCACAGGCCGGGCCCGGAGTTCGCCGAGGCCGTCCTCGACTGGCTGGAGGCCGGCAAGCCCGTCCCCTCCGTTTCCGACTACGTCACGGCGGCCACCGCGCCGGGCGCCGGCCACGAGGAACTGCGCGACCTGTACGAGAGGGCCCGTCGGCACAACCTGCTCGGCGCCGCCGTCCTGGACGACACCGGGGAGACCCACACGCTCGGCCAGCTGATAGTGCGCCACGGCATTGCGGCGGCGAAGAACAGGGTCGCCGAGGACGTCGAGTCCGGGGCCGGGACCAGGCGGGCGAACGGGACCGAGCGGAAGGACAAGTCCGCATGAGCCTCAAGGAGCACGCCACCCGGGTCGCCGTGCTCCGGGTGCTGCGCGACGCCGTCGACGCCGAGTACCAGACCGAGCGCCACGAGGTCCTCGAGGGGCTGCGCGCGGCCCGTGCCGAGCTGAACCTGAAGTCGGTCCGGGTGGCCCTGCCGGACGACACACCGGTCGCCACCCTCACCCTCGTCGACCCCAAACCGACGGTCGTGGTCGCCGACGAAGAGGCCTTCACCGCCTGGGTGGCCGAAAACCACCCCGGCGAGGTGGAGATGCTGGTCCGGGTGCGCCCCAGCTGGCAGCGGCATTTTCTCGCCCGGCTGGCCTGCCTCGAGCCGGTCGCCGACCCGTACACCGGCGAGGCGATCCCGGGGCTGTGTGTGCTGTCGGCCTCCGAACCGCGGTCGTTCAGCCTGCGCCCCCTGCCCGGCGGGCGGGAACGGATCGCCCGCGCCTTGCACATCGGCACCCTCGACCTGCGCCGTCTGCTCCCCCTCGAGGGTGGCGAGGATCCATGACCGCTGTCGTCGCCCACCCCGACCGGGACACGCTCGACACGGTGTGGTTCCTGATCTCCCGAACCGGTCACCTCGATTGTGGCCGCTGGACGTTCGAGGACGACAAGCGGCTGCGGTGCGCCTGCGGGGCCGTCCTGTACGTGTACCAGCAGTCGGCGGATGCGGTGGGAAGCGGCGCGCCGGCGTCAGCCGGGACGTTCCCCCGCAGAAGGGAAGAGCGCATGCTGCCAGCCGAGACGGCCCAGCTCGTCGCCCTGGTCGCGGCGATGTGCCCGTCGATGCACCTGGAAGACACCACGACGGACGCCTGGCACCTGCTGCTCGCCGACCTGGACGTCGCCGATGTACGGGCGGCTGTGATCCGGCTGGGCAGGCAGCGGTCCGATATCGCCGCCGCCGACATCCGCGCCGAGGTGCGCGCGATCCGGGAGGAGCGGCTCGCCCGCAACCCGCTGCCACTCCCGGACAGCGACCCTGACGACCCGCGCCGTTATCGTGCGGAACTTCTCGCGCTGGTGACCGCGATCGCCTCAGGACAGCGAGTTCAGCGCACACCCGCCGCCCCGGGCAGTCCGCCCTCCCACCTCACCGGCTCGAAGCGCGACGCGCGTGTCCGGTCCCTCCGCGTGCCCTGTCCCTGGTGCGGGGCCGCCGCAGGCCGTCCCTGCACCGTCCCCCGGCTCGGAATCCCGCTGAGGAGGGCCCCTGCCCACCAGGCACGGCTCCTCGCAGCCGGGCTCGCCGAGCCCGGGCCGAGGCAGGAGGGGGAAACGAGGTGAACCCGGTGATCGCCCCGACTCGGGGGAAAGCCGCGTACCGGAGCCCTGCCACCCCTCGCCACCGCGACTCCCCTGGAGACCCGCGCCGCCCAGCTCACCCCTCACACCTGGCCGGAGCGGCGCAGCCTCCCCTCCGGGCACCCTCACCACCGGTACGAGGCTGCCCGTCGAACTCGAACCGGCACGGGTGAGGAACCACCCGTCGCACGAGAGGAAAACCGCCATGGTCGGTGAAACCGTCATCACCGTCGTCGGCAACCTGACCGACGACCCCGAGCTGCGCCTCACCCCGTCCGGCGACACGGTCGCGCACTTCACCGTCGCGTCCACGCCCCGCACCTTCGACCGGCAGAGCAACGAATGGCGGGACGCCGAGACGCTGTTCCTGCGCTGCTCGGTCTGGAAGCAGGAGGCGGAGCACGCCGCCGAGTCCCTGACCCGCGGCACCCGCGTCATCGTCCAGGGGCGGCTGCGCCAGCGGACGTACGAGACCCGGGAGGGCGAGAGGCGGACCGTCATCGAGCTGGAGGCCGACGAGATCGGCCCGTCGCTGCGGTTCGCCGCCGTGACGATCACCAAACCCCCGTACACCGCCGTCCCCGCCGGTTCCCGCGGCGACCCCCGTCCTCCCGCCGAGGACCTGTTCACCCCGCCCGGCGGCGGCGAGCGGCCGGTCCCCGCCGAGAGCGGACAGCATGCCCTCCACGAGGAGACGGAGCCCTTCTGACGGGTCGGCGCACCCGTGCGCCGGCCGCAACCACACACCGCACCCATCCGAGGCGGACCCCATGAAGGAACAGGACCGCGAGGAAGCGCTCGAACTCGCCCTCGCCCAGATCGAAAAACGGTTCGGCGCGGGCTCGGTGATGCGCCTGAGCGATGAGCCGGGGGTCCCCGTCGAGGTCATCCCCACCGGCTCGATCGCCCTGGATCTCGCCCTCGGTGTCGGCGGCCTGCCGCGCGGCCGCGTGGTGGAGATCTACGGCCCGGAGTCCTCCGGCAAGACGACCCTGGCCCTGCACGCCATGGCCAACGCGCAGAAGGCAGGCAGGACCACGGCGTTCATCGACGCCGAGTACGGCCTCGACCTCGAGTACGCCAAGCGGCTCGGCGTCGACACCGACACCCTGCTGGTCTGCCAGCCGGACAACGGCGAACAGGCCCTGCAGATCGCCGACACCCTCATCCACTCCGGCGCCCTGGGCCTCATCGTCATCGACTCCGTCGCCGCGCTGGTGCCGCGCGCGGAGATCGAGGGCGATATGGGCGACCCGCACGTCGGCCTGCAGGCCCGGCTGATGAGCCAGGCGCTTCGGAAGATCTCCGGCGCGCTGAGCCACTCCGGAACCACGATGATCTTCATCAACCAGCTGCGCGAGAAGATCGGCGTGGTCTTCGGCTCGCCGGAGACCACGACCGGTGGCCGCGCCCTGAAGTTCTACGCCTCGGTCCGCCTGGACATCCGCCGGATCGAGACCCTCAAGGACGGCACCGAGCCGGTGGGCAACCGCACCCGCGTCAAGGTGGCCAAGAACAAGGTCGCCCCGCCGTTCAGGCAGGCCGAGTTCGACATCCTCTACGGCCGGGGCATCAGCCGCGAGGGCGAGCTGATCGACCTGGGCGTCCAGCAAGGCCTCGTCCGCAAGTCCGGCACCTGGTACACGTACGAGGGCGACCGGCTCGGCCAGGGCAAGGAGAACGCCCGCGCCTTCCTCAGGGACCACCCCGACCCCACCGACGAGATCGAGAAGAAGACCAGGGAGAAACTGGGCATCGGGGCGAAGCCGGAAACCCCGGCGGCGGAGCCCTGGGCGGACAGGGCGAACCGAGCGGCCGCACCCGGCACCGTGCCGTTCGACTCGGCCGCGGCCGGCCGGCGCTCCACCGGGCCGGCCTCGTCGGCCCCGAGCGGTCCGGCCCCCCGCGTCCTCCTCGACGGCACCCCGGACGGATCGTGAAGACCAGCCAGCCGCTCCCTCACTCCGGCGCTAGGCGAACGCCGGTGAACCGGGGCGGCACCATGTTCCCCGGCGCCACCACGCCCCGGGACGAGACGCCGACCCCGGGCAAGACCGCCGTCGGCCGGCCCACTGTGGCGGAGCCGGTCCACCGGCCGGTCGCGGCCGCCGCCGACGGCGAGGACCGGGTCACCGAGGCGGCGTTGCGCCCCAAGGACCTGGACGGGTTCATCGGCCAAGTACGGGTCCGCGAGCAGCTCGACCTCGTCCTCAGGGCCGCGCGGCAGCGGAGCGCCACCGCCGACCACGTGCTGCTCTCCGGTGCCCCGGGACTCGGCAAGACCACCCTGGCGATGATCATCGCCGCGGAGATGGGAGCCCCGCTGCGCATCACCTCCGGCCCCGCCATCCAGCACCCCGGGGACCTAGCGGCGGTCCTGACCTCGCTCACCGGGGGCGAGGTCCTCTTCCTCGACGAGATCCACCGGATGTCCCGGCCCGCCGAGGAGATGCTCTACCTGGCGATGGAGGACTTCCGCGTCGACATCGTCGTCGGCACCGGCCTCGACGCGACCGCCATGTCCCTCGAGCTGCCGCCGTTCACCCTCGTCGGCGCCACCGTCCGGGCCGGCCTGCTGCTCCCGCCGCTGCGCGACCGCTTCGGCTTCACCGCCCACATGGAGTTCTACGACCCGGCCGAACTGGAGCGCGTCATCCACCGCTCCGCCCGGCTGCTGGAGGTGGAGGTCGAGCCCGCGGGCGCCGCCGAGATCGCCGGCCGCTCCCGCGGCACGCCCCGCATCGCCAACCGGCTGCTGCGCCGGGTGCGGGACTACGCCGAAGTCACCGCGGACGGAGCGGTCACCCGCCAGATCGCGTCCGCGGCCCTGGGGGTCTACGAGGTCGACGGTCGTGGCCTGGACCGCTTGGATCGGGCCGTACTGCACGCCCTGCTGAAGCTGTTCGGTGGCGGACCGGTCGGTCTGTCCACCCTCGCGGTCGCCGTGGGGGAGGAGCGGGAGACGGTGGAGGAGGTCGCCGAGCCGTTCCTGGTCCGGGAGGGGCTGCTGGCCCGGACGCCCCGGGGGCGGGTCGCGATGCCCGCCGCCTGGGCCCACTTCGGGCTCGTACCGCCGCCCGGGCCGTCCCGGGCCGCGCCCCCGGGACACCAGAATGGCAATTCCGGACAGGATGATCCGCCCGGAGGCCGCACCGGACGGACCACCTCCCCGGCCGCCCCAGGGCACCGGCCCTCGCGACGGTGAGACCCATGGCTGCCCGTACGAGAACCGCCAAGAACCGGCCGTCCTACCGCTGCACCGAGTACTTCTGGCAGAAGCCGAGCTTCTTCGGGGAGTACGGGCCAGGTAGAGGCCGCTACGGAACTGCGGGGAACGCAGCTTCTGCCAGGCGCTGTTCCAGTAGATGTCCGTCGTGACCAGCACCAGGAGGCACTGGGCCCAGGCGTTGGCTGTGCTGGACCTGTGCTGGATGCTCAGCCCGTGGCCGAGGTCACCGACGGCCGGCAGGCAGCAGCTGGTCAGCAGCGTGTACCGCACCGCGTTGGGACTCTTGAGATACAACAGCTCCATCGAGGCTCCCGCCAGGACCAGCAGGACTGCCGGCCTAGGAGCAACGCCGCAGGCCAGGGCGAAGGCGGCGACGGTCCGTGCGATGAGCGCGGGCCGGTAGACGGTGACCAGAAGACGGGCCTTGGCCGGGCCGAGGCGCTGCTGTGCCAGATACGTGCTGAGCGAGGTGGCAGCGAACCGGTCCCAGCCATCCTGGCCGAAGGCGAGGGCGAAGCGCAGCGTGCACACGGTCCCGAAGATGATCCGGAACCACTGGAGCCGTCCGGGGTCGGTGGGGTTCTGGAAACCTGAGATGAGGGCGTCAAAGAACCACACGGCTGCCCCTTACTTCGATGGTCTGTTCGCCTCGCGCGGACAGGACGCGGCCGTGTCCGTCGATCCGGTCGTACCGGTCGCTCGCGGTGAGGTGATTGATGATCGTCTGGAGTTGGGGCGGGCCGAGGACGAAGCTGCCCGGGGACAGATGGGCGTAGACGTTCACGGGTTCGGTGCGCCCGTCCTTGGTGGTGCCGGTGAGCGTGATGATCGTGAAGGTGGCCCGGCAGAACATCCTCCAGCGCAGCCAGCGGCGGGTGAAGCCGGTGACCATCCATGCCACCAGGGCGGTGGTGACGGCGAGTTGGGCAGCGGACAGCACGGATCCGTGCATGGTCAGGAACCTCCGGGCGGGGAGGGCGAAGGTGAAAGGACGGGCGTCCCCTGAGAGGCGGGGCGCCGCCCTGGGGTCAGAGCTCGGGCTTGGGGAGTCGCTGCATCAGTGCGGCGGCGGCCTGTTCGAGGGTGACCTTCTCGTGCAGCAGGGCGGAGATCACCTCGGTGATCGGCATCTCGACGCCGTGGGTGTGGGCCAGGGCGAGGATGGCCTTGGCGGACTTGACACCCTCGGTGGTCTGCCGGGTGGCGGCCGTCGCCTGTTCGATGCTCAGTCCGTGGCCGAGGTGGGTGCCGAAGGTGCGGTTGCGGGAGAGAGGGGAGGTGCAGGTGGCGACCAGGTCTCCCAGGCCGGCAAGTCCTGCGAGGGTGCCCGGGTGGGCGCCCATGGCCACCGCCAGCCGGGTGGTCTCCGCCAGTCCGCGGGTGATGAGCATCGCTGCGGCGTTGTCGCCCAGGCCCATGCCCGTGGCGATGCCGACCGCCAGCGCGATGACGTTCTTCACCGCGCCGCCGAGCTCGCAGCCGATGACGTCGCTGCTGGTGTAGGGCCGGAAGTAGGGGGTGTGGCACGCCTGCTGGAAGCGGCGGGCGGCATCCTCGTCGGGGCAGGCGATGGTGGCGGCGGCAGGCTGGCCGATCATGATCTCGCGTGCCAGGTTCGGGCCCGACAGCACGGCGACCCGGTTGGCGCTCACGCCGGTCACCTCGGTGATGACCTGGCTCGCCCGGTCTCCGCTGCCCAGCTCGATGCCCTTCATCAGCGACACGATCACGGTGTCGGGCCCGATGTACGGCGCCCAGGCGGCGAGGTTGGCCCGCAGAGACTGCGCGGGGATGGACAGCACGAGGTAGTCCGCACCGTCCAGCGCAGCGGCCGCATCGGTCGTGGCCGTCAGGGAAGCGGGCAGCTCGATGTCCGCGAAGTAGCCGGGGTTACGGTGGACGCTGTTGATGGAGTCGGCGATCTCGCTGCGGCGGGCGTGCACGGTGACGGTGCTGCCTGCATCGGCCAGGATCTTGGCGACGGCTGTACCCCAGGACCCGGCGGAGAACACCGCCGCACGGGCGGAACGCTGGCTCACTGCGGGGTTCCTTCGCTGCACGCGGCGCTGGCGCCAAGATGCTCGGGCCCGGTCATCCTATCGGCCACGCCCGCTGCCGTCGGGGAGACCGCGGGGCGGCGCAGGGTCAGCAGGACGGCGCGGCGGCCGGGCAGGGCAGCATGGTGCGCCTCGCGCAGCATGTTCTGTGCCTGGATCTCGCCCAGCTCGTGCCGTGGTTCGCCGGCGTGGGTGATCCATAGTTGGTAGAGCCGATCCCGCATGCCGGGTTCTGCCGGGCGCTCGTCCACGTGCTCCACCACGAGCCCGGCCCTGTGGGCCTGCTCTTGCCAGACGGGTTCCGCGCCGCACCGCAACGACCGGGACAGGATCAGCCGGCCACCCACAGCCAGGACGCAGCCGAACTCACGGACCGCCGCGTCCCGGTCGGCAGCACGGCCGGGGCCAGTCCAGAAGCCGGACGCGGCAGCCTGGGCCGGTAGTACTCTCCCCTGGCCACGACGCACGGCCGAAGACTCCCGTGCCTCATGGGCGTGCACAGGCGGGTTGTCAGCCGTTCGCGGAACGGTGATCTGCAAGCAGGAGCGCCAGCGGCCCCGCGGGAAGGAGGAACCGCCCGTCGCGCACGGCCTGAAGCGCATCGGCCATCGGCCATCGGCCACCACGACAGCTTGAAGTCCTGCTCCGTCTCGGTGAGTTCCCGGACGCCGAGAGTCAAGTCTCGCGCTTCGTAGATGTAAACGCGCGCCGGAGAACTCAGCGTGACAACGTGCGAGCCCAGCTGCCGGACCGGAGCGGCAGGTTGGAAAGAGCTCACTGTGTCAGGATCGACTTTTGAACAGATCCGTACAGTGAATTCGGGACAAGATCGGGCAGGAAGTGGGGTCCGGCCGTCCGTCACCCCGCCGTGCCGTGATGCTTCCGTTGTCGCATGCCGGTGAATTCGGTAATTTGAACAAATGTCTGATGTGATGGTCATGCGGTACTCGGGGTGGACCTTCGCATTCGACGGCCGGTCGTTGACCATCATCCGACGTGGGATGCCATGGCGCCGAAAACGGGTCGAGCACCTGCCGCTCGGCCGGCTCCGTGCCTGCTACCTCCGCAAGTCGGAGAGCCACGACATCGAAAGCCTCGGTTTCTGTCTGGTGTACGACACCGACGCGGTGCTGATCGGCATCAACCGGCAGTACTACGAAGGCGACGCCTACTGGTTCGCCAAGTACCTCAGCGAGGCGATCTGCGAGAGGCTGCGCTGGGTCTTCAACAACACCATCGGGCTCGGTCCGCATCCTGAGGCTGAACTCCTCCGGGTTGTTCGGCCGGCGCTGCAACTCCATCCATACAGCTTCAGCATGGGTGACGTGCCTTATCGTCTGGCTGCGTTGCGCAAGGAGGACCCCATGGTGTCGGGCCGCCAGATGCCCGGTCCGACCCGGCCCTCCGACCTGCAGACCAACCACGACAGCACGTTGGACCCCACCCCACCGAACTTCGAGAACTGGTGGACCTTCGTCGAGCACATCCGCGCCGGCTACGAACCGATGGACGACCCGGGCTGGGAGGAAGTCGTCCAGGATCTACGGCAAGGCCGGCAAATGATGACCCAGAGCAACTGGAAGCAGTACAACCGATCAGGAAACCGGAAGCCGGGCGCCTAGCAGTTCGGACCGGCCGAGTTCCAGGAGGCGCCCTGTCCAGCTGCGGCCCCGGCCGCCGTTGTCGCCCCAGAAATCCGAGTCCGTGTCGTCGTAGAGCAGCGTTGCGTCACCCGTGGCCCGCAGGACCGCGGCGAGGTCAGGGTGCTGCTCGTACTTGGCGCGTAGCAGTCGGGCCATGACTGCGGTGCGGGCCTGCTCCCAGCCTTCACGCCTCAGCGCCGCAGTCGCGAGAGTGCCGTCAGCCTGTCTCAGCGGTCACGGCCCCGGCGCGGGCCTCCGTTCGGCGATGGACTGGGCCCGGTAGACGTGCGCCACCGATGGGTAGGTGGCGTCGCTCGGATGATGGATGTGGGGTAGTCACTTTGGCCTGAGCAAGAGGCAGCAGCGGTTCGAAGTCCGTCTTCAGGACCTTGTTCATCCGCCTGCCCGTGCGGATCAGCAGCATGAGGGCGTGAAACGCATGCCGGTCATTTGTGCCGCCTTCGGCTTTGGGAGCGGCCAGCGCGCCGGAGCCTGGTCCCCTTCGTCATCCAGCGCCGCGGCGAGGAGGCCGCGTCGGCCGACTTCGTCTTCACCTGTTCTGGCCCCGGCCGGTACCGGTTGCGCTACCTCGACGAGGATCCCCGCGACCGCGACCTGCACGGCGTGCTGTGGGGCCGCTGTTCCTTCAACCCAGTCGACGGCCAGGGCTGCCCCACCGGTGAACCCGAGTGGAAGATGATGCATCCCTTCCGCCAGCGCATCACAATGCAGTCCCTGCGCTGCCAGATCTGCACCGAACCGGCTCGCACCCGCTTCGGCACCGTGTTCCTCGCCGGGCCGCACGACCTCGACCTCGAGGCCGACACGGTACTGACCAATCAGCCGCCCGTGTGCGCTCGCCACGTCAAAGCCGTCACCCGGCTCTGTCCCCACCTCGCAGACCAGCCACGGGTCTTCCTCGCGCGCAGTGCACCGCTGTACGGGGTCATCGGCGTCATCTACGGCTACAGCCCTGAACACGGCACCCACGTCATCGCACAGCCTGACATGCCACTGCCCGGTCTGCCACGGCCCCTACCGCTCAGGCAGATCACGCCAGGGGGCTCCGGTCCGCAGCCGCCACAGCACCCTGTTGACCACCTGCCGGTGATCACGCCACGGACGGCCGCGCCCGTCCACCTGCGGCAACAAGGGCTCTACTCGCTCCCACGCCGCGCCAGTCAACTCACCTCTACCAGTCACAAGATCAATTATCGGACGATCCCTGGCCGGAATCGGGCGCGAAGTTCGGTACGAAGAGGCTCAGTCGGAAGGTGGTCGGCCGTACCAGGCGCCCACAGAGCATGTCCACCCGCACCGCCGTCCAGTCGATCTGCGCGTCCGACGCTTGGAGACGGCGGATGTGAGCGCGCCATTGCAACTCGTCCTGAGTCTCGAAGAGCACCTCCCAGCGACCCGCATCAGGCGCGAAGCGAGCAGCCGCCCGCCGCGCCTCGTCCTGCTGCTGACGTTGCCTCTGACGTTTCCTCTTCCTCTGCCCTGGCACCGGTCCAGCATCGCTGAGCCCCGCCATCGCAGCAAGGCCATTACCTACTGCTCGAAACCAACACGACGTTGATCATTTGTTAGACAGGCTCTAGTGCTGGATTCCTCTTTGGCTGGGTGTATGTCCTGGTGGCGGGGTAGTTGAGGGTGCTCGGGGCAGGTACTGGGCGATGGTTTTATGTGCACGACTGGAGCTGGACGAGGGTGAGCGGGCAGTCGTTGGCCGGCCGTCGCGGGCGCGGAAGGCTCCGCGGGATGTGGTGATGCGGGCCCGGATGATCGAGTTGAGCTGGTCGGGGTTGCGGGTGCTGGCGATCGCGGTGGAGCTGGGCTGCAGCCAGAAAACGGTCCGCTGCTGGCTGCACCGTTTCAACCGATCGGGCTTGCAGGGCTTGGACGATCTCGGCGGGCAGGGCCGCAGGGCGACGCATCATCGAGCAGGAATGATCCTGGATGATTTCCCTGGTCAAAACCGTGCCTCCGGGGCGACTGCGGTGGGAGCCCGTCGGGGAACTGTGGGCCTTCGATGAATCGGGACCGGCCGAGTGGACGCTGGATTCCCTGGCTGCGGCAGCACGGGCCGAGGGGATCGAGGTGGGCCGCTCTCAGGTGCACCGCATCCTGCTCGCGGAAGGTGTGCGGTGGCGCCGTACCCGGTCCTGGATGCGGTCGAAGGACCCAGGATTCGTCCCCAAAAGACTGAGCCGGTGCAGGACATGCGCCGGAGCGTCGGCGATCCACTCGCCGACCGCCAGCAGCGAGGTCGCGCCGGTCAGCACGGCACACGCGGTGAGGGCCAGGACGACTGCCATGGCGTGGCGCACTCCGCGTGGATCACGCGGGTCCGGCACCCGGGACAGCCGTTCCAGCAGGTCTGGAACCTTCTCCGATGCGGCCTCGGGCTGCCGGCGGAGCTGGTCAAGGACAGGCGGGATCAGGAATGACACTTCGGCAGGCACGGTCTTCCACTCGGATCACGGGGCGTCGAGAACTCCATGATCTTGGAAGTCCGTGCCTGTCACGCTTTCAGGGGCCCGCCGGGCAGGCAGATCATCATGACCCGGGCAGCGGCCGACTGCGCCGAAGCCTTGCACCCCCACCCTGCACACGCACCCGGGAAGGCTTTCCGGCAGACCCGGAAACAAGATTCCGGACATTCTTCTCCCTGGCGAGCTAGAGGAACTTACCGCATGCCCTGCGGGCTTTCCGGACAGCTCACCCCGCGAAATTGCGTGGCCGGGAAGTCAGGACCAGGACCCGCATGACCAACACCCGCTCGCGCGCCGGTCACACGCTTCCTGATGCTCAGTCAGTTTCGTCAACTCCCAAAGGTTGTACAGGAGTTGAGAGAGACATGTCACTTCAGCCGTGAAGATCAACTCTGGACAGGGGTCTGAGCCCCATGGTTCGATTCCGCAGACGAAGCGGCTTCGGAAAGGGCCCCTTTTCCGCGCGTGGCACGGTGAAGTGAAAAGTGCCCGCGACGGGGACGTTCCGGCCGGGACGCGGGGGGGGGGGGGGGGGGGGAAGCCGCAATCGCACCAAAGGCACCTTCACGTCTTCTTTGAACCATGTTCCGGCCCACCGGCCGGTAATGACGAGTTTGGGGATCGAATGAAGGAACGCACCGAATCCGCGACGAAATC
>NZ_JBIRQM010000040.1:0-22247 GCF_044333225.1 Streptomyces sp. NPDC021080 | reverse complement strand
AGGGGCCGTGCCGGTACATCACATGCCCGTCGCCACCGACGGTCACCTCTCGTCCAACGGCGACGGGCGGATGTACCGGCACGGCCCCGACCCACCCACCGGTCTCACCGCCCGGGCCGCGGCGGACGCTGCACCCGGGGAACCGGCCCCGGAGTACCGGCGCCGGGCACGCCCCCGCCCGGGGACGCGGAGCCACGGCCGGACTGGAGGCGGGCCGCGTTCGCCACGGGGTTGGCCGGCCCGGGGTTGGCCGGCCCGGTGGAAGGCGGCGTCGCTCCCGCCACGGCCGGCCTGCCCCAGCTCTCCGGAACCGACGCGTGCCGCTCCACCGTCCCCTGCGCCCGCGCCTCCGCGAGCCGCGCCGCCTGCTGGGCCACGGGAGCGAACCCCGGAGCCGCGTTGCCGCTCTGCGAGGGCACCTGGCGGACGGCCATGGCGGTCAGCGCGGCCTGGGTGTCACGGGGGAACACATCCCGGGGCAGCAACTGCGAGGCCGCACCGGTCACCTCGACACGGTGCTGCCTCCCCCCGGCCTCGAAGGTGACGCCGTAGCCGAGGTACTGCCGGTCCCGGTCGAACATCAGGTCCCCCCGCACCTGCCCGCCCCCGGCCCGGGTCCGCTCGCTCAGCCCCCGGAGGGCCTCCGGCATCGGCGCGGTCCGCCCGAGGCTCGCCACATACGCCTCCGCCTCCACACGGCCCTCCCGGAACCGCGGTTTTCCGTCGGGTCCGAGAGACATCTGCACGGCACCGACCCGGTTGTCGGGGTGGATGTCGACGGTGAGACGCCCGTCCCCGCCGTACTCGCTGACGAACCGCTCCCGCAGCGCCGTGAACTGCACCTGGTTCTCCAGCGCCGGAGGCAGGTTCGGCCCGTAGATGGTGACCCGCGCCTCGGGATCGGCCTCCAGGATGATCTCGGCGTTGGCCACCCCCGTGCCACCGGCGCCCGCGACGAGCCACGTCTTCGGGGCACCCTCCGCACCCGCGGCCCGCGCGTCGAACCGGCCCTCGGCGATCTCGTCCCCGATGAAGACGCGTCCGGGCGCGGCGGCCCGCGCCTGTTCCCACCGGGCGGTCGCGTCGAGCGTCTGGAGCGCGGCCCGCGCCCCGCCGCCCGAACGCAGCCCGTCCAGCACTCCTTCCTCCCGCAGCACCTGGAGCGCCCGCTCCGCGCCGACCTCCCCGGCCAGCCGGGCGTGCGCCGGTGATCCGGAGGGCAGCTGTCCGCGTACGGCGTCGAGGGCCTCGGGGAGATCCACCGCGTCCCGGCGGTCGACGCCCGGCACCATCTCCGGCGGCAGCCCGGTGGCCACGGTCGGCGTGCCCTCGACCTTCACGTAGAGCTCCGGGGAGCCGTCGGCGGGCCGGATGTGTGTGTAGAGGTGACCGTCCTGCCCCGGGACCAGGGCCGCGGTCCCGTCGACGACCGGTCCGCGCACGGCGAGCTGGTCCTCCCACAGGCGTACCGCGTCGCGCGGCACCCGCGCGGTCGGCTCGGCGAACTGGTGGGCGTCGCCGAGCCCGCTGGCCCGCATGTCCCTCGTCTGGTCGGGGGACTGGACGATGCCCTGGCCCGGGTCGAGGTGCCAGCGGCCGCGGGCGTCGACGAGCAGGGCCTCCGGGTCGCGTCCGACGAGGCTGGCGCCACCGCCGACGACGACCTGGCGGGTGGGCCACTCGCCGGTCGCGGCGATCTCCGAGCGCAGCTGGTCCAGGGTGGCGGCCCCGGCCCGGGTGCGCCGGTCGGCCGCCTGGGCCGCCGCCGCGGCGAGCTCCTCGCGGGGGAGAGGGGAACCGTCGGGCCGGAGCCCCGGCAGGGGAGGGGTGTCGACGGACGCTCCGAGGGGCCGGGCGTGCTCGGCCCGCGACCGGAACTCGTACAGCTCGGTGGCATCGGCGGCGCTCAACTGCTCCATGGGTACGGCGAGTTCGCGCAGTGCGCCGGCCGCCGCCGGGGTCAGGTGCGGGTCGATGATGTCGCGGCGGATGTCGGCGGCCTGGAGCTCCGGCGCATGACGGTCGGAGCCGGCCGGGGCCAGCGGCCGCAGCCCGACGTGGTCGATGAGCGCCGACAACTCACCCCGGGACTCGGTACGTTGACTCGCGTCGAGGGTGGCGTCGTTCATGCGGGCGGCCAGGTAGTTCAGTTCGCCGACCCGGCCGAGGTCCTCCTCGGTGAGGCTCAGGCGCCGCTCCGTGTCTCCGAGCCCGCCGCGGGCCAGCAGGTCGTCCCGGTTCGGCGCGATGCCCGCGACCTCGGGATCGCCGGCGGCGGCACGGGTCGCCCGGTCGCGCACGGCGAGCAGTTCGCCGACCTCGTGGCTCAGCGCCCGGCCCACCTGGCGCGGGTCCATCCGGTCGGAGAACTGGACGACGTGCTGGTCCGAGGTGGTGTTGACGTGGGTCCGCGCGACCGTGCCGGAGGGGAGCGGTACGGCGTCCAGCCGCAGGGTGAGGTTCCTGCCCCGGTCGTCGGTGAGCGCGAAGAAGCGGTCGCCCGCGGCGCCGGACCGCAGCTCGACCGAGGTCAGCCGCTGTGCGTACAGGCTCTGCACGACCATCGGCAGGGTGCTCTCCGCCTGCGCGACGACGGCCGCCTGCCGTCCGGGATCGGGCGCGGCGCCGGTGCCCGAGACGAAGCGGCTGCCCGCGACGTCGGTCGCGGTGATGACTACCGGTTCCGCGTGCGGGGCCGTGCCCGCGGCGGACGTGTCCGAGCGGGCGTCCCTCCGCACATCGGGCCGGAGATCCCCCCGCGAACTCCCCTGCGAACCGGCTTGGTTGTTCCCCCGGACGTCTCCCCGGACGCCCCCCGGGGCATCCCCTCGGACGCCCTCCGAGGCGTCCCCCGAAGCGTTCCCCCGAGCGTCGCGGCGGGCGTCCGCCCGGTCGGACCGGCCGGCGTCGCCGCGGTCGAGCGGTTCCTGGTCCACTGGCACTTTCCCCCTTGAACGGCCTCGTGGCACGTAAGATCTCGGCATGCTGATCGCCCGTTCGACGCAGGAAGCACACCTGTACATGGACCTGCACGCGTGCGCGTGCGGGGCGGAGGGCTTCGAGCGCGAGCACCGTCTCGACGAGCGTGACGGTGTCCTGGTCGCGGTGTACGAGGGCGTCTGCCCCCAGTGCGGCCGTGCCCGCTCCTTCGCGTTCCGGCTCACCGACGAACTCCCGCCCGCGCCACCGGCGTTCGGCGGATCCGAGCCCTCGCGGATCATCGATCCGGGGGAGTTCCTGTGGGTCAGCGACCAGGTCGCCACGGACACGGGGCTGCGGCTGCTGCACACGCCGCCCGCCGAGCGGCACGAGCAGCGCGAGGGCTCCGCGTTCGCGCTCGCGGCGGTCGAGGAAGTCCTCAAGTTCCTTCCGCAGGGCCTCGATCGCGTCCCCGAGGAGCTCTTCATCTCGGAGCGCGGACGCGAGGTGTACGACAGGACCCCGCACCGCTTCGAGCGGGCCGCGCTCCTCGAGAACATCGCCCGCAAGCGCCGCATCCTGGAGAGCGTCGGCCGGACCGGCCCGCACCCGGGCGCGTAGCCGCCCGACAGCGCCCCGGGCGCTCCCGGCACCGCCGAGCCCGGCACTCACGGCGCTCCCGACGCGCACCGGGCTGATGACGCTCGAGGCGCTCGAGGCGCTCGAGGCGTTCACGGAACTCACGGCACTCATGGCGTTCGAGGGGGCCGGGGCGCAGGGCGCGCCACCGCCGCGGTGGCCGGAGACGCGGCACCGGGTGCGCCCGGCGTCCGGCCGGCGGCCGGGGCGGTGCTCCCGGTGCCGGACCGCAGGCGTGCCGCGGTGGCGACCCGGATCGTGGCGTCCCCCTGCCGGTGGGCGGGCGAGGTGCCGAGCCCGGACGCCGGGACCGTCCCCGGGACCCGGCCGGCGGCGAACGTGCCCCGCTCCGAGGTGATCAGCGCGGTGGCCAGGCCGTTCTCGACCAGCTTCTCCGCGTTCTCGCGGCCGACGGAGAACCCGCGCCCCGAGGTGCTCCGCGCGTACAGGCCCTCGATCATGACCTCGGGGGCCATGCGTCCGCCGTACCGGTCACGGCCCGCGTCGAATTCGGCGCGGCCGTGCTGCCAGCGTGCGGCGTTCTGGGCGAGGCACTGTTCGACGGGGACCTCGACCGAGAGCAGGACGCGCCGGTCGTAGCCGTCGGCGCGCAGATCGCCGAGGAGCTTCTCGTTCCAGCGCTGGTCGCGCAGCGTCGCGTCGTAGAGGAGGTTGTAGCCCTCGGCGCGCGCCCACTGCTCGAAGACGTCCTGCAGGAAAGCCGACTCGCGGTGCGTGAGCGAGGCCGTCTCGGAGGGCGCGACCGGTCGCCCGTCGGACAACGCGTGTGCGTGCGGCGGAAGGTGGGGCGAACCGCCGTGCTCGAAGATCGCGACCTTGAACGCGTCCGGGTCCAGGACCACGTAGTCGTGTACGTCGATGCCGTGCGCCCGCTTCAGAGCCTGCCCCAGTTCGTCGTCGCGCCCCTGCCACTCGCCGAGCCCGCGCAGCGCGCCTCCCTTCCCGGCGCCGGGGGCCCCGGCGGTGAGCAGGGCGGCGTGGCCGTCGCGCGGCAGGCCCGCGCAGCGCGCCGTGAACTCCTCCAGGATCGCGGAGTGCATGCGTTCGCGGTCCGGGGTCCACAGCGCGCCGCGCCGGAACTGTCCGAAGGTGTCCTTGTCGCTCGGCGCGAGATCGCCGCCCGGTGACATCCGGGTCTGCAACTCCCGGTACAGCGCGCGGTATTCGGGCCTGAGCCCCGCTTCCGGCCTCTGGCCCGTGGTCATGTCCGCCGCTCGGCCCCGTCCGCCGGGCCGTCCGGCCGGCTGTCGATCCTGCGCTGGATCTCCGCCACGTCCTCGCGGGTCACCTGCCCGAGCAGTCGTGCCGCGGCGAGCACGGAGAGGGTGTTGTCCTGGTGGGTCGGTTCCGGGTGGCCCTCGTCCTGGCCCTCCTCGGCCACGAAGGGCCAGGCGGCGACGGTCGCGATCATCTGCTCGCGTTCCACGAATCCGGCCGCGTAGAGGCCGAGGTAGGCGCGCAGCGAGGGGGCGGAGCCGGCGCCGGACGCGCCGGGTGCGGGGGTGTCGTTCATGGGCGGAGTATTCCTCCTTCACCAGAGACTGGTCTCGTACGGATCCGGGTCGGACTGCTGCCGGGACGCGGCGGCCGCGTCCTCGTACGACTCGGCCGCGGGTGGCGTCTTCGGACGGTGGCTGCCGCTCTTGCAGCCCGCGAACGGGCCGCTGGGGGAGCGCAGTTCGGACAGTACGGCGCCGAGGTGGTCCCGGTGCCAGACGGCGGGTCCGGAGGCGCCCGCCGCCGGGTCGGTGTACTCCTGCCAGGCCAGCCACAGCCCGTGCAGCCTGGCGACCGCCTCCGGGTGTTCCCACCAGCGGGGGCACCAGGGCTGCTGCGAGGTGACCTCGCGGCCGTAGACGGGAAGGAGCAGATCACCGACCCAGACGGCCAGTCGGCTCATCTCCTCGGCGTACTCGGGGCCGTCGAGGAAGAGGATGAACGGCGGGGCGTCGGCCGGTTCTTGCCCGGTGGCGGCGGTCGTCATCGAGAACACTTCCTTTCGGCGGCGGACTTCGTCGGGGGCCGATCGCCTCGGCCGGCTGCGGTGACGGGTCTCGTCGGGCTTTGGCTGCTCGGGTTTGCTGTGGCGGCGGGTCTCGTCGGGCCTTGGCCGCTCGGGACCGTTGTGGCGACGGCTGTCATCGGGTCGTGATCCTCTCGGTCGCGCGCGCGGTGATGGCCTTCACCTCCGCCTGGGCCGCCGTCGCGATGCGGTCGGCACCCGGCTCGGCGTACCAGGGGCGCAGCCGGACCAGGGCGGGCCTGATGCCGGTGGCCAGGAGCAGGGCGGTGCCCTTGGGGAGGGCGCGGATACGGTCGGCGGGCAGGATGCGCTCCAGGCGGTACGAGGTCGACCGGGACCGCCCGTCCCTGCCCTTGGACCAGCTGACCGTCGACACGTCGTGCTCGCCGACCAGCCGGGAGATCTTCTCCACGAAGTCGGCGTCGTCCAGTCCCGCGCCGAGCAGTTTGACGGTCGCGGCCGACCAGAGGGCGTCCATGCCCGCCTCGCCCCAGACCCGCGAGCCCTGCCGGTAACTCTGCAGCAGGGTGACGATGTTGATGCCGCGTGAGCCGAAGTGCGAGTACAGGTCGGGGAGATCGGAGATCCGGCAGACGTTCGCCGCCTCGTCGAGGACCGCGGTCATCGGCGGCTCGAGGCGTCCGCCCATGCGTTCCGCGGCGACGACTCCCGCGCGCAGCACGGAATCCGCGGCGGCGGCGACGACACCGGCCGCCGAGCCGCCGCCGTCCTTGGACAGCAGATAGAGCGTGTCGTGGGACAGGACGTGCCGGTCGGGGAAGAACTGGGGCAGTGCGGGGTCCGGGGTCACCCACGCGGCGATCGCCGGGTCGAGCAGACAGGCCACGCACTGGCGGCTGGTCTCGTAGATGCCGTCCCGGGTCTCCACCGCGCCCTGCACGGTCCCCTGCAGCTGGTCCGCGAGCGCCGTCATCCCGGCGTCGCGCAGCAGGTCGACGGGGGTGCGGTCGGCCGGGTCGGCCAGCCAGGCGAGGACCTCGCCGATCGGCCGCCCGCCGCGCCGGGCCGCGTGGAACAGGGCGGTGAGGGTGTTCTGGGCGGCCGAGATCCAGAAGTCGCGGCGGGAGGCGTCGTCGTTGACCGCGCCGACGAAGTGCCCGGCCAGCCGGCGGGCGCCCTCGATCGTGGCCGCCTCCGCGAGCATGTCCCACCACAGGCCGCGCGGGGTGTGGGCGATGCCCTGGGGGTCGAACGTCCAGACCCGGCCGACCCGTTCGCGTTCCGCCCGCGTCACGCTGTACACGTCGGCCTTGTTCGACGTCAGCAGCACGCTGCCGCGGGCCCGCAGGACGCGCGGGACCGCGATGCCGGTGGACTTGCCCGCGCGGGGTGCCATCAGGTCGAGTTCGACGTCCTCGTAGCTGGAACGCAGTTCCGGGCCGCGGGGTTCGAGGTTGCCGAGCAGGTTCCCGGTGTCGTCCGCGGTGACCTTCCCCAGTTTGGCCAGCCCCGGCCGGAGTTCACGGGCTCGCCGCGCGGCGCCCTTGGGCAGCAGATGGGCCAGCTCCTTGCGGCCCGCGAGTCCGGTGGGCACGGTCGGCCGGCGTCGTACGAGCGCGATCAGGACGGTGATCGCCGCCACGACGGCGCCGAAGACCGTGGCCATGCCCGCGGCGAGCGCGGTCGGCGAGGCCGTCGGCCACAGCGGGCCGGGACCCTCCTTCACCAGCGTCGAGAGGGTGGACAGCGCGAACGGCGGCGGGTGCCAGCCGGCGCCGCTCACCGCCGCGCCCAGGGTGCCGCCCAGCCAGGCGCCGAGGAACATCGTGCCGATGAGGAACGCGGCGCCCGGCACGATCCAGGGGAGGAGGTCCTCCCCGGCTCCGGGTCCCGTCCTGCGTGTGCTGCTCATCTCTGCTCCCCCCGTTGGATGTCTCTCGCCCCCGCCGCCCCTGCCCGTCCCATCCCGGGGCGGTGCCCCCGGCCCCCCCTGTCGCACTCCGCGCGGGTCCTCGAACGCCGGACGGGCTGGAACTGCCCCCGGCGTCCTCAAGTCCCGGACGGGCTGGAATTCGGGCCGGCCGCCTTGTACAGGGACGGTTTTCCCGCCTCCGACCAGCGGGTGTTCGTGTTGTGCAGGGCCCGCTCCGTGTCCGTGATGGACACCTTGATCGGGATGCCGGGGCGCCCGCCCACCTTGATCAGGAAGCGGCCGCGTCCGGGCGGTTCCTCGTTGCCGCCGGTGCTGGCCCAGCCGGGCGGGGACGACCACGAGGACACGAGCTCGATCTCGCGCTCGGACATGCCGACGATCTCGCCGAGTTCCCGCATCTCCGAGCGCGGAAGCCCGGCGCAGACGACCATGCCCGCACGCTCCACGAAGCCCCGCGCCTTGGCGCGGTCGGACTCGCTGCCGAGGGCCTCGGCGTCCTTCAGCGTGTGGGTGATCTTCGCGTCGCCGAGGCCGAGCGAGCGGTTCAGCCGGGTCAGCGCGTCGATCCGTTCCACGATGCCCGAGGCGGCCCGCAGCGGGCGCCACAGTTCGTCGAGGACGGTGAAGAACCAGCGCTGCGGGGCGAGTCCGGCGTCCGCGAGGGCGTGCGCGGCGGCGACCGTGCCGAGCCCGTCCGACCAGGCGGCCAGCATCGCGGCGGCCGTGAGCTGGGTGTCCGCCTCGCCGATCCGGGAGATGTCCACGCAGACGGCGGGCGACGCCGGATCGATCCGGGTGGACGTCTCGCTGGCGAAGGTGTCGCCGAGCGGGCCGTCGAGCACGCCGAGGAGCGAGCGGTGCAGCGGGTCCACGGCCTCCTGGTAGCGGGCCTCGTTCCCACGGTCCAGCGTCACCGCGCGGACCCGGTCGGGGCCCTCGTCCAGCACCTTCAGCAGATCCGGCAGGAGCGGCGCCCGCCCCGGCTTCGTCCGCGCCGCGAGATGGTGCAGACAGGCGGACAGCACCGACTGCTCGTGGTCGTCCATCGGACGTCCGCGCACGATGGTGATCAGCGCCGCGACCATGTTGAGTACCCGGCCGTGCGCCTCCGCGGCCAGGATCCGGCCGCGCTCGCCGCCGATCCGGGCCGCCGCCTCGCCCATCGCTCCCGGGTCGAGCACGTTGATGCCGCCGACCCCGCGCCCGATGGAGATCACCTGGCCGCCCAGCGCCCGCACGGTGTCGGCGTAGTCGGGCTTCAGGTCGCCGAGGACCAGGGGCGTGATGCCCGTCGCGGACATCCCGATCAGCATGCGGTTGACCAGGGTCGACTTGCCGAGGCCCGGCATGCCGAGCATGAACAGCGACGGGTTGGAGATGTAACGGGCCCGGGTGAACCAGGAGATGGGGTCGCCGCACACCGTCGCCCCGGTGTGCAGATGCTGCCCGAGCGGCACACCGGTCATCGGCGCGCCGGAGCCGGCCGCGAACGGCCACAGCCCGCACGCCTGCACGGTGGTCGCGCGCCACAGCGCGGGCGGGTCGACATGCCCCACCTGGCCGCCCGCCGGGCCGTACCAGCCGCGCGGCGGCGCGGTGGCGGGACCTCCCGGGACCGTTCGGGTCCCCGGTGCCGGCTGCCTGCTCACAGTGCCTCCCTGATCTGGTACGGAACGAGGGTGTGCTCCCACGGGAGCAGACCGACCGGCAGCGTGCAGGTGAAGGCCGCGGCCTGCATACGGTCGGCGGGGCGCATCAGGATGCGGGACGAGGCCTGGAGGTTGCGCACGGTGATGCCCGCGTCCTGCAGCTGCTCCTCGTCGTCCACGGTGACCGTCACCATCAGCGAGAACTCCACGAGTCCCGCGCCCGCCGCCTCCTCGGCCGCGGTCTGCTCGGCGGCCTGCATCTCCGAACTGGCCCTCGCCTGCACGAGACCGCGCTTCGAGCCCGCCATGAAGTGCGCTGTGCGCCGGTCGGACTCGACGATGCGGGCCGAGGTCGCCGGGTCGATGGGACGGTAGATCAGGGAGACCCGCTTGCGCCGGGTGCCCGGAGCCGGTTCGAGGAGCCCGCGCAGCACGCTGGAACGGACCGTGCCGCGGGGTGCGAGCGTCAGCATCCAGGTGCGCGAGACACCCGAGTCGTGCTTGTACGAGGTGACGGTCTCCACGGCGGCGGCCGGGCCCGCGTCGGCCCATTCCACCCCGGTCGTGGCGTGCTCGGCGCGGGCGCTGAGCACATCGGGCGCGATGGCGGGGTCGTACGCCACCCGGACGATCTCGGCGAGCCGGTCGGCCGGCAGCGGGTAGGCGCTGCCGCCGCCCGCGGCGACCAGACCGGACAGCAGCCCGGGCAGCCGCATCGACAGATCGGTGACGATGTCGTCGGTGCTCCGCTTGGGTCCGCCCGTCGGGCCGTAGGTCAGGGCGATGTACGTGTGCATCTCGGAGGACGCCGACGGGTAGCGCTCGACGACCTCCTCCATCACGGCGCGCGCGGCGGCCGGCGCGTCGGGCGAGATCCGGGGGAGCACCTCGGCCGCGAGCCGGGTCCCGGTGTCCGGGGCGGTCTCGACGACGACCTGGGCTCCGCGCAGGCCCGGCTCGTGCGAGAGGCGCGCGAGCCAGTCGCCCCAGGAGGCCACCCAGATGTCGACCTGGGAGGGGTCGACCAGCGAGCCGCCGTCCGGTTCGCAGGCCAGCACCACCGTGTACAGGCCGCGGCCCGGGTGATGCAGCACGCCGAAGGGGCGGTTGTAGGCGTCGCGGCCCTCGTGCATCCGGGTGCGCGCGAGCAGTCCGGGCGGCTGGTAGCGGCCGCCGGGGCGCTTGGACAGCGGCCCGGAGAGATAGGTGTGCGAGCCGGCCGACCTGCGCCGCGTCCAGCCGACGCGGATCGCGAGGACCTGGTAGACGTTGCGACCGTCGACCGTGCGCAGCGCCAGCGGGGCGAGGAACAGCCCGACCGGCACCAGGACGACGATCGCGGCGGTCAGCGAGACCAGCGAAGCCAGCAGTGCCACCAGCAGTCCGCCGAAGGCGACGACGGTGCCGAGCAGACCCAGCGGACCGAGTCCGGGACGGCGGGGCCTGCGCCAGTTCCCGTACGTGGGACGCGTCATGGCGTCGGTGGACATGGGGTTCCTTCTTCCGGCTCGAAGCGCTGGATACGTGACTGGGGTGGGGTTCCGGGACGGCGGCGGCCGGCCCTGCGGCGGCGCCCGGTCCTGCGAGGGCGGCCGGCCGGCTCCGCGAGGGCGGTCGGAGCGCCGCCCCGGAACTCCCGGAGCCTCACGGCTCCGTGGCCGTGGCCCGGTGGCCGTCTATTGGTTGTGGCCCTTCATCCCGTCGTTGTCGTTCAGGGAGTTGGCCACCTCACCGGCCGCCGCGACACCGGTCTGCACGGCGACCGCCGCGGCCTGTACGGCGAGGGTCACGCCGCCCGTGGCCGCACCCGCGGCCGCCGCACCGCCCGCGGCCGCCGCGCCACCGCCGCCCGCCGCACCGGCACCGCCCGCGCCACCGCTCGCCGGAGCTCCGGCGCCCGCGGACGGCGAGCCCTGCGGACCGGCGGCGCCCCCGCCGCCCCCGCCGGCACCGCCCGCGGCGATGCTGACGGCGCCGGTGGCGACGTTGCTGACCGCGTTCAGGGTGACCGTGCCGCCCGAGGTGCCGCCGAGCGCCGCCGTCGCCGGGACGATCAGCTTGAGCAGGGCCGGCAGGGCGAACACCGCCATGATCAGCATGCCGAGGCCGGCGATGGTCTTGTTGAGGTCCTTGGTGCCCTGCGTCATCGACGTGGCCGAGTAGATGATCAGCGCGGCCGCCGGTTTGTACAGCAGCCAGGCCCCGAGCCAGCCGATGTGCTTCTTCCACCAGCCCTCGCCCCACCCGGTCATCGAGGAGGCCGCGGCCAGCGGCAGGGTGCCGACGAGCATGATCAGGACGCCGATGCGGATGTACATCAGACAGATCTGCACGAAGCTCGACAGCATCACCAGCAGGCCGAAGACGAGGATGAGGCCCGGCTGGTCGAGGGTCAGCACACCGAGCATCGAGGACGCCTGGTCGCCGAGATCCGCCTTGTCGTACACCTCCTGCGCGTAGACGTCGGAGGCCTTGGTGAGCGCCTGGACCACCGGCACCGCGACCGCGCCGACGAGGATGACCTTCCACATCCCCATGAAGGCCTGCTTCATCGGCTGGCCCTTGCGATCCAGCGCCATGCGGATCGCCGCGACCAGCAGCGAGGCCACGGCCACGTAGCCGACGAGCCAGTTCACCTCCCCGTTGATCGTGGCGACGGGCCCGGACGCGTCGCCGACGTCGACGTGCATCCATACGCCGTTGAGCGCCTTGAGCACGTTCGCGGTCGCGTCGCCGATCGCCTTGGCGAAGGCCACGACGGCACTGTCGGTGAGCTGCGTCCCGACCTCGTCGATCACGCAGTCGTACACCCGCCAGGAACACGACATCTCACACCTCCCAGGTGACGAAGCCCTTGGTGCCGCTGATCTGCGACATGCCCGAATAGACGGTCCCGTCGGCGTCGGGCGCGAGTTTCCAGTCGCCGTCCAGCCAGCGCAGCGTCACCGACGCGGTGCCGTAGGCGTCCTTGCCGGGGACCCGCACGACGAACATCACGGTCGACTTCTCCTTGCCGTACGACAGGACGGTGAAGCCGGCGTAGCCGCCTCCGTCCGCCTTGCCCGAGGTCGGCCTGTCGCCCGCCGCGGCACGGCTCGCGACGAGTGCGTCGCGGCCCGCGCCGGGGACGACCTGCCGGTCGACGACCTTGCGCCAGCCCGGGAAGCTCAGATGGTCGGTGATGGTGTGGGCGGCCATGACGGAGCCCATCGGCGTGTGGGCGAAGCAGGACCAGACCGGTCCGTCGAACGTGAGCGGGCCCGCCGTCCTCGAGACCGGCACCAGGCCCGTCCCGTCGGCCTTCCACGTGAAGTCCTTCGGGGCCCGGGTGGGCTTGGCCTGGTCGCTGTCGTCGGTGCGGCAGCCAGCGGGGCGGGCGTCCGGCCGGCCGCCGCGGTCCCGGTCCCCGTCCGCGGACGGGGTGGGCTTCTCGTCGCCCGACGCGTTCGCGGGGGTCCCGTTGCCTCCGCCGAGCATCGTGAAACCGGCGAGCACGAGCAGCACCAGCAGGAAGCCGGCCGACAGGATCCAGCCTCGCTGCTGCCAGAACGGCTGCTCCCACTCCCCGCTGCCCCCTTGGGGCCGACCGGAGTTCAGCATGGTTGCGCTCCCTTCGCTCAGGCTCTGACGGGGCGTCGGTCAGGCGAAGACGAAGGTGACGACGGGGCCCGCGGTGGCCACCAGGACACAGCCGCCGAGCACCATGCCGAGGCGGCCCATGTGCTCCGAGCCCTCGCCGCGGCGCATCGAGATCGCCATCATGGCGCCGGTGATGAGCACACCCGCGACGCCGGCCGCGGTGCCGGCCCAGGCGAGGATGCCGAGGACGGTGTCGACCTTGCCGGTCAGCGCACCCGGCGCGTCACGGTTGGGGTCGGGGATCTTCCCGTCCGCCAGGTAGACGGCACGGTGGGCCTGGGCTGCTATCGCCTTGAACATGCTTTCTCCCCGATATGGCCGGCCGCCCGCGCACACGTCCTGGACGTGGGCGGAACTCGCCGGGTCTGAGCGGCACTTGCTCGGTACGAGCGGTACGCGCCTGCTGTGAGCGGTACGTGGGGGCGACGAAGATCCGTGGGGCGCCCCGCGTTCCCGGTGCACAGTGAGCTTGGCGACTCCTGTGGGCCGGGGCCAAGCGATGTGGGAATCCAGCACCTGTCGGTGACGTGTCCGTGACAGACGGGAAGAGACCGTCATGAAAGACGAGGTGGGAGACCCGGGAAAGAGCTGAGGCACCATCAGGTGCGATGGTGCCTCGGGTGGTTCACGAAACGCGCGGGCGCCGGCCGGGACCGCCGGGTGACGGTCGCGCGTCGGCCGGGGCCGGGCGTCGGCCGACCGGTGGGTCAGAGCACGAAACCGACGATCGGTCCCGCCGTGGCGCCGATGACACAGGCGCCGAGCACCATCAGGAACTGGCTCAAGTGCTCCTCGAACTCACCGGTCCTGACGGACAGGGCCATCCGGGAGCCCACGATCATCAGGCCCGCCACACCGGCGGCGGTGACGAGCCAGGCGATGATGCCGAGGACGTAGTCGAGCTGATCGGTGACCTTCGAGTCCACGGCCAGCGAGGTGGCGGCGAGGGCGTGCAGGGCGGTCATGGCGCGGTCCTTCCCGTCAGCCGGGCCAGCGGGTCCGCCTCGCGCGGCAGTGGTCCGGCCAGGTCGCCGGTGCGCCACGCGGGCATCCACGGCACCCGGTAGACGTCGATGACCGAGTTGATCACCTTGATGCGCTGGGTGAGTTGACGCGGCAGCCGGCCGGGCGCGTCCGCGACCAGCACGATGGCGTCGAGGTCCAGTCCCGGCGGCGCGTCGCCCCGGCGGAAGATGTCGAGCGTGTGCGACACGGCGTCCAGTCCCGCCGCGTGCGTACGCCCGACGAGCAGGACGGAGGCGGGCTCGCCCCGGTCCGGCCGCGGCCAGTCACGGCCCGCGTCGTGGCCGCCGAAGACGGTGGCGAGCGTGGAGGAGCCGGCCCCGCCGTGCGTGGCGATCCAGGAGAACTCCCGTGCCCGTGCGATGAGCCGGTGCTCCTCCTCGTACGGCTGCGGCTCCCGGTCCGCTTCCCCGACCGCCCCGCGTATCCATATCCCGGGCCCGCGTGGCGCGCCCCCGTGCGGCACGGCGCCGTCGCTCCCGCGCACGGCCGCTTCCTCGTTCGCCCGCATCGCCACCCCCTCGATCCCCTGCATGGGTGCTCTCTCCCCTCGTCGGTGCCCCGATCCTCCCGGCGCCCGGGCGACTTGGGTAACGGGGCGTGAGTTCCTGGGACGAGCCTGTGACGCCGTGGTGACGCGGGAATCGGGTGGGAACCGAGAGACTCGACTGCATGTACACGACCGGAACATGAGGCTGAGGGGGGCCGGTGTCCAACGGGGGCGGATCCACCATGACCTGGGTGGTCGGCGGCTGCCTGGCCGCCGTGATCATGCCGGTGGTCATGATGGTCGCGGTGAGCGGGGCGTCGAGCGAGGAGGATCCGGGGTCGAGCGGGGGCGGGGGGCTGAAGAACGGTTCCGTGCCCCAGAGTTACGTTCCCTGGGTGCTCAAGGCGGGTGCCATGTGCGACGTCATCAAGCCGGCGGTCATCGCCGCGCAGATCGAGGCGGAGTCGGGCTGGAACCCCAACGCCCGTTCTCCTGTGGGTGCCGAGGGGCTGTCGCAGTTCATGCCGGGGACCTGGCCCAACTGGGGCAAGGACGACGACGGCAACGGCCGGGCCTCGCCGTACGACCCCGGTGACGCGATCATGGCCCAGGGCCGCTACGACTGCGCGCTCGCCAAGACGGTCGAGGGATACAAGAACCGCGGCGAGGCGAGCGGCGAGACGCTCGACCTGGCGCTCGCGGCGTACAACGCGGGACCCGGCGCGATCCACCGGTACCACGGCATGCCGCCGTACACCGAGACCCGGAACTACGTCACCCGCATCAAGTCCCTGATATCCAAGTACGAGTCGGTGGACGATCCGCCGGGCTCGATCCCCGCCGGGCGGGAGCTGGCGATGCCGCTCTCCGGCAACCCGCGCGTGACCTCACCGTTCGGTATGCGCATGCATCCGATCCTGCACGTCTACAAGTTGCACACCGGCATCGACTTCGCCGCGGCGGAGGGCACGCCGTTCAAGGCGGCCCGGGACGGCGTCGTCACCTTCGCGGGCTGGTCCAACGGATACGGAAACCGCGTGGTCATCTCGCACGGGACCATCAACGGCGACCAGATCTCCACGACTTACAACCACATGAGAAGCCGTCCCTTCGTGAGTGTCGGCGACCATGTGCGGGTCGGCCAGCGGGTCGGCGAGGTGGGCTCCACCGGCTTCTCGACGGGGCCGCACGCGCACTTCGAGGTCATGCAGAACGGCAAGTACGTGGATCCGGCACCCTGGCTGGGACTGAAGTGAGGAGGGAGGCGAGGATGAGGACGACACGGACGGGTACGGGTAAGGGTGCGGGCGTGGCCACGGCGGCACGTACGGGCGCGGGCGCGCGGACGCGCGCCGGGACGCGCACGGACGCCGCCGGTCCGGGCCCGCGCACGGCGGCCCGTGCCGGGAGCCGCGGGAAGACGTTCGCCGCACTGGCGATCGTGTCCGTGACCGGGATCCTGGCGTTGACGGGCTGTGGCCTGCGGGATCATCGTGATGACGTGGGCGTGCCGGGTTCGTCGCCCTCCGGGGTGCCGTCCGTGGCACCGAAGGCGTCCCTCCCGCCGGGAAGGAAGCTGGGCGCGGACGCACACGTGCCGAGCCCGTCGGGTGTCGACGGGACGGACGCGACGGCGGTATCGGAGGCGTGGGTGGAGGTGGCGTACGGCTATGACACGAAGTACGACTACGGTCCCCACGACGCCGTGCTGCGTTCCGCCCGCTGGTTCACCCCGGCCAAGGCCGCGGCCGAGCGGTCGTACCACCCCGCGAGCGGGGCGGGCGCCGAGTGGAACACCTGGGCCGGCCACCGGGCCTGGACCACGGTGGACGTGACCGTGGACGACGACGCCGACGGCCCCGCCGACACGGCCGTCCTGGCCTACCGTGCCTTCTACGTGGACGGTACGGCTCACGGCCGCGACGGCTGGAAGGGCACGGGCCCG
The DNA here is from genome assembly GCF_044333225.1 of Streptomyces sp. NPDC021080. NCBI lineage: Bacteria > Bacillati > Actinomycetota > Actinomycetes > Kitasatosporales > Streptomycetaceae > Streptomyces > Streptomyces sp. NPDC021080. The sequence goes on along the minus strand of NZ_JBIRQM010000040.1, from coordinate 6,005 downwards.
CGCGCGAACGTCTACCTCAAGCTCATCCGGGCGGGTGGCGGCCGTCCGTGGCGCGTCGCCGAGGTGACGACGGTGGAGGCGGCGGACCCGCCTTCCGCGTCGGCCTCGTCCGCGCCCGCGGCCTCGCCCTCGACGTCGATCCCGGCCTCGATCATGTCCCCGACCCCGTCCTCGACCACCCCTTCGTGAGGGAACCGATGTCTCGACTCAGCCGCGAACAGAAGCGGGAACTCAAGCGGCAGCGCTCGGCGGCCGGTGCCGCAGGGCAGCCGGCCGCCGGGACGACGCCGATCGAGGTGCACGTGCCGGCGTCCGCGGACACGGCGCCGGGGGCCGCGGCGCCGGGCGCCGCAGGGGCCCAGGGCTGTGCCACGGTCGGCGGGATGCCGGTCGTGGCCGCGCCCGGGGAGACGGTCCAGGGCGCGATCCTGAACTATCTCCACCGCCTCGCGCTCGCCACCGGCCACCCGGTTCTCGCCAGCATCCACGACGAACGCATCGGCTACGTCGTACCGCTCCAGGTGCACGTCGACGGTTCCAGCCGCTACACGGCGGAGCCGGTACGCGTGGCCCCGCCCGCGCAGCCGCACGAGCCGCGCCCCGAGAGACGCCCGCACCTTCCGGCCCAGGAGCACCGCCACTCCGCACCCGGGAACCCCGTCCGGCCCCCGGCCCGCGACTTCACCGAGCCCCGGGCCCAGGAACGCCCGCGCTTCGGGACCGAGGAACACCGCCCGCAGCACCCGGCTCCGGAGCGGCGTCCGCAGTCGCCCGGTCAGGAGCACCCGCGCTTCGGAGCCGAGGAGCACCGCCCGCAGCACCCGGCTCCGGAGCGGCGTCCGCAGCACCCGGTCCACGAGCGCCCGCGGTATTCGGCCGGGGACGTTCCGCAGCCGTCGGCCCAGAGGGCGCCGCAGCCGCCGGCGCAACGGCTTCCGGAGATGCCGGCTCCGCCGCTTCCGCCGGTCCCGGCATCCGCCGAGGCACCGGCACAGGCTCCGGAGACACCGGCCGCTCCGCGCCGGGACAAGGCGACGTACGTCCTGCGTGCGGTACCGGAACCGACCGCGCGACCGTTCCCGGAGAGCGGGACCCCGTCGGCCCCGGTGGTTCCGGCGGCCCCGGCCAGGCCCGAGGCGGCGTCCGCACCCGCACCCGAGTACCCGCCCACGGCCCCGCCCGCGCCCGTGCCTCCGGCTCGCCCGGAGTTCGCTCCGGAGCCGCAGCCCGCGCCGGTGCGCAGGCCGGAGCCGGCGGTGACGGCCGAGTTCGTGCCGCAGCCCGTGTCGGAGCCGTCGGTGCGTCCGGAGCCGCAGTCGGTGCCGGTGCACCGGCCTGAGCCGTCAGGGTTCGTGCCGCAGCCCGCGCCGGTGCGCAGGCCGGAGCCGGCGGTGACGGCCGAGTTCGTGCCGCAGCCGCAGCCCGCGCCGTCCGCACCCCCGGCATCCGAACCCGCGCCCCCGGCTTCCGTGCCCGCCCCCGCGGCGGCGGTCGAGCCGGGTGGCGCGGCGGACTCCCGCGGGGGCACCGGCGCGGTGGCCGGCCCGCACGGTGCCGTCGCCCCTGCCGCGGGCCCGGAACCGGCGCCCGCGGCCGAGCCCGCCACGCCCGGCACTCCCACACCGTCCACCTTCGTGCTGCGGGCGGTACCGGAGCCGAAGCCGTTGCCCGGGTCCGCGTCGACGCGTGTCCTGCGGGCGGTGCCGGAGTCGGCGGCCGGATCGGTGCCCGCCCCGACCGGGGAGTTCGGCCCGGCTCCGGAGCCGATGCCCGTCCCCGAGGCGAAGGCGGCCGCTCCGGAGCGGAAGCCCGCTCCCGCGATGGAGGCCCTGTCGCTGCTGGGACCGGAGCCGGAACCCGACCCGAAGCCCACTCCCGCACGCGGCTTCGACGCCGTCGCCGAGGCGGTGCTCGCGCCGACTCCCCAGGAGCCGGCCTCGGAACGGGACGCCGCGGCGGCGTTCCTCGCGGAGCCGGTCGCCCGGATCAACGAGGCCGTGAAGATGGGCCGTATCGAGGCCGCCGCGGGGATGGCGGAGCGCGCCGTCGCGGAGGCGGCGCAGTCGCTGGGCCACGAACACCCCGAGGTGCTGAAGCTGCGCGAGCTGACCGCGTACATCGCCTACCTGGCCGGTGACGCGCTCAGGTCGTTCCACCTGTCGCTGGAGCTCGCGAGGGTCCGCCGGCGCCACCGGGACAACGGAGCCGCCTACGGCAACGTCCAGAGCGCGGCCGCCGCGTGGCGCGCCGTCCGCGACCCCCTCCAGGGGCTGCACCTCGGGCGCGATCTGATCGGACTGTGGACCGAGCTCACGGCTGACGAGGGCCCCGCGGCCGACGACCTCGAACAGCTCGAATCGGCCCGTACCCGCATGGTCCGCCTCGCCGAACGCGCCCGCCTCGCCGGGGACGACCCGTACAACCGGACGCCGCGCGCCCACGGTGAGTGAGGTGCGGGCCGTCCGGCCCGGACGGCCCGCACGGCCGAGCCGCGTCCTCGGCGTTCCGTGGCGTTCGTAGCGTTCCGCGGTGTCAGTGGACGCAGAACTCGTTCCCCTCGGGGTCCGTCATCACGGCCCACGCGCCCGCGGGTTCCTTCACCTCGCGCAGCATGCTCGCCCCGAGCGACGTCAGACGCCCGACCTCCTCGGCGCGGCGCCCCTCGCCGGGGTGCAGATCGAGGTGGAGCCGGTTCTTGGCCGTCTTGGGCTCGGGGACCCGCTGGAAGAGCAGCCGCCGCCCGAGGCCGGTGCCGCGTTCCTCGTCGTACGGGTCCTCGGGATGCCGTACGGCGATCAGGTCCCGGAAGGCGAGGCGGCCGTGGAAGTCGACGGTGGCCTCGGCCGGCAGGGCGCCGAGACGCAGCAGCCGCTCGACGAAGGCGCTGTTGTCCTCGACCGTGTAACCGAGCGCGGCGGACCAGAAGTCGGCCTGCGCGTGCGGATCGGCGGAGTCGATGACGAGCTTCCAGTGGACGGGTGCGGGCGCGGGCACGGGAGTCGGCGTCATGGAGCCACTCATAGTGTTCTCCGGCCGGACGGGCAAGGTCACGCGCCGGGACCGGCCTTCGACCCGTACGGCCGGCAGGCCCCGCCGATCCGCCCCGGGCGCGGCCGCCCGTTCGTCACACGGTGGTGGGCGACCCGGCCGGACCGGCGGACCCGACGGTGTCGGCGGCGATTCCCGCGGGCTCGGTCGTGACCTCGGTCGCGGCACCCGCGGCGACGACCGCGACCCCCGCGGCCTCGGCGGGGACTCCCGGGGCCGCCGCGTCGGACGCGGGCGCGGCCGCCGGAGCGGACACGGCCGCGCGCGTCGCTTCCCTCAGGGCCAGCGCACCCCGCCGCGCCGCACGCAGCGCGTCGAACGTCAGGAGCGACAGCGCGAGCCACACCAGCGCGAATCCGGCCCACCGCTCGGCCGGCATGGCCTCGTGGAAGTAGAAGATGCCGAGGAGGAACTGGAACACGGGGGCCATGTACTGGAGCAGGCCCAGGGTGGACAGCGGCACACGGATCGCGGCGGCGCCGAAGAAGATCAGCGGGATCGCCGTGACCACGCCGGTCGCCGCGAGCAGCGCGGCGTGCCCCGGCCCCTGCGCGGTGAACGTCGCGTCGCCCCGTGAGCCCAGCCACAGCAGATACGCCAGTGCCGGCAGGAACTGGATCGTGCTCTCGGCGGCGAGCGACTCGAGGCCGCCGAGGTTGACCTTCTTCTTCACCAGGCCGTACGTGGCGAAGGAGAAGGCGAGGCAGAGGGAGATCCACGGCGGGCGGCCGTAGCCGATCGTCAGGACGAGGACGGCCGCGGCGCCCACGCCCACGGCGGTCCACTGCACCGGCCGCAGCCGCTCCTTGAGCAGCAGGACGCCCATCGCGATGGTGACCAGGGGGTTGATGAAGTAGCCCAGCGAGGCCTCGACCACGTGCCCGGAGTTGACCGCCCAGATGTAGACGCCCCAGTTGACCGTGATGACCGCCGCCGCGACCGTGATCAGTCCCAGCTTGCGCGGCTGCCGCAGCAGTTCGCCCGCCCAGGCCCAGCGCCGTGTCACCAGCAGCAGGACACCGACGACCGCCAGTGACCACACCATCCGGTGGGCGAGGATCTCGACCGCTCCAGCGGGCTTCAGCAGCGGCCAGAAGAGGGGGACGAGCCCCCACATTCCGTACGCCGCGAAGCCGTTCAGCAGACCTATGCGCTGCTCGCCCCTCGACTTCCCGGCCACCGGCGTCTCCTTCTCCCACGGTCTCTCGGACGCCAGTCGCGCCCCGCGCCCCGTAGCCCCCCGTGCGGTCGGGGAACTTCCGTGCAGCATGAAAGAAGGTAGCGCCGGACACCCCCGCCTGTCATGCCCGTATCGCCATACGGTCATGACAGGCGGGGGTGCGGAGGAGGGTTCCCCGGGCCGCCGGTGCCTCAGCCCTTCAGTGCCGTCGCGACGGCCTCGGAGATCGGCGTGGTCGGGCGGCCCGTCAGGCGGGACAGGTCGCCGGTGGTCGCGGCCAGCTCGCCCTTCTCGATGGAGACGTCGACGCCCGCGAGGATCCCGGCGAACGCCTCGGGCAGTCCGGCGCCGGTCAGGATGGAGGCGAAGGTCTCGGGGGAGACGGAGTTGTAGACGATCTCCTTGCCGGTCTGCCGGCTCAGCTCCGCGGCGTACTCGGCGAAGCCCCACGCCTCGTCGCCGCTCAGCTCGTACGTCTTGTTCTCGTGTCCCTCGCCGGTCAGCACCGCGACCGCGGCGGCCGCGTAGTCGGCGCGCGAGGCGGAGGCGATCCGGCCCTCGCCCGCGGCCTGGACGACGGCGTCGTGCGCCAGCACCGGGGCGAGGTTCTCGGTGTAGTTCTCGTGGTACCAGCCGTTGCGCAGCAGCGTGTAGGGCAGTCCGGAGGCGAGCAGGACCTCCTCGGTGGCGCGGTGGTCGTCGGCCAGCGCGGCCGTCAGGCTGCCGGGGGCGCTGGTGTAGGCGAGCAGGGAGACTCCGGCGGCCTTGGCGGCGTCGATCACGACCCGGTGCTGCTCCACGCGGCCCTTGTCGAACTCGTTGCCCGAGATCAGCAGCACCTTGTCGCCGGCCGCGAACAGGCCGTCGAAGGTCCGGGGCGTGTTGTAGTCGGCGATCGCGAGCCGTACGCCGCGCGCCGCGAGGTCGGCGGCCTTGGACCCGTCCCGCACGACGGCGGTGATCTCCTCGGCGGGGACCTTCTCCAGCAGCTGCTCGACCACGTGACGGCCGAGGTGTCCGGTGGCTCCGGTGACGACGATGCTCATGACGTACATCTCCTTGTGGGGTGCGGATGTCACTCACCCTAGGAGCTGCACTAACTTCTGGAAAGTACCCACCTTGAAGTAAGGTACCCACCTTCGAGTAAGGTATCGGCATGGCCGTAAGCAGCGTGAAGGCAGCGGACGGGTACGACGCCGGCGAGGCGATGTGCCCCTACCGTCTGGTCCTGGAACACGTCACCAGCCGCTGGGGCGTCCTCGTCCTGATCGAGCTCCTGGAGCGGTCGTACCGCTTCAGCGAGCTGCGCCGGGCGATCGGCAGGGTCGGGAAGGGCGTCAGCGAGAAGATGCTCACCCAGACCCTGCAGACCCTGGAGCGGGACGGGCTCGTCCACCGCGACGCCAAGCCGGTCATCCCGCCGCGCGTCGACTACTCCCTGACCGACCTGGGCCGCGAGGCCGCCGAGCAGGTGCGGTCGCTGGCCCTGTGGACCAGCGACCGCATGGCCGACGTCGAGAAGGCCCGCCGCGCGTACGACGAGACCCGGGGACTCGGGCCCCGGGCCTCCTGAGAACCGCCGGCGGGCAGGTTCAGCCGACGACCGTCCAGGTGTCGCCGCCTGCGAGGAGCGTGGCGAGGTCGCCCTTGCCGTTCTGCTCGATCGCGGTGTCGAGCTGGTCGGCCATCTGGGTGTCGTAGACGGGGCGGTCGACCGAGCGGAACACTCCGATGGGGGTGTGGTGCAGGGTGTCGGGGTCGGCGAGGCGGGACAGTG
>NZ_JBIRQM010000039.1:0-23779 GCF_044333225.1 Streptomyces sp. NPDC021080 | reverse complement strand
GAGGTCAACGGCGGTCTGCTTCTGTTCTTTTCCTGCCCGAACCAGCGCGATGGCGCGGGCGCGGAACTCAGCGGGGTAGGCGCGGGGCATGTCCGGCAGCCTTTCGTGAAGGCCGTCAGTTAGCCAGCAGAACTGGAACCTGAGAGGTGGGGCAGGTCAACCTGTCACCCAACCCTGCATCAGACCCTCCGGGTGTTTCATGAGCGACTACTCATGAAACGCCTCCGTGGTCCGGACTAGGTCACCTTGCGCCTGCGGAATCAACCCCGGAGGGGCTCCGAAGCGGTCGGGGTGGCGCGCAAAGCCGCAGCGGCGTGGTCGGCATGACACGTAATGAGATCTGGCCGCTGAACACTGTTCTCGTTGCGCCCGCGCTCTGCCCGCTTGCCCAGGTGTGCATGAACGCCCAACTATGTCATCAGGTTTCACTGAAGGTCCGCCGGTAGGCGCCGGGTGTGGTGCCGAGGTGCGTTCGGAAACGGCGGCGCAGGTTGACCGCCGAGGCGAGTCCGACCCGGGTGGCGATGGCTTCCATCGGAAGGTCGGTCTGTTCCAGCAGTATTCGTGCCGCGTCGAGGCGCTGGGTGAGCAGCCACTGTCCCGGGCTGGTGCCGAGTTGTTCGGTGAACCGCCGGGCGAGGGTTCGGCTGGACAGGCCGGCGCGTTCGGCGAGGTGGTCGAGGGTCAGTCTGGTGTCGAGGCGGGAGGTGACCCACTCCAGCAGTGGCGCCAATGATTCGTCCGCCCTGGTCGGTGCAGGCTGCGCGGCGTACTGGAGTTGGCTGCCCTCCCGGTGCGGCGGCAGGACCATGCGCCGGGCGATCCCGGCGGCGTATGCCGCTCCGTGGTCGGAACGCACCAGGTGCAGGCACAGGTCGATGCCCGCGCCGGTCCCGGCACTGGTCGCCACGTCGCCGTGGTCCACGAAGAGCACATCCGGATCAACGTGCAGCTGAGGGAAGGCGGCGGCAAACCGGGCGGCACTGCGCCAGTGGGTGGTGGCGCGACGGCCGTCGAGCAGTCCGGCCTGGGCGAGGACGAGCGCCCCCGTGCAGATCGCGACGATCCTCGCCCCGCGCCGGTGGGCGCCTCGCAGCGCCTCGACGACGTCCGGCGACACGGGCGCGTCGGGCGGATGTCGGCCGGGGACAACCACAGTGTCCGCCTCCCGCAGAGCGGACAGCCCCGCCTCGACGAGCATCGTGTAGCCAGCGCCGGTCGGCAGGAGTCCGGGACGCTCGGCGCAGACTCGGAAGTCGTAGCACGCCCGAGGTCGCCTCCGCCGTCCGGACGTGGACTGACAGGCTCCTCGCCACCGTCTGAGGACACCCGGGAGCCGTCCGGTCAGTTGTGTTCGCGGCCGGATGACCAGGGCTGCTCAGAAGACGTGGGTCGACCCCTTGGATCCCCCCTTCCCTTGCGGCCGCTCCCCGGGCTCATGCATTGCCGGTGGTCAGACGGGCGATGCGGACCATGGCGCGGTACAGAGCCGTGGGCGTGGGAGCGTCGGGCAGCGGGGCAGGGGCGCTCCGGGGGCCGCGTAGGAGCGGAGCATGAGAGCGGCCAGTCGGCGCCAGGCGTCGGGGGCGGCGTCGCCGGTGGCGTTGACGACACCGGCGTTGGCCATGAGCAGGATGACGAGGTCCTCGCTGGTGAAGTCGTCACTGAGGTGGCCGGTGCCCTTGGCTCGGGAGATGAGTTCGAGGAACCCGTTGTAGGACTCGGCGCGGCGTTCTTCGAGAGCTTTGGCGGCGGGGAAGGTCATCGTGAGGACGTCAGCGAAGCCGCGGTCGGCTGCCTGCATGGCACAGACAGCAGTGATGTAGCCGGTGAATCCGTGCCAGGGGTCGGGGTCGGCGAGCGCTTCGGTGACGGCTGAGGTGTAGGCGTCCATGCGGTCCGCGAAGACGGCGTTGACCAGTTCGTCACGGGTGGCGAAGCGACGGGAGAGCGTGGCTTTGCCGACGCCGGCCTCGCGAGCGACGGAGGCCATGGACACACCGAGGCCTTCGGTGGCGAAGAGGCGGCGGGCGGCGGCGAGAATGCGGTCACGATTGCGCTCGGCGTTGGCTCGCAGCCCCGTATCGGACATGGAGCCTGGGGTTTCGTTAGGGACTGCGGTGTGCCTCATTCCTCCACCCTAGCGAAGTGGAACGGGTAGCCCACTTCTTGTTGCGCTGGGCGATACCAGAAGCGGGAAGGTCGTTCCACTTACCCAAGAGTGTCGCCATGCGCGCAGTCGTACTGAATGAGGTTCCCGCCGCTCCGGTAGTGGCCGAGGTCGGGGCCCCGCGCCCACAGGCCGGTGAGCCGCTGGTCAAGGTGGCCGCGTCGCCGGTGAACGGTTTCGACGCCGCCACGGCGGCCGGCTACTTGCAGGGGTTGATGGAGCACCGGTTCCCGCTGGTGGTCGGCAAGGACTTCGCGGGCGCCGTCGAGGCGCTCGGCGAGGGCGTGGAGGGCTTCGCCGTCGGCGACTCGGTCTTCGGCGTGATCATGAAGCCGTTCCTGGGCACCGGCTCGCTCGCCGAGTACGTGACGGTGACCGCCGGTTACGGAGTGGCCCACATCCCCGCGGGCCTGGACATCAGGGACGCGGGTGTACTGGGTCTGGCCGGTACCGCCGCCTTCGACAGCCTGACCGCCCTGGACCTCGCCAAGAACGAAACCGTGCTGGTCTCCGGCGCCACCGGTGGTGTCGGTTCCCTGGCCGTGCAGCTCGCCGTCGCCTCCGGCGCCCGCGTGATCGCGACCGCCCGTCCCGGCGCCGAGGCCGACTTCGTCACCTCTCTGACCGACGCCGGCGTATCCGTCGTGGACTTCACCGGCGACCTCGCCGGACAGATACGCACGCTCGCCCCCGAAGGCGTCGACGCGATCGTCCATCTGGCGGGCGACGGCGCAGAGCTTGCCGGGCTGCTCAAGCCGGGCGGCAGGATCGCCTCCACCACCGGCTTGACCCAGGAGGCCGTCGCCGGACAGGACGTCGCCGTCCACGGTGTCATGGCTGACGCGAACGCCCGGACCCTGACCGCGCTGGCCGAGAAGGCCGCCTCCGGTGCGCTGCGCGTCCCGGTCTCCGCCACCTTCCCGCTGGAGCGGGCCGCGGACGCCTTCGCCGCGTTCGGCGGCGGAACACTTGGCAAGATCGCCGTCACCTGCTCCTGATCCGCCCCCGGTCCACCCGCACCACGGAAAGAGGAATCTGATCGTGCCCACCATCGCCATCACCGGCGCCGGCCCCGGCATGGGCCTGGCCATCGCCCGCACTTTCGGCAGCCGCGGCTTCGACGTCGCGCTGATCGCCCGTAGCAAGGACAAGCTCGACACCCTGGCCGGTCAGCTCGGCGGCGAGGGCATCACTGCCGAGGGCTTCGCCGCCGACATCATGGACCGGCCCTCCCTGACCGCCGCGCTGGAGGCCGCCAAGTCCCGATTCGGGGCCATCGACGTGCTGGAGTACTCCCCGGCCCCGCACTCCCCCGTACCCGAAATCATCATCGCCGCTCCGTCCGAATCGACCGTGGAGAACCTGCAGCCGCAGATCGAGTACTACCTCTACGGCGCCGTCGAAGCCGCCCGCGCGGTCCTGCCCTCGATGCGCGAGGCCGGCGCGGGGACCCTGCTGTTCACCACCGGCGGCGGATCGGTCGACCCCCTCCCCATGCTCGGCAACGTCAACGCCGCCGCCGCGGCCCTGCGCAACTGGGTCATCAACCTCAACAAGGAGCTGACCGGCAGCGGCGTGTACGCAGGACACGTCGCAATCGGCGTGTGGATCGGCGAGGGCGGCCCCGAGGGCATCCCGAGCGCCACGCCCGAGCAGATCGCCCACCTGTACTGGGAGTTGCACGAAGCCCGCGACCGCGCCGAGGCAGTTTTCACCGGCTGACCCCGGCCGTCTGCTTCAACGGTCTCGCCGACTTCGCCGTCGGCCACGGGCCACGGGCCACGGGCTGATCCTGGTCGCCCTGGCGGCCCGGGACGTTTCGGCCCTCAGGGCCTCTGACCCCGCCTCCTACCCCTCGCACGCACACCGCTCCTCACCCCCCCTAGCCCACTGACACCCACCACGCGCGGGCCATGCCCGTCGCCAGCAGCCGAACACGCCGTGGTGTCCGCCCCGCCGGGCGGACACCACGGCCTCTTCTCGTGAGGAGCGTGCCGTGGAACTCGGCATCCTGTCCCTGTCCGACCTGCAGACCGACCCTGCCACCGGCCGCCTCCACGACCCGGCCCGGCGCACCCGCGAGATCGTCTCCTACGCCATCGCCGCCGACCAGGCCAGCCTTGACGTCTTCGGCCTCGGCGAACACCACAGCCCCGACTTCTCCGTCGCCAACCCCGCAGTCCCGCTGGCCGCGATAGCCCAGGTCACCACCCACATTCGTCTCACCAGTGCTGTGTCCGTGGTGTCCACGCTCGACCCCGTCCGCCTCCACCAGGACTTCGCCTCCCTGGACCATCTCAGCCGTGGCCGCGCCGAGATCATCGCCGGACGCAGCGCCTTCCTCGAAGCCTTCGCTCTGTTCGGTGTCGACCCCGCCCACTACGACGACGTCTTCGCGGAGAAGCTCGACCTGCTCCTCGCCATTCGCGAGAGCACCGACGTCACCTGGTCCGGCCACCACCGCCCCGCTCTCGACGCCATCCCTGTCCCGCCTCGCCCCGAACAGGACACATTGCCGCTGTGGCTCGGCGTCGGCGGCACACCGGCCAGCGCGGAACGCGCCGCACGCCTCGGTCTGCCCATGGTTCTGGGCCTCATCGGCGGCGACATCCGCCGCGCCCGCCCGCTCACCGAGCACTACCGGACCGTCGGCGAGGCCGCCGGTCACATACCCGAAGGGCTTCGCCTCGGTGTCACCAGCCACTTCTACGTCGGCAAGACCTCCCAGAGCGCCCGTCGCGACCTCTATCCCTACTACCGGGAGTACCTGCGGCCCAAGACACCCGGCGGGCGGGGCTGGGACATCGACTCCGACCGGTTCGAAGCCGTCGCGAGCCCGCTGGTCGCCCTCATGACCGACAGCCCGCAGGAAGTCATCGACAAGATCCTCGTCGAACGCGAACTCCTCGGCATCGACCGTTTCATGGGGCAGATCGACTTCGGCGGTATGCCGTCCTGCATGGTCAACGACTCCATCGAACTCCTCGCCACCGAAGTCGCCCCGGTCATCCGCAAAGAGACCCAGGAAACCTGACGCCGGCACTCGCGGCACCCGTAGCCTCAGCCTCTCAGCGGCGGCCGACCCGAGGACAGGCGACCACCATTCACCGGTTCGCGAGGCCGCCTCACTCCCTCCGGGGCGGGCCACTGGTTCCCCGGACCACCAGTTTCGGGTCCAGTACCACCTCACGGGGCTGCAGCGCTCCGTCCTCCAGTCGCTCCACGGCGAACCGCACCGCGTACTCGGCCATGAGCGGCGCGTCCTGACGGACCGTCGTCAGACCGACGGGCATGACATGGGACAGGTGACTGTCGTCGTAACCGACGACGGACACCTGGTCCGGGACCTCGACACCCGCCCGGGTGAACGTCATCAACAGGCCCATGGCGCTACGGTCGTTGCCCGCGAGGATCGCCGTGGGCAGGGACGAACCCCGGTCGCGCTCGGCGAGCAGTACACGGCCGGCCTCGATGCCCGCGTCCTCGTCATGGGTGCCCGGGATCACCCGGATCTCCTCGGCGAGACCGTGCCGACGCATCGCGGCGCGGTAGGCGCGGCGGCGTTCCGTCGATCCGGACTGACGGCCCGCGTCGACGTGCACGATGCGCCGGTGCCCCAGTTCGACGAGGTGGTCCATGACCTGGCGTACGCCCTTGCTCTCGGCAGTGTGCACGCTGTCGACGTGCACACCGGGCAGGCGCCGGCCCACCGAGACCGTGATCCGAGCGCCTGGACGCGCTTGCCGTGCGAAGTGGTCAGCCGCATCGCCCTCTTGCCACGGGAAACCCCGCGCCAGTACCGGGCCGCACGCCTACGTGTCCGCCAGCACCGACGTCAGGACGAAGTCCACGAACCGCTCGGCGTAGTCCATGACGTCCTCCGGCGAGAGCGGGCGCAGCGCCGCCGGGAGGGCCATCGCGTGATTCATCGCCCCGCCGGCCAGCGCGTCGAGGAGGAAGGTGACCGAGGTGTCCTCCGGAAGTTCGCCGCTGCGGATGCCCCGCCGGACCATGGCACGGGCCGCCGTGATCTGCGCCTGCGCCAGCTCCTCGTGGCGCTTGGCGAGCTCCGGGTTTCCGCGCGCCTCGAACCCGAGCCGCAGGGCGGCCGGGCCGCACTCACCCACGTAGAGCTCCAACTGCTGCCGGACGAGCTGGACCAGGTCGCCGCGAACCGTACCCGTGTCGACGTCGGACACCCGCTCCAGGCGCTGGGAGAGGGCCTGGATGAGCAGGTCCTCCTTGTTGCGCCAGCGCAGATAGACGGAAGCCTTGCCGACGCCCGCCCGGCGGGCCACCGCCTCGACGCTGAAGGACGACCAACCGTGCTGCCCGAACAGCTCGACGGCGGCGTCCGCGATCCGGCGGTCCACCTGGTCGTCGCGCGGCCTTCCCGGCATGGCCCTCGATGTAGTCATGGCGCCATTTTCCTATACGACCGCCCCCACACCTATTGCTGAACGCATCCCGTCCGTTTTACAGTCGGAATTGCTGACGGTTTCCGTTCAGTAAATGCCCGGCCATCGCGTCGGCCGACTCAGTGAGGACCCGCATGTCCACCGCACCCTTCACGCCCATGGACCACGACGAGATCTCGGCCTTCACCGAAAGCGTGCGGGGGGTTCTGAAACGGGACTGGGCAGGCCCGACCGCCGCCGCCGAGACCGGTCTCGCGAAGCTGTGGCGGACGGCCGCCGGCAGCGGCTGGCTCGAACTCGGCGCGGAAGGGGCCCTGGGCGCCGCCGTCGCCGCGGTGCGCGAACTCGGGCGCGTCGCCTGTCCGCTGCCCGTGATGGACTCCTTCGTCGCCGCCCGCCTGCTCGCCCACGACAAGGACCTGCTCGGCGCCATCGGCCGGGGCGAGGTACGAGTCGTCGCATGTGCCGGCGACGGCACCGAGTCGCAGGTCCGCCACCTGGACGCCGCGCGGTGGGCCACCCATCTGTTCACCCTCCCCCCGGGCGGCGGCACCGCGGTGCTGCGCCCGATCGAGCGAACGGAGGACACGGCGGGCCTCGCGGTTCCGGCCTGGTCCACGGCGACGCCGGGTGCCGTCTCGGCCTCGGTCGAGGTCGACGCGGACGCCGCCGACGAAGCCGTGGTGCTGCTCCGCCTCCAGCTCGGCGTCCGGGCCCTCGCCGCCGCCGAGCGCGCGCACGAGATGGCCGTCGAACATGCCAAGCAGCGCGTCCAGTTCGGCAAGGTCATCGGTGCATTCGGCGCCGTACAGCAGCGCACGGCCACCTGCCAGATCGACGTCAGCGCGGGAAACCTGCTGATCGACGACGCCGTACGCGCCCTTGAGCAGGGACTGCCCGACCGGCTGCTCTCGGCCGAGTTCGCCGTCGAGCACGCCCGTGCCGCGGCCCCCCGCGTCCAGCTCGGCGCACACCACACCCTCGCGGCCATCGGCTACTTCGAGGAACACGACGCCCCGTGGCTGTTCCGCCGCGTCCACGGCGACATCACCCGGCTGCAGACCCTGCCGCGCACCACCGGCGACCTGGCCGACATCCTCGTCGAAGGCACCGGATCGCTCCCGGCACGCGAACTCGGCGAGACGGCCGAGGCGTTCCGCACCGAGGTGCGCGCGCTGTTCGAGGAGTACGCCGACCGGATCGGCGGCGTCGGCCTGAAGCAGGACCCCGAACTGACGAACGCCGTGGCGGAGCGCGGCTGGCTCGGGTTCGCCTGGCCCGAGGAGGACGGCGGCCGAGGTGCCTCCCTGGCCGAGCAGGTGGTCCTGAGCGAGGAGAGCGCCTACCGGCGGGCTCCGGTCAGCAAGGCGCTGGGCGCGGTCCTGCTGCTGGGCAACTCCATCCGCAAACACGGCACCCAGGAGCAGCGGGACACCTTCCTGCCCCTCATCCGGCGCGGCCGACTTGCCTTCTGCCTGGGCTACAGCGAACCGGAGGCCGGTTCCGACCTGGCCTCGCTGCGCACGCGCGCGGTCCGCGACGGCGACAACTGGGTGATCAACGGGCAGAAGCTGTGGACCACCGGGGGTCACGAGTCCGACTGGGTGTGGCTCGCGGTCCGCACCGACCCCGACGCCTCCCCCCAGCACGCGGGCATCACCATGTTCCTCGTCCCGATGGACACCCCCGGAATCACCGTGCAGCAGCACCGGGCCCTGTCCGGCGAGATCTCCTGCACGGTCTTCTACGACGACGTGCGGGTGCCCGACAGCAGGCGCGTCGGCGAGGTGAACGGCGGCTGGAAGGTCATCACCGACGCGCTGGCCGGTGAGCGCATCAGCATGGGCAACATCGCCGCCGCCCTGCACCGCCAGCTCGACGATCTGCTGGCCCACGTCCGGGAGGACCCGGCCGGCCGGATGGGCCCGCGCGGCTCCCACTCCCGCGCCCTGCTGACAGAACTGGCGGTCGGCGTGCAGGCCACCCGGACGCTGGTGGCCGCCGCGCTCCGGGCGACCACGGGTGACACCGGCGCGCGGCTGGCGGCCCCCATGGCCGGTGTCCTGGGCGGTGAACTCGCCGAGCGGTTCGGCCAGACGGTCCTGGACATACTCGGCCCCGACGCCGCACTGTCAGCGTCGGTTCCGGGCGTGCCCGGTGGCGGGGCCTTCGAGTACGGCCTGCGCCTGTCCGTCATGTACGTCGTCGGCGGCGGCACCAACGACATCCAGCGCGGCATCATCGCCCGCGGTCTGGGTCTTCCGCGCTGACCCGTCACCCGTCACCCGTCGGCAACCCGGCGGGTGACGCATACGGACACATGCACATGAGGGAATCGGCAATGGTCAACGGCGGTTCCCGGTGCCAGCATCGACGTGAACAGGGGTTCACGCGGCTGACACGGGGACGTCACACATACGGGGACGAGCCGTTCCCCGTCACCCACCCGTCCCGCGTCCACGGGCACGTCACGGTGCCCCGCCTCCCCGCGCGACAGAGCGCGCCTCGTCGCAGCGTACGTACGAAGGAGTACACGTTCCATGCAGATCACCGCAGCACTTTCCCGGGGCCCCGAGTCACCGTTCAGTCTGGAAGAGGTCACGCTCGGTCCGTTGCGCGCGGACGAGGTGCGGGTGCGGATGGTCGCCGCCGGCATCTGCCACACCGACCTCGTGTCGAAGGCCGGTGTGCCGGCGGCGCCCGCCGCGGTGTTCGGTCACGAAGGCGCCGGGATCGTCGAGGAGACCGGCTCGCGGGTGGAAGGGGTGAGCGTCGGTGACAAGGTCCTGCTCACCTTCCGCAGCTGTGGCCGATGCCTCCCCTGTACGCAGGGGCGCCCTTCCTACTGCGTGTCCTTCGTCCCGCTCAACTCCTCCGGTGCCCGGCCGGACGGGACCTCGACCCTGAGCCAGGACGGGGAGCCGCTGCGCGCCCCCTTCTTCGGCCAGTCCAGCTTCGCCACGTACGCGGTGGCCACCCGGGACAACGTGGTCGTCGTCGATCCGTCGACCGATCTGGTGGCCGCGGCGCCGTTCGCCTGCGGCTTCCAGACCGGTGCGGGCGCCGTTCTCAACGTGCTTGAGCCGGTCGCCGACTCACGGCTGGTCGTCTACGGCGTCGGGGGCGTGGGCATCGCGGCCGTCATGGCTGCCCGGGCTCTGGGAGTCGGGACGGTCGTCGCCGTCGACCTGTCCGAGGGACGCCGCAAGACGGCGCTGGCCGTCGGCGCCACCGCCGCCCTCGATGGCCGGTCCGCCGACCTCGCGGAGCAGTTGGCGGAGATCACCGCGGGCGGCGCGACGCACGCCGTGGACACCACCGCCGTCCCTGCCGTGATCCGCTCGGCCGTCGCGTCGCTGGCACCGCTCGGCACGCTGGTCCTGCTGGGCCTCGGCGCACCGGAGGTGACCTTCGGCGCGATGGACCTGGTCAGCAACGGGAAGACGATCCGCGGCTGCATCGAGGGCGACGCGGATCCGCAGTCCTTCATCCCGCGGCTGCTCCGCCTGCAGGCGTCGGGCAAGTTCCCGGTCGGCGACGTGATCCGGCCCTATCCGTTCGCGGACATCAACACCGCGATCGCCGACGCCGTCTCCGGCGCCGCGATCAAGCCGGTGCTCGTGTTCGACGAGCCCGCGGAGAGCTGAAGCGGCCAGCGCGCGGCCCTCGCCGCGTCCTGTCCCGCGATGCGCACGACAGAGGGCCGCCCAGCCCTCCTCGTTCGACCTGTTCGACCTGTTCGCCCTGCTCGACGTTCACGAAAGAAGACTGATGTTGGCCAGTCCTGACACCACCCCCGCCTCCCCCGTTCCGCCGGAGGACATCTCCGCCGCGGAGCTCCGCGACCTGCTGGCTGCCCAGCAGCGGGCCTTCCTCGCGGAGGGACCACCGAGCGCGGAGGTGCGCCGCAATCGCATCGACCGGCTGACGGCGGCCCTGCTGGAGCACGCCGACGAGTTGACGGCCGCGCTCTCCGCGGACTTCGGCAACCGGCCCGAAGCGAACTCCCTCAGCAGTGACGTGCTCGGTTCGATGGGTGATGTGACGCTGGTCCGCACGGAACTCGAATCGTGGATGGCGGACGTCGAGATACCCGCCGCGGCCGACAAGGGGCTTCCCACCTTCGTGCAGAGCAGGCCCAAGGGTGTCGTCGGCATCGTGGGGCCGTGGAACTTCCCGGTCTCACTGGTGTTCCAGCCGGCCATTGAGGCATTCGCCGCAGGCAACCGCGTCATGATCAAGTTCTCGGAGGTTCCGTCGCGTACCGCAGAGGTCTTCGCACGCGCGGTGGCCGGGCGGTTCTCTCCCGACGAGGCCGTGGTGGTACGCGGCGGGACCGAGACCTCCGTCGCGTTCTCCGAACTCCCCTTCGATCACCTCTTCTTCACCGGCTCCCCCTCGGTGGGACGGCACGTGGCAGCGGCGGCGGGGCGCAATCTCACCCCCGTCACCCTGGAGCTGGGCGGCAAGAATCCGGTGGTGGTCGGCCATGACGCCGATGTGCGCGTCGCGGCGGAGCGGGTCTCCGCGGCCCGCATGATGAACGGCGGGCAGCTGTGCCTGTGCCCCGACTACGTCTTCGTGCCGAGGGAGAAGGTCGAGGAGTTCGTCGGCGCGTACCGGACGGCGATGAGCCGCTACTTCCCCGCCTTCCGCGAGAACCCCGACGTGGTCACGCTGGTCGACGACCGCAACTTCGCCCGGGTCGACGGCCTCGTCGAGGACGCCCGGTCCAAGGGCGCGGAGATCATCACGCTGGTTCCGGAGGACGAACTCACCTCCCTCCCGGACGCCGCGTCCCGGCGGATGCCGCCGACGCTGGTGCTGGGTGTCACCGACGAGATGGCCATCGCCCACGAGGAGGTCTTCGGGCCGGTGATAAGTGTCCTCCCCTACGACACCGTGCACGACGCCGTCGAGTACGTCACCGCACGCCCCCATCCGCTGGCCGCGTACTGGTACGGCGAGGACACCGCGGACTTCCGCGAGTTCGTGCACCGCACCACGTCCGGTGGCCTGACCCGCAACGACATGGCGCTGCACTACGGGATCGAGGGCGCCCCGTTCGGCGGCGTCGGGCAGAGCGGTTCGGGCGCATACCACGGCAAGGTCGGCTTCGACACCTTCAGCCACCAGCGCACGATCACGCAGAGCCTGCTGCCGGTCGGGGTGGCCCCGTCGTCGATGCCTCCGTACACCGACGAGCGCCTGGCGCAGCTGCGGGGAGCGGTCGCGCAGAACCTGGCCGACGTCAGGAAGCGGCTGGGCGAGTCGGACTGACGACGCATACACCGGATCGAGGCACATGCGGATGGCCCGGCCCCCCTGAACCGGGGCCGGGCCATCCGTATGTGCGCCTGCGCCGGAACTGTCCCCGGCGCAGGCTCGCTCTCTAGGTGTATTGGCCCGCAGGGTTGTTGACGCGACTGATGGGTGGTTGCCCGCCGAGCGCGGTGTGACACCGGTGGTAATTGTAGGTGTGAAGGAAGTCCGCCAGGGCTTCCGTGCGTTCAGCGTTGCTGGAGTACGGGCGTACGTAAGCCCATTCGTCGAGCAGGGTCCGATTCAGGCGCTCCACCTTGCCGTTCGTCTGGGGGCGATAGGGCCGTGTGCGCTTGTGGGTGATGCCGGAGGCGTCCAGGGTCTGGGCAAAGAGGCGAGACCGGTAGCAGGATCCGTTGTCCGTCAGGACGCGCTCGACGGTGATGCCGTGGGCGGCGAAGAACGTGTTGGCGCGTTGCCAGAAGGAGGCGGCGGTCTCCTTGCGCTCGTTGGTCAGGACTTCGCTGCAGGCGAGGCGGGAGTGATCGTCGACAGCAGTGTGGACGAAGCTGTAGCCGATCACTGGACTGCCACCCTTGCGCGCGGTGGTTGTGGCCTGTCGATTGGCGGTGGCCATCTGGCGGGGCATGATCCGATGTCCGCCGCCGTCAGGGATGTTGCCGAGCTTCTTGATGTCGACATGGATCAGTTCGCCGGGCCGTGATCGCTCGTATCGGCGGATGACCTGGCCAGTGGGGCGGTCCATCCAGCGCAGCCGGTTGAGGCCGTGGCGGGTGAGAACGCGATGGACCGTCGAGGCGGGTATGCCGATGATCGGGCCGATCCGTGCGGGGCCGAGCTTTCGCTCGCGTCGCAACGCGCAGATCTTGGCCTCGGTGTCAGGCGCCGTGCGGTGCGGGGTGGTCCGGGGTCGGCTGGGGCGGTCGTACAGTCCCGCGTCGCCTTCGGATCGCCAGCGCCGGACCCACTTATGGGCGGTCGTTCGAGAGATACCCATCTCGTCGGCCACGTGCGCAACGGGCCTTCCGGCTCGGACGCGATCGACCAGGAGCCGTCTTCCATGGATCGCCAGCCGCGCGTTGGGATGGGGCACAGACACCTCGTAGATGTGGTGGGCGTTGGCCGATGCCTGGCCCGTCCGGCTCAGGGCAGTGCGGTCAGCCGACGTGGGACTGTGGGATTCCTCAGTCGAGGAGGACGGTGCTGCCGGCACCGAGGCGATCCCGCGCGGCGATCTCGGCAGCCACGGCGGTGGTACAGGCCGTTGTCGCGAGCGGCAGGCCCTACCAGGGACGTCGACAGCAATTGTTCCGGCGGGGCCGCGCTGAGCGAAGGACCCGGATCGCTCGGCACGGTTGGCAACGCTCGTAGTCAAGCAACCTCATCTACGAAGTGGGCTCCGGCGGCGGTAGCGAGGTCCGGGCCGAGGGCGGCGGCCGGGGTGTGTGCGCCGGGTCGTTCCTTGCCCGCGGCGAGGTGGAGCGCGGTCTGCGCGGCGACGGCGGAGGTGAAGTCCATGGCGTCGCCGGTCCGCAGCCAGCCTTCGCGGACGGTGCCGTCGGGCCAGGTGACGACGGCGTGGCCCCAGGTGTGGGGACGCGGGCGCGGGGCGGCCTTGGCCTTGATCCCCGCCATCCGGCCGATCGCGAAGGTCCGTACCGCCCGGATCCGCAGGAGCGCGGACAGCAGCGGCAGGGCCGCCCGGACGGCGCGCGAGGCGGGAATGAGGCCGGAGGTCGCCGACACCGAGGGGGCCCCGCTCACCCGCTGAGCGGCGATGAGTTCACCGGAGGGGACACCGACCGCGGACATGCGTTCCCCGTCGGGCAGGGTCAGGTGATGAACCTCCCCGCCGAGGCGGGTCTTGAGCAACTGGCCGTCTTCGTAACGGCGACCGCCCATCGCGAAGCCGTCCACGATGCTGGTAGCGAGGGCGGTGCCGAGTACGCCTGCCTCCACCGCAACCGAGGCGAAGGCGTCCACCCGGACCCGGCTCGGCATGGGGCGGTTCTCGCACAGGCGGGCCACGATCGCCTCGGTACCGAGGACGCCGAACCCCGCGCCGGTCACCAGGGTGCTGCCCGCGGCGGCGGCCTCGTCGTGCAGGGCGAGCAGGCGGTGGAAGGCGGTCGGGTCGTTGGCCTGGTCGAGGTAGTGGCCGCCGCCCGACAGGCAGGCGCGGGCGAGCGGGACGGCGGTCTCGGCGTAGTCGCCGATGGTGTTGACGACCACGGCGGGCCGCTGCCGGGTGATCTCGGCCGCCATGGCGTCCGCCCCCGCCGCGACGACGGTCTTCGAGTCGGCGTCGAGCCCGAGCTCGGCGGCGACTTTACGCAGTCGGCCGGCGTCGCGTCCGACCAGTACGGGGATGGTCCCGGCGGCCACGATCTGCGCCGCGACGGCCCGCCCGACCCGGCCGGTGGCCCCCAGAATCCATATCTCACCCTGCGTCATCGCTCTTCCTCCTTCTCTGACATCTCTCCGATGTCTCACTGTGTCATCACCAGGCTAACACCGCCGATGGCACAGTGAGACAGCGGTGTGGGTAGGGTGGGGGCATGGCACGTTGGGACCCTGGAGCACCGGAACGCCTGCGCCAGGCGGCGCTCGACCTGTTCGCCGAGCACGACTATGACGCCGTGACGGTGACGCAGATCGCGGAGAGGGCGGGGCTGACCCGGCGGACCTTCCACCGGTACTTCCCGGACAAGCGGGAGATCCTCTTCGCTGGCTCCGAACGGCTTCCGCCCGCCGTGGCCGAGGCCGTCCTGGCCGCGGACCCCGGGCTCGCGCCGCTACCGGCAGCGCTGTCGGCCCTTCGTGAGATCGGTACGGCGGCCAGCGACATGGTCACCGACTCCGGGCGCCGCAAGGCGGTCATCGAGTCCAGCCCGGAGCTCATTGAGCGCGAGCGCAGCAAGCTCGCGGAGGTCACCGCCGCGCTTCGGGACGCGCTGGAGCGGCGCGGCGCCGGGTCCACCGAGGCGCACCTCGCCGCGCGGGTGGCCTCGGTCGTCTCCGAGGAGGCGTTCGCCCGCTGGGCCGGCGGCGAGGGCGCCTTCCCCGAGTGCTTCGACGCCGCAGAGGCTGCGCTCCAGGCGGTGCTGGCCGAGGGCGCGTGAGCCGAGAGTGGCGGCGCCACCCCGCTCAGCATTGGCGATAGCCCGCGAGGACACCGCGGACGAGCAGGAGGCTCGCCCACCCCTGTCAACAACGCTCGTGGTTAATACATCTAGGTTCCGTCGCCCAGCCGGAAGACGGGTACGGCCTCCGCGTCGGGTACGTCGGACCCCTCGGGCGTCGTCGGGCGTTCGAAGGCCACGATGACGGCCGCCCCCGTGGTCGGGGCGGTCTGCCCGGCGTCGACGACACGCGCGTGCAGCCAGGGACCCTCGGCCAGTTCGACGAGGCCGACCGTCGTCCGAGGGACCGGTCCGCCGTCCTTGGGAGGCCTTCCGTGCACGGCGGTCCAGGAGATCAGCGTGCCGGTGCCCCGGGCGGGGGTCCAGGTCAGTTCCTGAGAGCCGCACGACGGGCAGGAGCGCTCCTGCGGGGCCCCGTACTCCCCGCAGGAGGCGCAGTGGCGGATCAGCAGTTCACCTCGGGCCGTGCCGTCGAAGAACGTTGCCGTGTCGGCATCCCGCAGGACGGTGGGAACGGGGCGCATGGCGGGCCTTTCTGTGCGGCCGGCGCGCGGTCGGCCGGCGAAGAGGGAGCGGTGTTTCACGCGTGGGCGTGGGGGCTGAGCACCAGCGTCGAATGGTGGTCCAGGATGCCGCCGTTGCCGCTGACCAGCACGGCGTCGTGGCGCGGCACCTGACGCTCGCCCGCCTCGCCCCGGGCCTGGACGATCGCCTCGGACAGCGGTGTCATGCCCCACATGTAGTACGAGGAGAGCTGGCCGCCGCCGGTGTTCAGCGGCAGTGTCCCGGCCGGGCCGAGCGCCCCGCCGGCGACGAACGCACCGCCCTCCCCCTTCTCGCAGAACCCGTAGTCCTCCAGGGTGATGAGGACCGTGTAGGTGTAGCAGTCGTACAGCTCGACGACGTCGATGTCGCCGAGGGAGACGCCCGCCATCTTCAGGGCCGCGGGACCCGACGTGGCCGCGCCGCTCACCAGTCCGAAGTCGCTTCCGCGGCGCATCGGATACCCCGGGTGGGACTGGCCCCAGCCGAGGACGTGCACCGGCGGCCTGCGCAGCGTCGCCGCGCGTTCGGCGGTCGTGACGATCACGGCGATGCCGCCGTTGCTGACCAGGCAGCAGTCGAGCAGGCGGAAGGGGTCCGCGATGGGCCGCGAGGTCTGGTGGTCCTCGACGGTGATGGGGGTGCGCAGCTGCGCGAGAGGGTTCTTCACGGCCCACTCGCGCTGGGCGACGGCGATGTGGGCCAGCTGCTCGCTGGTGGTCCCGTAGGTGTCCATGTGGCGGCGGGCGGCCAGGGCGTACAGCGGGTTGGCACCCGCGATGCCCGCCGCGGCGTTGAGCCCGCGCCAGCCGGAGGCCGCGCGGCCGGCGCCGGAGTAGGCCGCGCCCGCCGAACGCTTCTCCTTCAGCGGCGCGTCGGCGAAGACGCACGCGACGACCTCCGCCATGCCCGACCGCACGGCCATGGACGCGTACTGCACCATGGCTCCGGCGGTCGAGCCGTATGCCTGTACCTCGGAGAGCAGGCGCAGGTCACGCAGGCCGAGATCGCGCTGGAGGCCCAGCCCGACACCGCCCCCGACACCCTGGCTGGTGAGCAGCCCGTCGATGTCGCTGAGGGCGAGCCCGGCGTCCTGTGCCGCGCGCCGTACCGCGTCGGCCGCGAAGTCGGCGGCGCCGCGCCCGTACACCTTGCCCATTTCGGTGATGCCCAGGCCGGCGATGGCCGGTCCACGGCCGACGTTGTGTGTGACGGTCACGGGGATGCAACTGCCTTTCCCGGCCCTGATGCGGGCCTCTTGCTGCGTGGGTCGGAGGGGTACGGGGGTTCAGCGGGCCTGCCAGACAGGGGCACGCTTCTCGGCGAAGGCGCGCGGCCCTTCCTTCGCGTCGGCGGACCGCATCACCGCGCGGGCCTCGGTGTGGGAGTGGGACCAGCGGTCCACCTCCGCGGCGACAGAGCCGTCCGAGATGCCCCGGGCGATGCGCTTGCTTGCCTGGACCGCGAGAGGCGCGTTGGCGGCGATGCGCTCCGCGAGGGCCACGGCCTCCGCCAGCACGCGGTCCTGCGGCACGACCCGGTTGACGAGTCCCAGGTCCTTCGCCTCGGCGGCGCCCAGGGTGTCGCCGGTCAAGAGCAGTTCCATGGCCACCTTGGGCGGCAGCTGCGCGACCAGCCGGAAGGCGCCGCCGGCCGCGGCGATGATGCCGCGCCGCACCTCGGGCAGTCCGAATGCCGCGGTGTCGGCGGCGACCACCAGGTCACTGGCGAGCGCGATCTCCGTACCGCCGCCCAGGGCGAAGCCGTTGACGGCCGCGATGACTGGTTTGCCGATGTGGTGATCGACGTATCCGGCGAATCCCCATGCCTCGCGGCCCGGCGGGATGATGGTCTCGCCGCGGGCCACCGCCTTGAGGTCGGCGCCGGCGCAGAACGCTTTGTCCCCGGCGCCGGTCACCACGACGGCGCGTACGACGGGATCGGCTTCGGCCTCCTCCAGGGCGGTACCGAGGAGCAGGGAGAGTTCCTGGTTGACGGCGTTGCGGGCTTGGGGCCGGTTGAGGGTGATGACCCGGACGTAGCCGCGGTCCTCGACGAGGACCGCCCGCCGCGTGGCTTCGAGCAGTTCCTCCCGCTCCCGGTCCGCCATCACCTCAAGTACTCCGTCGGTGATGAGTTCGTCGGTCCGCTCCTCGCTGAGGCCGAGCAGTTCTCCGCTCAACTCGCGGGTGTGCTGGCCCTGGAGGGGCGCGGGCCGAAGCGGCGGATCGGCCAGCCGCAACGAGTGCGCGGGGCGGGCCTCGGTCGGCAGCGCCTCGTTCAGGGTGGGCTGGCGCAGCCGGGCGAAGAAGCCGCGTTCGGCGAGCTGCGGGTCGGTGAGCAGTTCACCGACCCGCAGCATGGCCGCGGCGGGGACTCCGGCGCTCTGCAGCAGATCCATGACGTCGCGCGGGGCGCGCGCGGCCGTCCACTCGGCCACGGCCTCCGCGATACGGTCCCGGTGGGCGAGGCGGCCGGTCGCGTCGGCCAGGGCCGGGTCCGCCGCCAGGTCCTGCCTGCCGATGGCCGCGCAGAGCCGCCGCCAGTCCGCGTCGTCCCGTACGGACACCACGCACCACTCGTCGTCGCCCGCGCACGGGAAGACGCCGTCGGGCGCGTCGGAGGCGAGTTGCCCGGCAGCCAGGGAGCCGGGGTTCAGCCACTCCCCGAGCAGCCGGTCCGCGAGGGCGCTGAGGATGATCTCGGCCTGGGAGATGCTGACCGTGCCTCCCGTGCCGGTCCGGTGCAGCCTGATCAGCTGGGCGAGCACGGCGGCGGCACCGACGCGGCCGACCACATGGTCCGGGTAGATGGTGACTGCGTCGCTGTGGCCCTGGCCGGGTGTGTCGGGGTAGCGCCACAGGTCGCTGAGGCCGGCCGACGCCCGCACCAGCGGACCGTAGCCCATGCGCTTGCTCCAGGGGCCGCTGGAACCGAGGGCGCTGCTGTCGGCCATCACCAGGCGGGGGTTGATCTCGCGGAGGGTCTCGTAGCCGAGGCCGAGGGACTCCAGGGTGCCGGGCTTGAAGTTGGACAGCACCACATCGCTGTCGGCGACCAGCCGCTTGAACAGCTCGACTCCGTCGGGGGAACGCAGGTTCAGTCCGAGGCTGCGCTTGTTGCGGTGGCCCCAGGAGCTGGAAGCGGTGATGACCTCACCGGTGCGCGACTGCCGGCCGCCGTCGGGGAACGCCTTGTTCTCGAGCTTGATGACGTCGGCGCCGTGGTCGGCGAGCAGCCTGCCCAGCTCGGCCCCGGCGACGATGACGCCGAGGTCCAGGACGCGCAGGCCGGCCAGTGGGTGCCGCCGACCGCTGTCACCGGTACCGGTGGGCGTGCCGCCTCCGTCACCGGGCGCTCGCGGCCCGGCCGCGAGAGCGCCGAGTATCTCCTCGTTGTGCTCCCCCGGCAGGGGCGCGCGGCGTCGCAGGCCTGCCCTGTGGCCGTCGACCTCCAGGAAACCGGTGGGCATGCGGCCGTCCAGGCCCGGCGCCACCTCCACGTCCTCCAGCGCGCCCCGCACCAGGTAGTGGTCGGCGCGCAGGACCTCACCGGCGTCGAGCAGGCCCGCGATCGGAACACCGTGGCGCTGTCCCTCGGCCGCCAGGTCGTCGCGGGTGCGGTCGCGGAAGAGTTCGCCGATACGGGCGTGGATGCGGTCCGCTTCCTTGAACCGCACGCCCAGCTGTTCGTAGCGCGGGTCGGCGAACTCCTCGGGCTCTCCCAGCCAGGCACGCATTCCACGCCACTGGCGCGGGCTGAGCACGCAGATCCGCACCGATCCGTCCGCGCAGGGAAAGATCGGGTACATGTGGCCGGCGGAGGGCCTGCCCCGGGGCAGGTCCGCGGCACGCAGCCCGCCCGTGGCGGACCCGCCGATACCGAACCCCGGGTCGATGACCTGGGTGATTCCCTCGTGCAGGGAGAAGTCGATGTGGTCGCCCAGGCCCGTGGTGAGAGCGGAGAAGTGGGCGAGGAGCGCGACGTACGCGGCCTGGAGGCACGCCGATTCGGCACCCAGGGAACCCGGCGGAGGCAGGGGCGGGCGGCCGGGCAGCCCGGAGCGGCACAGCGCCCCGCCGAGCGCGGCGTGCACGGCGTCCGTCGCCACGTGGTCGCGGTACGGGCCGGTGAGCCCGAAGTCGGTGATGGTGAGCAGGACGAGCGCCGGATTGCGTCGGGCCACGGATGCGAAGTCGAGGCCTTCGCCCCGGGCCCGGTCCGACTCGATCCAGATGTCGGCCGTGTCCAG
This sequence comes from Streptomyces sp. NPDC021080, assembly GCF_044333225.1. NCBI lineage: Bacteria > Bacillati > Actinomycetota > Actinomycetes > Kitasatosporales > Streptomycetaceae > Streptomyces > Streptomyces sp. NPDC021080. The sequence goes on along the minus strand of NZ_JBIRQM010000039.1, from coordinate 3,970 downwards.
GAGCCGCAACAGGGCCGCGCGGCCCTCGTCGGTCTCCGTGTCGAGTGTCAGGCCGCGCTTGTTGGCGTTGTGGGTGACGAAGTAGAGGCTCGTTCCGTCGTGGAGGGGTGCGCGCCTGCGTGCCGCCGCCCCGCCCGGGGGTTCCACCAGGATGACGTCCGCGCCCAGATCGGCGAGGAAACGACCTGCTGTCTCCCCCCGGCCGTCGGTGGTGTCCACCACGGTCAGACCGTGCAGTGGTCCCCGCCGCGCGCCGTCGTCCGCTGTCGGTGTCATCCGCTCCTCCAGAGCCTGTCAGGCATGACGTCCTGACGGCTCGGGTGAGCCGTTTACGTACCTGCATGTGAGGGGCGTACGAGTGGCAGGGGCGTCGCCCGCACCGCTTCGTACGCATGACACGCGTGTGCTTCGCATGAACACCGCGTTACGCCTTCAGCGTGGCCCCCGGTCAGGCCACGTGTACATGTCCGATTCGGTGATGTGCTCGTGTGCGAAGCCGCAACGTGGCCGGGGGTCCGCATCGATGGCGGCCGGGGGTGGTGTTCTACTGAGGTGGTGGACATTCAGCAGCTCCGGTACTTCCTGGCGGTGGCGGACGAACTTCACTTCGGCCATGCGGCGGAACGGCTCCACATCACGGCCTCCCCGCTCAGCCGCAGGATCCGCGAGTTGGAGCAGGAGTTGCGGCGCGATCTCTTCGTCCGGGAGCACCACCATGTCGAGTTGACGCAGTTCGGCGAGGTGTTCAGGGAGCGCGCACAGGACGCGGTGAATGTCTTCGACACGCTGCGCGGGCTTCCGGACAAGCATGTGGATGTGCCCCGGTGCCGGATCGGGGCGGCGCCACTGGCACCGGCGGTGGTGCTGGACCGGGTGCTTGAGACGTACCACCGGGTACTGCCGGACGCCGATCTGCCGGTGACCCTCGCGCCTTCGGCGGAGACGCTGGTCATGTTGTCCGCGGACCGTGTCGATCTCGCGGTGGTGCACCTGCCCGTGGACACGGAGGGGGTGGAGAGCCTGTTGCTGTCACGTGCGCCCTACGGCGTCGCGATGCGGTCCGACGACGCCCTCGCCGACCGGACCTCGCTGAGGCTGCGTGACCTGAGACAACGTCAGGTTCTGGTGACCTCGCCGAAGGTGCATCCGCAGGTGATGGGAGAGACACGGACGGCGCTGCTGGAGGCGGGTGTCACCCGTCTGGTACCGCTGCCGCACAACGACGTGGTGCAGATGGCCGCCCATGTGCTGCGCACGGGGGTGCTCTCCCTCACGATCATGAGTGCCGACACCCCCGCGGCGCGTATCTTCGCCCCTCCGCACTTCACCGTCGTGCCGCTCGACGAACCGACGCTGGTACTGCGTGCGGGCATCGCGTGGCGGCCGGAGGCCGAGAGCCGTGTACCGGGGCTGCGGACCGTCGTGGACGCGCTGCGCATGCGGCACGGCACGCGGCCACTGAGTTCGTGACCCGATCGCGGCCCGGGGGACGGGCCCGACCGGTAAGGCGCCGGAGGCCACCCGTCACCGCACCTGGGTGGCCTTGTCGAGGAAGGCGTCCGCGTACGAGTGCAGCGCTGCCTCGGCCACCTCGACGCTGTCGCCCGGCGGCCGGACCACGAACGAGGTGACTCCGGCGTCCTGGAGCCGGCCCAGGTAGTCGCGGTGTTCCTCGTCGGAGCCGCCGGTGGCCATGTATCCGCTCGCGGGAGTCTGGACCTGGAAGTCGAGACTCACGTTCGGGCCCTGCTCCGCCTCCGCCCGCTCCCGCACTTCGGCGATGCGCGCCGCGAGTTGGCCGAGGTCCGCGATGACGGGTGACCGCGTGGTGCGGGCCAGTTCCTCGGTCACCATGAGCGGGCTCCATCCCTGGCAGCGGGCCGCCCGTCGCCGGGACAGGGCGCTGTTGCCGCCGATCCAGACGGGCGGTCCCCCGGGCTGGACCGGACGCGGAAGCGGCGCGGTGTCATGGGCCTGGAAGTGGCGGCCCTCGTAGCTGTAGGGATGCTCCGACCACACACCGCGCATCACGGCCAGTGCCTCGTCGAAGAGTTCGTTGCGCTCGTCGAAGTCGACACCGACCGAGCGGAACTCCGAACGGAGGTATCCGGTGCCCGCCACCACGGTGAGCCGTCCCCCCCGACAGCCGGTCCACCGTGGCCATGGCCTTCGCGTTGAGCAGGGGGTTGCGGTACGGCAGCACGAGCAAATAAGTCATCAGCCGCACCCGCTCGGTGACCGCGGCGCAGTACGACAGCGCCCCGGTGACATCGAGGGCGTCGTGCCCTCCCGCGTCCAGCCACTTCTTCGAGGGGGCGGGGTGTTCGGTGAAGGCCACCGCGTCGTAGCCGTGTTCTTCGATGGCGCGTGCGATCCGTGTGACTCCGGCGCCCGTGGCAAGACCGACGTCGTACCCCGGAGCGCTGATCGGATACTCGACGGTGAACTTCAAGCGAGCTCCCCCTCTGCAGAGTGCTGTTCAGGCTTCAGAGTGCTGTTCAGGCTCTTCGAGCTGTTCAGGGCTGGCCGGGGCGAAGGGTGACGAACAGCCCCTCCGCGTCGGCGGTGACATGGTCGCCGTCGTACAGAGCGGCGGTGAGGACCCTCTTGCGGCCCTCCTCCCGCTCGAACTTGGCATCCAGGCGCAACTCCACTCCGACCGGCGTGATCCGGCGGAAGTTGACGTGCAGATACGCCGTACGGGCCACAGGGCGCCCGCTGTTGGACAGGCGGCCGAGAACCTCGTCGAACAGCAACGGAATGGCGCCCCGTGGACCGCGCCGTTGCCACCGAGGTAGTGGCGGCCGAACGTGACCCGCCCGCTGACGCGGGAGTCGTCCCACTCGTCGGGAAGGAACGCGGGGGCCATGGCCTGCCCGCGTCCCGGCAGGTCCATCCGGTGGCCGGTGGCCTGCTCCCGTTTCCGGGACCGTGTGGGGCGCCAGCGCGGCCGACAGGCCACGCAGGGTACGGGTCGCCTCCTCGACGAGCTCCGGCGGCGGGAGCGCCCCGGTGATCGTGTCCTGCAGTGCCCGCAGGACCTCGATCATGTCGCCGAAGCCGGACCCCCCGGAGCCGGACCGGGCTCGACTGCCCGGGACACCTCCCAGGGGCTGCCCTGCGGGACCTTGCCTGCCATGGCATGTCCTGTCACCGCGTTCCCTCCGCCGGCGCGTACCCGGGCTGCCGTGTCACGCGGGCGCCACCGATCCGGTATGGACGCGGGCCAGATGGAGGCCTTCGTCCCGGCTGGGAGCGGTGATGTCCCACTTCTCGCAGGAGCAGGCGCACCGGTAGGTGCCGTCGTCGGTGGGGATGACGGACTGGGCAACGCAGGCCCCGGCGGAGCTCGCGGCGTCGTGGAGGAACTCGGTGGGCGAGTCGTACATGACGTTGTCGGACATGGCTCAGGCCCCGGCCGGCACGGTGGCGGGTGTGGTGGGCAGGGGCGGTACGTCCGGGAAGAGTTCGGCGAACGCACCGACGGTGATGCGCTCCTGCAGGGCCGGGTCGACCCCGTCGAACAGCTCGTGGAGTGTCTGCTGCGTATGTCCGAAGGTGCCTTCCATGTGCGGGTAGTCACTGCCCCACATCACGTTGTGGTAGCCCATGGACTGCGCCGCGGCCACTGCGGTCTGGTCGTGCTGGAAGGAGGCGTACACCTGCGAGTAGATGATCTCCCGCGGGGAGCGCTTCAGCTTCGGCCGCACCGCCATCGCGTGCTGGCGGTAGCCCTCCTCGATGCGGTCCGCGATGAACGGCACCCAGGTCGCTCCGCCCTCGGACACCAGCATCCTCAGGTCGGGGTGGCGGTCCAGAAGAGCCTTCCTTCGTGGTGCAGCAGGGCGGGGTCGTAGGGGAATTCCTTCGATATTCGGCCGCGGTGGAACAGTCCGGTGCCCTTGCCGAAGGCCAGGTCTCCGTCGTCGATGCCGTCCTGGTCGTCGCGCCACCCGGCCGGCTTGTCCGC
>NZ_JBIRQM010000038.1:20142-23900 GCF_044333225.1 Streptomyces sp. NPDC021080 | reverse complement strand
CCCGTCGTCCCAGTCGGTAGGTGCCCCCCGACCGGGCTGTTCTCAGCTACCCGGGCGGCCCTCTCGAGCAGCTCGGCCTTGGCTTCGTCCAGCTTGGTCTGCATTGTCCTCTGGCTCCTGTCGCGCGCCGTTGCGTGACGTTGAAGGAAATACGGTCTCGTCGCTTCCGACGCAACGCCGCGACGCGGGGTGTCCGGTCTGCTTCGACGCTATGCCGCAAGGTGAGATGGGCGGAGGGGTATCGGCCGATCCGAACGCCCACGGGGACTGTGACGCTGCTCTCGGCAACGTCCGTTCCCGGGGTGCGCTCGGCGTACGGACCGCGTTGCCGCCGGCGCTCGCCGCGTTTCCGCTCGCGCATGCGGCTGTCGCCGTGATCCCGTCCCGCCCGTGAGAATCAGCGATCGGCGCCCGGTCACGGATGTCGTCCGTGCGCTCCGGGCGCGGGGCAGGGGCGACGATGCCCCCGCGAGATATCGCGCTGATCACGCCACCAGGCTATCGCCCCCGACCGGGGGGCCGTCATGAGCCGTATGTGTACAAAACCGGGGGTGGAACTTTGACACTATGCACAGGGAAGAATCCGGCGACGGCATGCAGTGCGAGCCGACTGCGAGCTACCGTCGTCCTACGGGCAGTGTTCTGCCCCATGGGACGTACCTGCCCCGGAGTCGTTGACCGGGACGGCGGACGCAACGGCGGAACGGGACGCGCAAGGACGGCCGACGGGAGCGCAGCACCATGGCAGCGAAGATCCTCATAGTCACCGGCGACGCGGCGGAGTCGCTCGAAGTCCTCTACCCCTACCAGCGTCTGCGCGAGGAGGGGTACGAGGTCCACATCGCGGCCCCCACCCGCAAGAAGCTGCAGTTCGTGGTCCACGACTTCGAGCCCGGCTTCGACACGTACACCGAGAAGCCCGGCTACACCTGGCCCGCCGACCTGGCCTTCGCGGAGGTCGACCCCGGCGCGTACGCCGCCCTGGTCATCCCCGGCGGGCGTGCCCCGGAATACCTCCGCAACGACCTCGAACTCCGCAAGATCCTGAAGTCCTTCTTCGACGCGGACAAGCCGGTGGCCCAGATCTGTCACGGCCCCCTGCTGACCGCGGCCGTCGACAGCCTGAGCGGGCGCCGGGTCACGGCCTACCCGGCGCTGGAGCTCGACATGCAGGCGGCGGGAGCGACCTTCCAGGACGCGGAGGCCGTGGTCGACGGCACCCTGGTCTCCTCCCGCGCCTGGCCGGACCACTCCGCCTGGATGCGCGAGTTCCTCAAGGTGCTGCGCTCGAAGGCCCCGGTGAACTGACGGGCCCGGCCCCGGCCCTCCGGTGAACTCCACGGGGGGCACGGGCGGACCTCAGGCCGCGAGTCTGCCGGCCTCCTCGACCGCCTCCTCCAGGCTGTCCACCACCGGAACACCGGCCTCCTCCAGGCTGGCGCGGCTGTGGGAGCCGCCGGTGTAGAGGACGGCTCCGGCGCCGACGTGCCGGGCGGCCGTCGCGTCGTCCACCGCGTCGCCGATCACCACCACACGGGTCGGTTCGACACGGGCGAGGGCTCCGAGGTGGCGCACCATGTGCTCGGCCTTGCTGCCTCCGGAGGGCCCGGTGCGCCCGTCGACCCGCAGGAAGTGCGGCTCGATCCCGAAGCCCCGCACGAGCGGGACCAGCTCGTCGTGCCCGTACATGCTCAGCAGGGACTGGCTGCGGCCCGCCGCCTCCCACCCGGCGAGCAGCTCGGGCACCCCGGCGGTGAGCCCGCACGCTCTGCGGTGCTCGGCGTAGTACCGGTGGAAGGTGTCGTCCATGACCTGCCACTCGGCGTCCGTGGGCAGCCGGCCCATCAGCCGCTCGTAGAACTTCGGCACCGGTACGCAGTACATCGCCCGATACCGCTCCAGGGTGATCGGCTCGAGACCCAGCTCGGCGAACGCCGCGTTCGTCGCCCCGATGATCGCGTCATTGTCGTGGAACAGCGTGCCGTTCCAGTCCCACACAATGTGCGCGTTTCCATGCTTCCCCATACCGAGAACGTACCCGCCGCCACCGACAACACGTCATCGCGGGGGAGGCCGGGCGGTTACTCCCCGAGTCCGACCAGGCCGGGGATCTCCTGCGTGGCGAACCACAGCAGTTCGTGGTCCTCGGCCCCGTCGACCACGAACTGGGCGTCGTCGTCGCCCGCGTCCGCCGCGCCGAGCGCCGCCGCGGCCGCGGTCACGTCCGTCTCGGCGTCGGCCGCGTCGACGTGCACGGCGGCCGCCTTCGCCAAGGTCACGTCCTGGGAGACCCGCACCTCGCCGAGCGCCGCGGGATCGAGTCCCCGGTCGGGGTCGGCGGCCGCGACCCGGTCCGGGACGTCGACCGCGACGACGACCCGGCGCCGCACGGCCCCGGGATCGGCCGCCAGGAGCCGCAGCGAGGCCAGCGCGGCGCGGCTCAGCGCCGCGTACTCCAGTTCCTCGATGTCGTCGGAGAGGTACCACTCGCGCAGGGCGGGTGTGACGGCGTACGCGGTGAACGGTCCCGTCTCCAGCTCTCCCGTCTTGTACGCCTCGGCGAGACCGGAGAGGGTCAGGGGGACGTAGACGCGCATGGTGGCCGCTTTCGTAGTCGGGGCTCCGAGGGTCACGCGGTCCGAGCACTCCGGGGAGGGCCGTCCCGCGCCTCCGGGAGGGCCTTCAGGATACGTGCGGGCGTCCCCTTTCGAGGTCCCGGCCGCACCCTGCGTCACGTCCACCCCACGCCCGGGATTCACCCGGTGCTCCCCTGTTCCACCAAGGGTTCCGCCCCGCCCGGCCACCCTGATAGGTGAACTCTCCAGCCGCCGCGGCGCGCGCCCTCCGTCCTTGCGCGGGCCCCTTCCGGGCTCGTACAAGATCCCCGACACGAAAGTTACCGACCGGTATCACCGGTCCGGACGACGAGCGGGGACGACGCATGAACAAGGTGATGACCAGGACCGGGCGCCACCCGGGCACCCGCCCGCCCGGACGCCGGGACACCCGCCGCCCCGGCGGCGCCCCGCCCCGCGCCCCGGGCACGGGCACCCCCGCCAGGACCCCGGGCGGCAGCCCGCCCCAGGACACGAGCCCGTCCCCCGCGCCGTCCGCGGGCACCCCGCCGCGCGGTGAGACCCGGACGGGCACCCCACCGCGGGGTGAAGCCCGGACTGGCACTCCGCCGCGCGGTGCGGCCCGGACTAGCGGGGAGGCCCGGACGAGCGGGGAGGCCCGCACGAGCGCCCTGCCGCCGGGCGGGGCCAGGACGCCCGCCAGGACGCCCGCCACGGCGTCCCCCGCGGCTCCTGGGCGCTCCGTTCCGGGGCCCCGGCCCACCGACGTCTTCGCCGAGCGTCTGCTGGCGGTCCTGAGCGGTGCCCGCCCCGTCCACTGCATGCTGCGCCACACCGCGGGCCGGGCCTACGACGAACTGGTCCGGCTCGCCGAACGCGGTCCTCTTCGCACCCGCGGCGCCCGCCCCGTCGTCCGGGACATCGGCTACTACGTCGCACGCCCGGACGCCGTCGAGGTCTTCGCCCGCATCGGCGCCGGCGACCAGCTCCGCGCCATGGCCTTCCGGCTGGAACAGGGACCCGACCTGCGCTGGCGCTGCACCGCGATCGAACTCGGCGGCCCCCGGGTACCCCACCCGAGCGACTGAACGACCCCGGCCCACCACGTCCGGACCCCGGCCGCGGCCCCGCCCCCGGGACATCAGCCCCCGTCCCACAGGCGACGGTCCGCACCCCCGGGAC
>NZ_JBIRQM010000038.1:0-20046 GCF_044333225.1 Streptomyces sp. NPDC021080 | reverse complement strand
GGACACGGTCCCCCGGGACACGGTCCCCCGGGACACGGTCCCCCGGGACACGGTCCCCCGGGACACGGTCCCCCGGGACACGGTCCCCCGGGACACGGTCCCCCGGGACACGGGAAGGGCCGGACACCAGGTGTCCGGCCCTTCCCGTGTCACCGGTCGCGGGCGGCGCGCCACTGCCGCCGCCCGCGACCCTCACTCACTTCTTGCGACGGCGCACGCCGCCCTTCTGCGCCTTGCGGCGCTCCGCGCGGGTGAGGCCGTCCGCCTCGGACCGCACGGGCTCGTCGCTGGCGAAGTCGCCCTCGACGATGCCGCCCTCGCCGTCCACCGTCGGCGCGGAGAAGTGCAGCCGGTCCGGCCGCTGCGGGGCGTCGAGGCCCTTGGCCCGGATCTCGGGGCGCCCCGCGCCCGCGGGGACCGGCTCCTGCTTGGCCAGGGACGGCGCGGAGTCCTCGACCAGGACCTCCTCGACCTGCTGCTCGACCTGGACCTCCAGGTTGAACAGGTAGCCGACGGACTCCTCCTTGATGCCGTCCATCATGGCGCTGAACATGTCGAAGCCCTCGCGCTGGTACTCGACCAGCGGGTCCTTCTGGGCCATCGCACGCAGGCCGATGCCCTCCTGGAGGTAATCCATCTCGTAGAGGTGCTCACGCCACTTGCGGTCCAGGACCGACAGCACGACCCGGCGCTCCAGCTCACGCATGATCTCGGAGCCGAGCTGCTCCTCGCGGGCCGAGTACTGGTCGTGGATGTCGTCCTTGATGGACTCGGAGATGAACTCGGCGGTCAGACCGGCACGGTCGCCGGCCTCCTCCTCCATCTCCTCGACGGTGACCTTCACCGGGTAGAGCTGCCGGAAGGCGCTCCACAGCCGGTCGAGGTCCCACTCCTCGGCGAAGCCCTCGGCGGTCTCGGCCGAGATGTAGGCGTCGATGGTGTCGTCCATGAAGTGCCGGATCTGCTCCTGCAGGTCCTCGCCCTCCAGGACGCGGCGGCGCTCGCCGTAGATGACCTCGCGCTGCCGGTTGAGCACCTCGTCGTACTTCAGGACGTTCTTGCGGGTCTCGAAGTTCTGCTGCTCGACCTGCGACTGGGCCGACGCGATGGCACGCGTGACCATCTTGTTCTCGATCGGCACGTCGTCCGGGACGTTCGCCATCGACATCACGCGCTCGACCATCTGCGCCTTGAACAGGCGCATCAGGTCGTCGCCCAGCGAGAGGTAGAAGCGGGACTCGCCCGGGTCGCCCTGACGGCCGCTGCGGCCGCGCAGCTGGTTGTCGATACGCCGCGACTCGTGGCGCTCGGTGCCCAGCACGTAGAGCCCGCCGAGGTCGTGGACCTCGTCCTTCTCGGCCTTCACCGCCGCCTCGGCCCGTTCCAGGGCCGCGGGCAGGGCGTGCCCCCACTCCTCGATGTGCTCCTCGGGGTCGAGACCGCGCTGCCGCAGCTCCGCCTCGGCAAGGTCCTCGGGGTTGCCGCCGAGCTTGATGTCCGTACCACGGCCGGCCATGTTCGTGGCCACGGTCACGGCGCCCTTGCGGCCGGCCTGGGCGACGATCGTCGCCTCCCGGTCGTGCTGCTTGGCGTTCAGCACCTCGTGCTGGACGCCGCGCTTGGAGAGCTGCTGCGAGAGGTACTCGGACTTCTCGACCGACGTCGTTCCGACGAGGATCGGCTGGCCCTTCTCGTGCTTCTCGACGATGTCGTCGACGACCGCCTCGAACTTCGCGACCTCGGTGCGGTAGATCAGGTCGGACTGGTCCTTGCGGACCATCGGCCGGTTGGTCGGGATCGGGACGACGCCGAGCTTGTAGATCTGGTGGAACTCGGCGGCCTCGGTCATCGCCGTACCGGTCATGCCGGAGAGACCGGGCACTTCCTTGCCGTTGTGGTCGTGGCGCTTGTAGAGGCGGAAGAAGTTCTGGAGGGTGATCGTGGCGAGCGTCTGGTTCTCGTCCTTGATGTCCACCCCTTCCTTCGCCTCGATCGCCTGGTGCATGCCCTCGTTGTAGCGGCGGCCGGCGAGGATACGGCCGGTGTGCTCGTCGACGATCATGACTTCGCCGTCGATGACGACGTAGTCCTTGTCCAGCTTGAACAGTTCCTTGGCCTTGATGGCGTTGTTCAGGTAACCGACGAGCGGGGTGTTCACCGACTCGTAGAGGTTGTCGATGCCCAGCCAGTCCTCGACCTTGGCGACGCCGGACTCGTGGATCGCGACGGTGCGCTTCTTCTCGTCGACCTCGTAGTCGCCGGTCTCCTCGATGCCCTTCAGGGGGTTGCCGGCCTCGCCCTTCTTCAGGCGGATGACCAGCTTGGCGAAGTCGCCGTACCACTTGGTGGCCTGGTCGGCCGGGCCGGAGATGATCAGCGGCGTACGGGCCTCGTCGACGAGGATGGAGTCGACCTCGTCGACGATCGCGAAGTTGTGGCCGCGCTGGACGAGCTCGTCCTGGGACCACGCCATGTTGTCGCGCAGGTAGTCGAAGCCGAACTCGTTGTTCGTGCCGTACGTGATGTCGCACGCGTACTGCTCGCGGCGCTGGGCCGGAGTCATGTTGGCGAGGATGCAGCCGACCTCGAGACCGAGGAACTTGTGGACGCGGCCCATCATTTCGGAGTCGCGCTCGGCCAGGTAGTCGTTGACCGTGATGAGGTGGACGCCGGCTCCGGAGAGGGCGTTCAGGTACGCGGGCAGGGTGCCGACGAGGGTCTTGCCCTCACCGGTCTTCATCTCCGCGACATAGCCGAGGTGGAGCGCCGCGCCACCCATGATCTGCACGTCGTAGTGACGCTGGCCAAGAGCGCGCTTGGCCCCTTCACGGACGGTCGCGAAGGCCTCGGGCATCAGGTCGTCGAGGCTCTCGCCGTCGGCGTACCGCTGCTTGTACTCATCGGTGAGGGCCCTCAGCTCGGCGTCGGAGAGGTCGACGAAGTCCTCTTCGATGGAGTTGACCTGGTCCGCGATGCGGTGCAGTTTGCGCAGGATCTTGCCTTCGCCTGCACGCATGATCTTCGAGAGGACGGACACGGGGGTTTGTCTCCTTGCCGGTCGGGCCTGGGACGGTCGGTTTGAATGACAGTTTCAAATCACAGCTTGAGCAACGGCCATCGTAAGCGAGGACCACACCGCGCCGGGAGGTCTGCCCGTGACAGCCACTAGGACAACGGACAGGCGTTACGGAAGGTGCCGCGTTCGCACAGCGAAAAGTAGCGAACCAATCACCCAGGGCAAAGGAATGGCGTCCTTCAGCATGCCCGAGCAGAATCGGCCGATGGACCCCGTCACGCTGACCACCGACCGCCTCGTCCTGCGCGCCGTGGGCGTGGACGACACCGACGCCGTCTTCGCGGCCGCCCAGGATCCCGACATCCAGCGCTGGACCACGATCCCCTCGCCCTATCTGCGCGAGCACGCGTTCGGCTTCACCGACCAGATCGTGCCCGAGGGCTGGGTCGACGGCTCGGCCTTCACGTTCGGTGTCTTCCTCCCTTCCGGGGAACTGGCGGGCATGCTCTCCATCACCATGCGCTCCCTGGGCGTCGGCGAGGTGGGCTACTGGGCGGCCAAGGAGCACCGCGGCAACGGCTACATCGCCGAGGCCACCGTCGCCGCCTCCCGCTGGGCCTTCACGGCCCTGTCCGTCGACCGCGTCGAATGGCGCGCCGAGGTCGGCAACGCCGGTTCCCGCGCGGTCGCCGAACGCGCCGGCTTCACCATCGAGGGGACCCTCCGCTCGGCCCTCAACAACAAGGGTGTGCGCAGGGACTGCTGGGTGGGCTCGCTGCTCCCCTCGGATCTGGGCCTCCCGTCGACGGCGCCCTACCTGCCGGCCAGGTGACGACCGCGGCGTGCCGGGGCGCCGGCTCCCGCGCGGCGGTGCGGGGCCGCGCCCGGCCGTGCGCCGCCGCGGTCCGTCCGTGAGCTCCCCGGTTGTCAGTGGCACCGCCTAACGTGTGGGCATGACGAGTCTCCCGCGTCCCACCACCGAACTCTCCGCGGACGAAGCCCGCCGCATCGCCCTGCGGGCGCAGGGTTTCCTGGGCGCCCCGGACCGCAGGGCGGGTGTCCGCGGGGTCCTGCGGCACCTCGGCGCGGTCCAGCTCGACACGATCTCCGTCCTCGCCCGGTCCCACGAACTGATTCCGTACGCACGGCTCGGCGCCGTCGGCCGCAAGACCGTCGAGCAGGCCTACTGGACGTCGGCACCGCCCGCCGGCACACCCGCGGCACCGCACGCCTTCGAGTACTGGTCCCACGCGGCCTGCATCCTGCCCGTGGAGGAATGGCCCCACTTCGCGTTCCGCCGCCGCGCCTACCGCGCCCGCCCGCACTGGAACCACGACCTGCCCGACGGCGCCTACGACCAGGTCGTCAAGCAGTTGCGCGCCGAAGGACCCCTCACGGCCACGGACTTGGGCGGGGCGAAGAAGACCAGCGAGTGGTGGGACTGGTCGGGCACGAAGGTCGCCGTCGAACGCGCGCTGATGTACGGCGAGGTGGTGTGTGTGGAGCGGCGCGGCTGGAAGCGGGTCTACGACCTCGCGGAGCGCGCCGTCCCGAAGCCGCTGCTCCACGACGAGCTGGACGACGGGGAGTGTCTTCGCCGTCTCGTCCGCCTCGCCGGACAGTCCCTCGGCGTCGGCACCCGCGCGGACATCGCCGACTACCACCGCCTCAAGCTGGATCAGGTCGACGCGGTGATCGCGGACTCGGGCCTGGTCCCCGTGACGGTGGAGGGCTGGGGCAGGGCCGTGACCGGGAAGGGCGGCGCGGGGAACCCGGGCGGAAGACCGGCCGGAGACGCCTGGGCGGACCCGGCGGCGCTGGAGACCGTCCCCCGCGGCCGTCACCGTACGACGCTCCTGTCGCCGTTCGACTCCCTCATCTGGGAGCGGGCGCGCACGGAGCGGATCTTCGATTTCACGCACCGCCTGGAGGCGTACACGCCCAAGCCGAAGCGGGTCCACGGCTACTTCGCGATGCCGGTGCTGGCCGGCGGCCGGCTCGTCGGCCGGGTCGACCCGGCCCGGGAGGGCCGCACACTGGTCGCCCGGCAGGTCACCCTGGACGGCCCGAAGGCGGTCCCGGCGGTGGCTCAGGCCCTGGCGGAGGCGGCGGACTGGGTGGACTGCACGGATGTACGGGTCGAACGGGTGGACAACCCGGACCTGCGCGGACCGCTGGCCGCGGAGCTCGTCCGCGTCCTGGGGTGACGTACGGGTGATGTCCGTCGGAACTCGCCGGTGGCTCCCGGCCATGCCGTCGGGCGAGACCTGGCGGCGTCCTGGAGCGAGGCCTCGACGGTCTAGCGGATCTCGAGGATCTTCTCCCGCATCGCGTACACCACGGCCTCCATCCGGGAGTGCAGCTGCAGTTTCTCCAGGATGTTGCGCACGTGGTTCTTCACGGTGTTCTCGGAGATGAACAGTTCCTTGGCGATGTCGCGGTTGTTCATCCCCGTGGCCACCAGTTTGAGGACCTCCAGCTCGCGATCGGTGAGCCGCGGCGCGGGCACCAGCCGGCGCTCGTCCGTGCGCTGGATCATCGACTTGAACTCGGTGAGGAGTTTCGAGGCCATCGACGGACTGATCTGCGACTGCCCGTCGGCCACCGCGCGGATCGCCGTGGCCACCTCGTCCGTGGAGATCTCCTTGAGGAGATACCCGGTCGCCCCCGCCTTGATCGCGTCGTAGAGGTCGGCCTCCTCGTCACTGATCGTCAGCATGATGATCTTCGCGCTGGGGGCCACCTCCTTGATGGAGGTACATGCCTCGATACCGCCGCGCTTGGGCATCCGCACGTCCATCAGCACGATGTCGGGCAGCAGATCGGCGGCCTTGTCGACGGCCTCCGCCCCGTCGCCCGCCTCGCCGACGACCTGGATGTCCTCCTCGGCCGCGAGCACGATCTCCAGGCCGCGGCGGAAGAGGGCGTGGTCGTCCACGACGAGGACCCTGATCGGCTCCTTGCGCGAGGAGCCGTCGTCCGGGCCGGAGGCGACGACTCCGCCGTCGGCATCACCGGCACGCATCGGTCCGAAGCTGTCCGCCATCGTTCCTCCCCCTGAAGGCCGTGGCCTGTGTTTCCGTGGCATCGCCAACCCAAGGCAACGACCCACCGGTTGGGCCGGTGCGGCCATGATTCCATGTCCGGACGGCGGCGGGGTGACGGAGCGGGACGTGAACGGGTCGCACACCGGTGCCCCTGGGGGCGCACTCACGCTCCAGGGGCACCGGATCATCCGTCGCCGGGGACGGTGTCAGCCGCCGAGCGCGCCGCTCGGCGCGTCCGCTCCACCCTGGGTGACCATCGGGTCCGTGCTGAGGTGGATGACCCCGTAGTCGTACGCGTGGCGCCGGTAGACGACGCTGGGCTCCTTTGTCTCGGAGTCGACGAAGAGGTAGAAGTCGTGCCCGACCAGCTCCATTTCGTAGAGCGCCTGGTCGAGCGTCATCGGTGCGGCCACGTGGGTCTTCTCGCGGACGATGCAGGGGCCTTCGCCCATGATCTCGAGAGAGCCGATCTTCTTGGTGGGCACGGCGTCCGGCTCCTCGTCGCGGACGACGTCACCGCTGCCGTTCAGGGTCGCGGCACCCGGGACGACGTCGGCCACCTCGGCCGCCGAGATCCTGCCGTTTCCACGGCGGGTGTAGCGCTTGTCGTGCTGCTTGCGCAGCCGGGCCTCGAGCTTGTCCGCGGCCAGGTCGAGTGCTGCATACGCGTCGCTTGCCGCTGCCTCCGCCCGGATCACCGGTCCGCGGGAGTGGAGCGTGATCTCCACCCGGTCACTGCGGTCGGCCTGTCGGGGGTTGGGCTCCTTGGACACCTCGACGTCGAGGCTGATCACCTTGCCATCGAGCTTCTGGATCTTCTCCAGCTTCAGCTTCTCGGCCACGTGCTTGCGGAACCGCTCGGGCACCTCGGTCTTGCGGCCCTTGACGACGATGTCCACGCAGAACTCCGTTCCCGGATAGCCCCGCTCCACTGGCGGAGCATCTCCCTTTTGCACCAGGTCCCGGTGAGCCCCGGAACCTCGGACTCGGTGACTTTCACCTCCTCCTCCCCCAAGGACAAGATCTCCACCCCACCGATGCGGGTGATTGCCGGAAAGTCACGCTTCGGCACTCGGATGCGCGAGGTACGGCCTGCGCCATTGCCTCACAACCGAACATATCTCGCCCGGACGGATGTCGTCACCCTCTACTGATACGTACCTCCGTTCAGGTGAATTGACCCTCTCATTACCTGCAACGATGCAAGTTCTCGGTCAGTTCCGGTTTATTTCGAAGGCGTCCGGCGGTGCCGCGACCACGGCCGAACGGACCGTGCCACCGCTTGTTCCTTCGGCCTGCTCCCTACCCGCGATTCGCCCGTACACCTCCGTCCCGACCGTCCTCTCACCCGTCCATCGCAGCGCCCGGACACCCGACTGCGCGGCCCGCACCGCCCGCACCGCCTCCGCCAGCGACGCACCCGTCGTCATCAGGTCGTCCACCACCACGACCCGGCCTCCTTCTCCCAGCAGCCGCTCACCCCCGGCGGCGACCTCCAGGGCACCTGCCAGATTCACCGCCCGCTGCCGGGAGTTCAGCCCCGACTGGTCGGCCACGGCACGCCGCTGCCGCAGCACACCGAGCACCCGGGCCGGTGTTCCCGTGCGCCGCAGCTCCCGCGCCGCCGCGAGCGCGATGCGCCGCACCGGATCGTGGCCCCGCGCCCGGACCGCCCACCGGGCCGACGGCACCGGCACGAGCAGCACGGGCCCGTGCCCCGCCCCGCTCGCCCGGACCACCGCACCACGGGTGTCCCGCCCGTCCCGCTCTCCTCGCACCGTCCCCGCCCCGGGCCCCAGCCGCCCCTGCGAAGCCGCGGCCCGCCCCGCCGGACCAAGGGGACCAGGACGCCCCGCCGGCCCCAGACCCGCCCGCACAGCCCCCGCGAGGGCCGCACCCAGGGGTGCCGCCAGCGCCAGCGCACCCCGTTCCTTGTGGGCGAGGAGCATGGCCCGCACCTCGTCCCCGTAGGGAGCCGCCGCGTGCACCACGGACAGCCCCGCCGGCTCGGGCACCGGCCGCACCCGGCACGGAGCGGCCCCCGTCAGGGCGGCACGGCACTCGGGACAGAGCACCGTGCGAGGCCGGCCGCAGCCTCCGCACTCGGCCGGCAGCACCAGATCCGTGAGGTCCCGCCACCACCCCCGCATGGCCACCACTGTGCCAACGGCCGGCCCGATCGGCCACCCCTGTGGAAAACCCGGAAAGACCGCTTGTGGACAACTCCCGAAACGGCGGTGGGCCCGCCCGGAGACCGGACGAGCCCACTGCCTGACGCACACGGCGCTACCCCGGATAGACCGGCGCCGTCCCGTCCTTGACCACCTTCTGCCACTGCTCCCCCGCCGACAGCCGCACGATCCCGTCCGTCTCCGAGTGCGCCACCAAAGGCAGCTGCTCGTCCTCGGACGCGGCGATCTCCTTGACGTTGGCCAGCGCGGAGGGCGAGGTGCCCAGCGGGGTGGAGCCGTCGACCTGGACGTACTGCATCTGCTGCACGCCGCCCGCCTCGCTGCCGACCACCACGAGGCGGCTGTCCCCGGCCCAGGACATGGCCGTGACCTCCTCCAGCTGGGGTGCGACGGAACGGGGCTCCAGGATGTACGTGCTGTGGGGGTCGTCGGCCGTGGACCGCTCGATGCGTCCGATCTGCAGCGAGCTCTTGCCGTCCTTCTCGACGATCAGCGCGATGCGCACACCGTCGGCGGCCACCCGCACCGCCTCGATGCGCCCGTCGAGCCCCGGCGCCTGCACGACGATCGGCTCGCCCGCGCCCTTCTCCAGCAGAAGCAGCCTCGGGTTCTTCGGGTCGCGGTCGGCCACCCACAGATCGCCCCGCGCGTCCCAGCTCGGCGTCGTCAGCCGGTCGTCGGCCGTCCTGCCCTGGCTGCGCACCACCGGCTCGGCGAGCGAACCGCCCGACACCAGCGACCCGACGTACAGGTTCCGGCCGTCGGCCGACACTCCGGCGGCGGTGTCCTCGTCCCGCGACACCGCGGCCGCCCGCAGCTTCTTGCCGCCCTCGCCCAGCGCACCGGGCACCGGCTCGGGCGTCTTGTCGCGGTTGCCGCCGGGCATCCGTACGAGCCGCTGGTCGTGATCGATGAAGTACTGGTACTCGGGGTGCTCGCCCGTGCCGTGCGAGGCGACGCTCTCGGCCTTGGCCTTGGTCAGCACGCACAGCTGCGAGCCGTTGGACCGCTGGAGCTCCACCTCGTCGACGCCGGTGGGAGTCAGGTCCCGGAGGGTGAGGAGGATCTGGGCCGCCATCTGCCGGCACTGGGAGCTTCCGACCCGATCGGCCCTCGCGTTCAGTGGCACCGTGACGCTGTTGCGGTCGTCGGGCGACAGCGACACGTCGCTGTTCTTCAGTTCCGTGCCCGAGGGGAAGCTCGACCTGACCACCGGGTCCAGCCAGCGCGTGGGCCCCTTCAGGAGCGCGCGCACGATCTGTGTCATCGGGTCCACCTGCGCGCGCACGTAGACCGGGTCGGCGACGGTCCCCAGGGGACGGTCCGTCCCGGAGGTCCCGTTCGACGCGTAGTAGTACTTGTTCACGGACACGTAGTTGCGCTGGAAGTCCGACGAGCCCATCACCACGCCCTGCGGCAGCCCGTCGATACGCCACTGCTTGTTGCTCTTCAGCTTGGTCAGGTGCACCGATCCGCTGTACTGGCCGGAGTCCGGCCCGTACGCGTGCCGGCCGTCCACGGCGGCGACCTTGCCGCCGTTCAGCCGGAACAGGGCCTCACGACTGCCGTCCTTGGTCCCCGAGGGCGCTCCCACGGGCTCCGGCGCGTCCGCGAGGACCGTCGTCGAGCGGTAGGGGTCCCACGTCTTGCGCGCACTGTCGGTGAGGTACTTGCCGGCCGTCTCGTACTTGGCGTCGTCGCTGGTCAGCGCTTCCAGGAAGCCCTGCACGATCTCCGCCGCCGAGGCGCCGGGATGCGGCGGCATGGCGTAGACGCGGACCTGCGAGTCCGGGCGGGGGGTGGACTCCACCCCGCGCAGATCCCCGCTGTCCGGCATCGAGGCGCACCCCGCCAACAGCAGTACGCCACAACCGGCGTACACCACGACGCTCACCGAACGGCGTCCGCGGACGCCGTTCCCCCCGCGGTCAGCGCCCACGAAATGCCTCCCCATGTCCGAGCTCCTCCGGCGTGTCGCCGTCCCGCCCCCGCTCCTGCGCGGTCCGTTCCCGGCCGGTGCCGGATGTCTCCTCCTGGCGGCGCAGCGCCCCGGCGGGCCGGGGCACCACGCGGGCGCCGTTGCCCGGCAGCGCCGTCGGATCGGCCGTGGGCGAGACCCCGGCCAGCCGCGGGGCCATGCCCCCGCGCTGCGCTATCGGGTCCGCCGCGGACCCTGCCTGCTGCACGGGAACCGTGGCACGCTTCGTCGCGCCGCCATGCGGCAGACCGGCGTCGTCGAGTCCGCGGTTGCGCCGGGAGTCCTTGGGTTCCAGGGGTATCGGCGATCCCCTGAGCGGCTCGTCCGCCGTCCGCGGCAGGGTCAGCCGGAACTGCGAACCGCCGCCCGGCTCGCCCCAGGCCTGCAGCCAGCCGCCGTGCAGCCGCGCGTCCTCCAGGGCGATGGACAGCCCCAGACCCGTGCCGCCGGTGGTACGCGCGCGTGCCGGGTCGGCCCGCCAGAAGCGGCTGAACACCCGGGTCGCCTCGCCGGGCTTGAGCCCGACGCCGTAGTCGCGGACCGCGATCGCGACCGCTCCGCCCGCGGCCGCGAGCTTGACGACGACGTCCCTGCCCTCGCCGTGCTCCACGGCGTTGACGACGAGGTTGCGCAGTACCCGCTCGACCCGGCGGGCGTCGGCCTCGGCGATCAGCGGCTGCTGGTCGCCGACGACGCGTATGTGCGTGCCCTTGCGCTCGGCGAGCGGCTCGGCGCCGCCGACCACCCGTCGTACGACTTCCCGAAGGTCGATGGCGTCGGCCTCCAGCGCCGCCGCGCCCGCGTCGAACCGGCTGATCTCCAGCAGGTCGGCGAGAAGCGTCTCGAAGCGGTCCAGCTGGTCGGCGAGAAGCTCGGCCGACCGCGCGGTCACCGGGTCGAAGTCCACGCGCGCGTCGTGGATGACGTCGGCCGCCATCCGGACGGTGGTCAGGGGGGTCCGCAGTTCGTGCGACACGTCGGAGACGAACCGCCGCTGCATCCGCGAGAGGTCCTCCAGCTGCTGGATCTTCAGCTGCAGGTTCTGCGCCATCTTGTTGAAGGCCTCGCCGAGGCGCGCGATGTCGTCCTCGCCGGTGACCTTCATACGTTCCTGGAGGCGCCCGGCGGAAAGCCGCTCGGCGATCCCGGCCGCCATCCGCACCGGTGTGACGACCTGGCGCACCACGAGCCAGGCGATGGCCCCGAGGAGCACCACGACGAACAGTCCGGCCGTTGCGAGCGTGCCCTTGACCAGGCTCAGCGACTTCTCCTCCTGCGTCAGCGGGAAGAGGTAGTAGAGCTGGTACGCGTCCCCGTTGGGGTCGCTGACCTGCTTGCCGATGACCAGCGCCGGCTGGGACTCCCGGCCGTCCTTGTAGACCACACGGGTGTAGCTCTGCGCCGCCGCGGTGCTCTTGTCGACCCGGGCACGCAGGTTCTCGGGGACGCTCACCGTCGGATCGACCTGGCCCGAGTAGCGCGGTGCGAGACCGCCGCTGCCGTCGCCCGAGGCGGTGGAGTTGAGCGTGACCACGTCGAACGCGCCCTGCCCGCCACTGGACAGGGACACGACGAGGTCGGTCATCCACTGGCTGACGTTCTTCGACCGGCCGTCCGCGGCCGAGCCGTCGTCGCCGTTCGCCGTCGCCGCGGAGTCCGCCTTCTGCTTGGCCACCGAGAAACCACCGGTGGCCTGGCTCTGCGAGGCCCTCACCTTGGCGTCCAGCAGACCGTTGCGGACCTGCCCGATCACGACGAAGCCGAGGAGCAGGACGACGCCCATGGACATCAGCAGCGTCGTCGCGACGATCCTGAGCTGGATGTTGCGCCGCCACAGCCGCATCACGGGCAGCAGCGGACGGCGCACCCAGCGTATGAGCAGCCGGAGGACCGGACTGCCCTGGACCCCGCCCTGGAGCAGCCCTCCCTCGAAGAACCGCTCCCAGCGGGAGCCCTTCATTTTCCGGCCGACAGGCCGCCCCGAACGATCCCCCTGCTCAGCGGACGCCGAAGCGGCACTGTCCCATGACATGTCAGCTCGGTCCTGCCTTGTATCCCACGCCGCGGACGGTCACCACGATCTCCGGTCGCTCCGGGTCCTTCTCGACCTTGGAGCGCAGTCGCTGGACGTGCACGTTGACCAGACGGGTGTCCGCCGCGTGCCGGTAGCCCCACACCTGCTCCAGGAGAACCTCACGCGTGAACACCTGCCACGGCTTGCGCGCCAGAGCGACCAGCAGGTCGAACTCCAGCGGCGTCAGCGCGATCGACATGCCGTCCCGCTTCACAGAGTGACCGGCGACGTCGATGACGAGATCGCCGATCGACAGCTGCTCGGGTGCCGGTTCCTCCGAACGGCGCAGCCGCGCCCTGATCCGCGCCACGAGCTCTTTTGGCTTGAACGGCTTCACGATGTAGTCGTCGGCGCCCGACTCGAGGCCGACCACGACATCGACGGTGTCGCTCTTCGCCGTGAGCATCACGATCGGCACCCCGGACTCCGCCCTGATCAGGCGGCACACCTCGATGCCGTCCCGTCCGGGCAGCATGAGGTCCAGGAGCACCAGGTCGGGCTTGGCGTCGCGGAAAGCGGCCAGCGCCTTGTCGCCGTCGGCTACGAAAGACGGCTCAAAACCTTCACCACGCAACACGATGCCGAGCATCTCGGCCAGTGCGGTGTCGTCATCGACGACAAGGACTCGTCCCTTCATAAACGACATCATCCCATTAACTAAATCGTTACCTGGCGTGACAAGTCACACAGCTCGGCGAGAGCCTCAGCCGTCACGGGCGAAACAACGCCCTCTTCGGTGACGATCGCCGTGATCAACTCCGGCGGCGTCACATCGAACGCCGGGTTGTACGCCTGGGTCCCCAGGGGTGCCACAGGTATACCTCCTCCCGGCTCCGCACCCATCACCGGCACCCGCGGAGCTGCGATCTCCGTCACTTCATGACCCGCGCGCTGCTCGACCTCGATGGACGCGCCGTCGGGCGTGTCCCGGTCGATCGTCGTCACCGGCGCCACCACGACGAACGGCACATGGTGGTACCTGGCCAGCACCGCGAGCGGATAGCTCCCCACCTTGTTCGCCACCGAACCGTCGGCCGCGATGCGGTCGGCTCCGATCAGCACCGCGTCCACCTCCCCGGCCGCGAACAGCGAGCCCGCCGCGTTGTCCGTGAGCAGGGTGTACGCCATCCCGCTGCGAGCGGCCTCGTAGGCCGTCAGCCGGGCGCCCTGCAGCAAGGGCCGCGTCTCGTCCACCCAGAGCCGCCGCAGCCGCCCCGCCCGGTGCGCGGCGAGCGCCACGGCGAACGCGGTGCCCTCACCGCCGGAGACCAGAGCGCCGGTGTTGCAGTGTGTGAGCACGCGATGGCCGCCGCCCGGCAGCAGCTCGTCGAGCAGCGCCAGCCCGTGCCCGGCCATACGGGAACTCGCCTCGGCGTCCTGCCGGTGCAGCGCCCGCGCCGCGGCCAGCGCCGCGGCCGCGGCCGCCTCCTCGTCGCCGCCCGCGGCCAGCGCGGCCCGGTGGGCCGCCTGCGCCCTGCGCACGCCGACCACGAGGTTCACGGCGGTCGGCCGGGCTCCGGCCAGCGCGAGGGCGGCCTCGTCCACGTCGAAGCCGCGTACGGCGGCGAGCGCGACGCCGTACGCCCCGGCGATCCCGAGCAGTGGAGCCCCCCGCACGGCGAGCGTACGGATCGCCTCCACCAGGGCCGGCGCGTCCGTGCACACCAGCTCGACCTCCTCCGCGGGAAGCCGCGTCTGGTCGAGAAGCACCACGACAGGGCCTTCGGGCGGCTCGTGCCAGCGGATCGCAGGTATCTCCATGGGTCCGCTGTCCTCGCGGGGTCGCGCGTAATGATCGGCCATCCGCCCAGTCTGCCCCGTACCCGGCGGACAATTGAAGGTGTGCAGCCCATACGGGGGCCCGCCCCCCGCCGGGCGCGCCGTGGCACGATGGCTGCCAACCTGCCGCCGCGACCGCGGGACGGGCACCGTGAAGGAGCGACGATGAACGACACTCCGGGCTGGGCGTCGCCCGGATCCGCCCCCTCCGGCGCGAAGGAGCCGGACTCGTCCGGCACCCCGGGGCCCGCTGACCAGGACGGAACGAACCCGCCCGAGCAGCCTTCGAAGTGGTCCAAGGAGCAGCCCCCTCCCGGCCAGTGGTCCGCGCCCGGCGCGCAGGGTCCGGAGCGGACCCCGCCGCCCGCCGTACCCGGTCCCGGCTGGGGCGGCCGGCCCCCCGGCGGCCAGAGCGGCGGACACGGCGGCTGGACGGGCCCGGGGCCGGGCGGACCCACGGGATGGGGCGGCGGCTGGGGCCACCAGCCGGCCGCCGCCAGACCCGGCGTGATCCCGCTGCGCCCGCTCGGCGTCGGCGAGATCCTGGACGGCGCCGTCTCGACCATGCGCAGCTACTGGCGCACGGTCCTCGGCATCTCGCTGGCCGTCGCCGTCGTCACACAGGTCGCCGTCATCCTGCTCCAGGGCTTGGTCCTGGACGACAGCGCCGCCACGGAGGCGCTCAACGACCCGAGCGCCAGCCTCGGCGAGCTGAGCCGGGCCATGCGCGACACCCTGCTCAGCTCCGGTCTCGTCCTGCTCGTCACCCTGCTCGGCACCATCGTCGCGACGGCCCTGCTCACCTCGGTGACCAGCCGCGCCGTGATCGGCAAGCCGGTGACCACGAGCGAGGCCTGGCGGGACTCCCGTCCCCAGCTGGCCAAGCTGTTCGGCCTGACCCTGCTGCTGCCGCTCATCGCCGTCGCGATCATGGCCGTCGGCGCGATGCCGGGACTGCTCGCGATGGCGGCCGGCTCGCAGGACGGCGGTATCGCGCTCGCCGTCCTCGGCGCCTTCGCCGCGGGCTTCGTCGCCCTCTGGCTGATGATCCGCTTCTCGCTCGCCTCTCCCGCCCTGATGCTGGAGAAGCAGGGGATCGTGAAGTCGATGCGCCGCTCCGCGAAGCTCGTACGCGGCTCCTGGTGGCGCGTGTTCGGCATCCAGCTGCTCGCCACGATCATCGCCAACATCGTGGCCTCGATCATCGTGATCCCCTTCGCCGTCCTCGCCGCGGCACTGAGCGGCGACGGCTTCACCGGCTTCCTCGACAGCTCCGGCGGCGACCTCGGCTGGACCTACCTCATCGTCAGCGGCGTCGGCGCGGTCATCGGATCCATGATCACCTTCCCGATCACCGCGGGCGTCACGGTGCTCCTGTACATCGACCGGCGCATCCGCCGCGAAGCCCTCGACCTCGACCTGGCACGGGCCGCCGGTCTCCAGGGCTACGCCGACGAGGTTTCCGGCACCTCCGGCGCCACACCAGGGAGCTGATGCGTTGAACGGGGCGGGGGGAGTTCTCACGGCGGTGCTCGCGGGGCCGCACACCGGTGCGACAGCGGTCCTCGCGCTGTCGCGCGGCGGCACACCACCGGTGACGACACCGCGCGAGGCCGCCCGGGAGGCGGCCCGGCGCGAACTGTCCAAACGGATGTACCACGAGAACGACCCCGGCCTGGTCCAGCGCGCCCTGAACGCCTTCTGGGACTGGGTTGGCAGGCTGTTCGGCGCCGCTTCGACCGCGGCACCCGGCGGAACGCTCGGGCTCGCCGTCATCGTCCTCGCGGCCGTGGCGATCGTGGCCGTCCTGTGGTGGCGCCTGGGCACCCCCCGTCGCACGCCTTCCTCGCGGGCCGCCCTCTTCGACGACCGCCCCAGGAGCGCCGCCGAACACCGCGCCGCCGCCGAGGCGCACGCCGCCCTGGGCCACTGGAGCCAGGCCGTCCAGGAGCGGATGCGCGCCGTCGTGCGATCCCTGGAGGAACGCGCCCTGCTCGATCCGCGCCCCGGCCGCACGGCCGACGAGGCCGCCGCGGAGGCGAGCCGCTCCCTGCCCTCCCACACCGACCGGCTGCGCGCCGCGGCACACGACTTCGACGACATCACGTACGGCGGCCGCACCGGCGACCCGCGCGCGTACCAGCGCCTCACCGAACTCGACCGCGACCTGGAGCGCACCAGGCCCGTCCTCACGGACACCACCCACGGCACGGACCGGAACACGGCCCACGACAGCCACCAGGGGGCCGCCTCATGACCGGGGCCGCCCTCGCCTCCACCTCCGCCTCGCCCACCGCCCGCCAGGTGTGGACCCGCACGCGCGGAATCGTCCTCGCGCTCGTCCTGCTGCTGGCGGCCGCCGTCGCGATAGCCGCGGTCCGCTCGGAAGCCCGGCACGGCCGCCTCGACCCGCGCTCCGCGGACCCTTCCGGCAGCAGGGCCGTCGCCCAGCTCCTCGCCGACCAGGGCGTCTCCACGCGCGTGGTCACCACCCTCGGCGAGGCCCGCTCCGCAGCCGGCCCCGACACCACCCTGCTGATCGCGGCCCCCGACCTGCTGACCGGACGTCAGCAGACCCTCCTGCACACGGCGACGGAACGCTCCGGCGGCCGTACGGTCCTGATCGCCCCCGGACCGTACTCCATCGGCACCCTCGCCCCCGGCGTCACCGCCGACCCCGCGGTCAGCTTCGACTCCGTGCTCTCCCCCCGCTGCGAACTGCCCGCCGCCCACCGCGCGGGCAGCGCCGACACGGGCGGCATCCGCTACACCACCACGGACCCGGACGCCGACACCTGCTACCCGAGCGACGGACTGCCCACGCTCCTGCGCGTACCGGCCCGCTCCGCGGGCGGCGACACCGTCGTGCTCGGCGCCCCCGACATCCTCTACAACGAGCGCCTCGACGAGCAGGGCAACGCCTCGCTCGCGCTCCAACTCCTCGGCTCCCGCGGCCATCTGGTCTGGTACCTCCCCTCGCTCTCCGACGACTCGGCCACCGACACGGGCAGCCGGAGCTTCCTCGACCTGATCCCCTCGGGCTGGCTCTGGGGCACGCTGCAGCTCTTCGTCGCGGCCGTCCTGGCAGCGCTGTGGCGGGCACGCCGCATGGGCCCCCTGGTACCCGAGCGGCTTCCCGTCGCGATCCGCGCCTCCGAGACCGCCGAAGGCCGCGCCCGCCTCTACCGCAAGGCCTCCGCCCGCGACCGCGCGTCCGCCGCTCTCCGCTCCGCCACCCGCACCCGCCTCGCCCCCCTCATCGGTGTGCCCCCGGCCCAGGCGCACGCGCCCGAAACCCTGCTCCCCGCCCTGGCCGCCCACTTCGACGGCGACTCAGGAGCCCTGCTGCCGCTCCTCTTCGGGCCGCCGCCCCGCGACGACGCGGCCCTCGTCTCCCTCGCCGACCAACTCGACGCCCTCGAAAGAGAGGTACGCATTTCATGATGGACCCGACCACTGACAACGCCGGGTACACCGGGCACTCCGGGAACGCGGACACCGCCCGCTCCTCCCTCGAAGCCCTGCGCACCGAGATCGCCAAAGCCGTGGTCGGCCAGGACCCCGCCGTGACCGGCCTCGTCGTCGCCCTCCTGTGCCGCGGACACGTCCTCCTCGAAGGAGTCCCCGGAGTGGCCAAGACGCTGCTCGTCCGCGCACTCGCGTCCGCGCTGGAACTCGACACCAAGCGCGTCCAGTTCACCCCCGACCTCATGCCGAGCGATGTCACCGGCTCACTCGTCTACGACGCCCGCACCGCCGAGTTCTCCTTCCAGCCCGGCCCGGTCTTCACCAATCTCCTGCTCGCCGACGAGATCAACCGCACCCCTCCCAAGACCCAGTCGTCGCTGCTGGAGGCCATGGAGGAACGCCAGGTCACCGTCGACGGAACACCCCGCCCGCTCCCCGAGCCCTTCCTGGTCGCCGCGACCCAGAACCCGGTCGAGTACGAAGGAACGTATCCGCTCCCCGAGGCCCAACTGGACCGGTTCCTGCTCAAACTGACGATCCCGCTGCCCTCCCGCCAGGACGAGATCGACGTCCTCACCCGCCACTCCGAGGGCTTCAACCCGCGCGACCTGCGCGCCGCCGGACTGCGCCCCGTCGCCGGCGCCGCCGACCTCGAAGCCGCCCGCGCCGCGGTCGCCAAGACGGCGGTCTCCCCCGAGATCACCGGCTACGTCGTCGACCTGTGCCGTGCGACCCGCCAGTCCCCGTCGCTCACCCTCGGCGTCTCGCCGCGCGGCGCGACGGCCCTGCTCGCCACGGCCCGCGCCTGGGCCTGGCTGACCGGCCGTGACTACGTCATCCCCGACGACGTCAAGGCCCTGGCTCTGCCGACCCTCCGCCACCGCGTGCAACTCCGCCCCGAGGCCGAGATGGAGGGCGTGACGGCCGACTCCGTCATCAACGCGATCCTCGCCCACGTCCCCGTCCCCCGCTGATGGCACTCACCGGACGCGCCGCTCTCCTGGCGGCCCTGGGCGCACTCCCCGTCGGCATCTGGGGACCCAGCTGGACAGGCGTCCTCGCCGTGAACGTCCCGCTGGCCCTGGCCTGTGCCTGCGACGCCGCCCTCGCGGCTCCCGTACGACGCCTCGGCCTGGCCCGCTCCGGCGACACCTCGGTACGCCTCGGCGAGTCCGCGGACGTCACCCTCACCGTCACCAATCCCTCCGGCCGCCTCCTGCGCGCGCACCTCAGGGATGCCTGGCCGCCGAGCAGTTGGGAACCCGGCACGGAGGTCGAGGCCTCCCGCCACCGACTCGCGGTCCCCGCCGGCGAACGCCGCCGTCTGACGACCCGTCTGCGCCCCACGCGCCGCGGCGACCGCCGGGCCGACCGCGTCACGATCCGCTCGTTCGGCCCCCTCGGTCTGTTCTCCCGTCAGGGCAGCCACGAAGTCCCCTGGACCGTACGTGTCCTGCCCCCCTTCACCAGTCGGAAGCACCTGCCTTCCAAGCTGGCCCGGCTCCGTGAACTCGACGGCCGTACCAGCGTGCTGACACGTGGTGAGGGCACGGAGTTCGACAGTCTGCGCGAGTACGTTCCCGGTGACGACACCCGTTCCATCGACTGGCGCGCCACAGCCCGCCGGACGACGGTCGCCGTACGCACCTGGCGTCCCGAGCGTGACCGCCACATCCTCCTGGTCCTCGACACCGGCCGCACCTCCGCGGGCCGTGTGGGCGACGCGCCCCGCCTCGACGCCTCCATGGACGCGGCTCTGCTCCTCGCCGCCCTGGCCTCCCGCGCCGGCGACCGTGTGGACCTCCTCGCCTACGACCGCCGGGTACGCGCCCTCGTCCAGGGCCGTTCGGCGGGCGACGTCCTCCCGTCCCTGGTCAACGTGATGGCCGGGCTCGAACCTGAACTCGTCGAGACGGACGCCCGTGGCCTGACCGCCACAGCCGTGCGTACGGCCCCGCGCCGCTCCTTGATCGTGCTGCTGACGACCCTCGACGCGGCCCCCGTCGAGGAGGGCCTGCTCCCTGTGCTTTCGAGCCTCACCCAACGCCACACCGTCCTGCTGGCATCGGTCGCGGACCCGCACGTGGCGCGCATGGCGAAGGCTCGGGGGGACGTCGACGCGGTGTACGAGGCAGCGTCGGCGGCACAGGCCGAGGCAGGACGCCGGCGCACGGCCGAGACTCTGCGCCGTCGCGGGGTCACCGTCGTCGACGCGACTCCGGACGATCTCGCGCCGGCTCTCGCGGACGCCTACCTGGCCCTGAAAGCCGCCGGCCGCCTGTAGACGGAGAACCTGTGGACGGAGAGCGGGAACGCCCCGGCACGACGGCCGGGGCAGGGGGCGGGAACGAAAAGCCGGGGTGATCGAAGCCCGGAGTGATCGAAGCCCGAAAATGGTCCTGAAATGCAGAAAACCCCCGGACCGGTATCCCCGGTCCGGGGGTTTTCTCTAAAATTTGTTCGGCGGCGTCCTACTCTCCCACAGGGTCCCC
>NZ_JBIRQM010000037.1:0-35439 GCF_044333225.1 Streptomyces sp. NPDC021080 | reverse complement strand
CGCAGGTCGTCGGCGGTCGGCTCCTTGGGGAGCTCCTCGGCCATCCGCAGCGCCGCGTCGCGCATCTTCTCCCAGTCCTCGACGGCCTCACGGACATCGCCGAGCACTCGTGACATGTCGTGGAAGATCTGTTCGAGGTCGGCCCGGTCGGTCTCACGGTCGAATTCGACATGGATCCAGGACTCGACGCATGTGTCGTGCGGGAGGTTGTCTGTTGGCGAGATCGGTAGGACCTCGATCAACTCGCCGGTGATCCCACGGCGGGCGACGAAGTGCGGGTGGGTCACGACATGGATGCCGCGTCCTTGCCGCGACAGCTCGTTGGTCACGGAATCGACGAGAAACAGCATGTCGTCGCTCACGATCTCCACCAAGCTGTGGCCGCAAGTCCATCCGTTCTCTTCCACAGTCGGCGTATGGACCCGGACATTCGTCGTGCCCTGGGGGCGTGTCTCGGCCAGTCTGTAGTGGGAGAAGGCCGTTCCGAAGACATCGACCGGGTCGCGGTCGGTGAGGTCCTCCGGGGCCGTGTGCAGGTAGTAGCGCTGGAGGAACGCGAGCACGGTGTCCCGGTCGGGGGTGCCCTCGCCCGTCGTCCCAGTCGGTAGGTGCCCCCCGACCGGGCTGTTCTCAGCTACCCGGGCGGCCCTCTCGAGCAGCTCGGCCTTGGCTTCGTCCAGCTTCGTCTGCATACTCGCCCCGTCAGCCAGGCGGCACGCAATGGCCGCAATGCTGATCCGTACGCATTTTGCCGACTCCTGCCATCGTCAGAAGAGAGCGTCTACGGCTACACGTGTTTCAAGGCCACGGTGACGCGATCCGTTACCGGAGAATCTGTGCACGATGTTTCGACGCAGACTTCTTCGCTGTCCCGTTCCTCTTTTTCACTGCGTCCCGCTTCGGCACCAAGCCCGAGACCGCCATGAGGCCACTGCGGGTGCCGCTGCATTCCATTCTCCGCCCACCCGGCCCATCGCGCAGCGGCCGTCCCGCCACCACCGTCCTTTAGGAGCTGCCGGCTGGCCGGGAGAGCATCAGCGCGGCTGTCTCGAGCCCGGATGCGGGAAGGTGTTCCTGGTACCAGGCGGGCTGACCGGGGACCTCGAAAGAGCGGCCGCTCTGCTCGATCGGGCCGCAGCGACAGCAGCATCGATACAGTGGGGCGGTTCGCCGGGTACGGCAGGTCGGAGGGGGGCATCTCTCCGCCCAGGCCTGGTACCGGCGGGCCGCTGGCGACACAAGACCTGGTGGGCTGCTGTTCCGTTTGTGTGCACAGGCCTTGCTCACTTGCGAGTTGGGTCCGTGCTGCGTTACCAAAGGGCCGTTGGGGGCAGGTGCGGAGTCCAACAGGTCAAGTATGTGACGTGAAGCGGCCGATCTGGGCCGCATATGTTAACTCGGATGCTGGTGCAGCGTTTTGGTACGCAGCCGCCTTTTCCTATGGTGAGGGCCGCTCTCGGCGGAGGCGCCCGGTTTCCAGCGGATGGAGATGCCGTGGGGACACTGAACGATGTGGCCCCACGGCCCTCGGTGGTCGCAGCAGCCGCTGTCAGTCTTGAAGCTTCCCCGTGAACCTGGACACCTGCAGACTGGGACGTGAGGTCCCAGAGGAAGTAGAGCCAGGTGAGCAACAAGCAGGGCAAGCGGTACTCGGAGGAGTTCAAGCGGGACGCCGTCGCGCTGGCCCGGTCCTCCAGCAAAACGGTCACCGAGGTGGCCCGGGACCTGGGCGTGAGCCCGGAGGGCCTGCGGAGCTGGGTCAAGCAGGACAAGATCGACCGCGGTGAAGGCAACCTCGGCGAGCTGACCAGCGCCGAACACGAGGAGCTCCGCCGCCTGCGCCGGCAGAACCTCGAACAGCAGAAGACCATCGAGGTCCTGAAAAAAGCGACGGCCTTCTTCGCGCGGGAGAGCGACCGGTGAGCGAGATCTACCGGTTCATCGCGGTGGAGAAGGCCAACTTCCCGGTCGCTTTGCTGTGCCGCATTCTCGGCGTGCCCCGCTCCTCCTTCTACGCCTGGGCCGAAGGGCACGACGCCGGCGGGCGCGTTTTCAGGCCGACGAGGCGCTCGCGCACGAGATCACGGTGGTCCACCTTGCTTCCAGGGGCGCCTACGGTGTTCCGCGCGTCCATGCCGAGCTCCGGCGGCTGGGCCACGGCGTGAACCGCAAGCGGGTCGAGCGGCTGATGCGCGAGCGCGGCATCGCCGGGGTCACCCGCCGCCACCGCCGGTCGCTGACCCGACCGGACCAGCAGGCCCGGCCCGCACCGGACCTGATCGGCCGCGACTTCACCGCCGACCGTCCCGGAACCCGCCTGGTCGGTGACATCACCTACCTGCCCACCGACGAGGGCTGGCTCTACCTGGCCTGCTGGTTGGACCTGGCCACCCGCGAGGTGATCGGCTACGCGATGGCCGACCACCATCGCGCCGACCTGGTCGTCGACGCCCTGCACATGGCCCACGGACGCGGCCACCTGGACGCCGACTGCATCGCACACAGCGACCGCGGAAGCGAGTACACGTCGACCCAATTCAGAAGCGAAATAGCCAGGTTGGGCATGCGAGCGAGCACCGGCCGCACCGGCTCGTGCTACGACAACGCCGCCGCCGAGAGCTGCAGGCGATGGCCGCGCGGGCTGTGATGCCGAGCCCGAGTTCCTCGCAGGAGGGTGGCGGCAGCGCCTTCTGCACGTTCACTGCGGTCCACCCGCGCAGCGGCGTACCCGCAAGGGTAACTGCACCGCCGTTCGCCGGACTCGCCAGGCCGGTGCACGGCGAGCAGCGTGGCTGAGCGAAGATCTCATCCATGGATTTGCAAGGAATCGGCGCCGTAGCGGCTGCCGCTGCGGCGGTCGTCACCATTCCCATCAGCATGCTGATGGGTCGACGTCAGATGCAGAACGCCGTGGAGACGGTGCAAGAACAAGGTGCCGTCGTTCACTCGCAATGGCGCCGGGAAGTCAGGCGCGAGGCGTACATCGCCTTCCTCTCGAAAACAACCCGCGTCATCGAACTCGCCGACGAAGTCACGAAACCAGCCGCCGACGGTAGGGTCGAAAGGGCCGCTATTCGAGATCAGATCGCAATGGGGGTTGCTGAAGTTCGCAGCGAACGGTTCTCCATCGAATTGGAGGGGCCGGACACGGTGTTTTCGGCTGCGGAAAGACTCATGGTGGCATCAGGCCGCATCGCACAGCGAACAACTCTGCAAATCGACTGCCTCGACGCATTGCGCTACTTCGAAGACTCGGCCGGAAGCGACCCGTCGCATGAGGCCGTGCAAGTCGTAAGGGCCGCAGGCAGACTGGTCGGTCGTGCTGAGTCAATAGAGAGACAGTTGGATCAGGAGTCCACTTCTCACGCTGAAGCGACAGCCCATTTCAGCGAAACTCTGATGGAATTCCTTGAGGCGAGTAATGCCCTCCCAGGCAGTGAGGCGGCCCAACGGCGAATGCACGTTTCCGCGTATGCCGCCTCCATCACTGTTCCCCTGTCGGCGCGAAAAGCATGGCGTGACGCTCACCGTGAATTCATGAGAGCCGTGCGAGCTGCACTGGACTGACCGCATCCACGCCCATTTGCCTTCGAAGAGGGGACGGGCACGCCGGATTGCGGATGAGGGTTCTCGGCACACGGATCAGGTCTCCGAGACGTCACCTGCCTGCGGGGATGTACCCGGCCCTCGCAAGCTGCGCTGCGGGGGTCGTTCCTGCTGATGATGAGCATCCGGATCGACGACGCCGGAACTCCAGGGCAGTGTCAGACCGGCGGGTCACAGTGTCGAGGTCTTGGGGGTGGAGGAAGTCGGCAGAGCGCTTGGTGGGCTTCGCGGGGTCCTGCTCGGCCGACCGGATCTTTTGCGGCGGCAGGTATCCGTGCTGGACGGGCGAGATCGGCGCAGAGACGGCTTGGCCAGTGCTCGGCGGAGAGATCATCATGCGGGAATGTCCGACAACCGATCCGCTGAGACACCGACTGTCGTGCGGCTCCCGCAGTACGCGAAGGCGGACCAGGAGGAGATCCTCGGCAACAGCGATGATCCCTTCGGTGTCGCCTCGGCCGGTCTGACCTGGATGCCGAAGGAACAACCCTTCGGCATCAGACACGCAGAACGACTCGTGGCACACGCCGGCCTGCTGCGAATGCCTGTCGCGATCGGCCACACCGAGACAGAGGTGGTGGGCGTGGGCGGAGTGGTCGTCGCACCCCGCATACAGGGTCAGGGCCTGGCTCGGCTCGTCGTCACAGCTGCCCTGGAACAGCCCGCGCGATGGGTCCTCAGCGCCACTCCTGTTCTGCCGTCCTCCCCTCGTGCCGCCCTACCAGCGTCTGGGGTGGCATCCGCTCGACACGGACGTGCTCCTCGAACAATCCGAAGGCCGCCTGGTGACCATGCCGCTGCGGAAGATGGTGACACCCTTACGCGACGATGCCCGCTGGCCATCAGGGCCAGTACGGCTGCTCTCGCTCCTTATGTGACGGAGGGCCACCCAGCACGGAGGAAGGGTTCACTTGTCCTGTACCGGTGGCCGAGGCGCCTCACCTGATCGGTTGCCGATTGATCCAGTTGCCGCAGGCCAGCGCGAACGGAGCGGCTGACTTCGCTGTCAAAGGACCGCGGCTGTTCCTGCCGGCGAGCAGACTGCGTTGACTCCGCTCCTCGCGCTATGAAGGCTCGTCATGGTCCTCGCGCGCTCTATGATGCGCGGGGGACCAAGGCGTCCTGTTGGCTCGTCGGAGTCCTTGGAGGGGTGGGGGAGTGGAGGACTGGGGGCCGCTCGTGCCAGCGGTGGCACGAGTCTGGCCGAAGGCGGAAGAGTTCCTGCACGGCGCGGAACTGGAGCGCTTCGAGGCTCGTGTGTTGGTGGCGCTGCGCGCACTGGACGCTGTACAGCACACCTTATGTGCTGCTCTCACGCCGGAGACGCACCAGGCCGTCGACGTGGCGGCGCGTGAGGTGGCCGCGGCCTTCGAGGCGCACGAGCCCCTCGGTGCGCTGCTGCTCGCGGAGTTCGACTCCCTGGCGGAGAGTCAGGAACGGTTCGGACCGGAGCCCCCGCCGCCGGATTGGATCCCGTGGCAACGCGCTCTGCTGGTGCCCGTCCTGTACGCCACGGACCGGGCAGCAGTCCCGGGAGAGACCGGCTTCGGTGTGGAGCGCGGTGCGTTGACCTATGGTGAGCTGCGTGTCGGGATCCCCGACGACCACCGGATGGGTGCCGCGGAGAAGCCCCGCCTGTGGCGGCTGGGGTTCCGCGACGACCCCGCCAAGGCCGCGACGCTCGGCTCGGTGACGACTTCGACCGCGCGGGAGTTCGCGCGACTGGCCCGCACGCGGCTTGCGAAGGGCGAGGTCGGGCAGGCGCTGGTCTTCGTCCACGGGTACAACGTGACGTTCCCCGACGCCGCGATCCGCGCCGCACAGATCGCCTACGACCTGAACTTCACCGGCGTCCCGATGCTCTACAGCTGGCCGTCGAAGGGCACAGTGCGCGGCTATGTCGCGGACGAGAACGCCGTCAGCCGTTCGGTGCCGAACTTCCAGGCGTTCCTGCGTCACGTGCTGACCGAGACGGGCGTGGGGGAGCTGCACGTCGTCGCGCACAGCATGGGCAACAGGCTACTCACCCAAGCCCTCGCCGACCTCGACACCACGAGCCTGCCCCACGGCTCCGGCCGACTCGGGCAGGTGATCTTCACGGCCCCCGACGTCGACGCCGAGGTGTTCCGGCAGCGCCTGCCGCACATCGCCCGGCAGGCGAAGGGTTGCACGCTCTATGCCTCCTCCGCCGACCGTGCGCTGGCCGTCTCCCGCTCGCTGGCCGCCGCCCCACGCGCGGGTCAGTCCGGGGAGGGGATCGTCGTGGCCCCGGGACTGGACACCATCGATGCCACCGAGCTCGACACCGGGCTGATGGGCCACTCGTACGTGGGTGACCACAGGTCCGTCCTCGCCGACGTGTACGGGCTGCTGCGGCAGGCCCTCCCGCCGTCCAAGCGCTTCGGACTGGTGTCCGTGCCGCATGCGGACGGGTCCTACTGGTCCTTCCAGCCGCAGAAGTGACCGGCACGCACGCTTCGTTCAACAAGGTG
Source organism: Streptomyces sp. NPDC021080 (assembly GCF_044333225.1). NCBI lineage: Bacteria > Bacillati > Actinomycetota > Actinomycetes > Kitasatosporales > Streptomycetaceae > Streptomyces > Streptomyces sp. NPDC021080. The sequence continues at coordinate 29,341 of NZ_JBIRQM010000037.1, read as the reverse complement.
ACACCGATGACGCATTTCCTGGACAGCCTCCCGTTCGACTGGAGCGACCCTGGCGCGCGCGAACTGCAGGGTCTGCTCGCCTCCTTCTACGACGAGCCGGCCGCCGTGAAGGCCATGGCGCGGCAGGCGGGGATCGCCACCCAGTACGTGCCGTGGCAGCAGCCGGTGTACGGTGTCTGGTTCGACCTGATCACCGTCGCGCGCAACCAGGGCATGCTGAGGGCGCTGCTCGCACAGATCCTGGCAGGTCCTGACCGAGCCGTCGCGGAGCGTCTGAAGGAGCTGATCGGGGACCGCCCGGTTCTTGAGGTTCCGGAGCCGGAGCCCCCGCCGGGCGCCTGGAAGCACTTCACCGATCCCGATTCCCTTGAGCGGCAGATCTTTCCCGACAGCACGTTCCAGGACGTTGCCTTCCTCAGACGAGGGACGGAACAAGCCACGGCGGTCTGCCGACTGCGCGTGACGGACAGTCAAGGGCGGCGATACCATGGCACCGCGTTCCGGGTGGGCACCGACCTGCTGATGACCAGCCATCACGTACTGCACGGGTCGGATGGCGACCGCATGGCCCAGGTCGAGGCGTGGTTCGGATACGAGCAGGACATTGACGGACGCGATCTGGAACACGTGACCGTGGTCTGCGATCCGGCTTCCGTCACCGGCGACGCCGAAGACGACTGGGCGGTGATCAGGGTGGCCGAGCCCATGCCCGAGGATGCGGTCGTGGTGCCGCTTCCCGAGCGCGTCACTGTGGAAGCCGGGGACCGCGTCTGCATCATCCAGCACCCTCACGGCGGGGTGAAGAAACTGGCTGCTCGGCACAATGTGGTCCGCTACGCCGACGACCAGGTCGTGCAGTACTGGACCGACACCGACCGAGGATCTTCGGGGGCGCCCGTCTTCGACGAGCGGTGGCGGCTCGTTGCGCTCCACCGCTGTCACACTCGGGCGGGAAAGCTGAGCGAGCAGCGCGAGTACCGCAACGAGGGCGTCAGGATCGAGCGGGTCGTCGCCGGCATGGCGAACGCGGGGTTGAGGTGAAACGTGGCACTTCTGCTCGACCGCAGGGTCTTCACCTTCGACGATCCGCAGGCCCGCGACCTGCTGAAGGTCCTGCTGGACGTCTACGACGTGGAGGACGGTGTCCGGCGTTTCATCAGGTCCGCCGGCATGCTGCCGGCCGATGTGAAATGGCGCGGCAAGATGGCCGACGACTGGCCTCGCGTGCTGGAACACGCTGCCGCCGTCGGCAAGTTGAGGAAGCTGATCCAGATCGTCTCGGAGGACGCGAACAGCGCCGCCCACGACATCTTCAAGGTGCTCCTCACTCAGGAGGCACCCGCCAGGAGCGCCGACCCGTGTGCGGCGCTGCTGCTCGGTGCCGGACGGCCGAGGGCTTTCATCGACCGGCGGGATCTGCGCGAGATCCTGCGCGACATGCTGGAGGCACAGAGCGGTCGTGTGCTGATCGTCGACGGTGCACGCAGGTCCGGCAAGACGTGGACCTGGTTCCTGCTCTGCCACGTTCTCGACGGGCACGGCGTCAAACCGTATAAGATCGACTTTTCAGCCTACGCGGAGCCCGTCGAGGTGCGCGACATCGTCGCTGAACTCAGCGACCAGCTCGGCTGGGACCTGGGACAGGACGACACCTTCGCCACGGAGGACGCCCAGGCTAGACGGGTGGTGAACCGTGCGAAGCAGTACATGCGGGACGCGCGGGAGGACCTCTGGCTGGTCTTCGACGGCCTGGTCAGGACAGAGCTGACTCCCCAGGCGCTGCGACTGGTGGAGAACCTGGCGGAAGCCGTCGCGAACGGGGAGACCGGTGACCGGCTGAGCATGGTTCTCATCGCCTATGGCGGCCAACTGCATCCGTCGGTCGATCCGTATGTGTGGCGAACCCATCTCGGCCCGATCCGCGTCCAGGACCTGCGCGAGTTCTTCTGCGCCATCGCGGCGAGCGCCGGAGCCCAGATGGCGCCCGAAGTCGCCGACCTCCTGGTCACGGAGGTGCTCCGCGAGACCATCGGCGCCGATCACGACCGCGACGCGCCGCTGCCGTTGGAGAAGGTGTCCGCCGTTGCCGCGGTACGCGGTCGGCAGCTCTACCAGAGGTACGGAGGAACCAGTGCCTGAGTCCTCGGCGGCGCGGGAGCTCACCGCGCGCGACATCCTGAACCTCCTGAACGACCCCGCGCCCGGCGTGGCCCCGCCGGACCCCGGCGACATCTCACCCCAGCGGTGGGTTCTACGGGAGAAGACCGCCCTGCTCGGTGCCTTCGACGCGGCGGAGCTGGATGGCCGGGGGAGCGAGGAGAACGCCGAGGCCGCGGTACTGCGGGAGTTCCTCACCCACGACTGCGACCGGGTCCACACGCGCCGGGGCCGGCGCTGGCGGCCTGTTCCAGCCGTGCGTACGGCGACGCTGGAACGCCTGCGTACCCGGGACAACCTGCTGACAGCACTGCGCTCGGGCGTCCCGGCCGGCCACGACACCGTCCGTGACTGCGCTGAACAGCTGCTGACGGACACCGCGCCAGCCCTCGCCGAGCGGGGCGCCGAAGAACTGCACGCCCTGCTCACCCTCGTCCGCTGGTTCGACGACGCGCCGAGTGCCCGCGCTGCACTCGCCGAGCAGGCCGTGGCCCTGCCTGACCCGGACGACCTCGCCCGGCACATCGAACTGGCCCGGCTCATCGATCCTCTCGAGACGCTCGCCGATCCGACGTTCTGCGGGCGCGAGGACGAACTGGCCGAGCTGGCCGGGCACATCGCCCCTGTGCAAGGCGACCACCGCTGGCTGATGATCCATGGTCCCGGAGGCATGGGGAAGTCCACCCTGGTGGCCCGGTTCGCGCTTGACCACATCACCAGGGCCGAGCCCGCGCGGAAACTGCTGTTCGTGTACCTCCCCTTCGACCGTACCGACCTGGTGCCGCAACAGCCCCTCACCCTGCTCGGCGAAGCCCTGCGTCAGCTGCGGGTGCTCCTGCCCGGACTCGAAGGGCGAGCGGCGCGCGAGCTGGAGCAGGCTGTACGGACCACCCTCAACGCGGACACCAGGGCCGAGAGCGAACAGCGGGGCAGCAAGGGCCCGAGGTCAGGGCGCGCCCACGATGAACGCAGCCTCGCAGGACTGTTCTCCTTTCTGGTGGCGAGGGCTTTGCCGGATACGGACCGGCCGATCCTGCTCTTCCTGGACACCTTCGAACAGGCGCAGCACAACGGCTCGTTCGCCGTCGCCCGTCTTGTCGACTTCCTCGAAGTCCTCCAGGACGCCTGCCCGCAGCTGCGGATCGTCGCCGCCGGCCGCGCACCGGTCGAGGACCGAAGGTTCACGGAACTTCCCCTGAAAGGGTTCGATCCCGCCACCGCCCGTGCCTTCCTGCGCCGGTTGCTGCCTGGCGGCGGCCCGGAATACGAGGCGGCGCTGCACACCATCACCCAGACCGTGGGATCGGACCCGCTCAGCCTGAAACTGGCCGCCGACCTCTTCCGCAGGCAAGGACCACGAGCGTTGCGCGACCCCGCACTGCGCCGCCTGGTCCAGCTGCAGATCCAGCCCGAGGAGCGCCAAGGCGTGCTGTACCGGCGCATCCTGGACCATCTGGAGAACCCGGATCTGCGCTGCATCGCCAGCCCGGGACTCACCGTCCGCCGCGTGACACCGGACGTCATCCGCAGGGTGCTGGCGGCACCGTGCGGCCTGGGACGCGTCGACGAGCGACGGGCCCGTGTGCTGTTCCACCAACTCCGCGACGAAGCCGCGCTGGTGGCGGACGTGCCGGGGCAGGAAGCCGTCGTCCACCGGGCCGACGTACGCCGTGTGATGCTGCCGATGCTCCGCGGTGACGCGGGGAACGTCGTCAACAGGATCCATCGCAGGGCGGTCAGCTACTACGCCCGGCAAGCTGAGACCGACCCCGCCAACGCGGCCGAACACCGTGCGGAGGAGCTCTACCACCGGCTGTGTTTGGGACAGACACCCAAGACCCTCGACCGCCGGTGGCTTCCCGAAGTCGGCCCCCTCCTGGACTCCGCCATGGAGGAACTGCCCGCCCGCAGCCAGGTGTACCTCTCCGAACGCCTCGGCCTCACGGTCAGACCCGACCTGCTGCGCCAGGCCGACGACGAGACGTGGGGACGCCAGGCCCTGCGTACCGCTACTGCACGACTGGCGGACGGCCGGACTGATCAGGCGCTGACCCTGCTGGAGCAACGTCCAGGCCATGTGAGCCAGGACGTAGGGCTGTCCACACTGCGCATCCGGGCGCTGGCAGCGGAGGGCCGGACGGACGAGGCCCGGGACCTGGTCGAGCCAGCACTGGAACTCGCCTCACGTGCCTGCGACGCCGAAGCCTTCGTGGACATCGCCGTGTGCGGCGCCCGCGTCGAGGAGGACGTTGGACGCTTCCGCGCCGCTCGTGCTCTGATCGGCCAGGCACGCGACGCGGCCGAGTCCTCTGCCCTCGGCGAGGTACCGCGGCTCACCGTCGCGGTGGCCGACCTGCGGCTGTACCGGCGGGAGGACAGCGCTGACACGCCCGAGGCCGCGCTGCTGCGCGCCGAGGTGGTGGATCGCGTGGCACGGCTCGGCCGGCCTGAGCGTGCGCGCCACCCCGCACTCGTGCGCGAAATCGCCGCGGAGGTCGGCGACGATCTGCCGGAACTGGTGTCGGAGGCGGCCCGCCTGCTCGGGGTCGACGTAGAGGGCGCCGCTGGGCACGTGCTGCGCGCCTCGCTCAGCGACGACGAGGTGCGTGACCTGGAGGAGGTGACGCGGGTGGAGAGGAAGAACTCTCGAGGTCCCGCCGATCCCGGCACCGTCACCCAGGACGCAGACGACTGGTGGGTCGTGCAAAACAGTGCCGTTCGCGGCGATACCGTGGGCGGGTACGTCGACAGCGATGCCCAGCACCGCCTGTCCTGGAACCATGCACTCGTCAACACTTACCAGTACGAGGTCGACCAGGCGCAGTTCACGCGGTCTGGTTCGAGTCGGGGTCCCGACTCACCGCACCCGGGAAACCTGCTCACGGCGGACGCGGTTGTCGTCGTGCCCGGTTTCATGGGCAGCGTCCTGGTAGACGCCCACAGCGGCGAACGTCTATGGGGTCATGAGCCCTCGAACTGGCTCCTGCGGGCCTGGACGCGCGGAGGGATCGACGCCCTGCGGCTCACGGACGACGAGCGAACGGACGGCCATCGCCGCGTCCGCCCCGTCTCCCTGCTGCGCACGCCCGCCTGGGCTCCCATGCTGGGAGCCCTCGAACCCTACGGTCGCTTGCTGGAGCGCATCCGCGACCACGTCGCACATCCCGACGCCGTGCTTGAGTTCCCATACGACTGGCGACTTTCGGCGTCGCACAACGCACGACTCCTGGCGCAGGCGGCCGGTCGGCACCTGGAGCGCTGGCGTGCCCACCCGGCGGTGCCACAGGCGCGCAGGGCCCTGGCGGGCGATCGCGAGCCCCGCCTCGTGATCATCGCGCACGCCTTGGGCGGGATCGTCACCTGCGCGGCGCTCAACCAGGACGCGTGGCTCGTGGAGAACACCCGGACCATCGTGTGCCTGGGAACGCCCTTCCGCGGCGTTCCCAAGGCAGTGAAGATGCTGAGCTCGCAGCCGTTGGGCGGGCCGATGCCCGTGCCGTACCGCCGTATGTGGGAGCTCGTGCGGACCCTGCCGGGGTTCTACGATCTGCTTCCCGACTACCGGTGCGTCGAGGACCGCGGCGGCCTACGGCGCCTGGAACTCGGCGACGTCGACCAGCTGGGTGGTGACATGGCGCTCGCGGCGGAGGCGATGCGCGCGCGGCACACCACGGACCTGGCTCCACTCCTGCCGCACATCCGCGCTGTGGTGGGCGTCGGACAGCGCACGGTCCAAAGCGTGGACATCGCCCACGGCATGGTCCGCACTCTCGAAACGATGCCGCGGGTGTCGAGTGAGGGCAGGCCCGTGCTTGACGCCCAGGGAACTCCTCTGCGATGGGACGCCGGGGGAGACGGCTTCGTGCCACGCGTCTCCGCCGGCTCGCCGACGCGCGCCGACTGCTTCGTCGAGGTCCGCCACGGCTCGCTCATCGCGGAGCGAGAGGTGATGACGTATGTAGGGGCTCTGCTCTCGGAAGACCACTACCTCGGACCGGAACCACCCCCGCCGGCGATGGTCGGCAGCGGCATCGGACTGCCCTCCCACGACGGCATCTCCCTGTTCCTGCCCGAGGTCGTGGAAGCGGGAGAGCCCTGCGACATCAGGGTCCGGGGTGCCCTGGCGTCGGCCTGGGTGCGGTGCACACTCGTCACCGACGGCAAGTCGTCCGCTGACGCCAGGGTCTGGCCGCACCCCGACGGCGACGGCTTTTGGGCACGACTCACCTTCCCGCGCCCGGGGCTGTACCGAGTCAGGGTCGAGGACGGCGAACAGTCCGCGAGCCGCTCGGTCTTCGTCTTGTCGTCTGAGGACAGCCGTGCCTCCGAAGGACGCCGCAGATGACGTTCACGACAGCGACTGGTGTGGATCCCTGATCACGGCCGGGCACGGCAGGGCCTCGACGCCTGACCGCTGGGTACGGGAGATCGCTGTGAACAAGGCGTGCACGGCGGCGCGGCCGACCCGTTCGAGCCTCATGCCGACGCTGGTCAGGGGCGAGCGGGAGGCGGTGGTTAGGTTAGGATGTGCCAGTTGTCGAAGCCCATGACCGCCACGTCTTCCCGGACGCGCTCCCCGCGCTTGTGCAGGACGTCCATGACGCTGCGAGCGATCTGGGTGCAAGACCGAGCCTCAGGAACAAGACAGACGCCGATCCCCTTGCAGGGTGAAGCCTCGAGGCAACGGGCGATCTTGGCCTTCATGCACCGACGTTAGAGCGATGGCACCGGCACGTCAGGGTTGGGCGGAGATCTGCGGCGCGGCGCATGCGCTGGGCCGACGGCCGTCAATGCCGAGGCCGGAGTCACGTATACCGGCGACAGCCGATCCAGCACACCCGTTGTCGCCCCCGGCGCACGAACACCAGGTATCGCCTCTCTGAGCCCTCCGATGCCGTCGGATCTAGCTGAGCAGGGCGCCGATGGCCGCGGTCATTGCGGCGGCGAGGGTGATGACCGCGGCGAAGGCGGTGGCCGCCCGGGTGAGGGCGGCGGGGTAGGTGGCGCCGTCCATGCGGGCTAGCGTGGCCGCGCCGGCGGCCGTCATCAGCGCGAGGACGATGACGAGCGCGGCAACGAGGAGAACAACGGCGACGGTCACGGCAGGCTCCCTGTACACGGTGGAGTGTTGACGTGATCGAAGGTCGCGGAAGTCGTGTGCGCCGGTGTTCGCCGGGACAAAGATTGAACACGGCGAACACCATCACGGCCCGGGGGCAAGCACGTGAATGACGAGCAGGACGGGGACAGTCCGGCTCTGGCCGAACTGCGCCGGAAACTCGACGGCGGGCTGAAGCGCAGGCGGTTGGACAAGACGGCTCTGGCTGGTCTAGCGGGGCTGGGTCGTACGACGGTGTCGGAGGCGTTTCATGCCGATGGGCCGGTCCCTTCGCAGAGGACCGTGACGAAGTTGGCCCGCGTACTGAAGCTGCCGGTCGAGGAGTTGCTGGCGCTCCAGCGGGACGCGGTCGATCTCGGCAAGGGCGGGAGTGAGGAGAAGCAGGGGCCCGGCAGGCCGATCGCGGAGTGGGATCCGCACGAGTTGGAGGTCCATTCCGCCGGGCCCCGTATCGCCCGCAGGACCGGCACCCTTGCAGTGCAGGCGTTGCCCGGGTACGTGCGCCGCGAGCACGACCAGGTGCTGGCTGAAGCGGTGCAGGATGTGACAGTCGGCCACAGCCAGATCGTGGTCCTGGTGGGCAGCTCCTCGACCGGGAAGACCCGGGCGTGCTGGGAGGCCGTGCAGCCGCTCGCCGGGATGGGGTGGCGGCTGTGGCATCCCTTCGACCCGACCCGCGCCGCGTCCGCGCTGGAGGACCTGCACCGGGTCGGGCCGCGCACGGTGGTGTGGCTGAACGAGGCCCAGCACTACCTCGGCGACCGGGCGGGGGGCGAGAAAACCGCAGCGGCCGTGCGCCGCCTATTGAGCAGCCGGGAGCGCGGACCCGTCCTGGTCCTGGGAACGCTGTGGCCCGAGTACGTTCGTCTGTACACAGCCCTACCCGCTCCCGGCGGGTCGGATCCGTACAGCCGGGCGCGTGAACTGCTTGCCGGAAGCATTGTCGGGCCTTGACCCAAGGCCGGGAAGTTAGCGTTTTCGCAGGTCCTGCAAGCACGTTGAGGACCCGTGGCCAAAGCGCGACGGAGCTCGTTGGTACAGGCAGTCGACCAAGTCAGCTTGTACGTGAGGAGCTCCGTTGCGGGTTCATTTTGCCCTGCCGTCCGCGCTGACGGCCATCACCCGAACGGTGACCGTGGCGGCGGGCCGGTTCGCCCCGGGCCACCTGGGAGAGCTGACCGTGGTGGTGCCGTTCGAGCTGGTGGACGCGGTCCTGGCGGAGACGCGGACGGTGCAGCAGCGGCTGCGTGATCTGCCGTCCCGGGTCGGGATCTACTTCCTGCTCGCGATGTGCCTGTTCCCCGAGGTCGGCTACCGGCTGGTCTGGGACAAGCTCGCCGGCGGCCTGGCCGGGATGGGGGTGGCGTCGCCGAGCGCGAAGGCCCTACGGGACCTGCGCCGAAGGCTGGGCACCGCCCCGGTGCGGTCCCTGTTCGAAGTACTTGCCGGTCCCCTGGGCCGCCCGACGACACCGGGGGTGCGCTTCGGCGCCTACCGGACGGTGTCCTTCGACGGCTGCAGTTCGCTGCGGGTACCCGATTCGCCCCGCAACCGGGCCTGGCTCGGGCGGACGGCCCATCACGGCTATCCCACCCTGGAACTGATGACACTGGTCGAGACCGGGACGAGAGCGCTGACCGGCGCGGTCTCCGGTCCCACTGACGAGGGCGAGACCGCCTACGCCCGCCATCTGCTGCACCTGCTCGGGCCCGACATGCTGGTCCTGTGGGACAAGGGCTTCGACGCCAACGACTTCCTTGCCCAGGTGGCCGCGACCGGCGCGAAGGTACTGGGCCGGCTCCGCCGCAACCGCCGCACCCCGGTCATGGACCGCCTCGACGACGGCTCCTACCTGTCACGGATCGGCGCCGTGGGCGTCCGGATCATCGACGCCGAGATCACGGTGACCTGCAACGACGGCACCGTTTTCACTGGCGCCTACCGGCTGGTCACCACCTTGACCGACCACCGCCGCCACCCGGCCAGGGCACTGATCAACCTCTACCACGAGCGCTGGGAACACGAGAGCGCGTACTACGCGCTCCGCCACACGATCCTGGCCGGCCGGACCCTCCGCTCGGGCGACGCGGTCGGCCTCGAGCAGGAGATGTGGGCCCTGCTCGAGCTCTACCAGGCCCTACGGGCTGTGATGGTCGAGGCCGCCGAGTCCGTCCCCGACCGCTGCTGCTTCACCGTCGCCCTGCAGACCGCCCGTGACCAGGTCATTCAGGTTGCCGGGATCGTCCCCGCCGAGCCCGGACCTCTCGGACTGATCGGCAGGCGAGCACTGGCCCGGCTCCTCGCGCCTCGCCGACACCGGACCGGGACCCGCAAGGTCAAGTCCCCGATGTCCCGCTACAGCGAGCGATGCGACGACGGCCGTCCCGATCGAAGCCGCACCATCACCGAGCTCACCGTCACCGTCCTCGAACCCGGCACCGAATCACCGCCTTTGCCCACGGCCTCCCGCGACGATCGCCACACCGCCCCGGTCCAGCGCCGACGGCCCCGCGTTCTCGCCCTGCTCCAGGACGGCCCGACCCGCCTATGGAGACCCGCGGAGATCGCCGCCTACTTCGGCGACATCACCCTGCACACCATGTATCGGCAGCTGTCCCGATGGGCCGACACCGGGCTCATCCACAAACTCGGACCCGGCCTCTACGCAGCCACAACCTGGACCTCAACACCCTTGCCACCAGCGGAAATACGCGAACTTCCCGGCCTTGGGCCTTCCCCCATGATGGTGGACACGCATCGTTGATCACGCGGCGAGCGTGAGCTTAGCCGCGTGGTGTCGGCGTTCGTATTCGTTGGGGCTGAGGTGGCCGTTGGCGGAGTGCCGCCGGCGGGTGTTGTAGCGGGTCAGCCAGGCGAGAACCTTGTTCCTGCAGGTGAGCGGGTCGCCGTAGTCCCGGGCGCCCTGGAGCATCTCGCGTTTGAGGGACGCGTGGAAACTCTCGCAGGCCGCGTTGTCCGCGCTGCTGCCGACCGCGCCCATCGACCGGGTGACCTGGAGCTGGTTGCAGAGGTCGGCAAAGACCCTGGGGCCGTATTGGGCCTCGTGGTCGGAGTGGAACACGGCGCCGTCCAGGCTGCTGCGGGTGTGGGAGGCCATCCGCAGCGCGTCGGCGACCAGGCCGGTGCGCATGTGGTCGGCGATGGACCAGCCCACGACCTTGCGGCTGTAGCAGTCCAGAACCGTCGCGAGATAGAGGAACTCGCCGTTCGCCAGGGGCAGGTAAATGATGTCGCCCATGTATTTCCGGCCCGGTTCGGTGGCGGTGAAGTCCCGCCGGACGAGGTCCGGAACCGGGGAGGCGGCCGGGTTCGGGACGGTGGTGCGCACGCGTCTGCGCAGGCGGATGCCGGTGATGGAGAACGTCCGCATGATGCGGGCGACCCGCTTCTCGTTGACGTGCAGGCCGGTCTCCTTCAGATCCGCGGTCACCCGCGGGGGAACCGTTGGCGCCGCCGGAGTCCGCGTGAATCTCACGGATCCTCGCCGCCAAGCGCCGGTCGGCCCGCTGCCGGGCCGTTCTGGCGTCACGGCCGGCCAGCCACTTGTTGTAGCTGGACCTGTTCACCTTCAGGACCTCGCAGAGCCGCTTCACCTCGAAGGCGTCCCGGTGGTCGTTGACGAACTGGAAGCGGCTCCTCACCAGTTCGTCTCTCCGGCGAAATACTTGGCCGCCTTGCGGAGTATGTCCCGCTCGGTCGCCAGCTTGCGCTCACTTGCCTCGAGCTCGGCCACCCTGGCTTCGAGCTGCCTGATCCTCTCGTCCGGTTCCGAGGCCGGCGTCGCCTGCGTGGCCCGTGCGGCCATCCCGGTGTCCCGGGCCGTGTCCGGACCGGCGCCGCGGCGTTCACGGTCTCGCAGCACCCAGCTCCGCAGGGTGTTCCTGTTGATGCCCAGGTCGGCGGCGATGCTCTTGTACGTCGCGCCGGGTGTGGACTCGAACAGGGCCACGGCATCGGCCCTGAACTCGTCCGAGTAGTCCTTCATCGCCATCGGCGGTCTTCTCGCTTCCCCCGGATCAAGCAGATCCAGTATCAGCGTGTCCACCACTCAGGGGGCGCTCCGTTGCGTTCCGTGGCCAGCAGCGCGGAGGGCCACTGGGCAGGCGCTGCAAATGGCGTTTCAACACACGAGGGGACATTCGACGGTGAATTGCCCCGACGGGGAGCTCGCCAAGGCGTGCGGCGAGTCGCTGGATGCCCCGGGGCAGGAGCGCGGCGATGCCGAGCGAGTGAAACTGCCCCGGACTTGACGTGCCATCGGCGCGTCCGGCGTTGGCTTGACTACGTTTTCCATGCTGAGTAAAGGGTTTGAGGAGACGTATGAGCCGGATCGTGCTGGTCCACGGGGTGGGCCAGGAGCAAGAGTCAGCAGACTCTCTGGAGGCGTCCTGGATTCCAGCCTTGGCTGGCGGGGTGCGCAATGCCGAGCGGCCGGATCTGGCTGACAGACTGTGGCGGCAGTCGAGGCCGGGGGTCCTGGAGTGCCGGATGGTGTTCTACGGCAACCTGTTTCAGGTTCCGGGGAGGATGGGCAACGGCCAGCTGGTGGCAGATCTGACACCGCAGCAACAGGAGCTGGCCATGGGGCTGGCGGAGGTGTGGCTGCGCCAGGCAGAGGAACGCGCCATGCTAGAAGCGGATCGGGATGAGGCGTACCGGCAGCTATGCGCCCTGGACACGCAGGCGGCCGCGCGGCAGGGGATGCGTGCGGCGGGGCGGCCACTTCTCAACGCTCTGGCGCGGCTGCGGTGGTTCTCTCCGGCGGGCATAGCGTTTGCGGAGCGGTTCGCTGACCGGTCCTTGGCGCAGGTTACCCGCTATCTCACTGAGGATGCGGTACGCGAAGAGGTGCAGGGGCGGATCGCTGCACACCTTGGGCCGGAGACGGTCGCCATCATCGGGCACTCGCTCGGCTCTGTGGCGGCGTTTCAGGCTGCCCATCGGCTAGAGCACGAGTTGCCGCTGCTGGTGACGCTCGGCTCACCGTTGGGGCTGCGGACGCTGGTGTATGACCGGCTGCCGGAAGAAAAGATGGTTCCGCCACAGGTAAAGCGGTGGGTGAACTTGGCGGACCGGGACGACCTGGTTGCCGCAGTACTAGATCTGCGAACACTGTTTGCGGACCCACATGGAGTCTTGGAGTCGGACTGGATGCTGGATAATGGCTCCCAGCCGCATCGAGCGCAATCGTACCTGACGAAGTCGCAGACCGGGGCGCCGTTGGCGGTCGCGCTTGAGTAGCGGCCGTCCTACTTGACCGAAGGGCCGGTAGGGCCAGCACCGCCGTCGTGCCCAGTGCCATCCAGTCGCTGGCGTACCACCTGGGTGCGCGGGTGGTCACCACCGAGTACGCGGACGAAGTCAGGCAGCACTTCCCGCCACAGCGTCACAGCCTTCTCGCAGTCTCCGAGCTCATAAGTCACGGCGGCAATGTTGTATCGCGTGACGAGAGTTTCGGGGTTGTCGGGCCCCAGTACCGACATGCGGTCGAGGAGCAGCTCAGTGAGCAGTTTCAGGGCGCGCTGATGATGCCCGCTCTTGCTCGTCCAGGCGGCATAACTGCCCCGGGCAATAAGGGTATTGGGGTGATCGGGCCCCAATGCCCTGGTGTAGTCGGGGACCAGCTCAGAGAGGATTTCTACAGCACGCTCTGGGTTTCCGCTGCGGGCGGTCCAACTGGCGATTTCATGCCGAGTAGCAAGGGTATCCCAGTGATCAGGGCCCAAAACCTTCAAGCGTTCGGGGAGTAGTTCGGTGAGCAGCTCTAGCGCGTGATTAGGTTCCCCCTTCATGCCAATCAATGCGGCTATGTCGTGGCGAGCAGTGAGGGTATCGGGGTGGTCATGCCCAAGGACTCTGGTGCAGTCCCGGAGTAGCCGAGTGAACAGCTCCAGTGCGTCCGCGACTTGGCCGTTTAGGGCGGTCCAGTGAGCAAGACTGCCGCGGGTGGTCAGGGTGGCGGGATGATCGGGCCCCAACACGCGCATGCGGACGGGAAGTAGTGTCGTGAACATCTCAACCGCACGCCCAAGTTCCCCTTTTGCGCCGGTATTGTCGGCGACTTCATGCTGGGCGGTGAGGGTGTATGGATGGTCCGATCCGAAATGGTCGGCGAATTCGTGGTGCCAGCGCTCCCAGCGTTCCAAATTTTCGGCTGGGATCACGGACGGGCGGGTCTCGAGACTACGGAGCACTTGCTCGTATGAGCCGCACCGCCAGAGATGATCGGGTTCGGCGCGCTCCGCGTAGTCCTGCAGCGGTTCACGGGCGTTGTCGGGGGTTCGCTCGTCCGCAGGGGCCAGCGAGGCAATAGCCTCGGCCAGGGCGCGGTGGCCTGCGGTGGCATCAACCCTGTACGAGCTGGGCCCGCCCTTCAGGGTTCCGGTGAGGTAGTCGGCCACGGACTGGTGGAACAAGCCGTAGAGCATGGTGGATGACGTGTTCTGGCTTGCTGGTGCGCGTGCGACATAGCGGCGCAGCGGTTCCAGGCACTCCTGGAGCCGGCCTTCGCCCAGGGTTGGGGCGCTCAACCGTGCGCTGGCATCCAGCAGCAGGGGCTCTGGGAGCACTGCGCCTGGACCGGCTGCAGTCAGGACGGTGAATGCAGCCTTGACCGGTGAGCCTGCTTTGTCCCAAATGGCACCGCCATCCAGAGCGTGATCAAAGATGCCCCTATAGACGGCCGCTAGGCCGGAAGGGATCTCATGTGGGAGCAGCCCAGGGGTGTCGCGGACGTGGTCCGCAAGTAGCGAAGCGACCAGCCAACTGCCATCGCTACCTGCCAGCACTTCTTCGCACAGCTGCTGCGGTACACACCGCTCAGTCAGGTAGGCGCGCAGCTCCGACTCGGGGGCGACATCCACCAGGATCTCGCACTCGGCCAGCGGCGGTGCGGCGTCCGGGCGAGAAGAGACCACAACTCGCACATCCGCACCCTCCTGCCACGGCTGCTGCAGTCGCTGCAGCAGGTCGCCTAGGTCGCGGGCTGGGACCTCGTCGAGCTGGTCGAACCCGTCGAATACGATCCGTACCACGGTATGCGCTGGCAGATGGCGCAACGGCTTGAGCAAGTGCTGGTCAGCCATTGGCATCTGCTCCCGCTCACTACTGGGGACTGAGTTCTCAAAGGCTTGTTTGGCGCGAGGGAAACTAGGCACGGTGACACTCAACTGATCGCTAATAGCTTCGGCCACCCGTCCGGAGGTCTCGTACCGTTTCAGCAGTCTCAGGGCGTGCACAAAACTATCAGGCACCACTCCTGGTGCGACCTCGGATCTGGTCAACGCGCCCATCAGGGTGGTTTTACCGAATCCCGCCAAACCACGCACAACGACGGAGCGGTGGGTGCGCGAGGCAGCAACTATCGTCTCGAGTGACGGGGTCGGATAAAAATGCCTCAGAGAGCGCCGCAGTCCCTCCCAGCCATCGGCCAGTTGGAATGCAGGTAGGGAACCGGTCTGGTGCAGCCGGGCGGCGTTGTGTGCCACCCACAAGTCGGGCCCGTCTTTGGCTCCGTCCAATGCGAACAGTGAGGGCTGCTGGACGCGTGTCGCACGCTCGGATGCTCGCTTGAGGTCACCGCATACCAGATGGTCGTCAAGCGCAATGTGGCCGGTACGCAACAACGTAGAAATAGCACGGCTGAATGCGCAATCGTATGCCGCCTCGTTCATGTTCGTCGCGGACAATATTTGGAACCGGCGCCGCAAATCATTGTCCAAGCCCATCCACTCGGTCGCGGCTTGTACGGCACCCGCCCCGGCCATACAGGCGTCGATAAGCAGGATCATGCTGAGGCACGGGCGGGCGGTGAGCAATTCCTTGAGCTGGTGAGGGAGGTGGTAGGGGCCGCCTTGAGGGAAACCGAGCCGAGCAGGATCAGAGCCACTCGGTAGGACGTAGAAGTCATCGTTTCTGACCATGCCATGCCCAATCCAGGCCAGAATTAGCAAGCCATTCCTTGCTTTTTCAGAGGCGTCCGCGACCGCGGTCATCGTCGTCCCTGCGTCCTGGTTGAGCAGAAGCGAATGCCCATTGGGCAGAGCAGCGCTGCACTCACCGCGTCGGGGGTCGCGCAACATGGTGTCCAGCTCCCGCGCTGCCCTGGCAAGCAACTTCAGCTCCTGACCCATCGCCTCACACTGCGAGGCGACGACTAGTGAGAAGCGCGAGTGACCATCGGCCATATGACCAGCGTGCGCGGCTCGGTAACGCTTCGCAACACGCACGAGCGTGTTTGAAAGATCGTGTAAGTCCGTGATGCGGAAGCCTGGCTCGGGGCTCGGGGCTCGGGGCTCGGGGCTCGGGGCTCGGGTCCTTGGGCCGGGCGGATCGTACGAGTCATGGCAGACAAGGACGAAGCGGCCGCATCCGTGGTCGGCGACGAGATGGTCGGTGAGGTTGTCGAGCCACTGCTCGACAGGGCTGATGCTTCGAGGGCGGGCTGCTGACGGAGATCACCCGGGGTGTGCTGGAGCGGGCTCTGGAAGCCGAGATGGGTGAACGCCTCGGCTATGAACGGGGAGACCGGGCAGATCACGGCTCGGGGAACTCGCGCAACGGCACATCGCCCAAGACTGTCCTGATCGATGCTGGGCGGTCACGCCGGAGGTTCCGCGGGATGGCCCGGCGATTTCGAACCACGTCTGGTGCCGAAGAACGCCCGCTGGCTCGCCGGGTTCAACGACCGGATCCTCTCGCTCTACGCCTACGGGATGAGCGTGCGCGACATCCGCTCCCACCCAGCCCAGATCTACGGTGTCGAGGTCGGTCCGGAGCTGGTCAGCAAGGTCACCGACGCGATGGTCGATGGGCTCGTGACCTGGCAGATCAGGCCCCTCGACGCGATCATCGTGACCTGACCCAAGGCCACCGTTCAGACCTGTGTGAACCGATATGTGCGTAGCTGGGCCTGATTCCGTCAGGAAGGTTCAAAATCAAAAGCTGGGGGTTACCGGTAGTTCGTTAAATCCGGCGGTAGAGGTCAATGCCGTGCCCGGTGGTGACGGCGTCGATCAGGGCCTGGAGCTCGGAGGGTGGGTCCGTGTCCGTCCAGGCCTGCCACCATCGGCTGAGGGCGATGGCGGGGGTGAGCCAGGAACGGATGGCTCGTAATGCCTTGGGCCAGCAGGGCTGTTGGGGCTGGTGGGACGGTGCCGGTCCCCCTCTCTGGCCCCTCGTCGGGACAGGGGTCCGGCGCTGTGGCATCCAGCGGTCCGGGTGGAGCGAACCACTGGTCCCAGCAGAAGGAGAAAGCGCAGTTGACCAGGGTCTGGTGGCGGTGGATGGCGCGGGCGGAGCGGACCTGGAAGTCGGCCCAGCCGAGTTCGTCCTTGATCTGCTTGTAGCTCTGCTCGATCCAGGGCCGCAGTCCGTAGAGACGGACGATCTCGGCGAGGTCGGCCGGCGGGTGCAGGCTGGTGACGGCGTGGGGTGCATCGGGGTGGGGTAGGTTGGTGGCCAGGTACCAGGTGGCCTTCTCCGGCAGGCTGGCCGGGTCGGTGGTGGCTGTCGGCGTACAAGTGAACGTGCGCCACCTCGTACGGAGGAATGCGCTCCGTTTGTGGGGCGGTGGCGGGCGGGGGCCGTGATTCTGCTGCTGTCGGTTCGGGGTGGCAGGGAGGCGGCTGGCGGTGGTGTTGGATCCACATCGGTGGCTGGAGTTGAGGCGGTTTCGTCCGCTGTATGAGTCCGGTGCGATGAGCCTGCGGGAGATCTCCAGGGAGACCGGGCTGAACCGTCGGACGGTCGGCAAGTACTTGAAGGACCCATCTTCGGCCGCGCCGCCGAAGCGTGAAGCGTCCGGGCGTCGGTATCGGCGGGTGGTGGACGAGGTCGCGCCGCTGATCGACGCGATGCTCAGGTCCGAGGTCCTGCTGAAGGCGTCGGTGATCCATGAGCGTCTGGTCCAGGACTACGCGGTCAGTATCAATTACCAGCGGGTGAAGCTGTATCTGCAGGAGGCCCGGCCGCGGATCGCGGAGGAACTGGGTATCGGTCCGGCCGAGCTGGCGAGGCTGGGAACGATCAGCGCGGCTGCTTCTGTGCCCGGGACGGCAACCGTTTGCTCGTCCAGGGCGGTGAAGATGTCCTCGACCAGCCGCTCGACCATCCGCGGTGCCCTGGAGCGGATCAGCGTCACGAGTCGGCGCCGTCCGGCCTTGCGTATCTGCGCGGGCGAGTCGAACTGGTCGAGGAGCTTGAGTACCGCCGGGTGCTGCACTCGCGGACCCAGGACCCGCTCCAGCGACGGATGGATCTGGGTGAGCAGGCCTCGCAGGCGGTTGCTGATCCTCGTTGCTTCGCCGGCCAGGTCGTCGTCGAATCCGACGATCATCGCGAGCTCGGCGATGGTCTCGTCCTCGAGATCGACCGAGCGCAGGGTGTGGGGCATGACGCGGGCCGCGTCGGCGATGACGAACGCGTCGCGGGCATTGGTCTTGGCCTCGCCGGGATACAGATCGGCGATCCGCCGCATCGTCAGCCCGGGCAGATAGGCGACCGGGCAGCTCATGTCCCGGGCCACCGCCAGCGGCAGGGCGCCGATCGAGGCCGGCTGGTCGACCACGACCAGGACGGTCCCGTGCTTGGCCTGCAGCTTTCCGAACGCTTTGCGGAGCTTGGGTTCGCTGTGGGAAGCCGCTTGTCGAACGCCTTCTTCCCAGCCGGGGTCACGGCGGTGGCGTGGTGTTCGCCCTTGCCGACGTCCAGGCCGAGGAAGGCACCGATGTCACTGACGTCGATCACGTGTGTCCTTCGGTCGTCGCTGCCCGGCCGTCCCACGGCACCGATCGCCACATCCACATTACGAAGAGCCTCCCGACCTGTGGAAAAGCCGGTGGTCATGCCCCTAATCAGCGGTCTGTCGATGCCTCCGGAGCCGGTGACACCCCCCAGGCCATCAACTCGACAGGGGGAGACAGTCATGCCAACTCCGAAGGCCGGGCGCCTCATTGCGAGGCAACCAAGAAGGTAATGGGGAGTCCTGGCTACAGTCCGGCCGTGCCGGTGGAGTTTCTGGAGGGGCATGTGACGGCCCAGGCTGCCTCGATCATTTGGAAGATCTCGTCCAATGCGGCGTCCGGATTGGGCGCCTCGCGGGCCAGCGAGTAGGCGTCGATCACGAACCTCGCGATCGTCCGGCTCGCCGTTGAGGTCTGTGGCAGGTTGGGGTCGGCGGCGATGGCCGTTGCCAGTGACTCCGCGTGACGCAGCCTCATCGACTCCTCGTACTCCCGCAGGGCGGGAGATTCGTTGATCATGCGCCAGACCGGGGTGGCGCTGTCCGCCGTGCAATGTCGGACCAGGGACTGGATCTCGCGGCGTAGCGTGGGGATGAGCGGCTCGTGCGGCGCCCGGCCGGTGACTGCCTGCGTGAGGCGTTGCTCGAAGTCATCGTCCTGCTCGAACACCAGGGCCTCTTTCGAGGCGAAGTGGGAGAAGAGCGTGGTGACGGCCACGTCGGCCTCAGCGGCCACGTCACGGATTCCCACCGCCTCGTACCCGCGTTCCAGAAAGAGCCGGAGGGCGGTGTCGGCGATCTTCTGGCGGGTCGCGGCCTTCTTGCGTTCACGGCGTCCGGGCGGCACGGTCATGCCCTGACGCTATCAGATACGAACCTGTCACAACTCTAAAAAGCTAACCGTTAGTGTTATGGTCCATCGCATGAAGAAAGTGAGCTTCGCCGAGTTCGGCGGTCCGGGCGTTCTGCACCTTGTGGACGCCGAGGAGCCCCACGCGGGTCCCGGCCAGATACGCATCGCTGTGCGGGCGGCGGGCGTGAACCCCGTCGACTGGAGGATTCGTGAAGGCCAGAAGCTGGGGGCCCATCCGATCGAGTTACCCTCCGGAGTCGGGCTGGACGCCGCCGGGGTGGTGGACGAGGTCGGCGAGGGCGTCGAAGAAGTCGAGGTCGGTGACCACGTGTTCGGCGAAGGCTCCAGCACGTATGCTGAGTTCGCCGTGCTGTCGGCCTGGGCCCGTATGCCTGAGGGCCTGACGTCCGAAGAGGCGGCCGGGTATCCCTCCGTGGTGGAGACCGCTCTGCGCATCATCCGCGAGGTCGGTGTGCAGTCCGGGCAGACGCTGCTGGTCAGTGGCGCGTCCGGGGGCGTCGGCTCAGCGGTGCTGCAGATCGCCCGCGACCGCGGCATCACGGTGATCGGCACGGCTGGGGCCGCGAACCAGGGCTATCTGCGCAGCCTGGGGGCCCTCGCCACGACGTATGGCGAGGGCTGGGTCGAGCGGGTGCGGCAGCTCGGCCGTGTCGACGCGGCCCTCGATCTGGCGGGCTCGGGCGTGATCCGCGAGCTCGTCGAACTGACCGGGAACCCGCAGAAGGTGATCTCCATCGCGGACCTCGGTGCGCCGGAGCACGGTGTCCGATTCTCTGGCGTGGCCGGGAGCATGCCAGAAGCGCTCGCCGTGGCTGCCGACCTCATCTCGCGGGGAAAGCTCCACATCCCGGTCGAGAAGTCGTACACGCTCGCCGAGGCCGCTGTGGCGCACATCGACAGCCAAGCAGGCCACACGCGCGGGCGCCGGGTCATAGTCGCCTGAAAGTCGGCTGGGCGATTCGGGCTCAAGTGTCTCCGGAATCGGCAACCCGTCGTGTGGCGGCCTTGTCGTGGTAGCCAAGGTCCTCAGCGATGGCCGGGGCCAAGTTTGGAGACGAGATGGCGGATCGATGAGGTGCGGGCTCGCCGGGAGGAACGCCGACGCAGGCACCTGCAGAGAGCCCTGGACGGCGGTGCGTGTCCGCCACCCTGAGATGACGGATGACCACGGCCTCCGTGACGCTCAGACTGGCCACGCAGTCTGTGTACATATCCGCGTACCTGGCTGAGCGCAGTCGCGGCCCTGGCGAGATTTCCGTGAAGCTGGGGTGTGCCACCGTGCGCCGGTGACGCTCCGTCACAGGCAGCGGCACTGTCAGCGAGTGTGATGACCTCGTACGGATCATGTCTCCGCACCTGGATGCGGTGCGGGTGGAGCGAGTGTGGGTGTCGGGCGGTGCGGTCCGCATCGCGGCCTGCACTCGCGAGTTGACGGTGGCGTGTCCGGACTGTGGTTGCGGTTCTGCGCGGATACACAGTCGCTATGACCGCACGCTGACCGATGCCGATGCCGATGCCGATGCCGATGCCGATGCCGATGCCGATGCCGATGCCGGCGGTCGCCCGGTGCTGATCGGGCTGTCGGTGCGGCGGTTGTTCTGTGACGGCCCGGGCTGCGATCGGCGGACGTTTGCAGAGCAGGTCGAGGGACTGACTGTGCGCTACCAGCGCCGCAGCCCGCTGCTGCAGCATCTGGTGGAGATGGCCGGGGTGCTACTCGCCGGCCGCGGCGGCGCCCGGCTCCTGCAAATCCTGAAGGTACCGCTGTCGCGGACAAGCGTGCTGTTCCACTTGATGCGCTTGCCGCTTCCGCCAGCAGCGACCCCGCGGGTGCTGGGCGTGGACGACTTCGCGCTGTACGCGGACGTCTTTGGAACCCTGCTGGTGGACGCCTACACCCGGTTGCCGATCGAGCTGTGGGCCGGGCGCGACGCCGAGCAGTCGGCCGCCTGGCTGCGGACGCATCCAGGCGTTGAGGCGGTCTGCAGGAACGGCTCGCTGGTCTACCGCCAGGGCATCACCGACGGCGCCCCGGACGCGGTGCAGGTCAGCGACCGCTTCCATCTGTGGCAGGGGCTGTCGAAGCGGGTCGGGGATACCGCCAGCGCCCACCGCGTCTGCCTACCCGCCGCAGTGCCCGAGCCCGACCCGGCATCGCCACCAGCAAACCGAGCCGGACCGTCCCACCAGGCCGACACCCCAGCCCGCCGCCACGCGAAGCGGCTGTTCGAGGCGGTGCACGCGGTGACCGACACCGGGTGCTCGCTCAGCGCGGCAGCCCGCGAGCTGGGCCTGAACCGGCGCACCGTGGCCAAGTACGCCCGGGCCGCCACCTTGGCAGGATTGCGTACGGCGCACCAGGCCCCGCCGACCTACCAGCCTTGATCCATACCTCGACTCCTTCGGCAGCGGTGGGAGGAAGGCGAGCACACCGCAACAGTGCTGCACCAGGAGCTCATGGCCAAGGGCTACCGCGGCCACTACCAACGGGTCAAGATGGCCCTCGCACCGCTACGCCGCGGCCTGCCGATCGACACCCCACGCGAGCGGCCGCCCTCGCCCCGCGAAGTCGCCCGGTGGATCACCACCGCGCCATCCCGCCGCAGCCTGCATGCAACCGAGGCACTCCGGCGGCTGTTCGAGCACTGCCCAGAACTGAAACGCGCCCACGATCTGGTGCGTCAGTTCGCCGCCATGCTCGACGCCCGCGACGCCACCCCGCTGCCGGACTGGCTCGAGCAACTCACGACCGCTGGCCTCCCGGCCCTGGCCAGCGTGGCCAAAGCCCTCCGCGAGGACCAGCCCGCAGTCGTCCAGGGCATCACCGCCCGGTCAACTCCGGCGTCAACGAAGGCCACATCACCGACCTGAAACTCCAAAAGCGGATCATGGCCGGACGTGCGGGAGTCCCGCTGCTCCGCCACCGCGTCATCCTCGTGGCCCTGCTTCGACGCCGCTACCTGTGACGGAGCGTCACCGGCGCACGGTGGCACACTCCAGCTTCACGGAAATCTTTCCAGGGCTGCAGTCGCGTGTACGCCGACATCGCCGATGAGTCCTTCCGGCGAGGCTGCAACAGCTCGTCCCACTGCTCCAGGCGGGCAGGGGGCGCTGGTCGGCGGGCAGAGCACGGGCGAGACGGCGCCGGGTCAGAGGCGTGACCGGGGCCGGGGCGAGATCAGCGGTTCCAGGGCGGGGGTGACGGTCGGTGCCCGCCCGGCCGCCTGGGCCGCCTTGCGCGCCTCCAGCGCGATGACGTCCTCGTTGAAGGTGCCCGCCTCGAGGGCCGCGCGGATCCCGATCACCACGTCGGCGTGTTGCTGGTGGCGGTGCAGCAACAGCGCTTTGACCAGGGCTTTCGCTCCTTTGGTATCACCGAGGGCCTTCTTCGCCGCCGGGGTGAGGTTGTCGTAACGGACCTGACCGGCGGGCACCCCGCCCAGCGTGGTCAGCGCGTGCACGTGTCCTTCGAAGAACGCCTACTGACCACACGAGCGCGAGATGCGGTGCACGGCCTTGCCCGAACAGGCCAGACGGAACACGAACAGGTAGCAGCGGGTGCGCTGCCCGGCCACGTCCGCATAGACGTCCCCGAAGTCGACCTCGGCGTCCGCGCCGAGCACGTTGTGCCGCGTCACGAACGCCTCAACAGGAGCCCTCGCCTGGGCTGCGATCTCCTTGCGACGGGCCGCGACGAAGTCCCGGACCGTCGGATACGGGATCGCCTCGCCGAACTCCTCTTCGATCCGTGCCACGATCCGCCGGACGGTGTGCCGCTGCTTGCGCGGAGCCTCCAGATCAGCCCGCAGCCAGGCTTCGACCGTCTCCTTGTACGGCTCCATCCGAGGCGACGTTCTCACCGGCCGGCGGCGCGGGGTGGGTACTGGCGAGGAAAGAGCCTCACGCACCAGCCGGCGGTGAACGCCGTACTTCCGCGACAGAGCCCGGATCGACAGCTGCTGCTGCCAGCTGTCCCGCCGGATCCGGGCGAACAGCTCCTGCTTGGACAAAGACATCCACGGCACCGACCCTGCCGAAAACCACAGAACCGTCTCACCGCAAGAGCCGAGGTGGGGCTACTTCGCCTCGTCACCACCCCTCAATGCGCCCGCGCGACCCACCAACTGGGGCCGCTGGAAGCCAACATGCCGGGTCCGCTGAACAACGTCACGGCCAGGCCAGCAGCCTGCTGCCGGCACACAGCCGAGAGCTGGCTCTGGGCTTCACTGGCAGACTGCCGCAGATCAGCTACGGCCTGTTCGGGGCAACTGCACCCATCGAGGTACAGCGCTGACAAGGCCACAGGCTGGGAGAGCATCGGCAGCACGCAAGGCACATGAGCGCTGGAACGCCCTGACCTCCGCCGAGAAGGCAGCATTTCTCGCACCGGACCCCGCACCAACCCACATCGGGCTGGTGAACTAACGTGTTCGATTACGTAGTTCCACGGGCGCCTTCGTAAGGCAGCGTGGGAGACTCGCCCCACAAACTTCCTGACGGTGCCGTGGTCACCAGCGGTCCAACGGGTAGCAACGCTGTCCAGTCAATAGAGCCCAACTGCACATTGGAGAGTCCTCCGTTGGTTTCCAAGATTCGTGTCCTTCTGGGCATGCTCGTGCTCCTGGCGCTCGCCATCGGCGCCATCGCCCTTCTCGCGGCCATGAAAGCCAGTGCCGCATGGTTCACGATCGTTCCTCTTGGCATCCTCTTTGTCGGCGCGTCCGTCGTCCGGTCGCTCGGATGGTTCGACAAAAAGGCAGGCAGGTAACTGACCTGGCGGCTCGTAGAGTGCTGAGTTCTACAAACGCGTCCTGCACCAGGTGGTCTCGCAAACCGTCCTCGACGCGCGGCCTCGGCGCGGTGCCAGCCCAGTGTGTTCAGTCGTCCCGGTGGACCGTCTTGCCGGCACGCTTGAGGAGAGGGCCGAGTTCGTCGGTGCCGGATGCCGGGTGTGTGGCCCGGTAGAAGGTGCTGGGCCCCCTCGGGGCACCGGCGTGTGGGTAGAGGCGGGGGAGTCCAGCTGTGTGGACGGCGAGAAGAGGCACGTGGTGGGTGTGGACGTGGTCGGGGTGCCCGGTCAGCTGTCCGAAAGGTTCTGAGTTCCCAAGAGGCCGGGGGCCGGTCGTATAGGCGAGTTGGGGGAAGAGAGCGCCCGCAGGCTCGGAACGGTCATCGTCGTGGGGTACGCCGAAGCCTGAGTCGCGGCCAGGAGCGCCAGCGGTCTGCGCCTTTCCAGGCTGCCGTCTTTCGGCACCGGGCGGGCCGGTGGGACCTTGGTCCGGAACGCCTGCGGGGCGTTCCGGACCAAGGTCGCGTCACTGCTCTCAGAACTGGAAGCGTGCCTTGATCGGATAGTGGTCCGACTTTCCGGCGTCAGCTATCACGTCGCATCTTGAGATGGTCGCGAAGGACGGACCGAACAGGTAGTCGATCTTGATGGATCGGCCGTCCAACGGCTTCGTGTCCAGACCGTCGCGCGGCTGAGTGCTCGACCGCCCCTCGTCGCATTCCTTGTCCGCCGCGTAGGCGGACGTCATGACGTCCAGGGGCTTGTCCAGCACTGGGGCGGGCGGCAGGACGGAGTCCGGCGGGACCGAGTTGAAGTCGCCGCCGTAGACGGTCCGATAGCCGGCCGGAGTGTACGAATGGACGATGTTCTGCAGCAGTGTGGATTGTTCCTTGCGCTTGTCCCCGTCAGGGTCCTCCGTCGCCCCGCCGGAGCTGAAGTGGACCGCGCAGAACTGCAGGGCCTGGGCCGGGAGGACGGCGCACAGGGCGGTCCGCTGTTCCATGCGCGTCCACGTTCCGCCGATGGTCTTGTTCTGCGGCGAGGGCAGGTCGTACGACGTGTACCAGACGTTGGAGTCCGGCACCGCGAGGGCGATGCCGTAGGCGCCCCGGTCCTCCGACCCGGTTTTGTTGCAGGTCTTGGCGGCCTTCGAGGATGAACCGTCGATGGTGTACTTGATGGGGGCGAAGCGTACGTCCCATCCGGTGCCCGTCCTGGCCTCCAGCGCCTGCTCGATCGCCTTGGCATGCGATTCGCAGAGCTCCTGGAGGAAGAGGGCGCGGTATTGCTTCGCCTCCTCTGTGGAGCCCAGCCGGTCGGCGACCTGCCTCCCCAGGTCCGTGCCGCCTACCTGGAAGTTGTCGCACTTGTCGTTGTTGTTGGCGCAGACGTTCCACGACATCACACGGAAGTCGGCCGCCGGCGCGGGGGAAGCGGGACTGGGGCGTCCCCCTTCGTCACTCGCGTTCTCCTCGCCGAGGAAGACGAGCTCGAACTTCTGCCAGGACCCCACCGAGTCCGCCCGTGCCCGCAGCAGTCCGTTGTCGTCTCCGGGGTCCTGCATCTCGGCGGTCACGTACTTGTAGCCGTCGTTCGTCCAGGCTTTCAGGGCGTACGTGCCGTCCGACTGCTTCTCGAGGTGGAGCTCTTCCCATTCGCCGACGTTCGTGCTCCGGGCCCGAAGAAGATTCTTGTGGGTGCCGGTGTCGTTCCGCTCGGTCGTGACGTAGTTCCCGTTCGCTTCCGAACGCAGGGTGGCCGTCCACCCCTTGTCGTGGGTGTGCAGCGTGAACTTCTCCCACGATCCCAGTGCGTCGGGAGAGGACGCGAACTTGCGCGCACGCAGCATGCCCTCGCGGTCACCGCTGTTGACGACTTCCGCCGACACATAGAGATCGCCGGCGCCCACGGACCTGAGCGCGTACTTGTCGCTGGCCGCGACGGGCACGGGCCGCGCTTCCGCATGTGCCTGCACGGCCGACACAGCGATCACCGCGAACAGCGCGGTACACAGTGCCGCTAAGCGGCTCACTATTCGTCTCATTTACCTTTGCCTAAGAACTGTGAACAATAAAAATGCACACGGTACGACGCCGCCCCGGCCACGAGCAGGATCGCCAAGGGCCGCGGGGTCCACGGACAGCGTCCGTGGACCCCGCGAGCTCACCAGCCACGACAACTGCCGGACGCCGGTCCATGTGGAGACAACGCGGTGACGGGCCCCGGCACCGCGGATACTTCGTCGAAGAAGACTGCCAACCCTCTGGGACGGTTGTGCCGCAGAGAGATCTTTTTGGCCCCGCTTACATCGTTTCCTACATGGTCAGTTGGCCGTTGCGTACGCCGATGCGCTTGTCGCGAACCCATTTTCGCAGCTCAGGGATGTCGTAAGCCTAATAGGCACGTGGGTTGGCCGTTGGCCAGTCCAGGCAGGGGCCGGACGGGACGTCTGGTCTGTAAGCAGCACCGTGAGTGCTTCGACAAGAGGGATGCAGCCTGCCAGGCATGCGACGACCTCGCATCCGACACGGAGGAGCTGTTCCTGCAACATCCCGACGCAGAGATCATCACAAGCTTCCCCGGCCTGGCTGTTCTCACCGGCGCGCGGATACTCGCCGAGATCGGCGACGACCGTGCCCGCTTCCCCCATGCCAGCAATCTGAAGGCCTACGCGGGAAGCGCACCGGTGACCCGTGAGTCCGGCAAGAGCCGTCACGTCACCCACCGTCGGATCAAGAACAGCCGTCTGGCCGCGACCGGCCGACATTGGGCGTTCGCGGCACTGACCGCCTCACCCGGCGCCCATGCCCACTAAAACTGCCGCCGGGAGACCGGCGACCGCTACCACGCGGCCTGCGCAATCTGTTCAACCGCATGCTCGGCCAGCTCCACCACTGCCTGACCAACCACCAGAAGTTCGACGAAGCCATCGCTTTCAGCACCCCCGCGCCAACCCTCCTTGCGGCAGCTGCTTGACCCGCAAGCCGCATGGGGTGTCTTGTCGGCATGCAGGCGCTGAGGCTTGAGGCAGCGGCCTTTGCGGGGGCCGTGTCTCGTTTGGTGACCGTGTCCCGCACCGGGATGGGTGCGGGACACTTTCACTGATGCCTGCCTGGCTGGACCTTCGGAACTGAGAAACTGGGGTCAGGCTCCGCTCGGGAGCGTGAGCTGTTCAAGTCGTGCGCGCAGGACTTCTGTTGTGGCAGGGGAAGCAAGAAGAACGTCTCTCTGCTCGCGTGCCATTTCAAGAAGAGCGCTGACCGTCTCGGCGTGGTAGGCGGGCTCCGGGTCGACGAGGTAGGGCTTCGGGCCTCGCACGTGGTCGTGGACGGTGGCGACGAAGGTTATGTAATCTTCGTGGGTCTGTACGGTGAGCGGTGTAACTCCTGGGCTGGAACCGACAGTTGATGACTGACGTGACGAGTGACATCGCGGCCGGGGAGGCATCTGTGAGTAGGACGGGCGCCGTGGATGACGGGCTGGTCGCCGAGTTGGTCGCCCGGGCCCAGACCAGTGGGGTGAAGCTCACCGGGCAAGGCGGCCTGCTGCAGCAGCTGACGAAGCGGGTGCTGGAGTCCGCGTTGGAGGGCGAGCTCACCGACCATCTGGGCCACGAGCCCGGTGAGCGGGCCGAGGGCGGCCGGGAGAACTACCGCAACGGGCACCGGTCCAAGACAGTGATCACCGAGTCGGGGCCGGTCGAGATCGCGGTGCCGCGGGACCGGGCCAGCTCGTTCGAGCCGCAGCTGGTCAAGAAGCGTCAGCGGCGGCTGGGCGGCGTGGACGAGATGGCCCTGTCGCTGTCGGCGAAGGGGTGACCGGGCCGGAGCAGACGTAGGGTGCCTCGTCATGAACAGCGAGACAGACAGCGCCCTGTTGCACTCCATGGTCAGTACCGCCGGATACGGCGAGGCGGCGGAGGCTCTTGCCGAGCAGTACGAGAGTGTGACCTTCAACGAGGTGCACCGCGAGGTGCTTCACTTGTTTCCCTCTCGGCCGAGCTCCGTGCTGGATGTCGGGGCGGGCAGCGGGCGCGACGCGGCGGCACTGGCCTCCCGGGGGCACTGGGTCGTCGCCGCCGAACCCACCGCCGAGCTGCGCGCGTTGGGCCGGCGTATCCATGCCGACCAGGAGATCGAATGGGTCGATGACGCACTTCCCGAGCTTCCCGGGCTGACCGCACAAGAGCGCCGCTTCGATCTGATCCTGCTGACCGCGGTCTGGATGCATCTCGACGAACGACAGCGCACCTCGGCCATGGCCCGCCTGGTCAGCCTGCTCGAGAGCGAGGGCCGGGTGGTCCTCTCGCTGCGTCATGGCCCGGCGCCGGCGGGCCGCCGCATGTTCCCCGTCTCCGCCGAGGAAACCATCAGCCTCGCCCAGAGCCACGGCCTGGACGTCGTCCATCAAGCTCAGCGTGAGGATCCGCACGGGCGCCCGGGAGTGGCATGGACCTATCTTGGCCTCCAACTCGATGCAGGACGGAGGCTTCCTGGCATCACCACCCAGTAGTAGCCGCTACCCCCTCCATCCACAGGAATTGACAATTTCTCCCGCTTTTTTGATGACCCAGGGCGTTCTCTTCTGGGTAGACCTGGACACGGTGATCGGGGCTGACCGTGCGATCTTCGCGCTCGAAGGCGTACCGAAGGGAAAAGCCTTGAGCTTCGCGCAGGGCGGCTTCGCACAGGTTGTGCCACAGGTGCCACTGGTCCGCGAGCTGTACTGCGTCGGGCAGGGCGCGGCGGATGGCCTCGGCGTAGGTGGCGGAGCCGTCACGGCACACGATCTCGACGCCCGGATGCTCGCGCAGCCACGCCTCCAGCGCGTCGGCCGTGCAGTCGGGCAGCACATCGATCCGCTGATGGGTCTCGGCGTCGATGACTACGGTGGCATAGCGGTGACGTCGTCGCAGAGCAAAGTCGTCGACGCCGATCACACGGGGCGTCCGCCCGGTGGGCAAGGAAATGCGCAGCAGGACGCGCAGGGCCGTGTGGCGAAACGGGTCCGCCGCGAGTATTGCCAGCAGACGCGATCCCGCCCGGCCCGCTAACTCCTTCACCACGGCTTTGATCTGCCTGGTCAGACGGGTTGTGCGTCGTTGATGGCGCTCCAGCAGTCCTGGCATCTGTTCGCGGAAGGTCTGCTGGCAGCCGCGCGTGGGACACACCAGGCGCGGCACCTTCACATGGACCACCACGCGCCGTCCGTCGACGGGTAGGTCGGCCACCCTCCGCATCTGATAGCTGTGAACCCGCTCCGACGACGTGCCACAGACCGGACAAACCGCAGCCTCCTGCGGAGTCTGCGCCCGCACGGCGATCCGCTCGCCCTCGTCGGTCACATCCTCGATGACCAATGGGAAAGGCCCGAAAATACAGTCCGTACAAGCTTGTTGACGTCCTTCGCGTGAGCATCAACGACTCTCGGACTGTCTGTTACCACCGAAAGTGAGACAGGGCCGAACGTCTTACGGTCCGGTCGGGAGGTTTTCAGGGTCTGGGCGGGTGTGTTGGCCGGGTCTTCTCTTCACTGTTGTTTATGCGGGTGGGGTGGGTGGTGGTGAGGTGGGTGGTGAAGATGGGTTGGTTGTTTTGGTGTCCGGTGATGTGGATGGTGGTGTGGTTTTGGTGGGGTGGG
>NZ_JBIRQM010000036.1:0-39484 GCF_044333225.1 Streptomyces sp. NPDC021080 | reverse complement strand
AAGCCATCGACGTCTTCGGTGAGGTGCCAGTCATCCGGAAACACGGTTCATGATCCCGGATGTACTCGACTCGGCGGAGCACTTTGCCCAGAGACGTACCGTCACCACGGCCGGCACAACACCTTTCAGCCACGTGACGCAACTGCTCCCGATCAGACACGAGTTTTCCTCGTCCACTGGCTGGTGAGGGACCTTTGCGGGTGAGGCACCGGGCCATCATGATGATGAGTGCCCAGTTCAGTGGGCTTCGAAGTGCTGCGGAAGACGTTCGTGGTCGCGTGCGTTGCGACGGGCGTTCATGCACCATCCGATCGTCCGCTCGACCTTCCAGCGGCGGGGCCGGACGACGAAGCCCTTGGCGCCTTGGGGTCGGAAGACGATGCGCTGGGCTTCGGCAAGGGGGACCACGTGGTCGATGGTCGCCTGGGCGACGACGGTGACGGCGGTGCCGTCGTAGGCGGAGTACCTGGTATCCCGCATCGCGCTGGAGGAGTTCGAAGGAGACACGGCCGACAGTGCGGGTGAGCAGTGGCGGAAGACGCCGCCCGCCACGCAGTCACAGGGAAATCCCACGCCGATCACCAGATTCCGTGACGATCACTGAACCTGCACCTCAGAGTGCTCTCCAGACCCTGAAGACCTCCTGAAACCCCAGTTCAGAGGCGCTCCGCACCACAGCGAAAACCCTGGAACGATCGCTGGACCCCAAGGTCGGCGGATCACCTGTCCAGTGATCGTCAGCGGATTTGCCGCACAACCGGCGCGAAGCGTGCCGACACGACGTCAGCGAGACGTGAGCAAGACGTAAGCGGCTCCTGCGACCGTCGTGACGCACACAGCAGTTGCGCCCGTCCTGCCTTCCGTACGTGAGCGGGACGAGTGCCCCGTACGTCGAAATGAGGAATCGCCGCATGACCGTCCCCCACCATGATGCTGTCCCGACCGGTCTGTCCCGGAGGTCGGTACTGACCGCGGCCGGCCTGACGGCCGCGGGCGTCGCGTTCCAAGGATCCCTGGGTGCCGCAAGCGCCGCGGCGGCGACAGCGCCCGCGATCTTCTACTCGCCGCACCAGGACGACGAGGCAATCGGGATGGCCGGTTCCATCCTGGAGCACAAGGCCGCAGGACGACCGGTCTACCTGGTGCTCGTGTCCAAGGGCGAGAACGGCGGCATCGCGCAGTACCTCAACCAGACTCCGTGCTTCCTTGGCGACAAGTGCTCGGCTCCTGGTCACTACCACGAGCTGGGGTGGCAGGAAACAGGGCCAACGCCCGAGGTGGTCTCGGCCCGTACGTCCGAGTTCAATCTGTCCGCCAAAGCCCTCGGCGTCGACAAGGTCATCAACTTCAAGCTCTCCGACAACGCTTACGGCACGGACAGCGAGTACGACGCCTTCGTCCAGCAGATCATGGGCAAAATCCGTGCGCTCGCCCGGCAGTATCCGGGCGCTTCTCACAAGTTCACCGCGGGATGGCTCGACACGACCGACCCGACAAAGCCCACGAACGCCACGCACAAGGCGTGCAGCGACGCCGCGTACTGGCTGATGAAGAACGGCGAGCTGAAGGACGTCCGCTTCAACCACATCTACACGTACGAGGCGTTCAGCCGCGACCAGCGCGACCGCGGCGCGGACTACGTGCTCAACATCCCCTCCTCGCACATGGCGAAGAAACGAGCCGCGATCCTCGCGTACAACACGTGGGACCCGAACCGGAACCTCTACACCACCGGATATCACAGCGTGCCCACCATGCTGGAGGAGGCGTACAGCGACCCGAGAGAGTTCGTGTACGCGCTACCGTCCAACTACAAGCCCGGCCGGGGGAAGTGACTCCCCACCTCACCGGTTTCCGGGAGCCTCCGGCAGTCGGGCGCAGCACCCCTTCACAGTGCTGCACCGAGGCCCGGCCCCGGCCTCAAACGCCGGACGGGTCACGCTGCAGGTAGCACTGTGGCGAGCAATGCGGGCACCTTCATCGGCCAGCCGGCCAACGCTCAAGCTCTGCGACTGCTCCCGGAAGCCGGGTAAGGGCATAGGCACAGACCGCGGACAGCAGGAAGGTCGATCATGGGTTCAGTTCACGGTCAAGGGGATGACGTGACGCGAATCTTCGAATGGCCGCGCGGGGTGACCGGCAAGGACTCTGCAGCCTTGGA
The DNA here is from genome assembly GCF_044333225.1 of Streptomyces sp. NPDC021080. Classification (NCBI taxonomy): domain Bacteria; kingdom Bacillati; phylum Actinomycetota; class Actinomycetes; order Kitasatosporales; family Streptomycetaceae; genus Streptomyces; species Streptomyces sp. NPDC021080. The sequence goes on along the minus strand of NZ_JBIRQM010000036.1, from coordinate 37,323 downwards.
GCAGCGGCTCGGCGAGCACGGACGGGAGCTCGACCCGACGGTGTTCATGGCCGGCGTGCGGGGGTCGGCTGTCCAGGTCCGCCGGATCGGCGTGGCGTGGCAGGACGGAGAGGCGGAGCTTGCTGATCCTGCCAGGTGTGGTCGTGGAGTACGACGGTGAAGGAATACGTATCACCGTCCAGCCGACCGCGATAACCGCGCCCACCCCGTAAGGCTGGCGCATTACATGCCTCCGGCCCCCTCAACGTGATGTCGAGGGGGCCGGTGCGTTGGTAGCGGGGACAGGATTTGAACCTGCGACCTCTGGGTTATGAGCCCAGCGAGCTACCGAGCTGCTCCACCCCGCGTCGGCACGCTCAGCCTACGGCATGCAGGCGTGCCGGACAGCCACGGCCTCGGAGCAGGCCGCAGAAATGCGACAAGACTCAGGCAGCCACCTCACCGGTCTCCACCTCCATGCCTCGATGATCTGGATCGAGGATCTCCCCCGAGCCGCTCAATGATCACGACTCGGCCGTCACTCCGCCGGTGACCAGGGAGCGGAACGCAAGTGCGCGACGCTGTGCCGAGCGCGGCCCTCCGGCGGTCCGCCGGCCGCCTTGCCCACCGCGACCATGGAGACGATCACCCAACCCGGGTTCGGGTCCAACTCCTTGGCGAGCCCTTCCAGGTCGAAGGCCCGGAATTGGTGCGTGGCCAATCCCATGGCCTGGGCCTGAACGGTCATGTGGGCGATGGCCTGACCGAGGTCGTAGTCCGCAAACTCGGAGTAGAGCAGCTGCGTGTCATCGACGTGCCGGCGCGTCAGCGTGACGACGAGCAGGCTCGCGTCCGTCGCCCAGCGGGCCGAGCTCGGCGCAAGGTGAGGAAGCACCCGGTCGTGCTCCGGCTCACCGGGCCTGCCGGTGAAGAAGCCCCACGGTTGGGAGTTCCCCGCCGACGGCGCCCACCGCGCGGCTTCCAGCAGCAGACCGAGGGCGTGGTCGTCGACAACCGCAGACGGATCGAACCGGTAGGGGCTGAAACGCCCGGCAAGCAGCGGGTGCATGCCGCTGGGCGGCTCCTGAGGATCGTGCATGTTCCGCTGCAACCGGCAACCGCGAGTGCGTATTCCGGCTGATGCGAGCGCGGGCATCGCCCACGCCAGACGATCTACCGGAACGAAGATCCACGCGCAGCGAGTGAAACGGACAGCGGATTCAGACCGATACGCCTCCCGAGTACGGACCATGCCAACACGGCGACCTCGCACAACTGGGTAGCAGAACGGTTCGTCACTTCGCCGAGTAGCCCCGCCGTCCGACCTGCCGTTTTCCGGTACGCCGACATAATCCCGACGAAGGAATCCAGTCCGGAGGAGATGTACCGGCGCGCCGCAGCCGACGGTAACGCCACTGCGGTGTTGAACCTGGATCGCCTGCTGACCTCAACTGGGCGACGAGGAGAAGTAGCGCTGGTCGAAGCGCCGAAGAGCGGTCTTGGCCCGGCGTACTGCAGCGTGACGTTCCCGCCGTTCCATCCGGGTGGGGTTCGGCTTCTTCTCCTTCTTCGTCTCGGCCTGCGTTTTGCCCTTGCCTGCGGAGCCGCTTTAGCCTTGGTTCCTTCCTGCGGTCTGGCGCGCCGACATGTGGACGCGGGACGTCAACACGGCCTACCGGGCGGGCCGTTCCATCCAGGCCGGCCGGGCCTGGACTAACTGCCATCACGCGTATCCGGTACATGCCGCGTTCGGTGGATACAGGCAGTCCGGTATCGGCTGCGAGAACCACAAGATGATGCTGGAGCACTACCAGCAGACGAAGAACCTGCTGGTCAGCTACTCGCCGAAGAAGCCGGGCCTCTTCTGGAGCCTGCGGCGGGTTGCCTGGAGGCATCGTCGCGCTCCAGGCAACCCGATACCCAGTACCTCGTCGTCAGGGAGCGGACGGCGGCTCATCGTCCGAGGCGAGGATCGAGTCCTCCAGTTTGCGCAGCAGCCGCGCGAGCTGGCGGCGTTCGGGAGGCGAGAGCTCGCCCAGCATCCGGCGTTCGTTGTCGAGGTGCTCGGCGAACACCTCGTCCACCGTGGCGAGGCCCTTCTCGGTGAGCCGCGAGTAGACCACCCTGCGGTCCTCGGCGTCGCGCTCGCGCACGATCAGGCCGTCCTTCTCCAGGCGGTCCATCCGCAAGGTGACCCCCGCGGACGACACCAGCCCCGAGTCGGCGAGCTGGCCCGCGGTCAGCCGGTACGGCGCGCCGGAACGCCGCAGCGCGGTCAGCACGTCGAAGCCGGCGACGGACAGCCCGTGCCGCTCTATCGACGTGGTGAGTCTGGTGCTGTAGCGCAGGAACGAGCGGTGCAGCCGGGCGAGCACCTCCAGAGGGCTCGTGTCCAGCTCGGGCCGCTCTCGCGCCCAGTCCTCGATCACCGCCGCCACGGCGTCCCTACGCGCCGTCTTGCGTGCTGCCATCTTCGTCCCCTCGTGCGCCCGCGGCCCGGGCACGGCATATACCACGCCCCTGAGAATCTTAGACCTAAGGTGATCGCGGGAGGGGAGCGAGGCGGCGGCTTCGGCTCAGCGGCCGGAGCGGCGTCCGAAGGCCCTGATGACCACGAAGGCCAACAGCACCGCCGCGGCGGGAGCCGCGGCCTTCCTGAGCAGCACGGGCAGCGCGGCGGCCCCGAGGTCGATGGCCTCCGGTTCGGCCCCGGCACGCGACGTCGGCGCCAGGTCCTGTCCGCCGGCCGTACGTGCTCCGGCGTCCGGAGCCGGGTCGCGGACCGGCCGGCGCAGCAACTCCTCGAGGCGTGTGGCGAACTGCCCCACGATGCGGTCACCGACCTCGGTCATGATGCCGCGGCCGAACTGCGCCGGGCGGCCGGTGATGTCGAGTTCGGTCCTCACCCGGACCCGGGTGCCGGCCGGATCGGCGGTGAGGTGCGCGGTGACCGTGGCCGAGGCCGTTCCGGCGCCGCGGGTCTCGCTGCCGCTGAGGTCGAGGACCATCGAGCGGCCGGCTTCGTCGCGGGTCACCGTTCCCTCACCGCGGTAACTCATCTGCACCGCGCCGACCTTCACCTTGACGCGACCCGAGAACGAGTCGCCGTCGAGCGTGTCGAGCACCGCACCGGGCATGCACGGGGCGACTCGGCCGAGATCCAGGAAGAGTTTCCACACGGTGTCGGGGTCCGTCGGGACGCAGAAGGAGTGGTCGAGCTGCATGGGCGGTGTCGTCCAATCGAAGGTGGATCCGTGCGCGGTCCTGAGTGGGGGGCGCGCACCTGGGTGGTGTGGATCGTGCGGGTTCGGCTCAGTGCGCGTCGGCACCGCGGATCAGGTCGCGGACCCGGCTCGGTGAGAGCGGTCCACGGCGTACGATCGCGCCGAACGGGCGCAGCGCGTCCTCCACCGCGTTGGCGAGGACGGCCTGCGGTGCGATCGCGCCTCCCTCGCCGAGTCCTTTGACGCCGAGGTCGTTCAGGGGGCTCGGGGTGAAGATCTCGTCCATGTCGAGGTCGGGGATCTCCGAGGAGGTGGGCACCAGGTAGTCCATGTACGTGCCGGTGCGCGGCTGGCCGTCGGGTCCGTAGATCATCTCCTCGTAGAGTGCGCCGCCGATGCCCTGGGCGATGCCGCCGGTGACCTGGCCCTCGGCGATCATCGGGTTGACGATGTTGCCGGCGTCGTGGACGACGACGTACCGCAGGATGTCGATCACCCCGGTGTGCTCGTCGACCTCGACGACGGCCGCGTGGGCACCGCTGGCCACGGCGAAGCCCGGGGGGCGGAAATGGACGGTCTCGCTGAGTTCCGTGCCGTGCCGGCCGTCGGCGGGTTCCGGGATGCCGGGCAGGGGAGCCCGTCCGGCCAGGTCGCCCAGGGTGAGTGACGGGCCGCCGCTCTCCTTGGACACGACGACGCCCTCACGGAGGTCGAGTTCCCCGGCGGCGACGCCGAGCCTGCGGGCCGCGGCCTCGATGATCTTCTCGCGCACGAGGCGTCCGGCGCGGTGGGTGGCGTTGCCGGCGTTGACCAGGGCCCGGCTGGCGATGGTGCCCACGCCGAACGGGGTGGCTTCGGTGTCACCACCGATCACGTCGACGGCATCGAACGGCACGCCCAGGGCGTCGGCCGCGATCTGCGCCATGGACGTGCGGTGTCCCTGTCCCTGGGAGGGCGCGCCGATGGCGAGCCTGACGCGTCCGCCGGGAGTGATGTCGATCCTTGCGGTCTCGAACGGCCCGAGCCCGGTGGCCTCGATGTACATGGCGAAGCCGATTCCGATGTGCCGACCGTCGCGGGCGCCTTCTCGCTGCCGCAGGCGCACCTCTTCGACGTCCGCCCGCGCGACGGCGCGACGCAGCAATTCGGGGAAGTCACCGGAGTCGTAGGACTGCGGCTTTCCCGATCGGTCCACCAGGCCGGTCCGGTAGGGCATGTCGTGGGGCTGGACGAGGTTGCGCGCCCGCAGCTCCTGCGGCTCGATGCCGAGCTTCGCGGCCAGTCGGTCCATGGCCCGCTCCATCGCGAACACCGTCTCGGGGCGCCCCGCGCCCCGGTAGGGCGTGGCGAAGGTGGTGTTGGTGAGGACGCCGACGACGCTGATGTCCACGTTCGGGACGCGGTAGGGACCCAGCAGATGACACAGCGAGTTGTACGGGACGACCAGGCCGGTCATGTTGTACGCGCCGAAGTTGACGGTGATGCTGTCGCGTACCGCGAGGAGGCGGCCCTCGGCGTCGGCGGCGAGCTCGATGCGGTGGGTCTGCTCGCGCGCATGGGAGGAGGCGGTGAGGTTCTCGTTGCGGTCCTCGCGCCACCGTACGGGGCGGCTGAGCAGTCGCGCCGCGTGCGGTACGAGCAGCTCCTCGACGTAGAGGATGCCCTTCTGGCCGAAGCCGCCCCCGACGTCGGCGGCGATGACGCGCACGGTGTCTCTGTCCAGACCGAGGGTGCCGGCGACGGCGTCGCGCAGCCGGTGGGGGGTCTGGGTGCCGGACCAGACGGTCAACCGGCCGCTGTAGGGGTCGACCTGGGCCGATATGGCGCGGGTCTCGATGGGCGAGGCCACATAGCGGTGGGCCTGGAACTCCTCGTCGACCACGGTGTGGGCGGTGGCGAAGGCGGCCTCCGGGTCGCCGACCCTGGTGGCGACGGCGACGGCGGTGTTGTCGTCGGCGTCCTCGTGCAGCAGCGGCGCCTCCGGGGTCAGGGCCTCGGCCGGGTCGACGACGACGGGCAGTGCGTCGTAGCGCACCTCGACGAGTTCGAGGGCGTCCTCGGCGAGTGAGCGGTTCTCGGCGAAGACGACGGCGACGGGCTGGCCCACGTACAGGACCTTGTCCCGGGCGAGCAGTGGCATCGGCGTCATCCGGACCACGGGGGCCAGGAGGTCGGCGAGGCCGGGCGGGGTGCGCAGTTCCTCCTTGTTGAGCAGGGCGGGCAGGTGCGCGACGTCGGCGCCCGTCCACACGGCGGTGACCCCGGGGGCGGCGAGTGCGGCGGTGGCGTCGACCGACGCGATGCGGGCGTGGGCGTGCGGGCTGCGCAGGAAGGCGGCTTCGACGGCACCGGGGAGGGCGATGTCGTCGACGTAGCGGCCGTGGCCGCGCAGGAGGCGATCGTCCTCGACCCGCGGGACGGGCCGGCCGATCCAGTTGCCGCTGCCGGACGGGGTGGAGTGGGACATCCGGTTCACTTCCCGAAGCGTTCGTCGAGTGCCTGGCACACGGCACGGCGGATGTTGCGGTAGCCGGTGCAGCGGCACAGGTGACCGCTGAGGGCGTCGGCGACGTCGGCGGCCGAGGGCCGCTCCGCCTGTTCGGTCAAGGCTGTCGCCGTCATGACGAACCCCGGGGTGCAGAAGCCGCACTGCATGCCGTGGCAGGTGTGGAACGCACGCTGTACGGGGGTGAGCGGCTCGTCGTCGGCGGCGAGGCCCTCGACGGTGCGCAGGTCGGCGCCCTCGCACTGCACGGCCAGCGTGAGGCAGGAGCGCAGTGGCTCGCCGTCGAGCAGGACGGTGCAGGCGCCGCAGACGCCGTGTTCGCAGCCGACGTGGGTGCCGGTCAGGGCCAGGCGGTCGCGGAGGAAGTCGCTGAGCAGCAGGCGGGACTCGACCTGCGCGGTGACCGGTTCGCCGTTGACCGTGAGGCGGATCTCGTGCCAGCCGGAGGGTTCGGCGAGCGGTGGGGTCGGGACCGGGCGGCGCGCGGTGGTCGATGCGCTGGTGGACACGTCGGGGTTCATGAGCGGCGCTCCCGGGCGGCGGTGACGGCACGGACGAAGAGGTGGGCGGCGGCCTCGCGCCGGTACACGGCGGTGGCGTGGACGTCGTCGGGGGGCGTGAGGTGTGTGAGGACGGCATGGGCCGCGGCGTCGAGGGCGGCCTCCCCGCAGTCGGTTCCGGTGAGGGCCGCTTCCGCGGCGGAGAGCTGCACGGGGGTGGCTCCGGCGCCGCAGAAGACCACGCGGGCGCCGCGAACGGTCGATGCGCCGGACGCGAGATCCAGGCGGACGGCGACTCCGACGGTGGCGAAGTCCCCGTGTCGCCGGGCCAGTTCCTCGAAGGCCCAACCGTGACCGTCGCGGGCCGGCAGGACGATCTCGGTGAGGAGTTCGTCCGGCTCGACGGCGGTCTGGAAGGTGGCCACGAAGAAGTCCTCGGCGCCGACGGTACGGGTCCCGCACGGGCCGGTGACGACGAAGCGGGCGTCCAGGGCCAGCGCCGCCGCGGGAAGCTCCGCCGCGGGGTCGTGGTGGACGAGGCTGCCGCACACGGTGCCGCGGTTGCGGATCTGGGGATGCCCGATGTGCTCGACGGCAGCGGCGAGGAGCGGCCAGCCGCGCCGGACACCGGGGTCGGCGGCCGCCCTCGCCTGGCGCACGGCGGCGCCGATGTGCAGGTCACCGGCCGTGTCCACGTACAGCCGGTCGAGCTCGGGAACGCGCGTGATGTCCACGAGCAGCTCGGGCCGGGCGAGGCGCATGTTCAGCATCGGGATCAGGGACTGGCCCCCGGCCACCACCTTCGCCTCCCGGTCCTCGTCCGCGAGGAGGGCGACCACATCGGTGACGGAGCGGGGAGCGATGTAGTCGAAGGGTGCGGGTTTCAACCGGTTCTCACCAAACCTCTCGGAACGTCGTCGCACCGCGACGCGCGACGCTCGGCCACTGGGAAGATTTATCTAATGCCTTAAATGATTTACACTAAACTGTCATCCTGGCAAGAGGCTGCGGCCGATTCACCGAGCGAGAGGTGACCGACGTGCGACACGTCATCGAAGAGGCCGCCGCCTGGCAGCGCGCCGGGACCCGTTTCGCCATGGCGACGGTCGTACGCACCTGGGGTTCCGCCCCGCACCCGGCCGGAGCGTCCATGCTCGTCGCCGCGGACGGCCGTATGGTCGGCAGCGTCTCCGGCGGCTGCGTGGAGGCCGCCGTGTGCGCCGCCGCGGAGGAGGTCCTGGCCGGGGCGGGACCGGCCCGGGAGACATACGGGGTCGGCGACGAGGACGCCTTCTCCGTTGGGCTGACCTGCGGCGGGACCATCGAGGTGCTGGTGCGCGAAGTGTCCGCCGAGGCACCGCTGGACCGGGTGGCCGCCGATCTCGCGGCAGGCCGGCCGGTTGCGCTGGTGACGCCGGTGGACGGCGGCGGCTGCCTCGCGGTCGGATCCGGGACGGTCACCGGCACCCTCGGGGACACCCGGTCGGACCGTGCCGCGGCACAGGCCGCCGAGGGCATGCTGGGGCGCGGGACGAGCGGCCTCGTACACAGCGGCGGCGTCGGCGACGCGATGTGCGCGACCCCGCGCGAGCTGCTGGTGCAGTCGTTCGCGGCCGGGCCCCGGCTGCTCGTCTTCGGCGCGGTCGAGTTCGCCCGGCCGCTGGTGGCCGTCGCCGCCCTGCTCGGGTACCGGGTCACGCTGTGCGACGCCCGCCCCGCCTTCGCCGCGGCCGAGCGCTTCCCCGGCGCCCACGAGGTCGTCGTCGACCGGCCCGACCGGTGGTTCGCCGCGCACGAGGGGCTGGTCGGGCCGTCGACGGCGGTCTGCGTGCTCACCCATGAGGCCAGGTTCGACGTGCCTGTCCTGGCCCTGGCCCTGCGCAGCCGGGCCGGATACGTCGGCGCGATGGGCAGCCGGCGCACCCACGAGGACCGCCTGGCGCGGCTCCGCCGGGCAGGGCTCGGCGAACCGGAACTGCTCCGCCTGCGCTCGCCGATCGGCCTGGACCTCGGCGGGCAGGGGCCGGAGGAGACAGCCGTGTCCATCATTGCGGAGATCATCGCGGTGGCCCGCGGCGGCAGCGGCGTACCGCTGACACAGCGGACAGGCCCGGTACACGCATCGTGACAGCTTTTGAACGACTGTTTTTCTGAACACTCGTTTAATGTGAGCCATGTGGATTCCGAGAACAAGAGAACGCGGCGCCCGGCCGGGAGGTCCGCGTCACAGGGCGAGCCTCCGGTGCAGCGCCGCGGCCGCTCCCACGACCCGGAGGGCCATCGCCAGGCGGTCCTGAAGGCAGCGCGCACGCTGTTCGCGGCCCATGGCTACACAGGCGTCGGGATCCGCGCCATCGCGTCCGCGGCAGGAGTGACCCCCGGTCTGGTCATGGCGTACTTCGGCACGAAGGACGGGCTGTTCCGCGAGGCCGTGGGCAGGGGCGCCGGAGTGACGGCGCAGGTGCTGGAGGAGGCCGGAGACGATCCGGCGCGGCTGTCGGCCGTCCTGGCGCGCGCCTATCTCGACCGGTGGGACCGTCTGCCCGCCCAGGATCCCTGGCCCGCGCTGATCCGCTCGGCGGTCAGCCACGCGCCGAGTGCCGAGCTGCTGCGGACGGTCCTCGAAGAGCAGGTGGGTGCGCCGCTCACCCGCCTTCTGGGCAGCTCCGCGGAGGCTGACGTACGGGCCGCGATGGTCCGCAGCATCCTCTTCGGCGTGATCATGGAGCGCTATGTCTTCGCGCACGAACCCGCCGCCTCTGTGCCCTCGCGAGACCTGGGGCCCGCACTGGCCGACGCCCTCGCCACCGCGCTCGCCGGCAGCCGCGGGCGGGCTGCCGCGGAGGAGGTCTTCGAGACGCACGCGCCGGACGAGATGCGCGTGACCCGCCAGGTCCCCCCGGCGCAAGAAGCCGGCAGCCCGGCGGAAGAAGCAGCGGGGAGCGGCGAGGCCCCGGCGGCCGAGGAAGCCTCCCGATCCGGCGGCGCCCCGCCCTCCCCCACGCACCTCTTCGCCCTGCTGAGCGAGTGCTCGGTGCGCCATCGGACGCTGCTCGGCCGGACGGTCAGGGAGTACGGCATCAGCCTGCCGGCCTTCGAGGTGCTCGCCGCGCTGCACGAGAGCGGCGAGCCGTACCGGCGCACGACGGGCGAGGTCGCCGACTCGGTCGGCGCGGGCGTGCTCACCCAGCACATCGACCGCCTGGAGGGCGCTGGTCTGCTGCGGCGGGAACGTGACGCCCGGGACCGGCGGATCGTCCATCTGCGTCTCACCGCGGCCGGCGTCGAACTGGCCGACCGGGTCACTGCCGTGCGGTCGGCCCTGGAGGGCGAGTTGCTCGCGGGGCTGCATCCCTCGGACCGGCACCAGCTGACGGAACTGCTGGGGGCCTTGGGACGGACGCTCGAAACAGGTGGACCGGAGCGGTAGTTCCGCTCCGGTCCACCCCCGCTCCGGTCCCCCTCAGGAGTTCAGCTCCTCCAGTGTCCTGCCCTTGGTCTCCACGGCGAACAGCGCGACCGCCGTGCCCACCACGGCCACCGCGGCGAGCTGTGCGAAAACGGTCGTCAGGCTGCCGCCCGCGCCGAGGATCGCACCGACGGTGACCGGTCCGAGGATCACACCGAGCCGATTCCACAGACCGCCGAACGCGGCGCCCTTGGCCCGGTTGTGCGTCGGGTACAGCTCGGGCGAGTAGAGGTACAGGCCCGCATTGACCGCGTACAGGAAGAAGGTCGTACAGGAGGCGAAGACGGCGACCTGGAGTCCGGAGGTCACTCCCGCGAGTGCGAGCGCGCCGAGGGTGACCGCGGTCCCGCCGAGCGCGGCCGTCAGGGCGGGCCTGCGGCCCACGCGGTCGATCAACAGGGCGACGACCAGTGTGCCGAGCAGTCCGGTGACGTTGCTGAGCAGGGTATAGACGAGGGCCGTGGTCAGGTCGAGGCCGAAGTACTTGGTGTAGAGCGACGGCAGCCAGGTGGAGATGCCGTGGTTGACGTAGTACGCGACGAACCAGAGCGCCGAGACGACCGCAGTACGGCGCAGGTACCGCCCGGTGAACAGCTCCCGCAGACGGCCCTGGGCCCGCTCCTCGGCCACGGCGGACGGGGAGGGCGCGGGGAGCGGCTCGCCCGTCGAGCGCACGACCTCGGCCTCGATCCGCGCGATGACCTCCTCGGCCTCCTCGGTGCGCCCGCGGGCCAGCAGCCAGCGCGGGGACTCGGCGACCTGACGCCGCAGCGTCGCGGCGAGCAGGACCGGCAGTGCTCCGAGGACGAACATGATCCGCCAGCCGAGGTGGGGGACGACCCAGACGGCGACCAGACTCGCGGCCGCCAGACCGGCCGGGAAGATCATCTCGTAGAGCAGGACGAACCGGCCGCGCCGGTCGGAGCGGGCGATCTCATTGATGTAGGTGGCGGCGACGGGGACGACTCCGCCGATGCCGAGCCCCTGCACGAAGCGGAACAGCGAGAAGACCTCGATGCCGTTCGAGAGGGCGACGGCGAGCGAGCCCAGCGCGGTGACGGCGACGCCGAGCGCGACGGTCCGCACCCGGCCGATCCGGTCACCCATCCAGCCGGCGGCCAGCGCGCCCAGGAGCATGCCGATGGAACCGGCGGTCACGACGAAGGTGGCCTGCCCCGTGGTCAGGTGCCATTGCTTCGTCAGGACAGGAAGCGCGGAGGCGGTCAGCAACTGGTCGAACGCCTCGAAGAACGTGACGGCGCCGATCAGGAACCGGACCTTCACGTGCCAGCGGGAGTGGGGCAGTCGCTCGAGTCTGGCAGCTATCGCTCCCAGGGCGGGCGGGCCGGCCACAGTCGTCATGAGGTTCCTTCCGCGAACAGAGAAGTTGCCGAGACAGTAGGGCGCGTTACCTAAGCGGTCAATGGTTAATGACCTAAATACTTCTACAACCCACCGAGAGACCTCCCGCCGAGCTGCCCGTCTATCGAGGGGGCTTGCCAGAAAATACTTAAGCACTTAGATTTCTAGTACTTGATCGATCGGATCGACCGAGGGCCCCGCCCGGGCTCCGGGTGATCCGTTCCCACTGTTCCGCTGCCCGGAGGTAGTGCTGTGCCTCGCATCCCCACCGACATCCTGATCGCGGGCCAGTGGCGTCGCGGCGCGGGCGAACCCCTCGAGTCCGTCGATCCGGCCACGGGGCAGGTGCTCACCACGCTGACCGGCGCCTCGCCCGAAGAGGTGGCGGAGGCCGCCGAGGCGGCTGCCCTGGCCACCGCCGACCCGGCCTGGCGGGACCTGCTCCCCCATCAGCGAGCCCGACTGCTGCACCGCATCGCGGAGTTGACGGAGGAAGCGGCCGACGAGCTGTCCGCGCTGCAGACCGCGGACACCGGCAAGACGCTCACCGAGACCCGGGCCCTCGCGCTCAGCGCGGCCGGCACGTTCCGCTTCATCGCGGCCGCCCTGGAGACGGCGGAGGAGACCATCACCCCCTCCCGGGGCGAGTACGTCACGATGAGCGTGCACGAGCCCCTCGGCGTGGTCGGTGCGATCAACCCGTGGAACTCCCCCGTCGCCAGCGACGCACAGAAGATCGCCCCCGCTCTCGCGGCCGGCAACGCCGTCCTCCTCAAGCCCGCCGCCTGGACCCCCCTGGTCTCCCTGGCCCTCGGCCGCCTGATCACACAGGCGCTGGAGGAGTTCGGCCTGCCCACCGCGCTGCTCTCGGTGCTGCCCGGCAGCGGCCGGGTGGTCGGCGACGCCGTGGTCAGGCACCCCCTGGTGGCCCGGATCGGATTCACCGGCGGCACGGCCACCGGCCGGTCCATCGCGGCCGTCGCCGCCGACCGGCTGATTCCCGCGTCGCTGGAGCTGGGCGGCAAGTCACCGACGATCGTCCGCGCGGACGCCGACTTCGAACAGGCCCTGGCCGGAGTGATGTTCGGGATCTTCTCCTCCAGCGGCCAGTCCTGCATCGCCGGTTCCCGGCTCTTCGTCGCCCGCGAGATCTACGACGCTTTCCTGACCGAACTCGTCGAGCGAGTATCGAAGTTGCGGGTCGGCCCCGGCACCGATCCCGGCACCCAGGTGGGACCGCTCGTGCACCATCTGCACCGGGACTCCGTCGCCGCCTATGTGGACCTGGCACGCTCCGAGGGCGCCCGGGTGCTGTGCGGCGGGGCCGTACCGGAGGGCGCGGAGTACCAGGACGGCGCGTACTACCTGCCGACCGTCCTCGACGGTCTGCCGAACACCTCACGCACCTGTCAGGAGGAGATCTTCGGCCCGGTCCTCGTCGCCCTGCCCTACGACGACGAGGACGATCTGGTCCGCCAGGCGAACGACACCGCGTACGGACTGGCGTGCGGCATCTGGACCCGCGACCACCGGGCCGCCTGGCGCCTGGCGCGCCGGATCGACGCGGGCACGGTGTGGATCAACACCTACAAGCAGTTCAGCGCGTCCACCCCGTTCAGCGGCTGGAAGGCCAGCGGCCTGGGCACCGAGAAGGGCCGCGAGGCGATCCGCGCCTACCAGCGCCAGAAGTCCCTGTACTGGGGCACCTCCGACGCCCCGCTCCCCTGGGCCAACTGACCCGGCACCCCTTCCGCCCGACGGCACAAGCGTCCGTCCGTCCGTCTGGAGACACCCATGCACCAACCACCGCCCGGTCCGATCGCCCGGCTGCGTTCGCTGCGCTATGTCGAGCTCCACACCCCTGCCTTCACCGAGGCCGCCGACTTCTACGAGCAGGTCTGGGGGCTGGAGACGGTCGAGTGCGACACCGGGGCCCGCTGGCTGCGCGGCACCGGGGACGAGCACCACGTCCTGCACCTCACGCGCCGGGACCGGGTGGGCCTCGGCCGGATCGCCTTCGCCGTCGCGACCCCGGCCGAGGTCGACGAGGCCGCCCGGCGGCTGGAGGCGCGCGGCATCGTCCCGGTCCACGGCCCCGGCCCGCTGGACCAGGCGGGCGGCGGCTACGGGCTGCGGTTCACCGATCCCGAGCACCGGCTCATCGAGATCAGCGCCCACGTCGAGGCGGTCACCGCGCGCGGCCGTGACGGCGCGGTACCCGTGGGGGTCACCCACGCCGTGCTCAACACGACGGACATCGACGCCTCGGTCGCGTTCTACTGCGATGTCCTGGGACTGCGCGTCTCGGACTGGTCCGAGCACCAGATGGCGTTCCTGCGCTGCAACGCCGACCACCACTGCATCGCCTTCAACCAGGCGGAGTGGGCGTCGCTGAACCATGTGGCGTACGAGATGACCTCGGTCGACCACTTCATGCGGGGCCTGGGCCGGCTGCGCCACCACGGCATCACCCCTCAGTGGGGCCCCGGCCGGCACGGACCGGGCGACAACACCTTCTCCTACTTCACCGACCCGTCCGGGCTGGTCTGCGAGTACACCTCGGAGGTCGCCCAGATCGTCGAGGACGCCTGGATCGCCCGCGTGTGGCGACGCGTCCCCGAACTCTCCGACCTGTGGGGAACGGCGGGCCCGCCATCGCAGGAGATCCGCTGCCACATGGCGGGCTCCCCCGACCCCGGCCCGCTCGCGACCGCCGTCACCGCCACCGCCACATCCGCACCCGCACCGCCCGCGTCCGCATCCGTGTCCGAAGGAGTCCGCGCATGATGACACGCAAGGTCGGCATCGTCGGCTGGGGGGCGATCGGCCGGGTCGTCGGGACGGCACTCGCCGAAGGCGGTCTGCCCGGCGCCGAGTTGGTGTGCATCGTCGACAACCGCCCGCTGGGCGAAGCCGCGCCCGCGGCCCAGGTCACCTTCACCGAGTCGCTGGAGCTCTGCGATCTGATCGTGGAGGCGGCGGGCCAGGGTGTCGTACGGGAGTGGGGCGAGCGCGTACTGGCCTCTGGCACCGATCTGCTGATCGCCTCGACCGGCGCGCTGACCGACGAGGACCTCGCCAAGCGGCTGATCGCGGCGGGGCCCGGCCGGGTGTATTTCACGGGCGGTGCGGTCGGCGGCCTCGACCTGCTGCAGGCGGTGCGCTCGCTCGGTCCGCTGGACGAGGTGAGCCTGGTGACGACCAAGCTGCCGGCCACGCTCGAACAGCCGTGGATGGACGAAGAGCTGCTGTCCCGGATGCGCAACGCGGCCGGTCCGGTCGAGGTCATGTCCGGCACCGCACGCGACGTACCGGTGAAGTTCCCCAAGTCGACGAACGTGGCCGCTTCGGTCGCGCTGGCCGTCGGTGACCTGGACGCTGTGCGGGTCCGGGTCGTCGCCGACCCGGGCGCCCACCGCACCACGCACGTCGTCGAGGCGTCCGGGCCACACGGCGCGTACCGCTTCGAGGTGGCCCACCGGCCGGACCCGGGCAACCCCGCGACCAGCCAGGTCGTTCCCCACGCGGTACTGCGCAGCCTGGCGGCGCTGGCCGGGCGTACGGGGCAGATCCTGTGACCGGCGCCCCGGCGGTCCGCAGCCGTCCCACAGCCGGCGTGCACGTCGAGGAGGCGGGCGGGCACGGGCCGCTGCTGCTGTGCCTGCACGGCATCGGCTCCTCGTCCGCGGCCTTCGCACCCCAGCTGGCCGAACTGTCCGCGTACGCACGGGTGGTGGCCTGGGACGCCCCCGGGTACGGCAGGTCCGCGGACTCCGAGGACCCCCTCACCCTCGACGACTTCGCGGACACGGCCGCCGCCCTCATCCGCGAGCGCGGCACGAACGCCCATGTCCTCGGCGTCTCCTGGGGCGGCGTCATCGCCCTCAGGCTCGCAGTCCGTCACCCGGAGCTCGTCGCCTCGCTGATCGTCGCGGACTCCAGCCCCGGCTCGGGCACGGAGGCGGCGAAGGCCACCGGCATGCGGCAGCGGGCCGCAGAGCTGGCCGAGCTCGGACCCCGGGCGTTCGCCGAGGGCCGCGGGCCCCGGCTCGTGTCGGCGGGCGCGCCCCCGGAGCTGGTGCGCAAGGTCGTGGACACGATGGCCGCGTCCGTGCGGCTGCCCGGCTACGCCTACGCCGCCGAGTCCATGGCAGCGGCGGACCTGCGCGGCGAACTCGCCACGATCGCCGCGCCCACGCTCGTCCTGTGCGGCGACCAGGACCACGTCACCGGCGTCGAGGCCGGTCAGGCCATCGCCGGCGCCATCCACAAGACCGCCTACGTGATCGTCAAGGACGCCGGTCACCTGGCCAACCAGGAGCAGCCCGGGGCCTTCAACGCCTGGGTCCTCGCCCACCTCCGCATCACCGACCGCATCCCGGAACGCCCGGCAGCGGCACCCGATCCCCAACAGGAGCTGTGACCATGCCTCTGACCACTACCGAGTACGACAACGGCAGCGACCTCGCCCGGTACACCGACTCGCTCATCGCGACGAAGGACTCCCGCGAGCCCGACTGGAACACCCTCGCCTTCCAGGCGAAGGCCGGCGACCAGTACCGCCGTGCCCAGATCCGCTACGTCGGCTCCGGAGCCACCGGGAACCACGAGGGCGACAACCGGATCCTCCCGTCCGGCGGGTTCACCTTCTCCAACATGCTGCTCCCGCCCGGCGCCGAGGGCCCCGAGCACACCCACCACGACGTCGAGGAGGCCTTCTTCGTCCTGGAGGGACAGGTCCGGGTCGGCATCCACCGCGGCGAGGACGAGGTGGAGTACCGCACCCTCGGCTACCGGGACATGATCGTCGTCCCCGCCGGTGTGGCTCGCTCGCTCAAGAACGAGGGCGACACCGACGCCCTGTTCTGTGTGGTGATCGGCACGCGGAAGCCGCAGGTGCCGACCTACCCCGAGCACTCACCGATGCACGGCGTCACCCGTGACTGAGCGGCGCACCGTCGTCGTCACCGGCGCGGGCCGTGGCCTGGGACTGGCCATGGCCCGCCGGGCCGGCGCGGACGGCTTCCGCGTCGTCGTCGCCGAGCTGGACCGGGGCCGGGGTGAGGACACCGCGGCGCAGCTGCGCGACGAGGGCTCCCACGCCCACTTCGTCCACTGCGATGTGGCCGACCCCGCATCGGTCGGCGAACTCGCCGCCTCGGTTGCCGAATTGGGTCCCCTGCACGGCGTCGTCAACAACGCCGCGCTCGCCAACGGCGTCGGCGGCAAGGAGTTCCAGGACATCGACGTCGAGGTGTGGGACCGGATCATGACGGTCAACGCCCGCAGTCCCTGGCTGGTGTCGAAAGCCCTGCTGCCCCAGCTGCTCGCCCACGGCGCGGGCGGCCGGATCGTGAACCTCGCCTCCGACGCCGCCCTGTACGGCTCGCCCCGGCTCGCCCACTACATCGCCTCCAAGGGCGCGGTGATCGCGCTGACCCGGGCGATGGCCCGCGAACTGGGCGACAGGGGCGTCACCGTGAACGCCGTCGCGCCCGGCCTGACCGAGTGCGAGGCGACCGAGACCGTGCCCGCGGAGCGGCATGAGCTCTACCGCGCGGGCCGGGCCATCTCCCGCCCCCAGCAACCCGACGACATCACCGGGATCGTCGCCTACCTGCTCGGCCCGGAGTCCCGCTACCTCACCGGACAGGTCATCGCCGTCAACGGCGGCTTCACCATGCACTGACCTGGCCGGCCCCCCTCATCCCCTCGACCGCACCCGCCCCACAGGAGACAACTGCCATGGATCTGGGCCTCGCCGACCGCACCATCGTGGTCACCGGCGGCAGCTCGGGCGTCGGCCTGGCCACGGTCCGCGCCCTGCTCGACGAAGGCGCGAACGTCGCCATGTGCGGCCGCGACACCGACCGGCTGGCCGAGGCCGCCGCCCGGCTCGGCAACGAGCGGCTGCTGACCGGCGTCTGCGACGTACGGGACGCCACCGCCGTCGAGGAGTTCGTCCGGCGCACGGCCGAGACGTTCGGCGGCATCGACGGGCTGGTCAACAACGCCGGCCAGTCCAGGATGAAGAACCTCGACGCCTCCAACGCCGACGACTGGCGCGACGAGCTGGAACTCAAGTTCTCGGGGGTGCTCAACCCGCTCCACGCGGCCCGCCGCCATCTGGCCGCCTCCAACGCGGCGAGCGTCGTGAACATCAACGCGGTTCTCGCCAAGCAGCCCGAGCCCCGGCTCATCACGACGAGCGCCGCCCGCGCCGGCATCCTCAACCTCGCCAAGTCCCTGTCGGTGGAACTCGCGCCCGAGGGCATCCGGGTCAACTCCGTCTGTCTGGGGCTCATCGACACGGGCCAGTGGACCCGCCGCCACACCGCCACCGGCTCGGGGACGAGCTACGAGGACTGGCAGGCGGAGCTCGCCGCCGACCGCGGCATCGCGCTCGGCCGGCTCGGCCGGGCCGAGGAGGTCGCGTACGCCGTCGTCGCACTGCTCTCACCCCGCGCCTCCTACATCACCGGCACCAGCATCGACGTCTGCGGCGGCGTCGGCCGCTCCATCCTCTGAGGAGACCCATCATGCGTTACGACAACGGAGGCGATCTCCTCGTCGCGATCCTGCGCGGCCTGGGCATCGACACCGTCTTCGGCATCGTCAGCGTGCACAACCTGCCGCTGGTGGAGGCCGTCGACCGCGAACTGAGGTTCGTGCCCGTGCGGCACGAGGCATCCGCCGTGAACGCCGCCGACGCCTACGGGCGGGCCCGTGGCTCCCTCGGATGCGCGCTCACCTCGACGGGCACCGGAGCGGGCAACGCGGCCGGCTCCCTGATCGAGTCGCTCAGCTCGGGCACGTCCGTGCTGCACATCACCGGTCAGGTGGAGAGCCGGTTCCTGGGCAGCGGACGCGGCTTCATCCACGAGACCAAGGACCAGCTGGGCATGCTGACGGCGGTCTCCAAGCACGCCGCCACGGTGCCGTCCGCCGACGAAGCGGGCCGGATCCTGCGCGCGGCGGCCCGGGCCGCGCTCACCGCGCCGGGCGGACCGGCGAGCGTGGAATGGCCGATCGACCTGCAGTACGCGCCCCAGACCGACATCCCCGAGCCCGCCCCCGCCATCACCGTGCCGGCCCCCTCCGCCGGTGAACTCGGCGCCGCGGGCGCCCTGCTGGCCTCCGCCCGACGGCCACTGATCTGGGCGGGCGGCGGCGCGGCCCGGGCCCGTACGGAACTGGCAGCGGTACTGTCCGCGACCGGCGCGGGGCTGCTGACCTCCAACTCCGGACGCGGAGCGGTGCCCGAGGACCACCCGCAGGTCGTCGGGAACTTCGCCACCGCTCCAGCCGGGCGGGCGCTGCTCGCCGACGCCGACCTGCTGCTGACCGTGGGCACGCACTTCCGTTCCAACGAGACCGCCGACTACGGGCTGGGACTGCCCGAAGCGCACATCCAGATCGACCTCGACGCAGCGTCCCTCGGCCGCGTCCACCCGGCCCGGCACGCCCTGCACGGCGACTCGGCCTCCGTCCTGGCGGCTCTGCTTCCGCACGCGCGGCCCGCCGACGCCGACTGGACCGAGCGTGTCACGCAGGTCAGGAAGGAGGTGCGGTCCGTCCTCCACGACAGCATCGGCCCCCAGGCCGCCCTCTGCGACGCCCTGCGTGCCGCACTCCCCCGCGAGGCGGTCGTCGCCCGCGACGTCACCATCGCGTCGAGCAGCTGGGGCAACCGGCTCCTGGAGATGTACGACCCGCGCGACAACATCTTCCCGCGCGGCGGCGGCATCGGGCAGGGACTCGGCATGGGCATCGGCGCCGCGCTGGCCCGACCCGACGCACCGACCGTGGTCCTGGCGGGCGACGGCGGGCTCGCGGTGCACCTCGGTGAACTGCTCACTCTCGCCCAGGAGAGGCCCCGGCTGACCCTGGTCGTCTTCAACGACGGCGGCTACGGAGTCCTGCGCAACATGCAGGACCGCTACAGCGAGCGCCGCTCCGGCGTCGACCTCGCCACCCCGGACTTCGAACTCCTCGCACGAGCCTGCGGGCTGCCGTATCTGCGGATCGGTGCCGAAGAGCACGCCGCGCCCGTGATCGGGCAGGCCGTCGCCTCGGACGGGCCGACGCTCGTCGAGGTCGACCTGGCGGCGCTGGGCCCCATGAAGAACCCGTTCACCCCGCCCGTGAAGATCCCGGGCCAGTAAGCCAGTAAGGAGGCGGCAGGCATGAGCGAGAACGACCTGCGGCTGATCGTCCACCGGATGACGTGGGAGGCCGAGGGCATCCTGTCCGTCGAGCTGGTCCACCCGGACGGCAAGCCACTGCCCGGGTGGACACCCGGAGCACACCTCGACGTCCATGTCGGCGGACAGATCAGGCAGTACAGCCTGTGCGGCGACCCACGGGCCGGCGACAGCTACCGGATCGGCGTGCTCAACGAGCCCGCCTCGCGCGGCGGTTCCCGCTATGTACACAGCACACTGCGCCCGGGCCGGCCGGTCACCGTCTCCGAGCCGCGCAACCACTTCGCACTGGAGGACGCGGCCGGATACGTGTTCGTCGCCGGCGGCATCGGTGTCACTCCCCTGCTGGCGATGGCCCGGGAAGCCACCCGGCGCGGCACCGCGTGGCGCATGGTCTACGGCGGGCGCACCCGTGCGTCCATGGCGTTCACCGCGGAACTGACCGCCCTGGCCGCGCACGGCGGCGAGGTGACCCTCGTCCCGCAGGACGAGCACGGACACATCGACCTGGACGCGGCGCTCACCGGCCTGCCCGACGGCACGCTCGTGTACTCCTGCGGCCCGGAGCCGCTGCTCGCCGCCGTCGAGGCACGCTGCCCCGGCGATCGACTGCGCCTGGAACGGTTCGCGGCGCCCGTCGTGGAACGCGACGGCGACGAGGAGGCGTTCGAGGTCGAGTGCCGCACCTCGGGCATCACACTCGCCGTGGGCGCCGACACCTCGATCCTGCAGGCCGCCGAGGACGCCGGACTGAGCGTGCAGAGCTCCTGCCGGGACGGCATCTGCGGCTCCTGCGAGACACGGGTGCTCGACGGCACCCCGGAGCATCGCGACTTCCTGCTCAGCGAGGCCGAACACGCGGCGGGCACGACGATGATGATCTGCGTCTCGCGCTGCGCCTCCGGCCGACTCGTCCTCGACCTGTGACCCCCTCCTCCCCCGCTCTCAGGAGACGCACCGTGACCAACTCCGCCACCGACAACCAGCCGTACCTCGAGATCCACCAGAGCCGTACGCACGAGCCGACCCCCTACGAGTACAAGCTGGCCGCCACGCTCGAAGAGGTGTTCACGCGGGACGGCCACGACCTGGCCGACGTCGTACGCGGGCTCAACGCCCGCAAGGTCCACGCGCCCGACGGCGCCCCGTGGACCGAGCAGTCCTTCCGCGCCGAGATGCACCGACTGGGAGCCTGACCATGACGCTGTCGACCTCCGCCACCGCCGAACACATCCACGCCAACGGCCTGCGCAACCAGTGGCACGCCGTCGTCCCCTCGCGCTTCGTCGCCCCGGGGGCCATGCGCAAGGTGACCGCGCTCGGCGAGCAGTGGCTGCTCTTCCGCCGCTCCGACGGCCGCCTGTCGATGCTCGCCGACCGCTGTCCGCACCGCGGCGCTCCCCTGTCCCTCGGCAAGCACCTGGGTGACCGGGTGGCCTGCTGGTACCACGGTGTCGAGGTGGAGACGGACGGCACCGTCTCGTCCGTACCCGGCTTGCCCGGCTGCAACCTGGAGGGGAAGCGGCTCGTCACCTCGCTGCCGGTGCGTGAGGCCGGCGGCGCGATCCTCGCGTACTTCGGGGACGACGAACACCCCGACCCGGTCGAACTGAAGCTCCCCGACCCGCTCACCGACCCCGGGACGGAAGCGATCCTCTGCTACGCCGAGTGGAACGTGCCGTGGCGCTACGCCGTGGAGAACCTGCTCGACCCGATGCACGGCGCCTTCCTGCACCACGAGTCGCACACGATGTTCGAGGGTGACACCACGGCGAAGTTCCGCATCCGGGAGACGGACCGCGGCTACTTCTTCGAGAAGACCGACCAACGAGACGTCAACTTCGACTGGGTCGAGCTGTGCCGCACCGGTGTCGACTGGGTCGACCTGTCCATCCCGTACCCGCCGTCCGCCGGCCCGGGGGGCGCGTTCGGCATCGTCGGCATGGTGTGCCCCGTCGACGAGTCGCGGTGCGGCGTCTTCTTCTGGCGCTACCGGCGAGTGCAGGGCTGGCAGCGCGACACCTGGCGCTTCCTCTACAAGACGCTCATCGAGAAGCGCCATTGGGAGGTCCTGGAGCAGGACCGGGTGATGCTCGAGTCCATGCCGGCGGACGCCGACCAGCAGGAGAACCTCTACCAGCACGACCTGGGCGTGGTCCGGCTGCGCCGCCTGTACCGGGCGCAGGCCGAGGCCCAGGCGGCCCCCGGAGAGCGGCACCGTCCGGGGCGGGGGCGCTGAGGGCAGCGTCTTTCCGGATGTTTCCGCAGGTCGACCATGGGCGGGGTGAACTCCCCTCCGGCCGGCCCGGAACGAGTCATCCCTGGTGACCGGTTCGGCTCATTGCTGCTGGGGCATAGAGCCAGCCTGTTGCGCTGCGGGTGAGGCGGGCGAGTTCACTGTCGGTGACCTGGCGGGGGGAACTGTAGGTTGTGCAGTCCGGCCGCCCGGGCAGCGGCGCTCCACGCGGCCGCTTCGGCCGGAGGGAGATCCGGGATGAGTGTTCCTGCGGCGCCGGCGGCTGCAAGTTCGAGGGCAAACTGATCCGGCGCGTATGCGCGCCCAGGCTCCCAGTACGTCATCACGAGGACGCCGGCTTGCGTGGTCTCGGCTGCGCGGCGGACCGTGGTGAAGAAGCGCTCTGTGCTCGTGCCGTGTGCAAGGGAGCGCTGGTTGGCCTCTGCGACGACTGGTCCGTCATGCGGTGTGTGGGCGGCCGGCAGGCCGATCTCAAGTACGTCGGCACCGGCCGCGGAGAGCATCTGCAAGGTCTCGACGTCGAGGCCGGGAGTCGGGAATCCAGCCGACAGACAGACACCGGGCGCAGGCGGGGACTGGACCAGCCTGTTGATGAGTTGGACGGCACCGGGAACTACGTTGTGCACGGGAAGTCCTTCGGGAGCTGTCGACCGAGACAGGACGGGCTTGGTCACGGGGCGAGGCTCGGCAGTGCGTCGGCCTGCTTCTGCTGCGCGGTACGCAGGGACCTGGCGAGAGGGCCGCGTACCGCGATGGCAATCAGCGCACTGCCGACCAGAAGCGCCGCGGCCAAGGGCCGACCACCGGTGGCGATGGGCGAGGGCCGTGACACGAGCTGGTCGCCGCCTCTTTGCACAGGGCTGCGGCCACCCGCGGCGGCGACGTCAGGGGCGTGATCTTCCGTTCGGGCTACGGCAGCGAATATCAGTCCCGGCGTTTCAGAAAGGCCTGCCGCCGGCTCGGCGTGACCCAGTCCACAGGCCGTGTCGGCTCATGCATGGCGTACTCAAGGGCGAGTACGTTCACTGGCGCTCCTTCGCCGCCCGCACCGGGGGGGGCGGCTGAAGATCGCCACCGGGATTACCTGTTTCTGCAACACCCGTCAGCTGCACAGCATGTGCGGATACCGGAGCCTGATCAACTACCGAACAGGGCCATCAGGCCGACCTCACCATGGAGTTGACCGCTTGAGAAGTCTCTACGGCATGAGGGGATTGGCGCTCGCCGCAATAGTCCAAACAGGGATGACGTATCGGCGGCAGTTGAGAAATTGTCCTTGCAGTAACCGATACGGGCAGACAGCAGGCAATCCCAAGTTGAATGAGAAACCTTACGGTTGAGTCGTCAAATTTATTCCACCGTCGGCGGCTTGCCATCCAGCTCTGAGCAGCACAAACTGTAAATGATGACGTAGAGCCCATCGCGAGTTTGACTCTGCGCCGCCCCGACGAGCACGACCAGAGGGGCTGATCCGGTGGAGAACGAACTGCGAATCCTCCTTGCAGAAGAGGACGCGGAAGCCGAACGTGTGGCGGAGCTGACTGGCTACCTGCGCGAGGAACTGCTCGATCTCGACGTGGACGACGTCACAGCGCTCCCCGGTGGGGAGGTCCCGCCCGGAGCACGGGCCGTGGACGTCACTCAGATCGGTGCCCTGCTGGTGGCCCTGGGCAGTTCGGCAACCGCCCTGAACCAGGTGATGACCGCGATCCGGTCGTGGCTGGGCCGGCACCATGACACGCGCCCGTCCGTGCGCCTGCAGATGGGCGATGACGTCTTGGAGGTGTCCGGGGCTACCGACGATCAGATCACGGAGGCGTTCAGGACCTTCGTCCAGCGCCATTCACCGGCTGGAGCCGAGCCATGACGGATTCCAGACATGCGCTGATCATCGCCAACGACCAGTATGCCGACCAGGGGCTGAAGAAACTCAGAGCGCCTGCCCAGGATGCTGCGGCTCTTGAGAAAGTGCTGCACGACCCACAGATCGGCGACTTCGAGGTGGGGGTCGTACACAACGCGTCGGCCGACCTCATGCGCAGGCGTATCCAGGGTTTCTTCAACGACCGCAGCCGTGCCGACACGCTCCTGCTGCATTTCTCCTGCCACGGCCTCAAGAGTGAGTCCGGCGAGCTGTACTTCGCCGCGAGCGACACCGATCCCCCGCTGTTGGCAGCAACGGCCGTCCCTTCGCAGTTCGTCCGCAGCTGCATGTCCAGCACCCGGGCGGGCCGCACCGTCCTGTTCCTCGACTGCTGTTACGGCGGCGCCTTCTCCCGGGGATCGTCCTCTGTGCGCGCTTCCGGAGAAGTCAACGTTCTCGAGTCGTTCGCGAAGGACGAGCCGGCCAGCGGACGAGGCTGGGCCGTCATCACCGCGTCCGACTCCATGGAGTACGCCTTCGAAGGCAACCAACTCGCCGACAACTCCGCTGCGCAGCCTTCGGTGTTCACGCACGCGGTGGTTGAAGGCCTGGAGACCGGCGAAGCCGACCTCGATGAGGACGGGGAAGTCTCCCTCGACGACCTGTATGAGTATGTCTACAGGCACGTACGGGAGCAGAACCCCCATCAGACACCGAAAAAGGCGGCAGAGATGCACGGAGAGCTGCATCTGGCGCACAGTCGGCGTGGCCGCATCAAGATCGTCGCCATTCCCTCGCCGCTCTCCCTGCAAGTGGCCATGAACAGCGACGACGTCCTTACACGGCAGGGCGCCGTGATGGAGCTGCGCAGACGACTGCAGCACACGGAGCTGCCCGTGGCGGAAGGGGCGCGTCAGCACCTGGAGGAGGTCGCGCGCAACGACATCCAGCAGATCGCCGATCTGGCGACCGACGCCCTGAACGAGATCCGCCTGGCACCGTCCCCGGACCACCTGGACTTCGGCCGGCTTCCAAGAGGCTCACCGTCTCGGAAGCAGGCCGTGACCATGCACGGCCCGCCATTGGCCCGTCACTGCATGGCTCAGCCCCAAAAATCGTGGCTGCGGGTCGATCCGACCCTGAGTGGTCTGGAGGTCCACGTCGACACTGCAGCCGAGGGACACCTGTCCGGCGACATCGTGCTGAAAGGGGTGGCCGACGAGTCAGTGATCCACGTCGAAGCGGTGGTGGGCCCGGCACCCGAGCCCGGACCCCGCGCAGAGCCCGCACCTGACTCCTCCGACGGCCTTACAAGGCCGAGGCACGTGCCGAACAGCAAACGAGACACGGTGGTCCTCGAGCATCCGCACGCCCCACGCCGTCCCAAGACGCGGCCGATGACCACTGCACACCAGACGCACACGGACCAGTCGTCCTTGTCCCGCCGTGCTCCCGTCCTCGCCGGTGCCGCTCTCACTCTCGCCGCCGCGACGGTCTTCACCCTCATATGGGCCATTGCGGCGGCGGTGGGAGCGGTGGTGGAGCGGGGCCATGCAGGGCCGTCCGGCAACATCGAGGACGATGTCCATACGTACGGAGCGCTCCCCCCGCTCGCCGTGTGCCTGATCACCGGTGCGGTGGCGCTCGTCATCGGCGCGTTCGCCCGGCACGATGTGGGAGCACGGCAGGAGCACTACACGAGGCAAGCAGCGAGCAGTACGTACACACTGACCTCCATCGCGAAATGGCTGGCGATACCAGCGCTGATCCTGGCCGCCCTTGTGGACATCGCCTATCTGGTGGGCAGCGGTTATTGGTGAACTGGAGGCTGCGGCGGTCCGTTTCTCGTCCAGGGCCTGCATCGCCCGTCAGTGCTTCCTGCCAGGATGCACGGATGGCCTCAACTGACCATCCGTTCACCGGCCATGACGATCAGCCGCGCGCTCACCTTCTGGAGTTGGTCGACGCCATCGAACCCTGGGACAACCTGGAGCGCACCCACCTGGAGGCCGCCGCGCAGTGGATCGTCGGCGGAGCCTCGCTCCATCGGGTGCGCAAGCCGGACATTCCTGCGATGCACTTGGTGAGTTACTTCGTCGCCCTCGACAACACACGCGGACAGCAGCTGCTCGTCGCGCACCGCAAGGCGGGCCTGTGGCTGCCGACAGGCGGACACGTCGAGCCGGATGAGGACCCGTGGGCCGCGGCGGTCCGCGAATGCCGTGAGGAGCTGGGCATCGAGGCCACGGCATCGTCGATCACCGGCGAGCTCCCCTTCTTCCTCACTGTCACCGAGACCCGAGGGCCGGGCGCGCACACCGACGTCTCGCTCTGGTACCTCCTCGACACCGATGCCGACAGCATCACCTCCTACGACCAAGGCGAGTTCGACGCGGTCCGATGGCTGACCGACGAGCAGGTGCTCGAGGAGTCGGGCGAGCTGCTCGACCCCCACATGCACCGCTTCACCCACAAGTTGCAGCATGCCCGGGCCAAAAGGCACTGCGGGTAGGCACCCCGGCTGCCCGCGGTGTCGCCGACCCCGTCATGACGGTGCACCCCCGGGAGCAACAGCAGCACCGCTCACATGGAACAGGGAGCGCAGGCCCTTGCCGGTGACGGCGCGGGGGGCACCGGAGGGCAGGAGTGCGGCCAGGCCGTCGGTGGGGGTGATCTCGCGCAGTGAGGTCTTGCCGTCGACGGCCCACCGGGTGAGGGTGCATGCGGAGCGGTCTCGATTCCGCGTGCGTACCGTGCGGTCGCCGTGCCTCGTCACGCGTGCGACGCGGGTTCGATTTTCGCCCCTATCCCGGGCTCCCCCGCACGACCTTCGGGAAGAAACCCTGCGATCGGGGCGAGCCGATATCTGTCGCAGCGACGTAAGAAATCGCTGTCGGGCGCGATGAGTATTTCTTGATCGACAGGCGTTGTGAGATTTTCGGCCGCGCACCATCGATCGTGACGTGCTACTGTCGATAGCAGTTGCAGTTGTGGTTCCCAAAAAACTTGCGAGCATCCACCCTGTTCTTACGGGTGGAGTTCTTTTGTATTTCCGGTCATTCATTTTCCGGCGGGTTAATCATCGCGGCGACACGGGATCCGCACAGTGCGGGACCCGAGCACCGTCCCGAAGGAGAATTGACATGGCTACTGGCACCGTGAAGTGGTTCAACGCGGAAAAGGGCTTCGGCTTCATCGAGCAGGACGGCGGCGGCGCCGACGTCTTCGCCCACTACTCGAACATCGCCTCCTCCGGCTTCCGTGAGCTCCAGGAAGGCCAGAAGGTGTCCTTCGACATCGCGCAGGGCCAGAAGGGCCCGACGGCGGAGAACATCGTTTCCGCCTGACACCGGCACACACGGCGCAGCTGGGGCCCGCACCTTGGGGTGCGGGCCCCAGCTCGCCGCTTTTTCGGCGCACGGCGCAGACGCCCCGGCAGTCCCCGGCCATGCCTGGCGCGTGCGCCCCGCGACCGCGCTTCCGGGTTCCGGATGACCGGTCCGCCTCATTTTCCGACCTCCTGCCGCCGATGCCGATCCGGCTCCATGCCCGATCTGCTCGTGATCCGCTCCTGGGGCACGCCGGCCCGATCCGGGCCGCCTCCGCTCCACGTCCGGTTCCCGGCTCGACGCTCGTCACGGGTCCTCGTACGACCCGTTTTTTTCTTCACCTGCCATTCCTCCTGTTTCCGGGATGCCGTCGCTTCTCAGGCGTCACATCCCGCGGGAATTCTTCACCGATCCGATTCGGTGCTGATTTCATTCGGCTCGTTCTCGCAATTCTCTGCGCTGCTCATTCGCTGCGGGAATTCCTTGATACGTGCCCGTTCAAGGAAGGTTCCGCATGAACCGCACGCGCACGAACGATCGCTTCAGCCGCACCCGCTCGGAGGGCGCCGGCACCCGACGGGGCGGCAGCCGCTTCGGGGCCGTCTCCACCGGCCGATCCGGCGCTCCCGCCCGGTCGAAGGGATATGGACGTCAGCAGGTCTCACCGCAGGGCGAGTTCGCGCTGCCGGTGACGACCACGCCCGCTCTGCCGGCCGTGGAGGCGTTCGCCGACCTCGCCCTGCCGGCGCCGTTGCTGGCGGCGCTCGGCCACGAAGGCGTGTCCGTCCCCTTCCCGATCCAGGCGGCGACCCTGCCGAACACCCTGGCGGGCCGTGACGTTCTCGGCCGAGGCCGCACCGGCTCGGGCAAGACCCTGGCCTTCGGCCTCGCGCTGCTGGCCCGCACCGCCGGACAGCGCGCGGAGCCGCGACTGCCGCTGGCCCTGGTCCTCGTACCGACCCGGGAACTGGCCCAGCAGGTCACCGACGCGCTCACCCCGTACGCCCGTTCCCTGCGGCTGCGGATGACGACCGTCGTCGGCGGCATGTCGATCGGCCGACAGGCCGGTGCTCTGCGCGGCGGGGTGGAAGTCGTCGTCGCGACCCCGGGCAGGCTCAAGGACCTCATCGAGCGGGGCGACTGCCGACTGGACCAGGTCGCCATCACCGTCCTCGACGAGGCCGACCAGATGGCCGACATGGGCTTCATGCCGCAGGTCACGGCGCTGCTCGACCAGGTGCGTCCCGACGGGCAGCGCATGCTCTTCTCCGCCACCTTGGACCGCAACGTCGATCTGCTGGTTCGCCGCTACCTGTCCGACCCGGTGGTCCACTCCGTTGACCCGTCCGCGGGCGCGGTCACGACGATGGAGCACCACGTGCTCCACGTGCACGCCGCGGACAAGCACCGGACAACCACCGAGATCGCGGCCCGCGACGGCCGGGTGATCATGTTCCTGGACACCAAGCACGCGGTGGACCGGCTGACCGAGCACCTGCTGAACAGCGGAGTCCGCGCCGCGTCCCTGCACGGCGGCAAGTCCCAGCCGCAGCGCACCCGGACCCTGGCCCAGTTCAAGACCGGGCATGTGACGGTCCTGGTGGCGACCAATGTCGCGGCGCGCGGCATCCATGTCGACCAGCTGGACCTCGTGGTCAACGTCGATCCGCCGACCGACCCCAAGGACTACCTGCACCGCGGCGGCCGTACGGCCCGTGCCGGCGAGTCCGGCAGCGTCGTGACCCTGGTGATGCCCAACCAGCGCCGCGACATGAGCCGGCTGATGGCGGCTGCCGGCATCAGCCCGCAGACCAGTCAGGTGCGTTCGGGTGAGGAAGAGCTGAGCCGCATCACGGGCGCCCAGGCTCCCTCGGGCGTGCCGGTCGTCATCCGCGCGCCGGTGACGGAACGTCCTCGCCGTGGCCCGTCCGCCTCCTCCCGGGGCCGGCGCGGCCGCTCCGGTCAGGGCCGGTCCACCGGTACCGCCACGCGCGGCTCCGCCCAGCAGTAGTCCGGTATCCGGCAGTGGCCGGGGACCGAGCGGGGCCCGGGCTACGGCCCGGCGGCTCGGTCCCCCGGCACGCCGGTCTCCGGTTCCCGCTCACCGGTGACCGCGGAACGAAGACAGGTCGCCGTGCTCCACACCACACCCACCCCGCAGGAGGCACCTTTTGACGCTCGTTCAGACGCAGCCGTGTTCCGTGGGCACCCTCCCTGCCGTCGTCGCCGACCCGGGTGACGCGTCCGGGCCACGGGTAGGGGGCGACATGACCGTCGAGGTGGCCCTGGCCGTGATGGCGGGCGCTCGTGTCGGGCGTCTCGTCGTGTGCGACGAGGACGACCAGCACACGGACTCGGTCACCGAGGCCCAGCTCACCATGGTCCGCGACGGCTCCGCATACACGGACCGGATCCGTCTGCGCGATGTCCTCCGCCTCCGCCGCGGCCCGGGCGCTCTCGCCCTCTCCTGCTGAGCGTCCAGCCGTCCCGCCCCGAGCCGTCCGGCCCCGCCGGCACTCTCCCGCTACCTATGAGGCTTCATGCGCTGTGTCATTGCCCGCTTCCCGTTCGACCTCTCCAAGAGTGGAGTGCTGGAGTCGATGAAGGGGATCAAGCCCGAGCCGATCACGGGTGAGTCCGTGATCATCGGCCGCTGCCACTATCCCGTCAAGCAGGTCGGCGAGGTCATCACCCGCCAGGATCGCCGCGACTTCACGAGCGGGGAAGTGACCCGGGCCATGGCCCGGCTCGGCTTCACCTGCCGCACCCCGGAAGCGGCCGTACCCCCGCGCGCGCTCAGCCCGCTCCAGAACGCATCATCCCTGCTCGGCGGCCCCGCCCCGTTCGGGCTCTGAGAACGTTCGCCTGCGCCAGGACACCATGAGGGCCCCACCGGGACAGACCGGCGGGGCCTTCGTTGCATGCCACTGGCCGAAGTACCTGAAGTCGCCCACGATCCAGGCGCTGACGTCCTCGATCGCGACCCGGTACATTCCGCCGGTATCGGGGATGCCGACACTGCCCTGAGCGATCCACGGCACGATCTGCGGCGCAGCCGGTTGCGTAGGTGATCGAAGTCGTAGTCCTTGTCCGCGTGCAGCTTTGCCGGGCGGCGGCGCCGACATCCTGCACGTGGCACTCTTGCCCCGGTCAACAGGATTCGGACCCGTCAGATCCCCCTTTTCAGGGCCCGCATGTTCACCGAGTCGATCGCGCACCGCGACCAGTCCAGGTCGCCCCGGGATCCCAGTTCGTCGAGGACCAGGCGGTGGAGCTTGGGGCCCACACTCTGGCCTTCGTCCACTCGGCGAACCGACGGTGGGCCGTCGCACCAGACGGCCCAAACGACGCTGCGGGCAGCTGCTGCCACGTGCAGCCGGACGTGGCCACAAACACGATCGCGGCCAGGACCTCCCGGTCGCCATGGCGACGCCGGCCACCGCCTTGCGGGCGCGACGGCGCCTCCGGCACCACCCGCTGGAACAGCTCCCACAGCTCGTCTGGCACCAGCCGCTCAACGATTCCCGCCACGGCCGTCACTGGCGCGGACATAGGCTATGCCGGGGTCACCGCATGCGCAGTCGGCACCCAGTTGAGGAGTCGACGTCGTCCGGGTGCTTATCGACCTTACCGATACTGCCGTCGGTAGCCTCGACCTTGTATCCGCTCAGGTCGGTGCCCGTGGTGTGGCCAGCGGCTGGCTGGTCGTCCGAACCCCAACCCGACCATGCCGCCACTGCCTTGCGGATAGCTCCCCGAGCACCTCACGCTTTCATCGCAGTACCCCGAGTGGAGACCTGTGCCTACGGCAAGCTCCACGAGCCGATGTGGGTGGAGACCTTCCACAGCCATTCGAGGCAACCCCTGGGTCATTAACGACCCTGCGGGGCGTGTGTCAGCGGCGGCGCAGCACCATGACGACAGCGACGATGACGATGACGAGGACGACGGTACCCAGGCCTATGTACACGATTTTCTCTTTCCCTCGGAAAGCGCACCCATCGGTGCGGCAGGGCCCGAGTGCCCCCGTCGGGGCCTTTCACTCCGCCGGGCTGATTTTATTGCCCCGCTGTGACCTGTACTCGTACTACCGGTGGAGCGCCCGTACTCGATCTGTCTTCCAAGAATGCGTCGACTCCAGATTCTTCCACCGTGCTTTCGGGCAGGGTGCCTTGTCCTTTAGGGCCGGGGTGAATGCCCGCTCCCGCGGGGAGGGGCGGGGGAAGTCGAATCGCCGCCAGGGCGGTTCGGTGTCTCGGGCGAGACGGTGGTGAGGCCGGCCTCGAGCGGGTGCGGCACCTCGGAGTCGACGGCGGTCGCTCGACGGCGGTCGGTGGTCGGGTGGGTCGGTGGCATGCCTGCCGCGAGTACCGCCGGCAAACGTGCCCCTGCCCCGCCCGCTAACTCCTTCACCACATTCTTGATCTGCCTGGTCAGACGGGTTGTGCGCCGCTGGTAGCACTTCAGCAGCCCCGACATCTGTTCGCGGAAGGTCTGCCGGCAGCCGCGTGTGGGACACACCAAGCACCGCACCTTCACACGGACCACCACGCGCCGTCCGTAGACCGGCACGTCGGCCACACTCCGCACCTGATAGCTGTGCACGCGCTCTGACAACGCGCCGCAGGTCGGACAGACCGTAGTCTCCTGCGGAGTTCGCGCCCGCACCAGGATCCGCTCACCTTCATCGGTCACATCCTCGATGACCAGCGGGGAAAGGCCAGAAAATACAGCCTGTGCAAGCTCGTTGACGTCCTTCACCTGAGCTTCAACGACCCCCATGACAGCGCGTCACCACCGAAAGTGAGACAGAGCCGTTAAATTGGCTCTGGCTCACTTTCGGGATGCTGTTGGTGATCTTCAGTTGGTCAGGGTTCGGCAGAGTCGCTTGAATCGGCTGGCGGGACGGGGCTGGCGTGGTGGTGAAGTGCCTGGCGGGAAGTGTCCGCTCAGTCTGATGATGTTCGTCCAGCGGCGGTTAGCCTCGATCTTTTGTGACGGTCCACCGACATAGTCGGTGGACCGTCACAAAAGATCGAGGCTAAGAACGCCTAACACAATGAGGTGGATCGGTCCCTGGTGGCCGTGTCCGTTCGGCGGGTTCGGTGTTGTCCAGACCGTGGGGGCTTCACCGTGGATCGTGTCAGATGGCTTGTGGGAGCGGATCGAGCCGCTGTTGCCGAAGAAGGAACGACGGTTCAGGTGCCCAGGCCGCAGGCCGGTACCGGACCGGCAGGTGCTGTGCGGGATCCTCTTCGTGCTGCACACCGGCATCCAATGGGAACACTTGCCCCAGGAGCTCGGATTCGGCTCGGGTATGACCTGTTGGAGACGGCTGCGGGACTGGAACTATGCAGGTGTCTGGCAGCGGCTGCACGAGATGCTGCTGGCCGAGCTGAATACTGCCGCTCGGCTCGACTGGTCGAGGGCAGTCGTCGACTCCAGCCACGTCAGGGCGCTAAAAGGGGGCTCCAGACGGGCCGTCGCCAGTCGACCGGGGGCGAGCCGGCTCGAAACATCACCTGATCACCGACGGACACGGCACACCGCTCGCGGTCATCCTCACCGGTGGTAACCGCAACGATGTCACCCAGCTCATGCCCCTGCTCGACGCCATCCCACCCGTCCGGGGAAGAGCTGGCCGGCCACGCCGCAAGCCCCAAGTCATCTTCGCCGACCGCGGCTACGACCACGACATCCACCGCGATCAGGTCCGGGCCCGCCGGATCATCCCGGCCATCGCCCGACGCGGCACCGCCCACGGCAGCGGCCTGGGGGTCTATCGATGGGTCGTCGAGCGCGCCTTCGCCTGGCTCCACGGCTTCAAACGACTCCGCGTCCGCTGGGAACGCCGAGCCGACATCCACGAAGCCTTCCTCAAGCTCGCCTGCTGCCTGATCACCCACCGCCAAGTGCTGTCGCTTACCTGACCAGCAACCGCCCATGCCGGAAGACAGGTCCGGCAGACTGATCGCATGAACCGCGACGACCTGGAATCCGCACTCGATCGGGACGACAGCACCTCCGCACGTGCCGCCCTGGCCGAGCTCCAGGCAGGTTCTGGCTTCGAGCTCTTCCAGAGCCAGACCGCCTCTGCACGCCAGCTCTGGGACATCTGGTCCCACCGGCATCAGGTCATGCTCGACACCGGAGTTACCCCTCGCCCCGGGCTGGCCGAAGCCGTCGACAGACTCCATGCCGCGGGAACAGCCCGGGTCTACCTGGCGACGATCACCGGCTCGCAGCGACGGTTCGCCATCTTCCTCACAGAAGACCTCACCCGCTCCATCGCCTGCATGTAGCCGTTAGCTTCATTGTGTTAAGCGTTCTAAGGGCCTGCCGATCATCAAGGTGTTGCTTTCGGGGCTGGGGCTCGTCGGTTTCGTATGCGTCCCGGACGAGACTCGTGAGCAACTTGCCGTGAAGTTCGCGGTGTTGTTCCCGCATCTGGACGAGCGGCAGCGGCGGCTGCTGATGGCCGCGGAGGCTCAGGAACTGGGGCATAGCGGTGCCCGGTCCGTGGCCAGGGCGGCCGGGGTGAGTGAGACGACGGTCCGCAAAGGGATGTCCGACCTGGAGGCGGGCGACTCCCTGCTGGGGC
Organism: Streptomyces sp. NPDC021080; assembly: GCF_044333225.1. NCBI lineage: Bacteria > Bacillati > Actinomycetota > Actinomycetes > Kitasatosporales > Streptomycetaceae > Streptomyces > Streptomyces sp. NPDC021080. The sequence continues at coordinate 4,028 of NZ_JBIRQM010000036.1, read as the reverse complement.
GGGTACGGCGGCCGGGCGGCGGACGCAAACGTGTCGTGGACCTCGACCCTGGACTGCGGACTGCGCTGTTGAGCCTGGTCGAGCCGGACGAGCGTGGGGATCCGATGTCGCCGTTGCGGTGGACGACGAAGTCGACCCGCACGCTGGCGGCCGAGCTGACCCGTCAGGGGCATCGGGTCGGTGCGGACACCGTCGCCGGCCTGTTGCGGCAGGAGGGCTTTCGCCTGCAGGCCAATGCCAAGACGCTCGAGGGCAGTCAGCATGCCGATCGGGACGCCCAGTTCAGGTATCTCAACGAGCAGGCACGCGGCCACCGGGACGCCGGTCAACCGGTGATCAGCGTGGACACCAAGAAGAAAGAGCTGGTCGGCGACTTCCGCAACGAGGGCCGCTCCTGGCGGCCGACGGGCGATCCGGTGCCGGTGCGCGTCCATGACTTCGCCGATCCGCAGCTGGGCAAGGCCATCCCTTATGGCATCTACGACCTGGCGGCCGACACCGGCTGGGTGAACGTCGGCACCGACCACGACACCGCCGCGTTCGCCGTGGAGTCCATCCGCCGCTGGTGGCACGACCAGGGCCACGCCGCCTACCCGCAGGCTTCCCGGCTGCTGATCACCGCGGATGCGGGCGGATCCAACGGCTACCGCACCCGGGCCTGGAAACTCCACCTCGCCCGCCTGGCCGTCGAAACCGGCTTGACCATCACGGTCTGTCACCTGCCACCGGGCACATCGAAGTGGAACAAGATTGAGCACCGGCTCTTCTCCCACATCACGATGAACTGGCGCGGTCGCCCCCTGACCAGCCACGAGGTCATCCTCGAATCGATCGCCGCGACCACCACCCGCACCGGACTGCGGGTGAAGGCCGAGCTGGACACCAACACCTACCCCACCGGCGTCGGTGTCGGGGACGCGGAAATGGCGGCCCTGCCGCTAACCCGTCATGCCTTCCACGGCGACTGGAACTATGCCCTGCATCCCCAGCCGAGCCTGGCCGTCCCGGCAGCCCGCAGCGGCAGGCCACCAGCACCGCAGTGGCATCCGGCGCTGCTGTCCGACCCCACACTGACCGGGCTGACCTCACACCAGTTGCGACAGCTCATCCAGACTCTGGCCCCGCAAGGAGACACACGACGCGGCCGCCCTCCCCGGCTCACCTTCGACGACCAGGTCCTGGCCACCATGCTCCACCTGCACGTCAACCTGGCCGCGGAACCCCTCGCCGTGCTCTTCGGCAGCAGCCGCACCGCCATGCACCGCACCCTGCTGAAGATCAGACGGCTGCTTGAAGGACAGGGCATCGCCATCACGCCGGCCGCCACCCCACCGGCCATCCTGGCAACCCTTCAAGCCAGAGTCGCCGACCAAAACAACGACCTCAACCGCAAGATCAAGACGACAGGTTAATGATCGGCAGGCCCTTAGTTTGTGCAGCAGCGGGTCGGCGACCTTCGCACTCATCTGGCCCGCGCTGAGGAGTTTTCGTGTCTTCTGCTACGAGTAAAATTGACACAAGAGGAGGAGCAGCTGGCTCGGGGCGCACATTACCTCCGATGGTTCGGCAGCGTTCCCTTTTCCAGGGGGATCCGGCTGTCCCGTATCGGGGTGCAGGTGGGAGTAAGGCCCTTCCGCGCCGCACCGCACCGCACCGGTCAGAAGAGGAACGCAAATGGATCCATGGCTGATCTGGTTGATCATCGCGGCCGTGTTGGCTGCGGCGGAGATCTTCACCGTTACTGCTGCGCTCGGAATGCTGAGTGCGGCCGCGTTGGTCACGGCGGGGTCCGCCGCGGTCGGGCTGCCACTGCCGTTGCAGTTCTTGGTGTTCACCGTCGTAGCGACAGTCAGCGTGCTGCTTGTGCGCCCCATTGCACTGCGCCACGTTCTCCAGCCTCAAGCGGAGAGGTTCGGCGTAGACGCACTGATCGGCAAGGGTGCGTATGTCGTCTCGGAGGTGACGGGCCTGGGTGGCAGGGTCCGCATCGGTGGTGAGGAGTGGACGGCCCGTGCCTACGACGAGACGTTGGTGATTCCTCCTGGAAAGATTGTCGACGTCATGGAGATCAGCGGCGCCACCGCGATTGTCTACCCCCGGGACTGAGACCATGGAAACTACGGCGTTGTTGATTGGCGGCCTGTTTGTGGCGCTGATCGCGGTTTTCACCGTGGTGCGGGCGGTCCGGATCGTGCCCCAGGCGCGCGCTCGTAATGTCGAGCGGCTCGGCCGCTACCACCGGACTCTGAATCCCGGCCTCAGCCTGGTAATCCCTTACATCGACCGTGTTCGCCCGGTGATCGATCTGCGTGAACAGGTCGTTTCCTTCAAGCCACAGCCTGTCATCACCGAAGACAATCTGGTTGTCGAGATCGACACCGTTCTGTATTTCCAGGTCACCGACCCGCGAGCGGCTTTCTATGAGATCGCGAATTTCCTTCAGGCGGTCGAGCAGCTCACCGTCACCACCTTGCGCAATGTCGTGGGGTCCATGGACCTGGAGAAAACGCTCACTTCACGGGACACCATCAACAGCCAGCTTCGTGGTGTGTTGGACGAGGCCACCGGCAAGTGGGGGCTGAGGGTCAACCGGGTGGAGATCAAGGCCATCGACCCTCCGCAGTCCATCAAGGACGCCATGCAGAAGCAGATGCGAGCCGAGCGTGACAAGCGGGCCGCGGTGCTCGGGGCCGAGGGGCAGCGCCAGTCGCAGATCCTCACCGCCGAAGGTGACAAGCAGGCCGCTGTCCTGCGTGCGGAAGGTAACCGGACCGCTGCGATCCTCCAGGCCGAGGGCCAGTCCCGGGCCATCGACGAGGTGTTCCAGGCCGTGCATCGCAACGATCCCGACCCCAAGCTGCTCGCCTACCAGTACCTTCAGACGCTGCCCCAACTCGCGCAAGGCTCGGGCAACAATTTCTGGGTGATCCCCAGCGAGATCACCTCCGCACTCCAGGGCGTGTCCCGCGCTTTCAGCGAGGTGCTGCCCCAGTCGCCGGCCACTCGCGAGAAGCCCTCGGACGACATGGTCGCCCAGGCCGCCAACGACAAGGCTCAGGCGGAAGAAGCCGCTGCCGCGGCCCTCGCCGACGCAGCCAAGGCCGAGGGTGCCAACCCGGATGCACTCCCATCTGACCCGCCTCGCTGAAGGAGAGCGGCATCTCTGCCAGCGCAACTCGCACACCGGAAGCGCGAGCGCCTGACCATCTGGAATTCACGGTGCAACGTACGTGGATCAACGAACCCCGGACGGGCCGAGGCCGCGGTCGTGGTCGTGGTCGCGGTCGCGGTCGCGGTCGCGGTCGCGTGATGGGTATACGGCCCGGCCCGCACAGACTCGGTCTGCTGCCACCTCCGGGGCATGTCCCTCGCGGTAACAGCCCTGCTAGGGGTGAGGAGAGCGACGAGGCGGCCCGGGATGCATCGGAGAGGCGTTCCGGGCCGCCAACACCACACCATCAATCTGGCTTCGAATCGCCGCTGCGGCCATTCCGCCAGGACACACGGGTGAGAGGCGCTGCTCGCGCGGTAGTCCTGAGCGTGGTTGGGACCGGACTACGGCTGAGAACTCTAGACCCGGGCGGCGGAAGCCGAATCCTCAGCACTCGCGCACCGGCCACGGCCTGGGAGGCATGACTGGTGTGCAATGTCTGTGCAACGGCCTGTCGGCGACGCTTGAATACTGAGCCGAGTCCACCATGAACCACCGCCAGGACGTGATGCAACAGCCGTGCCACGGTCGCGTCCCTTCTCGTGGTGTAGCCGATCAAGCTGACGGAATCCCCAGGTCGCAGCCCGAATTACCCTCGCTGCAGGCGGCGTTGGGGCTCATCGAGCCGGGACCAGTGGCGATCGCTGGGTAACCGAAAGCGGCACTCACTGGACGGCTCGTAAGCGGAGGCGACAGACCATGATCGGCTACACCACTACGAGGCAACACCATTGCGTTAAGGCTGTGGGTGGGTCTGTCAAGTGGGCGAACGAGAGGGCGGGACCCCGGGTAGGTCCCTTGGTGTCGAGCCAGGGAC
>NZ_JBIRQM010000035.1:0-42358 GCF_044333225.1 Streptomyces sp. NPDC021080 | reverse complement strand
CCTTGGACAGTGTGATCTCCACAGCAGAAGGCCCGGGATGCGACATGCCAACAGGGTAGTAACTAAGCATCAGGATTTCTGGCGCATCACACTAGCAGCCCAAACCCCCGATGATCAAGCCCGTAGCGAGTAGCGGTCCCGGCCCAGCACACCCCGAAACCCGCCGCACAGCGGCCATCGAGCCCCGCCCTGTCCTGCTACCGAGAAGGGATCAGCCCCCATGGCCGGCCACATCTAAGACTGCTGGTTCAAGACCGAGACCGACTCCGATGGCAAGACCGTCCGCGTCAAGAGCGACCGCCACGGCAGCGGCCTGCGCTACCGGGCCCGGTACGTCGGTCCCGATGGCACCGAGAAGTCCAAGAGCTTTCCCGACGGGCAGAAGCGCCTCGCCGAGAAATGGCTGTCCGGGGTCGAGGCGGACATGACGCGCGGGCTGTACATCGACCCGCGGGCCGGCCGCCTCACCGTGCGGCAGCACGCCGAACGGTGGTTGGCCTCCCTCACGATGGACCCCAGCACGTTCGTGAGCACCGAGACGCGCATTCGCCTGCATGTCCTGCCGCATCTGGGCAGCCGTTCCCTCGACTCGCTGCGGTCGATCCACATCCGTGAGTGGCTGCGGAAGCTCGAAGACGGGGGACTGTCTCCCGCCTATCAGCGGGTCATCTTCGCGAACCTCAACGCGATGCTGGCGGCTGCCGTCGACGATCGCCTGATTCCGCACAACCCCTGTCGTTCGTCGTCCGTGAAGGCGCCCAAGCCGGAACCCCGTCGGATCGTGCTGTGGGGGCGTGAGCGCGTGCTGGCCGTGCGCTCGGCATTGCCCACGCGGTACCGAGCCGCGGCAGGACCCTTGGCGACCTGATGGAAGCGCTCGCGGGCGCACCAAGAGATGCGGCATCCGCGGCGGCCGACCGCCCAGGTTCGACAAGGCCGACTGCCGCGAACGCCACGCCATCGCGTACGGGATCGATCGCCTCAAGTGGCACCGGTCCGTCGCGACTCGATACGACGGACTTGCCGTCCGTTACGAGGCCACCGTGACGGTCGCAGTCGTCAATGAATGCTTGGAACCGGCGCGTTCAAAGCACGTTCTATCCGTCTCGGCCCTGCCAGGTGGTCACGCAGGCCTCGTTGCCCTCGATGTCGGCCAGTACCCAGAAGGCTGGTGCTCGGGTGGCGGACACCAGTCGGCCGCCGGCGGCCAGCGCGGCATCGATCCGCCGGGATGCCTCGTCGTGCGGGACGCAGATATCCAGGTGGATGCGATTGCGTTCCGGGCGCGCCTGGTCCATCTGCTGGAACCAGATCGCCGGGCCCTGTCCGACCGGGTCAACGAGCGGATCCGTGGGACCGTCGGCTCCCGCCTCGTCGGCGTAACCCAACACCGCCTTCCAGAACGGCCGGATCGCCGCAGCGTCGAGTGCGTCGATCGCGATCTCCAGGAGTTGGACCGACCGTGGTGCTTCCGCACCGATCTCAGGCTCCGTCCGCGACCCAGCCTCCAGCACAACACCGGAGATCCGATGCGCGAGGGCAATATCGCGAGTGGTCACCGCGGCATGGTCCAGCGACTGAAGAGTGAGTACCACCCGCCCAGGTCGGACATCGGCGCGAAGGTGCTGATCGGCGGAGTCACCGCACGCCGCCACCGCGCTCGCCGCCATCTCGACTCCCTCGGCCAGTGACCCGACCGGGACCGACGTTCGGATTGTGCCCAGTAGGAAGCGCCATCCTGCGTCGCTGACCGCGTCTGAGGCTTCCTGCCGACTCAGCGTCTGCTCCATGACGACATCCTCGCAGCCCGACCGTCCGCGCAGTGCCGGTCGAACATTTGAAACAGGACGTAGCGAGCTCGTGCACGGTGGCCGTGGCGCGTCGAGGTCTGTGGCGTTGTCGGTGTTCACGTTCGACGAGCGTTGCCGAGGGCGGTGGTCTGCTGGTGTGAGAGCGGGCCGGCACGTCACGAGTGGTGCCATGGCGCAGACTCACCAACGTGGCCGGCAGTCGGTCGACGAAGACGAACCTGTGCTTCGCCCCCGCTCCCACAGCCCGTCGCCGCGGCCGGGCCGTCAGGCGCGCCTGACGCTGCTCGTGCCTACAACGGCCGGACCTCAGCGACGAGTTCGGCGATCACCTTCGGTGACAACCCGGTGACCCGGTACTCCGCCACGATCAATCCAAGCGCCCCAGCTCCCATCATGCCCAGTCCAACGAGGCATCTGGGCGCCAGGCCATGCTCGTGGACCGCACCATGTTCGGAGAGGGGCTTGGCGCATGCCGGAGCCCGGCTGGTTCTTCCAGCCCGAGGAGTGCTGCCATCGGCAGATGCCGGAAAGGCGGTTCGCCGACTATGCGTATTCCTTCAAGCGTGGGGCGTAGCTGAAGTCGGCGAAGGGCCAGACCTTGCGGAGCCAGTTGTCGACGGTGTCGTACAGCAGTGTGTCCATTTGGGCGTGGTCCTCGCGCACCCAGGAGCGGACGTTCGCGTGCAGGGGGTGGTTCGAGGGATAGATGTACACGCAGCCGATGACGTCGTCCTCGTCATTCATCACGGAATAGGTGAATCCGGTTCGGGCGTGGAAGTCGGCCGTGTGCTGGACGAGATCATTCATGTTCTCGTCCAGCGTCATCGAGACGGGCCAGTTGTACGTCTCGAATCCGGGGGTGCGCCGGATGTGTTCCACGCTCGTGCTCCAAGCGTGGTAGTCGCGTTCGTTGTGTTCGGGGCGGAGCGGGACCAAGTGGAATGCCTCCCCCTCGTATCCGTCGGGCACCTGGAAGTCCTCGGGCACGAATGGCTGGGCTGCCGGTGCGCTGTTTCCGGCGGTCGGGTCCGCTGGCTGGTTCATCCGGAGACACCCCATCGTAAAGATCCTTACGGACGCTCGGACCACTCACTTGTCCTATAAGGAGCGCACTGAACTCGGCGTCCGGTTTGAGGCGCAAGCATAGAGCACCCGGCTCGGTTCACCGCACTGTCGCACCGCTCAAATGGGGCGGGCGACCGCCCAGTCCCGGTTGAATTGACGCAGCGTCGACTCCAGGTACAGCGGTTCGATCGTCACTCCTCCTTGAGCGTCCGCCCGTTCGATGGACATGTACGCCCAGATCCCCTCGCGTGAGATGTTGTCCCGGTGACGTTCCAGGAGGATGGGCTCCTGGCGGCTGACCAGTGGCAAGTCGAGATCCAGGATGCACACCGAGCTCACCAGTTCCTGTTCGACGGTGCGGAACTGCAGGAGTTCGCGGGCAAGTTCCACGGGCACGCTGTTGCGGATCACCAGGTTTCGGAACGACTCGACGGCGGGGAGCCACGAGTTGTGCTCGCCGTACAGCAGGTACTGGTAGGGGCGGCCGGAGAGAAGGTTGGCGGAGACCACCTCGAAGAACGCGCCCGGTTCGCCGTCCTGGACGTCCGACTGGAACAACCGGGTCATGATCCGCATTCGAGTGATGCACGCCTCGAGACCGATCGCCTCCGCGTCGGTGACGAAGCCCACCGGCCCCCAGTCCTCCTTCTCCTCGACCAGGGCCCGGGCGACACCGTCGATCTTCGCCTCGAGTCGGCGGCTGATCCTGGTGAACATGTCCAGATGTCGGCCGCTGAGGTCGCTCGACTCGACGACGGCGCGTCTGATCTGGGCCCGCAGTCCGACCGGGTCCTCGGGAGCCTGGAGTCGCGGCCGCTCCCCGAACACCAGGTAGTCCAGGCTGACATTGAAGAAGGCGGCTATGCCGACGAGGGTGTCGAAACTCGGTCTGATCCGACGGTGAAGGTAGTGGGAGATCGTCGCCTCGTTGACGCCCAGCGCACGGGCCAACTTTTTCCTGTTCCCGGCTAGTGCCGGGCTGTCCAGCAAGCTGCGCAGAGATGCTTCGAAGACAACGGGTCGCGGTTCACGGGTCATGGTCGCTACCTCAACGCAAGACGATTGCCGCTTCCACGGGGTTCCGTCTTATTCACACTAGCTGCTGCCGTCTCTGCGGTACAGAAGATATTTGATGACCTGCGGGATCCACTCGTACCGTGAAACCACGATGAGCCGTGGAGGGGGAAATGATCAGTATCAGGGGTCGCTCACCGCGATCGCGGAATCTACGGCGGCGACTCGTCGTAGCCGTCGGCACACTTCTCATAGCGCTTCCCCTGCTGGTCCAGCCGGAACTGTGGCAATACCTCACGGCCGCGCTCCTCGTGCATGACCTCATGCTGCGCTTGGCCGGCAGCGAGAGCCAGACGACGGAATTGCCACACCCGGCACAACTGTCGCATCCGGAAAGGGAAGAACGAAGTGACGCCATCGGTCAGCCTTCCGAATCTGACTCAGTACGAGCATCTGGGAATCGAATGTGAGTTCAATCTGGCCGACGGTCACGCTCACCAGTTCCAGGACCCGGCGCAGCAACTCATAGTCCGCCAGTTGTCGTCGGTCTTCGCGGAGAGCGAGAGGCGGCCGCTGCGGGATCTCGAGAAGGAATTCCAGAGTTGCTTCTACGGGCTGGCCGGTCAGTCGGCCGCGGCGGGCCGACGGCGGACACTGCTGTGTCAGTCGGCGTCCCAGTCCATCGATCTGGTCGCGGCCTTCCTCGGAGCTCGGGGGAAGGAGGTCGGGCTGCTGCGGCCTTGTTTCGACAACCTTCCCGGGATTCTGCGGCGACGCGGGGCCCTGCTGCGCCCGGTCGCGGAGTCCGATCTCACCGGGCCCGGTCCGGAACGACTGCTCGGAGAGGGAGGACCGGGCGCATTGTTTCTCACCCTGCCCAACAACCCCACCGGATTCATGCCGACCGAGCCCGAGTTCGCCCGCCTCGTACAGCGCTGCGCCATGACCGGCACCCTCCTGGTCATCGACTGGACCTTCCGCTTCCACGCCGCCTGCGAGCGATGGGACCAGTACGAGGTACTGGACAACTCCGGCGTCTCCTACCTCTGTGTCGAAGACACCGGGAAGACCTGGCCGACCCTCGACATGAAGTGCAGCATTCTGGCCACCAGCGAGGACCTCTTCGACCCCCTCTACGAGCTGCACAATGATCTGCTGCTCAACATCAGCCCGTTCGTCCTGCTCCTGATCACCCGATACCTGGAGGACTCCGCCGAGCGAGGTCTGGAAGCCACCGTGCGCCGACCGGTCCGCGAGAACCGGGCGGCCCTGCGCCATGCGCTCCAAGGCACTGTGCTGGAGCCCGTCGAGCCGAACGCGACGATCAGCGTCGAGTGGGTGCGCATCTCCTCTCCCGCGCTCAGCGCTCTCGACGTGGTGGGACTCCTCGCGGACGCGGGGGTCGGGATCCTGCCTGGCGATCACTTCCACTGGGACGACACGGCGACCGGTTCCCGGTACGTGCGCTTCGCGCTCGCCCGCGATCCGGCCCTGTTCGCCGCCGCCTGTGCCAGGGCCGGAGCCGCACTGGTCGCTGCTTCATCGCCGCGCCGGGAAGGAGCGGCATGAGGATCGTGTACCTGGACGAGCCGACGTACCTGCCCGGGGCCTGGCGTCGAAGGTTCGCCGAACTGGGCGACTTCGAGGTCTTCCATGATCGGCCCGACCGCCGGACCGCCGTCAATAGGCTCAACGGTGCCGACGCCGCCATCGTGGAGTGGACACACCTCGACGCCGAGCTGTTGGCCGAGGTGGACCGGCTGCGCTACCTCACCTTGGTGACCAGCAGCTTCGACGCGGTGGACTTGTCGGCGGCACGGGAGCGCGGGATCACCGTGGCCCACTGCCCCGACTACTCCTGCCAGGCCGTGGCCGAGCACACGTTCGCCTTGTTGCTCGCGGTCAGCCGTCGGCTTCTGCCGGCGGACCGTGCGGTCCGCAAGGGCGCGAGCCATCTCTACCCGCCTTTCCTCGGCCGGCAACTCAGCGGCCTGACGCTGGGAGTGCTGGGGACAGGACGCATCGCCACCGCCGTCGCCCGGATCGCCGCCGGTTTCGGCATGCAGGCGATCGGCGCCAACCGGACCGGTACCGCCGTCTCCGGCATCACAGTTGTTCCCCTGGAGGACCTGTTGGACCGCAGTGACGTTCTGTCGCTGCACGTTCCTCTGACTCCCGCCACCCGGCGCATCCTCACGGCTGAACGACTGGCCATGCTGCGGCCCACTGCTGTCCTGGTCAACACCTGCCGGGGCGCACTCGTCGACCAGTCGGCCCTCGCCCGCATGCTCGTGGACGGCCGGCTCGCGGGCGCCGCGCTGGACGACCTGGTGGACGACGATGCCGAAGTACTGCGCGGACTCGGCAATGTCGTGCTCAGCCCGGGCATCGCCTGGTACACCGACACCGCCCGCACCGCCAACCTCGCCGAGATCCACCACAACCTGACCACGTACCTCGCCGGCAGACCGGCCAACGTACTGACCGCGCCCCACGGACAAAGCTCGCCATGACGGACGAGATCCGGGCCCGAGGGCGTACTTCCGCCACCGTCCCCCTGACCAGCCAAGGCATGGACCCGGTCAAGAAGATCATCGGACGCAAACGGCACGGCATCACCGACAGGCTCGGCCTCCTGCTCGCCGTCGCCGCTGCCGGCGGCCACGACTCCGCCGCCGGCACCCGACTCCTCACCGACGTCGCCGCACGCCACCTCACCAGCACCAAAGCCTGGGCCGACTGCCGTACGTCGGCCCAGGCCCGGTTCGTCCTGCCGCTGCGGGGTCGCAGTCACGGCGTCACGGCTACGGCACGATCGTCCAGCGCTGCCGGGCGTCGTCGTTGCAGTTCTCGATCGTCACGTAGGCCGCCTCCCGCGCCGACGGCACCAGGCACTGGTGCGCGGCCTCGTTGCGGAAGCGGAGGGAGCCGTCCTCGTACATCTCCGCCTGCCAGCGGTGCCCCGTGCCGTCGTCCCTGGCACCGCGGTCCGTGCAGCTGTGCAGCAGGGAACGTTCGCCGGGCCGGGGCTGATGGGTGTCCAGGATGTCGATGCACTGTCCGCCGCTGCCGAACGCTTTCAGCCGGACGATGTTGTCGCCCAGGCCGGCGTATTCCATGTCCCAGCGCTGGGTGAACACGTTGTTGCGCGGACGGGTGGTCAGCGGGGTGCCGTCACGGCCGGGCTCCCCGAACTGATCCAGGTAGAGGCCGTTCCAGGCGCGTAGCCGGACCCGCAGGTCACCGGCTTCCCACGCACGGTCGGACACCCCGCGGGAATTGTCCCACCATTGCTGGGAGGCACTGTCGTTGCACGCCAGGGCCAGGACACGCTGTTCGTTGCCCAGACCGGTCAGGCACAGGCCCGGATAGGCCGAGTTGTGCCAGCGCAGCGGGCCGCCGGGTGTCCCCAGGTCGTCGGGTTGCCACTGTGCGAGGGGGAGTCGCACGACAGCACGATGACGGCCACCGGGAGGAACGGGTTGAGGCCGGGGCACATCCCGGCGGCGCGGTCGGCGAGAGCGCCTCGGGCGCCGGACCTCGCCGTGGGGCTGCCGCCGACGGCGAAGCGGTACCAGTGCGCCTGCACGGTGCCCACACGGAACCGCTGACGCAGGTTGTAACGCTCCTGGGTGGTGGTCACCTCACCCCAGGCCCTGTCCTGGGCGTCCAGGACCAACCCGGTCCGGGCGTTCTCGAGGCTCGAGGTGAAGTTGTGGACCGGGCCGTCGGGTGCGGCCGGAACGGGAGTGGGAGCCGGTTCGAACTGGACGGGATAGTGGTCCGATCCGCGCGCCACGGGAATGTCCGCGTTGAACCGGGGTGTACCACGCGTGATCGCGTAGTCGAGTTCGCCGCCCTGTTGGTGAGTGGCGCGGTCGGGACGCGCCAGTTGCTCGTCGGCATGCAGGTGCAAGGTCTGTTCCCTGGCCTGCTGGTCGGTACGGTTGCGGATGCTGAGGTTGAAGTCGCCGACCATGACCCAGTTCTCGCCGGGCCGGGCGGCCGCACGGATCCCCGCGAGCAGGTAGGGGACGTCCGCGCCGCGAGCGTGGACGTCGTAGTAGACGGTGCTGCCGATCCGTACGCCGAGGACGCGGCGGTAGCGGTACTCGTCGCGGGGTTCGTCGCGGTCGTACAGCGGGTTCTCGATGACGCGGACCTCGGCCGCGGGGGTGTGCGTGACCACTGCCAGGTTGACCCGGCCGCCCTGCCAGCGGTCCTGTCCCGTGGTGCTGTTGCGACGCGGGTCGGTCTGCAGGTAGTAGACGTGAAGGCGGTGGTGGTTGTACTCCCACTGCGTATGGCTCACATGATTCGGCAGGCCGGCCGGGAACGGACCGGGGATGGGGATCGACTCACCGGTGCCCAGGGTCTGGTGCGGCTCGGGAGGCGGTCCGTTGCCGACCTCCTGGAGAGCGACGACCTGGTGTCGCATCGTCAGCGGCCCGACCTCGCCGTTCCATCGCAGCCCGTGGTTGGAACCCTGCATGTTGTAGGTGGCGAACGGCAGGCTGCCGTTCGACGAGGGGTCCGTCCGCCGGTCGTCCGCCCGCGCCGAGTAGCCACCCGGGCCAGGGGCGGCACCGATCAGCAGTCCGGCAGCCAGCAGCGCGGAGGTGAGGACGGCGGTCAGCCGCGATCCGCGTGGGCCGGAGCGTGCCTTGGCGCGGGACGGGAATAACGGTAATCGCATCGGTCTCCCTTTCGGAGCGATCTGTGTACGGCTGCGAACAGCCGCACGAACGATCTCTTCAGTTCGGCAGGCATGCGTCAAGAGCCCCTCACGCGCCATGCGCCCGCCGCGAGCACGGGGTTTCGGCCTGGTGCCAGCCCACCGGCCTTGGCCATGTCGCTTCAGTCGAGGTCGGTGGCGGGTTCGGTCGCGTAGCGGCTCATCGTGTCGATGTTGGTTTGGGGTGTCAGGGGTCGGCCGTCGGCGAGTGCCTCCTGGAGGTCCCGGAAGTACTGGATGTACAGGTCGGGGGTGAAGGTGCTGAGCATGACGGCGGGTTGGTCGGTCGGGTTGGCGAAGGTGTGCGGGGTACCGGGCGGGACTATGACGAGTGTGCCTGGGCCGGCGTCGTGGTCCTTGTCTCCGGCGGTGAACCGGATGGTGCCGGAGAGGATGTAGAAGCCTTCGTCGTGTCGGGTGTGGCGGTGTTGCGGGGGTCCTTGGGTGTGGGGTGCGAGGACGGACTCGGTGATCGCGAGGCGGTGTCCGGTGTGGCTGCCGTCCTCCAGGACGCGCATGTGCGTGGTGCCCAGGACGATCGTCTCGCCGTCGCCGGGACCCACCACCGATAGGGCGGGGTGGGTCTGCGGCTCGCCGGTCTTGGCTTCTTCGGTCATGCTCACGAGTTCACCGCCGGCGCCCCAAGACTGTCCAAGACCCGTCCTGCGGCGCCGATACCCCGTGGGTATCGTTGCAGCGTGGAGTTACGGACCTTGCGCCACTTCGTGGCGGTCGCCACTACTGCGAGACCACCACGGGCGCGGCCAACACGAAGTTCGTGGCCGCCTGCCGGGCTGCGTACGGCAAGGACAAGCCGACCTCCGACCCGATGGAGGCCGCCTGCAACTCCGTCCACTTGTGGAAGGAAAAGGTCGAGAAAACCAGGTCCTTCGACGTGGCGAAGGCGAAGGCCGCCTCCGGCGGCATCCAACTCGACGCCCCCGAGGGCAAGGTCACCGTGGACGGCGCCACCCAGCACGTCTGCAAGACCGCCCGGATCGGCAAATGCCGCGGCTCGCGTCTGGTCCCGACCGTGGTGAACGGCTCGCCCGCCTTCGGTCGATACCGATCCCACCCAGCCGGCACCGGCCACCTTCCCTGGGCACTCCAGGTCGTCGAGTTCTCCAACGAACGGATCACCAGTGTCACGGCTTTCCGTGACACCGACCGCCCGTTTCCGCTCTTCGGCCTGCCGGACCGTTTGGATGAGAGGCCGTCGCGCGCATGACCAGCGGCCTTGCGGACAACAGGCCGCCGGCGTACGCAAGGGCCGTGCAGCTGCGGACCGGTCGGCCCCGAGCCCCTTACCTACTACCGGGTCGACGGCCTGGAGCAGCTGCCATCCGGTGACACGGCCAAGGCCGGGTGGCCGACCGCAACCATGGTCGGCTGTGCGGCGTGTGATCCGGTGGGACGGCTTTCGTCCGTTCCCGACCGGAAGGCGGGGGAGCCCGATGACGCAGGAGCAGACCGGGGGCACGACGTCGCGGACGAGACCGGGCACGAGGCGGCCCAGAACAATGCGCGGCCATGTACTGCACTGGGTGTTCCGTCTGGTCATGGCTGCCCTGATCCTGCTGCTCGCCATGCGCACCTACGAGGAGACGGGCGTCGCACACGCACAGTCGGACGGGACGCTGCACACGACCGAGGCCACCATCACGAAGCTGACGTCCCGCACGACGAGTGGAAGAGACGGCGGAGGCCAGGACGGCGGCAGCGGCGAATGGACCGTCACCACCACGTACACGATCGAACTGCGCATCGGTGACGAGACCAAGACGGTGAACGGCGTCCCGGACGATTCCGTGAACGACCTCCAGGAGGGACAGCGGGTCCCGGCGGGCCTGTGGCACGGGCGGGTCGTGGAGATCGACGGGCGTGACGTGTGGCGCGGCTGGCACCCCGGGGGGTGGGACCTGGCGCTGTTCGTGCTCTACCCGCTGATCACGGGCTATCTGATCGCCCTCGCCCTGGCCGCCGCCGCGTACCTGACAGGCCGCGACGGCCGGGTCCGGCTGGTGCGGCAGGAGCGGGCCGGACCCTGGGCGTTGGGGTTCCTCGTCGCACTGGCGGCGAGCTTCGTGCTCATGGGGTGCGCGGCTTTCGGGAACACCATCGCGTACTGGCCGCTTGTTCCCGTCGGAGCCGGAACCGTCACCGCGCTGGCGGGGCTGGGGCGAGTGCTCCGGCGGGCCCGGGGCACACGTGTCGAGGACTCACCCAGCGGGACTGCACCGACCCGGGCCTGACGGTCGGGGCCCGGCAGCCCCGGCGGCCGTTCTGCAGGGGACGCCAGTGGGAGCAATTGGCTCGGGTCGTTGTCGTCCGCGGTCAGCAGGGCTTCCAGGACATCATCTGGCAGTTTCTCGACCCTCTCCGAGCGGGGGCGGGGGCCGGAGGCCAGATCGGCACGGACCAGCGCGTCAGGATCGTCGACGAGCCGGCCGCGCTGCCCGACAGTGGCGTGTCGGTTGCGGGCGAAGCTGCGGCGGACCGCCCGCTCCGGGTGCGCCAGCACTGCCTCGACGACGTCGGCGGGAAGGTCCCGCTCCTCGCACAGGATCGTCCAGGCAGCGCGTGCTCGCGTGGCCAGGAGACGCAGCAGCACCCCGCTGGGTGCCGCCGGATTGGCCGCGACACCGCGCAGCCACGGTTCGGCAAGATCGGGGGAGGACATCAGGACATCGTGGCAGCGATCAATGTGCCGCGTCGACACCGACGAGTCGAATCACGGGAAGCAACAAACTGATTCTCTCCGAGCCCTGCGACAGGCCACGTTCCGCAGTACACGTCCACGGTTCGTGGGCCTCATGCACGTGTCACAGTGCCGGGACGAAGCCGCGAGTGGAAGTGGAGGCGGTCGCCACCTGGTTGAAGGAAGAAGCGTACGAGGTGCAGGTTTCGACAGACTCGGCGTGCCCCCACGAGGCCTGGCTGATCTGCGGCCGGTCGGGGTACCCCGCAGTGGCAGAGCGCGGGCTCGTTCGCGTCGGCGGCATTGGGGGCGGACCGGCCGGGAATCGCCCTTCGCACCGTCGAGCGGGGTGCGCTGATCTGTCGGCCCCGCAACGACGGTACGGTGTACGGCAGTCGATCGCTTGTTCCGCGGTCACTGACCAACGAGGGGTTCCATGAGGCACCGCCGCCCGCGTCATCGTGAAAAAGTGATCGCCAGAGCGGTCAGCACGGCCAGTGCGATCGCAGTCGCCTTGGGTGCCGGGATGACGCCGGCGATGGCCGCCGGGACGCCGCACGGCGGGCCCACGCTCAGCAAGGCCTCGCCCGACGTGAAGGCGCCCTGGGCGCCCGAGAACGACGTGGCGACAGGCCAGTACAAGGCTGCCCTCCGTGCCGCGACCGTCGCGCCGAGGACCGCGGGCTCCCCGCTCAAGCTCAACATCCCCGCGCCGACCGGAAGCCACAGCGTGGGCATGGTCGGCCTGCACCTGGTCGACAAGTCGCGTACGGACCCGTATGTGCCCGGCCAGCATCGCGAGCTGATGGTTTCGCTCTGGTACCCGACCTCCTCTCCCTCCGGGCACTACCAGGCGCCGTGGATGCCCTCGCTGTCCGGTGCTTCCTTCCTCGCCTCGCGCGGCCTGAACTCGCAGCAGGTGACGCTGCCGGCGACCGCGGGCCACGTCCTCGCCCCCGTGGACACCTCGCTCGGCAAGCTGCCCGTCCTGCTGTACTCGACCGGGCTGCACTCGGACCGTGCGATGGGTACCGCGCTCGTCCAGGACCTCGCCAGCCGCGGCTACCTCGTCGTCACCGTCGATCACACCCACGACGCCAACGAGGTGCAGTTCCCGGCGAACCGGGTCGAGCACAATGCGATGCCGGCGGGCTCGCACTCCTCGGACACGCTCAAGGTGCGCGCGGCCGACATGAAGTTCGTCATCGACAAGCTCGGCACGCTCAGCACCGGTGGCAACCCCGACTACGGTCACGCCACGCTCCCCACCGGTCTGACGAAGAACGTCGACATGTCCCGTATCGGCATGTTCGGCTGGTCGCTGGGCGGCGCGGCCGTCGCCACCTCCATGCAGCTCGACAAGCGCATCGCCGCCGGTGCGAACCTGGACGGACAGTTCTTCGGCACGGCGCCGAGCAAGGACCTGAACCGTCCCTTCATGCTGTTCAGTTCCGGTACCCACAACCGGAACACCGACGGCTCGTGGCGCACCATGTGGTCGCACCTCAAGGGCTACCGGGTCGACATCCAGCTCCACGGCGCGGCGCACCTGTCGTTCAGTGACAACGAGTGGATGGTGCAGCAGGAGGCCGGTCTGCTCGGGCTCTCCAAGAGCCAGCTCCAGCAGCAGTACGGCACGATCGACCCGAACCGCGCGATCCAGATCCAGCGCGTCTACCTCGCCGCCTTCTTCGACCAGGAATTGCGCAAGAAGCACAGCACCCTGCTCGACGGGCCCGCCCAGAAGTACCCGGAGATCTCCTTCGTCCGCTGACCGGGCGTTCCCAGGGCGGGCTCCGCTGTGCGGGGTCCGCCCTTTCATGCAACACGCCATTCGTACGACTGCGGTACGGATATGTGATGGTGATGTGATCGCGTGACACTAGAGTGACAGTTCGATCCATCGAACCTTTGCGCTAGGCGCCCGTTGAGAAAGGAAGCTGTCCTGCCCACCGAGTCCCGGGCGCCGCGCCGACATCGAGTCCGCCGCCGCGCCGACATGCCGCTGCTGGGCGGTGTTCGCCCGCCGATCGTCCTGCTCCTCCTGCTGCTTCTCGTGGTCGCCGCCCTGACCGTCGCCGGCCTCGGCGACGTCCATTCCGAGCGTGTGCCGGTGGCCGTGCTGAACTCGGAGCAGCAGATCGCTTCGGACACCGCGCTGTCGGTGCGTACCGCGATCGACGCCGAGGCGAGCACGGTGCGCCGTACGGCCGACGCCTACCCGGCGGCGAGCACTTCGACACCCGCCAGTGCGCTCAAGTCGCTGACTGCCGCGAACAAGGCGGATCTCGGCAGCGCTCTGCTCGACGCGCACACCGGCAAACTGCTGGCCTCCGGTGGCGCGTCGGTGGCGCTGGCCCAGGCCGAGGCCGCCAGGAAGGCGTCGGAGCAGGGAACGATCGCGCCCCGGCTGGTGACCTCGGGCGGGACGCGGCTGCTGTACTTCGCCAGGGTCACGCTGCCCGCGCAGCAGGTGGACGCCAACCAGGACCAGAACCAGGTCCCGACCGGGGCCGAGCGGCAGTGGCTGCTGGTGGTCTCCGAGGCGCTCCCCACCGTCACGACGTCCGGCGACGGGCGCATCGCCAAGGTGCTGGACGCGAGCGGCAAGGCACTCGTCACCGCGTCCCACGGCGCGGCGTCACCGACCGCGGCCGACAGCGGTCTGCCACGGTCGGCGTCCCGCGCGGTGAGCGCGTCGGGGCGAGACTCCGACGCCTCCGGAAGTCTGCTGGGCGCCGCCACGAGCTCCCGGCCCACGGTGGCCGGCTGGGCCCAGGTCGCCTCGACGACCGGGCCGGGCGACACCGACGATCTCGGCCTGGTGGTGCTCACCTCCCGTGTCGTGCCCGCCTCGACCGCCGCCGCCGACTACTCGGGATTCGCGATCGAGGCCGCCGGGGCGCTCGCCGGTATCGCGCTGCTGCTCGGGCTGGCGCTGAACTTCCTCGTGCAGCGTCCGCTGTTGCGGCTGTACCTGTCCGCCGGCCGCCTGGCCCGGGGCGTGACGGAGGACGGTTCGGCCGAGGAGGCCGAGCTGGACCGGCCCGTCCCGGTTCACGGCATCGGAGAACTCGCCCGGATCGGAAAGGCGTTGGAGTCGCTGCGGCAACAACTGCTGGGGGAGAGCGGCCCGCAGGAGTTCCCGGCCCGCCGAGGACCCGGCTACCGGGCGCTGGCCGCGTTCGGCCTGGTGCTGGTGGCCTGCTGGGCGCTGCCGATGATCTTCGTGCTGAACCGGGCGGACGCGGGCTCGGTTCCGGCGCCGGTGATCGCCAACCAGCAGGCGCGCGCCGAGCTCGCCGCGAACCGTGTCCGGCAGTCGCTCGACCAGTCGTACGTCGAGCTGAACGACGTGGCCGCGAGCCTGCCGGGCAAGAGCCGGGCCGCCCAGACCGAGGAGCTGCGACACGCCCTGTCCAAGCACGGGCAGTACCGCTCGCTCTACCTCCTGGACCGCTCCGGCGCCATCACCCTGCGGGTCGGGGACACCCCGCTGCGCACCCTCGTCCACGTGCCGCACGGCGGCGGGGTCACCACCGTCAACACCTCGGGCCGGATACCCGCCATCGCCTCCTACGCGCAGGTCCGGCCGGTCAAGGGCCAGGCCGCGGCGGACGGAGTGGTCCTCTTCGGCGAGATCGATGTGACGACGCTCAACTCCACACTGGCCAGGCCCAACTTGGGCACCGTCTGGGTGACGGACGCCGACTGCAAGGTGCTGGCGGCGAGCGAGGGGTACCGCGCCTTCCAGGACCTGCCCGAGGCCGGCCTGACCCGCCTCGCGCGCGCCGCCCAGAGTGCCCCTGGCACCGTGGGCACCGCCACTTCGAAGGTGCTCTCCACGTCCACCGGCCCCTCGGTCGACGCCGCCGCGCCGCTGGCGCAGAACGGCCCGACAGCACACCTCGGTTGGCGCGTGGTGACCGCGGAGCCCGCGGCGGCGCTCCGGCTCCCGGCGACACAGGCCCAGCAGCGCACGATGCTCGTCGGAATCCTGGCTCTCGCGTTCGGTGCGGCCTGCCTGGGCTGGCTGCACGTCGTGGTGATCCGGCCGCTGCGAGCGGTCGCCGCGCTCATCGAGAAGCTCGCGGGTGGAGACCGCCGTACCGTGCTGCACCCGGTCAACCACGACGAGATCGGCTCGGTCACCCGCAGCCTGGAGCTGATACGCCAGGCCCTCGCGGACCGCAGCCGGGCAGCCAGATCCGAACCGGCCGACGACCCCTTCGGGTCGTGGCGCGAGAATACATTGCAGCAGTAGGAGAAAGGATTCAGCGTGCTCTTCCTATATGTCATAGTCCTGCTGTGCTGCGCCGCGCTGTGGGTCGCCGGAATCGTGGAGCAGAGGCGGCACTTCGACTCGCTGAACCAGATACCGACGCGGGTGCTGGTCAACGGCATCCGCGGCAAGAGCTCGATCACCCGGCTGTGCGCGGGCGCGCTGCGCGGCGGCGGCCTGGTCACGGTGGCCAAGACCACCGGTACCGCGGCCCGGTTCATCCACCCGGACGCCACCGAGGAGCCGATCTACCGCAAGTTCGGGCTGTCCAACATCGTCGAGCAGATCGGCATCGTCCGGCGGGCGGCGACCTACCGACCGCACGCGCTGGTGATCGAGTGCATGGCGGTGATGCCCGCGCTGCAGGAGATCAACCAGGAGAAGCTGATCCGCTCCACCATCGGCGTCCTGTGCAACGTTCGTGAGGACCACCTGGAGGAGATGGGGCCGACGTTGGACGACGTGGCCCGCTCGCTCTCCCGCTCGATGCCGGTCGGCGGGGTGTGCGTGACGGCGGAGAAGGACCGTCTGCACATCCTCCAGGAGGAGGCCGACAAGCGGAACTGCCGCCTGGTCTCCGTCGATCCGGAGTCGGTGAGCGACGCCGAACTGCGCGGCTTCAGCTGGTTCACCTTCAAGGAGAACGTGGCGATCGCGCTCGCGGTCGCGGAACTGCTCGGTGTGGAGCGGCAGACGGCGTTGCAGGGCATGTGGGACGCACCCCCCGACCCGGGTGTGCTGTCCGTGGAGCGCTACATCACGCCCGAGGGCAAGCGGCTCCGCTTCGCCAACATCTTCGCCGCCAACGACCCCGAGTCGACGCTGATGAACGTCAAGCAGCTGCAGGATCTGGGCGCGATCCGGCAGCCGCTCAACGTGATCATCAACTGCCGTCCGGACCGGGTGGAGCGCAACGGCCAGATGGGCACGATCATCCCCGACCTCGCTCCGGAGACCGTCTTCCTGATCGGCCATCCGACCAAGAGCGCACGTGACGCCATTCCGGCCGGCTTCACCGGACGGGTGGTGGATCTGGGCGGGGACCGCCGCGACCCCGAGGAGCTGACCGCGGCGATCCTCGCGGAACTCGGCCCCGCCTCCTCGCTGGTCGCGATCGGCAACATCCACGGTCAGGGCGAACTGTTCCTGGAATGCCTCGCCGAACTGCCGCTGGACGAGTCCGAGGACGAGCTCGCCGCCGTGCCCGCGGGCGACGGCCTGGACCAGGAGACGATGCAGATCGCGATTCCCCGCCAGCAGATGGCACTGTCCCGGCCTCCCACCCCCGAGCCGTACAGCTGGGTGGCACCGCTGGAGACACCGACGTACGCACTCCACATCCCGGGGCAGCGCGAACTCGCCCGCCGGTTCGCCGCCCGCAATGACCGGTCCGACGCCGAGCGAACCGAAGACGACCAGTACCACTCCTACGATCCGCACCAGTCCCCGAGGAACCGTTAGTGATCCCCGCCAATCTCACCGCACAGACAGCCGCGCTCGGGATCGCCCTCGGGCTGGTCTTCTCGCTCGTCTGCTACCTGACCACCAACCTCTCGCCAGGGGGAATGATCACCCCGGGCTGGATCGCCCTCACGCTCATCACCGACGTCAAGCTGGCGGCGCTCATGGTCGGAGTCTCGGCGCTGACCTACTTCATGACCAGGCTGCTGCAGCGCACGGTGATCCTCTACGGCAAGCGGCTGTTCGCCGCCGTGGTGCTGTGCGCGGTGCTCATGCAGACCACCGTGATGCTCGCCCTCAGTCACGAGTACCCGCTGCTCTACACGTCCCAGACGCTCGGCTTCATCGTCCCCGGCCTGGTGTCCTACCAAATGGTCCGCCAGCCGCTGGGGGCCACGCTCATCTCGACCACGGCGGTGACGCTGGCCACCTACGTGGTCCTGGTCGTCGGACTGCTGCTCGGCGCCCTGCCCGCCGCCTGACCCGTCCACCGCCCTGCACCCCACACTCTCAAGGAGCACCGGCCATGCACTCTGAACCCGTCGGCAGGCGCAACCGCCCGACCCGCCGCGCCGTGCTCGGGACGGTCGCGGGCGTGGCGACCGCTGGGGCGGCAGGCGCTTACGCCTGGAACCGCCACGGACACGGCAGCGGCAACGGCAGTGACGGCGGCGGCGTGAGCGACCGGCCCGGGAGCCGTACCTTCGAGCGACTGTCCGACCCCGGCCGCACCGTCGTCCGCGGCGCCGACGGCGACACGCTCGCCACCTTCACCGACGGTGCCCGTACCGCCGTACTCGCCGGGCCCAGCCGCACCTTCAGCGAGCCGCGGACCACCGACGCCACCGTGACCACGAACGCCTGGGTGCGGGTGCTGCCGCACGCGTGGCAGCAGGGCATGGAGAAGTCCGCCTGGTTCAAGGGCTGGTTCACCAAGACGCTCGCCGACAAGGGACCGGACGTCTTCGCGGCGGCGTTCGAGTACAGCAGCGCCGGCGCCCCCGACAAGCACAACAGCGCCGGCGTGCGCTACGCGGGCACCGCCCACTTCGGCCCGCGCAACCAGGAAGTCAACAGCCCCCTGGACTTCGCCTACCACGACGAGCAGTCCGACTTCTACGACTACCTGGGCATCCCCTGGACCTTCTCGGACGGCACGCGCGCGCAGCCGGAACAGGCCCGCTACGGCGACGTCGACTGCTCCGGCTTCCAGCGCCTGGTGTGGGGCTACCGCATGGGCCTGCCCCTGCACAACACCAACACCAAGGGCGCCGGCCTGCCGCGCCGGGCCTTCGCCATCGCCGCCTACGGACCCGGCCGCATGGTCATTCCCCACACCAACACCCAGCCCACCGAACTCGACGTTCTGCAGCCCGGGGACCTGGTCTTCTTCGCCATCATCAAGAACCGGCCGAACTTCATCGACCACTGCGGCATGTACATGGGCCTCGACGACCAGGGCCGGCACCGCTTCTACTCCAGTCGCTCCGCCGCCAACGGCCCGACCCTGGGCGACCTGTCGGGCCACTCGCTGCTGGACGGCACCGACTTCTACGCCCGCGGGTTCAGGGCGGCCCGCCGCCTGTGAACCCGCCGCCGCACCCGTCCGCTGATCCGAGGACCACTGTCATGGCCACCATCCCCGCCGCCCAGTCGACCAGCGCGCGTCGAAGCCGACGGGCGAACACCCCTCGCTCCAACCCACCGGAAGCCCTCCAGCGCTGGGAGCGCCCAGCGCTTGCCGCGGTGCTGGTCACGGCCCTGGGGCTGTACTCCTGGGGCATCGGGCACGCCGCGCTCCACCCCTTCTACGGCGCGGCGACACGGTCGATGGCCGGCAGCTGGCGCGCCTTCTTCTACGGCGGACTCGACACCAGCGGTTCGATCACCATCGACAAGCTCCCCGGCGCTTTCTGGCCCGAGGCCGTCTCTGTCTGGCTCTTTGGCCCGCACACCTGGGCGGCCGCGCTGCCCCAGGTCGTCGAGGGCGTGCTCACCGTGTGGCTGCTGCACCGGATCGTACGGGCCTGGGCCGGGCCGTTCGCCGCCCTGGTCGCCGCGCTGGTCCTCACGCTCACCCCGGTCACCGTCGTCCTCACCCGGGCCACCATCCCGGACACCGCGCTCACTCTGCTGCTGGTGACGGCCGCCGGAGCACTGCAGAAAGCCGTGCGCACCGAGCGGCTGCTACCGCTGATCACCTGCGGGGTCTGGGTCGGGCTCGCCTTCCAGGCCAAGATGCTCCAGGCGTGGCTGGTGCTGCCGGTCTTCGCCCTGGTCTATCAACTCGTGGCGCCCGGAACTCCGTTGAACAGGGCCCTGCGGTCACTGGCGGCCGGCGCGGTCGCCCTGGCGGTCTCGTGTTCCTGGGTGCTGCTCGCCTGGGCCACACCCGCCGCCGACCGCCCCTACCTCGACGGAACGTCCAACAACAGCGCGTTCGCCATGGTCTTCGGCTACAACGGCCTGAGCCGCTTCAGCAGCGACCCCACGGCCTTCGGCGCCGTCGCGGGAACCGCCGCCAGCCGCACGCACGGCAACACCGGCCTGACCATGCTGATCAATCACAACGTCGGTCCCCAGGTCGCCTGGTTCCTGCCGCTGGCCATCGCCGCCGCCGTCCTGGGTATCCTCTGGCGCTCCGGGCAGCCGCGGACCGACCCGCAGCGCGCCGGATTCGTGCTCTGGGGCGGCTGGCTGGCCGTGCACGCGCTGGTGTTCAGCGTGTCCAACGGCAACCACGCCTACTACACCGCCGTCATCGCCCCGGCGCTCGCCGCGCTGGCCGGCGGCGGCCTCGAGCTCTTCCGCTCGGAGTACGAGACGGGTGGTCAGCGGCGCGTGGCGCTGCCGGCCGCCATCGCGCTGACGACGCTCTGGGCCCTGGTGCTCGACTGGCCCACCCGCTTCCTGCCCTGGCTGCTGCCGCTCGCCGGGATGCTCGCGATATGCGGCGCGGTGGGCCTGTGGATCCGCGGGCCCCGCACCTCCCCGCGCCTGGTGCACAGCGCCCTCGCCGCCGGGATCGCGGCCACGCTGGTCGTCCCGGCCGGCTGGTCCTTCGCCTGCCTCGACCCGATGTACGCGGGCGCCTCCACCTCGCCCACGGCCGGCCCGGTCGGCCTCGGGTACGAAGCCGCCCTCCGCAACCACCGACCCGTCCCCAGGGTGGGGCTCGACGAGCCGGGCGCCCGTGACACCGCCATCCTCCGGTACGTCACCGCGCACCGGCACGGCGAGAAGTACCTGCTCGCCACCCAGGCCGCCTACGCCGCCGAGCCCCTGCTCCGCGCGAAGTCCGAGCCCATGCTCGTCATGGGCGGCTTCACCGGCCTCACCCCCTACCCGAGTGCCCGGCAGCTCGGCACGCTGGTCACCACCCACCAGCTGCGCTACGCGCTGCTCACCAGGAAGCGCCCCACCACTGCCGCCACCACCTGGGTGAAGTCCCACTGCACCCGCGTCCGCCCCAGCGCCTACGGCCGCCGCACCGGCGGAACCCTCTCCCTCTACGACTGCAACCCGAAGGCGTGAGGGGCGCCTCGGGAATCCGGGGATCACGGTCAACGGCTGAGCGTCGGCAACCCGGCGGACGGAACCCTGCTCGTGCCGCCGCCCGAAGCATGCCGACACGACCGGACCATTCTCCGGTGTGCTGGACGACCCGACAAGATCACCAAGCCGCTGCCCCGGCTGCTGGTGCTGTGGGACGGCTGGGAGACTCACCTGGTGGGCGATGCGAAGGAGTCTTCCCGCCGAGTACTGCTGCGCCGGGGTTTCGTGCTGGAGTACGTGACCTTGGGCTGGAACGTGGTGGGCGTCGTGGTGCTGGCCATCGCGGCGGTTACGGCGAAGTCGGTGGCACTGGCCGGGTTCGGTCTGGACTCCCTGATTGAGATCGGCGCCTCGGCGGTGGTGATCTGGGAGCTGTCCGGCACCGTCAGGCCCGGCAGCGTCGTGCTCTGCGACTGATCGGCGTCGGCTTCGCGCTGCTGGTGGTGTATCTGCTCGGGCAGTCGACGTGGGTGCTGGTCAGGGGCTTCCGGCCGCATCACTCGCCGCTGGGCATGGGGTGGACGGCGGTGACCGCAGTGGTGATGTTCGCCCTGGCCTTCGGTAAGGCCCGCACCGGTGCCGCGCTGGACAACCCGGTGCTGAAGACGGAAAGCCGGGTCACCCTGATCGACGCTCTGCTGGCCGCCGCCGTGCTGTTCGGCCTCCTGCTGAACTTCCTGGCCGGCCTGTGGTGGGCGGATCCTGCCGTCGGCTACGTGCTGGTGTATTACGCCGTCCGCGAGGTGATGGAGATCTTCTTCAGGGACTACTGAGCACAGTCGTCTCGTCCACGCTGTGCCGTGGCTGCTGAGGCGACCATGACAAACCGCGCCGGGAGAATGCGGGGGCGACACCACGGGCGGGATGCGGGCACATCCACTTGCGCAGCCCGTTGGGGGCGAGCTGCCCCGCGAATACCTCGGCTGGGGTGGCGGGGATCCGCCGGGTGATCGTGCCTGTGGGGCTGCGTTCATCTGCCGCTGCGCCTTTCGGACAGCTGGGTGGTGAGGGCGTCGAGCCGGGTCGCCCGGAACGCGGTCTGCTCGAGCCTCCACTCCTGTGCGTCGTCGAGTGCGCCCGGGGTCGGGCGGAGCCGGTGCTCGCGCCCGCGCTTCTGTCGAGTCGGAGGCCGACCTTCTCCAGGACGCCGATATGCCGGGACACCCCTGCGAAGGTCATCGGGAACGGCGTGGCGAGGTCCGTGACGCGTGCCCCCCATTGCGAAGGGTGACGAGGATCGCCCGTCGTACCGGGTCGGCGAGCGTCGCGTACTGCGTGTCGAGCGCCGAATGTTCAAGCACCTTGTTGGCTTACGCCCCACCGTGTCTGATATTTAACAGATTCGGATAATGTCCGAGCCTGACATGGCCGCTAAAGCCACCTCCGCCAGGCAGTGAGGAGATCGGCAATGCCCATCTACCAAACCGCTCACTACGCGATTCAGCCCGAGGGCATCGACGCGGTCAAGGCCGCGATCACCGAGTTCGTCGACTACGTCGCCAAGAACGAGCCCGGCACGCGTCTATACACCTCATGGCAGCAGGCCGACGCCCCGGGCAAGTTCGTTCACCTGTTCATCTTCGAGGACGAGGCCGCGCACCAGGCTCACGGCGAGTCCGCAGCCGTCCGACAGTTCGAGGCCGTCTACCGCCCCTACCTCGCTGCCGGACCAGTCGTCTTCACCGACTACACCCAAGTGGCCACCAACCAACACGGGTAATCGCCGCTGCCGGGGGCGAGGGGCTTGCTGTCCAGGCTGAACACCACCGTCCCGACACCCTCGGTGGGATCGCCTTCCCTCGCCCTGCCTTCCCGAGGACAGCATGGGCCAGATTTACGCCGCCGAGCTCCCCGAAAGCGCCCCCGGACCACCCGACACCATCAACACAACGGCCGATTGATCGGCTCACCACTACAAGGGGACACGACCCGCGCCCGGCCGAGCGACCCACGCCTCCGCGACGGAAAACCGTCATCCCTCTGCCCCCTTCCCCTTCCCGGCGAAGACCTCGAATAAGGACAACATCGCTCCGCCGCTTCGCAGTACGGCCGGGCGCTGCGTATCGCCAGGCTGGGACACCTTGTTGTGACGCTCTGGGGCGGTGGCACCAAGTCGCCGAGCAGAGTGCGCGTGCGTACATCGTCGTTGCATCCGTGCTGGTCCGCCGCTTGACGACCGGCACACGACGCGAAGTGCGGGTGAGGGGCCGGATATCGACGGGGCTCCGAACCGCGCAGAGGGATCTTCCGTCTCGTCTGGCCGACGGGCAAGCGAGCGCCCGTTCGGCAGTCCGCGCACCACCCGCTCGACACGAATCGGACGTGACCCACCCGGTTCCGCCCCGCTGCCGGTAGGGCAGCAGGGGAAGTCGGCGGGTCCATCAGCCCCTCCGCGCCGCACAGCGCGGAGGTCAACGGAAGAGACTTGATCCTTGAGCAGAGAATCCCGTCCGCAGCTTCTGCGGACCCCGAAGGCGTCACGGCGATCACCGCGGTGGATCACCGCCCTGGTCGCCGTCCTGAGCGCGGCGGCGGCCCTGCTGAGCGTTCCGTTGAGCGCCGCGCCCGCGCACGCCGTCAACCGGGACGGCACTTCCCCCTTCACCTCGTACAACATGCGCGGCTCCGACAACGGCGGCCGGTGGGACTCGGAATTAAGAGAGCTGGTGAGGCAGAACCCGGTGGTGGCACTACAGGAAGCTGGCTCCGGCCCGCCGGAGCCGTCACCCCAACTGCAGAACCGGTTCGAATCGATCCCGCTCAACAGGACCCGCCCTCACAACCAGCCCAACACGGTCACGCTGACGCGCTGGCCGCTCGGTACGGGCAGCCGGGGCGAAGACCGCTGGGTGTACTTCCTCCAGACCGATCCCCGCAGGATCACCGGTACCAGCCAGGACACCTGGGACGGCGGCAGGGTGAACCTGGCGACCGTCACCGACGCCCGGGCCGACGCGGTCGAAGTCCTCGACAACCCTTCCTACGACCCGAACCCGAACGCCCCGAACAACCGTTACCGGGCGCGTCCGCTGCTGGGCCTGCGATTCGGGAACACGTGGTACTGGAACATCCACGGCCGCGGCGAGGACGTGACCGAGCACGACGGCCGCCCCGGACTGCTCGACCAGGTCCGCAACTTCGCCGCCAGGCGTGACCAGCGTGGCCGGAACTGGGTCCTGGTCGGCGACTTCAACGTGAACATCCTCAACCGCTCCGACAGCGAGGCCCGCCAGTCCCTGCACCTGCGCGCCGACGAAACCCTGCTGCGTACCGGCAGGCCGACGTACATCGACGGCGACAGGCCCAGCGAGCTGGACTACGCGATCTCGCACGGTCTGCCCGGCGGCTTCAGGGCGACCATCCCGCGCGGTGCCGGATCCGACCACGCGGAGGTGCACTTCGCCCGGACGGCAACGCCGGTCCAGACGCCCGGCCCCTCGCACACCTACTCCGTCGCTCTGGGCACCATCACCGGCACCCAGTTGCAGATGAACGCGAACGGGTCGTTCGGCGTCGGCCCTGGCGTCTTCGACAGCAGCCAGACGTTTCGGGAGAACACCACCGCCGCGGGCGCGCACACCCTCCAGGCGGTTGATGGGAGGGCCTGTCTCTCCGTGGAGTCCGCCGTCCGCCGGGACGCCTCCGACTCCCGGGTCGTCGCTGGTCCGTGCGACGACCTACGGGCACACTGGACGATCACCGACCCGCGGCCCGACCCGCAGTGGAACGAGGACAACGGCGGACCGCAGCTGTGGCGGAACGTGGCCGTCCCCACGCTTTGCCTGACACCGTCCAACAGGCAGGTGACCGCCACGAAGTGCAGCAACGACGATGTTTTGCAGCGCTGGTGGACCAGCGCCGTCGGACTGCCCAAGGACTGGCCGACGACCGCCGGCAACGTGCGCCTGGAATCCGCCTTCATGGGCGGCCGCCTGCGGCGTTCCGGATCGGTGCCCGGCACCGGCGTCTACACCCAGCCCGCACCGCCCTGGTGGTGGTGGATCTACTGGCTGGCCTACGAGCGCAAGGACTACGGCTGGAACATCCAGCAGATCAACCCGAGTGACAACCTGGTGCGCTT
This sequence comes from Streptomyces sp. NPDC021080, assembly GCF_044333225.1. Lineage (NCBI taxonomy): Bacteria > Bacillati > Actinomycetota > Actinomycetes > Kitasatosporales > Streptomycetaceae > Streptomyces > Streptomyces sp. NPDC021080. The sequence continues at coordinate 17,656 of NZ_JBIRQM010000035.1, read as the reverse complement.
CCAGAGCCTGGACGGCGACAACCGGTGCCTGGGCGTGCGCAGCGAGCGCGCCCCGTCGGGGACCGACGCCGTGCTGCGGACGTGCGACGACGCGCGCGGCTTCGACGCGGCCGGCCAGCGCTGGCTGGCCGAGACCTACGCGGACGGCACGATCCGCTACCGCAACGAAGCCAACCACCTGTGCCTCCTCGCCCCCGACGCCAACCACGGCAACGTCGCCCTCGCTTCGTGCAACGACACCCTGGCCCAGCGCTGGAAGGTGGTGACCCCCTAAAACCATGAACCCCACCGGGCCCCGGACCCCACGTACGACACACCCGGGGCCACGGTGGCCGGTCCGGTCTCTCACCGGCCGGCGAGGAAGGAAGTCCGTCGTCGCCGGTCGAGAGGCTGACCAGTTCCACCGTGCACCCCTGTTCTGCCTTCTCCACCACCAAGGCCCCGGCCATGTGCAGTGGCTCAAGGACGGAGACGCGAAGGACATGGGCGGGCCCGCGGAGACCGAGGATGTGCGGGTGTACGGCCGGGCGGCGACAACTGCGCGGAGCGGCACCTGAGATGACGGCTCGACCGCACGGATCGAGGCCGGATGGAAATGCCGCCGATCCCGTACAACCGTTGTGCCGCCTCGAGAGTCTTGCGTGCGTCGATCTTGACCGGGTCATGCCGGGCGAAGTCCCGGGCGTGCCGGTATACCGCCGTCTGTTCCGAGTTCCCCTCTCTGGAGGACCCCGTGCGCAAACGCACCCTGCTGATGTCCGCCACGCTGCTGGCCTCCGGCCTCACCCCCCTGGCCGTGGTGAGCGCCGAGGCCGCCGGCGGCACGCCGGGCGATGTGAACAAGGACGGCTACCGCGATGTCGTCGTGTCCGCCCCCGACGCCACGGTGGCCGGTCACACCAAGGCCGGTGCCGTGGTCGTGTTGTACGGCACCTCGCACGGCATCGATCCCTCCAGACGCACCGTGCTGACCCAGAACTCGACCGGCGTCCCGGGAACGGCGGAAAGCGGTGACCGCTTCGGCGCGGCCGTCGTCGTGCACGACCTCAACGGCGACGGATACAGCGACCTGGTCGTGGGAGCCCCCGGCGAGGACGTCGCGGGAGACGACGGTGGCGGCTCGGTCACCGTCGTCTACGGGACCGCCTCGGGCCTGACGAGGGCGAAGTCGGTCCAGGACCCCTGGCCGGGCTCGCACGACGCCTACGGACGCACGCTCGCCGTGGGTACGTACAACGGTCTCAACCCCGTCAACGACGGCAAGCTGTCGATAGCCGTCGGCGCCAACGACGCCGAAGTCACGTTCATGCCCGCCGACCTGTCCGCGCAGTCCAACACCTCCGGCAACGGCTTCGCGTTCAACCCGGCCCACGGCATCGTCGCCCTGACCCCGATCGACCTTCCCGGCACCGACGACGACCGTCTGATCGTCCACGGACGAGGCACCGGAGACGGAGGCTGGGGCTACGACGGCACCGGCGACGACCCGCGTACCGCCCTCGCCGACCCGGCCGGCTTCGACGGCGCCGACCTGCCCGCCGGCACCACATCGGCCGTGGGCGACCTGAACGGCAACGGCTCACCCGACCTCGTCATCGGCAACCCCGAAGACCCCGCGCAGAGCCCGGACACCTCGCTCGGCGGCCGGGTGACCATCTACTACGACGCCGGATACTCCGGCTCCCCGAGCCGGGTCCAGACCATCACCCAGGACACCCCGGGCGTGCCGGGATCCGGCGAGGCGAAGGACCGCTTCGGCGCCTCCCTCGCCATCGGCGACACCGACAAGGACGGGCGCGCCGACCTCGTGATCGGCGCCCCGGGCGAGAACGGCGACAGCGGCGCGGTCACCGTCGTACGCGGCACCGCGACCCTCCTGGACACGGCCCACGCCGCCACCTGGACGCAGAACAGCTCTGGCGTTCCCGGCAGTTCGGAGGCGGGCGACGCCTTCGGTACGGGCGTGCGGGTCGTCGACCTGAACAAGGACGGCTACGCGGACCTGGTCATCGGCGCTCCCGGAGAGGACGGCGGCGCGGGGGCCGTGTGGTGGCTGCGGGGCTCGGCCTCGTCCGTCACCACGACCGGCGCCGTCAGCACCGGTGCCGCAGGCACCGGCCTCGGCTCGGCCGGCGGTGCGCACTTCGGCAATGCGGTGACCGGCCCGTGACGCCGCTCCGCTCCCTCCCACCTCTCCTCGCCCCCGGAGCACCCATGTCCTCCCGCACCCCCAGGCGCGTCCGCGTCCCGGGCACCTTCACCTCCCGATTCCTGGCCTCCGCCATCGCGGTCAGCACGGCCGCCACCCTGACCGCCGTCGCACTGCCGGCCACGGCCGCCGCGGACGCGCCCTACCGTGGTGCCAACACCGCCGCGGTCCAGGACGACTTCAACGGCGACGGCTACCGCGACGTGGCCGTCGGCGCGCCCGGAGCCGCCAACGGCAGTGTCGACGCGGCGGGCGCGGTCGTCGTGCTGTACGGCTCGGCGAACGGGGTCGCGGCCTCCCGCCGCACCGTGATCACACAGGCCACGTCCAACATCCCCGGAACACCGGAGGAAGGGGACCGTTTCGGCACCTCCGTCACCTCCGCCGACCTCGACCGCGACGGCTACGCCGACCTGCTCATCGGCACCCCCGACGAGTCCGCGGGCACGATGTGGGGCGTCGGTTCGCTCACCGTGGTGTGGGGAGGCCCGTCCGGCCTCAAGGGCGGAGCTTCCGTGCCGACGCCGACCGGCCTGGACGAAGGCTGCCACTTCGCGGCCGGTCTCGCCGTCGGCGACGTCACCGGTGACGGAGCCCCCGACGTCTCCGTCACGGGAGACTGCGGCGCCACCACCTACACCGGGCCCTTCACCCGCACCGGTACCCCGGCGGCACGGAACTTCGTCAACGACCTCGGCACCAACCGCGGAGTCGTCGCGGGCGACGTCGACGGCGACGGGAGAGCCGAACGGTTCTGGCTGCCGGGTCCGACCGACGGAGACGAGAGCGGACCCGTCTACGCCGAGGGACACGACGGCCGGTACACCGAACTGCCCCTCGCCGACGGACTGTCCGGCCGGATCGGCGACATCAACGGTGACGGATACGGCGACCTCGTCACCGGAGCACCCTACGACGCATCCCTGGGCTACCCTTCTACCCACCGCGGCGGCGAGATCCAGGTTCTCTACGGAAGCGCCCAAGGGATCACTCCCGGTCAGAAACCGCAGATCATCCACCAGGACACCGCGGGTGTGCCCGGCAGCGGAGAGAACGGCGACGAGTTCGGAATGTCGATCGCCGTCGGCGACACCAACGGCGACAAGTACGCCGACGTCCTGGTCGGGGCACCCGGGGAGGCCCTGGGATCCGTCAAGGGCGCCGGCCAGGCGACCCTGCTGCGCGGATCGGCCGCCGGGCTCACCGCGACCGGCTCGCTCGCCTACACGCAGGACACCAGCGGCGTGCCCGGAACCGCTGAGAGCGGCGACGTGTTCGCCACCTCGACGCATCTGGTCGACGTCACCAAGGACGGCCGAGCCGAGGTGATGGTGGGCGCCCCCGGCGAGAACCTGGACGGTCTGCTGTGGACGGCCCGCGGGTCCGCGGCCGGACCGGTGACCAGCGGATCGACGACGATCAGCGGAGCCGGTGCCGGTCTCACCCGCAAGTACACCGAGATCGACTTCGGCGAAGCACTCCCGGGTGCGCACTCCACCGTCTGAGGGACTTCAGGAAACACGGGTGTCGTGGACCCGGCCGGTCCACGGCGTCCCGCTCGGCTCTCTCCGGCTCGCCTGGCGGCAGTCGGCCGGCTTGCCCATGTGTCGTCGGACGTTCTCAGCACGGGGCGGTCGGCCGGCATCGCCGCACGGACTTTCTCGCGGTTGGCCTTATCGGGTCCTATGTGATCGCACCCTTCGGTGACGACGGCTCCAGCGCCGCCCGCTGTGCGTCCGTGAGATCTCCCCGACGCATGGACCGTGATCACCTGCAGCCCAAGATCCACTTTTGGTACACGGGCTCGGGCGGTCGTGGGGGTCTGTTCGGGCTTCAGACCGATCGCCACCAACTGCTCGTCCGGCGGGCGGGACGCACGGACGCGCTCACTGTATGACTTCGAGATGCGGATGGTCGAACGACGTCGGGCAGACATAGATCTGCATGCGGTAGCCCCTGCCGACCGTCACCATCGGCGCATGGCCAGGAGTGCGCAGCCCGATGGGAGCTGTCGGCTTCTCGAGGTCTTTCAGGGGGGTCCAGCTGCCGCTTGCGCCGCCGCCTTCGCCGGAGTCGATGGTGAACAGGGGCTTGTACCGGGCGTTGCAGGTATCGCAGTGCATGGGCCTGAAGTCGCAGAAGCCCCAGGGGCTCCAACCGCCGACCTTCCAACCAGGAGCGACCGAGAGCTCGTACTGGTAGTAGGCGCCGCCGAGGCTTTCGTCCCAGTCCCCCTCCTGCTCTTCCTCCCTGTCGTGGAGACGGTCGGCGAGCTCCTCCGGGCGATCGTGCGGCGCAGGGAGCTCGGTGTCCTCCTCCTGCTCTTCTCCCCAGGCGTACAGACGGTCGGCGAGCTCCTCCGGGAGCTCGCGCGGTGCCGGGTACTCGGTGACGACCTCGGGGTGCAGGACACAGGGCTCGGGAACGTAACTGCCGTAGTTCTGGACGTCTGCGGGTTCCGGGGGGTCGGTGAGCAGTTTGCCGACGCTCGCGGCGTTCCGCCAGACGAGTCGGGCCGCGGGAAGCCCGTTGTGGTGGTCGAGGGGGCACCACAAGACCTGCAGAAGGTCGGCTCCCTCGGGGCCCGCGAGTCCCGGGACGTCGCGGAAGTAGAGCTGGGCGACCGGCAGCAGGGCATTGGGCTCGGTGTGAGCCGGATGCCCTGCCTGGAGCGTGGCGAAATACACGCGCTCATCGGGGTTGAGGAGGTGCTCGCGAGGATCGCGGGGGCGAAGCCAGGCCGCTTCGAGCATCGCCCGCCTTTGGCGGATGTCGTCGAGGGAGACGGGCGGGTGCGCGTTGTCGTGTTCCTTTGCACAGGTCGGCCATTCTTCGTCGGCCGGCCACAGGAGCGGTCCGCCGACGGAGCTGTCGTGAACGGTCGGCCGGCCCTCGCGGGGGTGCAGGCGGACAGCCTGCCTGGCCAACGGCACCAGCTCCGGGAATATGGACGCGATGTCAACAGGCCGGGGCGGGGTGGTTCTCGACACTTGTGCTCCTTCACTGGCCACCTTGGAGTTTCGGGCGGACTGTACATGCGGGCTGTGACAGTCCAATCGACTGTCGGCCAGGCGGAATTCGCCGACGTCGGTGCCGAGGAGCAGCGGCCGACGCGCGCGAGCTCTCGATCGGTCACAGCTCAGCGGCAGTCGGTCGAGATCACCTGTCCCGGGACACGGTGCTCGGGTTGCGGTGGGGCGAAATCGGCGGTAGCGCAGGCTACTTCGGCCAGGCCCCCTGCGGCCACCGAGTTCCGGGTTTCACCGGGCTCACGCCGATCAGCAGAGGACCACCGGCCAATCCGGACCCCGCTTGGAGGCTGCGAACGACGGATGCCTCGTCGTGCAGGCTGCCGCCTTCCTGCTACCAGCGCTTGGGTGTGGTGGAAGCCGAACAGCACACCGGGGACAGGCAGATCAACTTGTCCGCCTGGGGCCGCCGCTCCCGCGAGACCATTACAGCCTGGGCCAAGGGCACCGGCGTCGAGGTCCTCACCTGCGCCTGACGATCGCGCGGGCGCCCCGAAGCTCCTGTGCCGGCGTACACATGAGGGGGCGCAACCGGGTACGGGTGAACGGGCTCCCCCCGGTGTTGCCGACTTGAGCCCGGCGCGCCGTGACCGTGTGGAGGGAGCTGTTCGTCGAGTCGGGGCTGTCAGCGACGCGGCGTAAGGTGTCGGAACGTATTTCCCTTCTTCGGAGTTCTCGTGCCGCAGCCTGCTCGACTGGTGACCACGATCGCCGCCCCTCTGGCTTTTTCGAGAGCCGACGACGCCCCGCGTCTGGAGGGTCGGCCCGCGAGCCGGCTGCTCGTACAGCGCGGGGACACGGAGCTGGTTGTGCAGCGACTCGAGCCGTCCGTCACGGCTCCGGTCGTCCGCTTTCCGGCCCCCTGGCCGCACCGGTTCGGCCGGGACGCGGTGTCGCCTACCGGTGACTTGGCGGTCTTCGTCGGCCCGCACGCCCTGTGGGCCGTCGACCGGTCGGAGAGCGTGCGGTGGGAACTGCGGCACCGCTGCTGGGCAGGGTGCGCGGGACACGAGAGCGTCACCGAATACGCGGACGATCGTGGCCATCACCGGTACCTCGGCAGCGGCTCGGCCGCTTTCTCCGTCGACGGGACACTCGTCTGGGCACACATCCGCGGCCCCCTGGAGCACGAGGAACCCGTCCTCGGCCGCTACACGGAGGAGTGGCTGGTCATCGATGCCGGGGATGGCACGGTGCTCGCACGTGCCCGGACGCACACGGCTGCCGCGGGCTCCGACCACGTTCCGCACCCGGACCCCGGCCAGATGGGTCTGAGCATCGGCGAAGGCCAGGACGGTTCTCCCTTGCGATGGGGACGGTGGGACGGTGACGCTCTCGCCGTCGACGGTTTCGGCGACGAGGACCGCGTCCTGCTGGCGGTGAGCCCCAGTGGTGACCGCCTGCTCACCGTCACTCACGACCAGGACACCCTGGCCCTCCACCGGACCTCGGACGGCGCGGTGGAAGCCGAACTGAGCGCGGCCGTGATCCCCCGGCATCCCGCTCGGGAAGCCGAACAGTTCGAACTCTTCGACGACAACGAGGCAGCGGCGTTTTTCGACTATGAGGGGGGCTTCCTCGACGAGGACACCGTCGTTGTCGGGACGGTCGAGAGTGATGAGGGTTTCGGTACGGGTCGACACTGGCTCGTCGATACGGCCCGCATGCAGTTGGCCGAGCGGCTCGTCTATCCCTTCGAGGTGTCCGGTCTGCCCAGGGCTCTCGGTGACGGCACCTGGTACACCGTGTCCGACACGGAGAACGCCCTTCATCTGTGGACCCGGTGACGGCGTTTCCGTTCATCGTGCCGGCCCGGCGCTGAGCACGTTTCGCTGTACCCGGCCGAGCACATGACCGGGTGCGCAGGCAGACGGTCCGCGTCGGTTTCAACCGGCGGAAGAGGGAGCGGGAGCGGGTCGGGTGTGACCCGGGCGGGCACCACAGCGGTGGGCGGCACTCGAGTGAAGGTGGCGCCCACCGCTGTTCGTCGTGCGGAGTCGGGCACGGGCGGGCTCTACATGGATCCGGACTGGTAGCACGAGTCCATGGACAGATGCCTTCTGGACGTCTCAGTCGAAAGGTGCTTCTCCTCAGACCTGTTGACGCAGCCCGATGCGGCGGAACGCCCATGTCAGCCCCCGCGTTGCCGGCCCCTGATCGGACCGGGGCGTCACTGAGGCTCGGTGCCGAGGGGGTGTTCGGCGGCCGGGCCGGCGGGGTCGACCGTGAGGTTGGTGGGCTGAGGCCGCCACCACGGCACAAGCTGGACGATGCCGAACGCCGCCTCGACGACGAAGAAGAGCCACAGCAGCCGTGTGGCACCGTGGGTCAGTGCGTACGCCTGCCAGGTGGCGAACAGCGTGCGCGCGACACCGTCGAGCAGTCCGTGCACCGGCAGCGGCTTGACGATCCGCAGGAGTGCCCAGACAACCACGACCGAGCCCATCAGATTCGCGTACAGGGTCTGCATCGGGTCGAGGGCGGGCAGAACACCCAGCCCGAACCTGCCACCCAGTGACGACAGCGCGTCGTGCAGCAGCGCATAGGTCCACGGCGTGGCGAATCCCGCCGTGACGACGAGGTCGTACCAGGCGCTGGCGCGGACGAGACGAAGATAGGCGTGGCGGGAGGGGGCTAAATGACGGATCACGGCGAGGCTCCTGTTGGTCTCGGTGCAGCGACGCCTCACGCTAAACAGTGGAGTACTGTCCAAGGTCAAGTCCACAGCCCGGCGGAGGGTCATGCGTATCGGAGAGCTGGCCGCGCAGGCGGGTACGACCAAGGACACCATCCGCTTCTACGAGAAGATCGGCCTCGTCACGGGTCGACGGCTGGCCAACGGCTACCGCGACTTCTCCCCGGAGACAGTCGGCTGGCTGCAGTACGTCCGCACCGCACAGACGCTCGGCTTCTCGCTGGCCGAGATCGCCCGGCACGGCGAGGAACTGCGCGACGCGCCGGACGACGCCGAAGCGTTGTCCGCGCTGTTGGAGGAGAAGATCAGGGTCATCGACGCGCGCATGGCCGAGCTTGCCGCCCTCCGGGCAGACCTACAGGAGCGCGCCGGCACCGGCTGCCCGCTCCGTGCAGCCGGTCAGGACGGCTGAGTACCCCGCTTGACCTGGGACGACCAGGGACCCGAGGGCTGCAATCCGGTCGAATGGTCCGTGCTCACGTGACAGCCATCGAGTGCAGACGCCCGGCCCTCGCGCGAGCCGGCCATCCGTCGGACGGCTGGGACCCTGATCAGCGCTGTTCGTGAGCGCGCCCTTCGCCGAGGCCATGGCAGCCTGACACCTGTCCCACCCGTAGCCTGGCGAAGCGATGAAACCGCCTCGCTGTGTCACAAGATCAGATGGCGTGCGCGGCTATGGGTGGGCTGATAGCGATCAGGCACGGCCAGACCGAGTGGAGCCTGTCGGGCCAGCACGCTGGACGGACCGACGTCGCGCTGACAGCAGCGGGCGAGGCCGCGGCCGGTGCTCTCGCTCCAGGACTCGTCCAATCGCCGTCCGGTCGCCGTGTTCAGCAGCCCACTGAGCCGTGCCATGCGCACGGCCGAGCGCGCAGGCCCGGCCAGTGCCACGCCGGACCCCGACTTGCCGGAGTGGGACTACGGTGGCTACGAGGGCCTGACCGCCGGGCAGATCCGTGGGTCAAGGCCAGGCTGGGACCTGTGGCGCGACGGCGTTGCCCCAGGCGACGCCGACCATCCAGGCGAGCAGCTTGCGCAGGTAGCCGCGCGCACGGACGCGGTGCTGGACCGCATCCGTCCGCTGCTGAGCGACGGTGATGTCGCAGTCGTCGCGCACGGCCACCTGGCGCGCGTCCTCACCGTCCGCCGGCTCGGCCTCGACGCTTCCGCGAGCCGACTGCTCGGCCACCCGTATCCGGGCACGCTCGGTGTCCTCGCCACCGAGGACGGGCAACCCGTCATCCTCGCCCGGAACGTGCCGTAGGCGAACGCGCTGGTCCTCCGGTCGCGGCAGGGGCTCGCTGCCGGGCGCCGGACAGCCCATCCCCGAGAAGGGAGCCAGGAAGAAGATCGCGAAGGCCAATGGCGGGGGTGAGAACCACCAGCTCCGTCACGAGCCGTGCCAGCCGCGAACCCGCACCCGGGCGTCGGTGCCGTTCCGCGGCCGCCCCTCCACATCGGTTCCCGCGACGTCGACCATGATCTCCCTCTGTGGGTGCGCGGAGCCTGCAGCAGGCGCGCGGTCGCTCCATCGGCACCGCGAGGCGAGGACCACGGGGAACCGCAGCGGTGTCACTCTCCGCCCGGGGTCAGGGACTTCGCAACTCAAGGGCGTCCGCGCCTCGGTCGACGTCATCGGGCGCCGGCCTTTGCCGAGGGTATGGCCCCGATGGTCGTGTTCATGGCACCATGCCGCTGCGCTCGGCCGAAGCCGAGGACCTCACGCCCCTCAGGAGTCTTCCCATGGCGGTCCCGGCCCCCCGTCGCTCAAGCCGCAGCGACGAGCGACTCGGGCGGATCATCATCTGGGGCTTTCTCTGCATTCCCCTGCTGTGGCTCATCAGCATGCTCGGCGAGGCTCTCGTCGACATCGTGCCCGCCCACGCCGCGCGCGACGGCCAGGGAGTCTCCGGCATCTATCGCGTCACGAAGAAGTCGTGCGGCAAGGCCGACTGCGTCATCGCCGGTGACTTCACGGTCGCCGGCGAGCCGACGCCCCTGCGGACAGGTGTGCCGATCCAGGTGTTCAGCCACAGGTCCATGGACGTCGGCCAGAACGTCCCGGCCGTCGAGATCGACGGCGCCGGCGTCTACGAGGCCGGCGGTACCGTGTGGAGCCATGATCTGCGGGTCCTCGCGCTGGGATCCCTCGCCGTGGCCGTGTGGGGATGGCTGTTCGTCTGGCGGCCGTTGAGGCGACGCCGGGGCGCGCTCTGGAACAACCTGTGGGGCCCTCTTCCGTTGAACTGACACGGGAGGCGAGATCGGGGAGGCCCGCCCACCCCGGCCCGCTGAGTGCGTGAAGCCCTCCACGACCGCTACCGTCCCGGCAGGTCGGGCGAGCCGAACACGGTGGTCCAGCGGCGGGCGAGCCGCGCGTTCTCCTCCGGTGCGAGGAACCCGGGAGCGCCGAGCGCCAGCGCTGCCGCGTACGCCGCGCTCCAGGCCCGCAGCCACGCCGGATCGCAGAGCACCTCGACCTCGTCGTCCTCGTCCGGACCGAACAGGTGCGGGCCCACCCGACGAGCGGCCTCCGTGACCACCTCCTGGAGAGCCGTCAGGGCCCATCCGACCGGAGAACAGCCGTTGTACTGCGGCGACCACCGAGTCCACAGCGTTCGTGTCAGCGCCGCTTCGCCCTCGTCCGACTGTGCGGCCAGGGCCTCGGCCTGGGCGCTGCTCAACGCCCGCGCCTGGGTCATCACCCACTCCACGGCTTCCCCATGAGGGCCGGCCGCCAGCCACGCGGGCACCTGCTCCACGACCGTGAAGGCTCGGCAGCGCACCCATCTGCGCTCCGGCCCCGGCCGCATCGGTTCGAGGTCGGCCACGCGCCACAGACTGGACGGCCACATCGAGACGTCCATGGCGATCTCGTTGACCAACAGCCCGTCGTCGTGGACCAGTTGCCGATCCACCGGCCGCCCGGTCCGGCGCTTTCGAGCGGCGTACAGCTTGTCGGGAACGAAGGACACCCGCGCCCCGGGCGCGGGTTCGGGATCGCCGTAGAAATGCTCGGCGCCGTCGAAGGCGAAGTAGAACACGCTTCCACAGTAAGACCGTGTCGTATGTGGTGAGGCGGACGTTGGTCTGTTCATGGGGCGGGGTACGTGGAGTTGGATTGTTCCGGACGGGCTGTGGGAGATCGCGAAGCCATTGATCCCGCCGTCGAAGGTGCGGCCGCAGGGTGGCGGAACACAGGACACACCTGATGAGACACTGTTCGCCGCGATCATCTACGTGCTGGTCAGCGGATGCGCCTGGCGGGCACTGCCACCGTGCTTCGGGATATCGAAGTCGACGGCCCACCGCAGGTTCCTGATCTGGTCGAGGGCCGGCGTCTGGGGCCGGCTACACGAAGAGATCCTGCATCGGCTCGACGATGCCGACCTGCTGGACCTCTCTCGCGCCGTGCTCGATTCCGCCCACGTGAGGGCGAACTCACAGGTCCGAGTCCCGTGGACCGAAGCAAGCCGGGTTCCAAGATGCACGTCCTGTCGGACGCGAACGGACTGCTCCTCCTCGTCGGCCTCTCGGCTGCCAACACCCACGACAGCCTCGCCCTGAAGCCCATGATCACCGGGCACCAAACGAGACACGACCCCCACCGCGGACGCTTCTTGAAGCCCCAACGCCTGCACGCCGACAAGGCCTACGACATCCCCCACCTGCGCAAGTGGCTATGGGGCAAGCACATCGGCGTCCGCATCGCCCGCAAAGGCATCGAGCCAAGCGAACGACTGGGACGCCGAAGATGGGTCATCGAACGGACCATGTCCTGGCTGACCGGATACCGCCGACTCAACCACCGCTACGAACGCCACCCCCACAACTACCTGGCCTTCCTCGGCCTCGCCGCCGCCCTCTGCTGCTACAAACGACTCGTCCGGCTCACCACATAGGACACGGCTAAGCCACCCCGCTCAAGCTGACAGCACCCGGCATGGCACCACTGCCGTGAATCGGCTGCGATGCTCCGTCGGGCCGTCCGCGCAACGTCAGTCCTCCCAGCCCGGTGCGCAGAACCGGGCTTCGCTGACCACGGTGTCCCCGGCCCTGGTGGCCCGCACGTACAGGCCGATTTCGTCTGACCCCAGATCTCCACTGGAGCTGTAGAGGAGACGCATGCCGTGCTCTTCGACGTACCGGGTCAGGGTTGCCTCGACACAGGAGAGGGGCCTGCCGATGAGCCGGGTGCCGGCGAAGGCGACCTGAGGGCCGGTGCGGCCGTGCACGGTCACGGCCGCCAGGGCAGGGACATCTGTCGGGTACAAGTAGTGCGCGGTCACCCCGGCCCTGTCGAACCGCTCGCTGCCCAAATACTGCCACCCACGCCGGCCGGCGGCCGGTGACTCACCGTCCAGCGCCGCCGCCACCTGCTGCGGGCTCATCCCGAACCAGAGCGGGCCGACTTTCGCCAGCGGTGTCCAGTCCCAGCGCGGCCGCTCCCGGTCGTCCCTCACCGGCCACGCGGCCGGGTCCGTCTCCCACCTACGGCCATCCCGCCACCGGATGACCGGCTCGGCCCCGTACGGATCCTCCGCCAGCTCGGGACCGACGAACAGAGCATCGGTGATCATCCTGTCCGTCCGCCCGGCGTACCCCTCGGACGACAACTCCCACTCCGTCATGGCCCCCATGGACACCCCCCATGCCGCCACCTCGGGATCACCGCTCCAGTTCACCCGGACTCCTGCCCCTTCCCGGCGCGCGCGATCCTCGATGTCCGACCGTGCCTCGGACGGCACCCGGCCGATCAGCGCGACTTCCCCCAGCCGCACCAGCGGTCCGTCCACCGCGTGGATCGCCACAGCGACCAGACGCTTCCCCTGCCCGTAGATCGCGGTCACACCCACATCCGGGTACTGGTCGCCGCTATAACCCCCGACAAAAAGAGGACCCCCGCAGTCCAAGGCCGCCTCGACCTGGTCAGAACTCATTCCGAACCGTAGCGGCCCTACCCCTACCAACGGATCCAGCACCCACTGCGCACGCTCCTGGGGCTCCCTGTTCCACCAGCGCATCCCAACCCCCACAATTGATCCAGCCGACTCGGCACGAACTCCCGGTGATCTTGTCGGCCACCCTAGGCACGCCCTCTGACAGCGGCTGCTGGCGGTGCCACCGGTGCGGCACGCAGTGCCGGCCCCAGCCGTCATCGACGGCCTTGCCGCCGCCGACGAACAAGGCGCAGGTCGGGGTGAAGCACAACTCGACCTTGCTCTTCGCCCAGCGGCGAATATCTGTGCCCGGGACTGGACGGTGCCGGCGGGGCCGCTCGAATGGACCTGCTGGCAAACAGCAGCGCATATCGGCCATGACCTGCTGGCCTACGCAGGACAGTTGGCAGCACAGCCCGCCGACGCCTACCTTCCCTTCGACCTGAACGTCCGCCCCACCGCCTCACCGGCTGAGGTGCTCCAGGCCACCACCGCCCGCGGCAGGCTACTCAGCAGCGCGTTGGCCACAGCCGACCCGACCTTGCGTGCCTGGCACTGGGGTCCGTGCGACCCTGAGGGGTTCGCAGCCATGGGCGTGGCCGAAACGCTGCTGCACACCCACGACATCACGCAGGGGCTGTCCGTGGACTGGCTACCACCAGCGCCGCTGAGCGCAGCCGTACTCAGCCGGCTCTTCCCTGCCGCCCCGCCTGGAGACCCCACCGAGGTACTTCTCTGGTGCACCGGTCGCGGGGACCTCGACGGCCTCCCTCGCCAAACCTCATGGCGGTGGGAAGCAGCACGATCGGACTGATCGAGCTGGCCCCGGCGAACCTTCCCGGTCAGAGCACTAGGCGTAAATATGCAGGACAGAGAATGGCTATCGCGCGGTTTGTACATCTGCCGGCCGCCGGCTTGGCACCTGCATGAGCAACGCCTTCCGCCTCTGACACGGGCCGTCTATGGGCCGTTCGACGGGAACCAGTAACTGCCAGCAACGACTGTCGATGACAGCAAACGTTCAGGTCTCCGGCAGGGTGTCGGGTAACGCCGCGTCATGCTGGACAGCCAGATCAATACCTGGAGTTCTGCTGCTACCTGCGCACGCTTTTTCTCCTCCGACGATTCGGATTGAGATCGCCTGCGACGATCGTGAGGATTACGGTGCGCCGCAGGGGGCCGGAGCCTGCCCGTGCGACAACTGGCCGCAGCTGCCTTGGAGTAGAACTGTCGGTTCCGGCCCCTGCAGCGCGTACTGCCGCCAGCCCGGGTGAGCGTGTCCCGATAGGGGCTTTGCCGTACAAAGCATCGTCACAGTCCTGACCGCACGCCGGACCGGTGCCAGCCACCAGACCCAGTCCAAGGAGCCTCGTGACCATCATCAGCATGCCCCAGCCGACGTTGCCTGCGCAGGGAGTCGCGGACCCGGCGGAGGAGATGGCTCAAGGGGTGGACCTCCACAAAGACATGCACGTCGCCGCCGTCACCCCCCTGGGTGCCTCCCTCGCTCAGTAAGAGTTCCCGACCACCGCCGTCGGCGTCCTGGTGAGTTCACCTCATGCGCCCGGCAGTGTTCGGTGGGGGTCTCTGTGTGGACTGGGGAGGCCGCTCGACAGGGTTCGGGGAGTGTCCGTCGTGCACCGGGTGGACGCCCTGATCGGCCGGCTGACGCTGTGCTGCATCCGGACGAAGTGGCCTGCGGCCGCGGGCCGAGGGCTGGGGGGCGGATTTGGCTTGCGGGCGGGTTCTCGCCCGCCGGGCCGCGCTTTAGGCTGCGACCGCTCCGAAATCTGGCGATCTTTTGGAGGGTGTGCAGGATGGACCGAGCTCTCATGACCGCATGGGCGGCAGCAGTGTTGGCCGTGTCCGGGGGCAGTACCACCGCTTCCGCTTACGATGCCCCGCCGCGGACCACGCACGGTCCTTGCCGATACACCCAGACCCCGGACGAGCCGGCGGCGCGGCGGGTTCCCCTGCCGCCCGACCCGCGGCACACCCCCGGTCACGGCACGGTCGGTATGGCTGTCCGGACCAGTCAGGGCCCGCTTCCGCTGAGTCTGGACCGGGCGAAGGCGCCGTGTACGGTCCAGAGTTTCGTGCATCTGGCGCGGCACCGGTTCTACGACCGTACGGTGTGCCATCGGCTGACGGCGTATCCGACGCTGAAGGTCCTGCAGTGTGGCGACCCGACCGGCACCGGCGAGGGTGGGCCGGGGTACGAGTACAAGGACGAGCTGCCGGTGGATCTGCCGCCGGCGCCGAGCGATCCGACCGGTGTCCGTCGCCTTTACGGGCGCGGTTTGCTGGCGATGGCCAACGCCGGGCCGAACACGAACGGTTCGCAGTTCTTCGTCGTCTACGGCGACTCCGCGCTGCGACCGAACTACACGGTGTTCGGCACTGTCGGTGCCGCCGGTCTGAAGACGCTCGACAAGATCGCTGCTGGTGGTATCGAGCCAACTTCGCAGGACCCGGCGCCTGTCGACGGCACGCCCGTGCTGCGGACTGAGCTGCTCAGCGTCCGGCCGTCCTGCCGACCCTGATGAACTGTGGTGCGGTCACCGTGGGTTCAGCTATGTGCCTGAGCCCACGGTGATGTGAAGGGGCCGTTGCTGAACGCCTCGTACTGCAATTGGCTGTGCCGCTGGGCGGGCCGTCAGGCGGGTGCGCGTCAGGGGCCGTAGGGGCTCCAGTGCCCGAGGAAGGGCTTCAGGTCGTCGGCTCGCGGCTCGGGATGTCGGGCAACCGGGGCGGGGTTTCCAGGGACTCGAGACGCTCCACGGTGTTTGCTGCCCAGCTGGTCCATGCTTCGGCTTCGGTTCTCGCCTTCCCCGGCGGCATCCTCGATTCGCGTGCGCACGGCGTTCACATATTCGGTCAGTCGGGTGGCGTGACGCCATGCCGCTTCCTGGGCTTCGAGGTGCCTGACGCGGTACGCCTCCGCGTACCGGACGCGAGCCCCCTCCACGGCAGCTTCCCAGCGGACGAGCTTCTGGCGTGCCGCTTCGATCTCGTCGAGACGTCTGCGTTCTGCGGCTTCGCCGCGGAGGGTGACCTCCTGCGCGATCTCGGCGAGCTGCTCTTCGAGGGAGCGTCCGAGAGCGTCGGCCCATTCGCTCGCCCGGTGCGGTTGGCCACCGCTAAGGACGAAGCGGAGGCGCTCGGACGGGGTGTGTCGAAGCGGGGGATCCTGGCCCAGGAGTACTGGCCCAGGAGTACTTCTTCGCCTCGGTGAGTTCCTTCTCGGTGGCGACGTGCTCCGTTCGGGTTGACGTATTACCGCGGCATGTTGTCAGTTCCGTTTGTCGGCGGCGGGTGGTTCGAAGCAATTGGTTCGGACGGGTGGGGGCTGAAGTCGATCGTGTCTGCGTGGCGATGGCGCGCGGCACTGACCGGTGCGCGGTGGGGTCTTTGCCGAGGGGAGCGATGAGCCGTCACTGTGCGGGCGAACTGGGTGCCCGTGCGGGTGGCGATCTTCGGCGTTGCCGTCGGTTCGGCCTTCGTGAGCTGCACCGTTGCCTGCGCTGGCGCAACGCTCATGCCCGCCGCCTCGGCGTGCTGGCTGCCCGACGCTGCGAGCGCGCCCGGATCCGCGGCGGGAAGGGCATCCGCTGGGGAGGACGGCCCCTGGCAACAGCGGTCTGGTCATCACGGTGCCGCGGTCGTAGCGGCGGGCAGCCGGGCCGTCGGTCACCTGACATGTGCGGCGATGGCCCGTGCGCACTCCATCGATTCGGCATGAGTGGTGTCCACTTCCAGGTCATAGACCACGCCCCGGTGGACCGCATCCGCCTGGGACGCGGCCATCCCGATGACCCGATCGCCTCGTGCGACCTCACGGCCTGCGGCAACCACGCTGTCACACCGGACGCCGACCCACAGCACCCGCAGGTCATGCAAAGCCTTCTGCCATCGCTGCTGCGAGCCCGCTCCGCCGAGGAAGACCTCATCGACGATGATTCGGGCGCCCGCACGGGCCATCGCGGCGACCCCCTCGGTCCATGCCGCTTCCAGCGTCCGGAACTCCGGCCCGACGATCACCTCTCCGTCCGGAGCGAACTCGATCCCCGCATCCGACGCCTGCATGGACGCGGGCATCGCGTCAACCAGCGTGTCGGTCCCCAGAGCCAGCCACGGATCCGGCAGGACCGCCTGCAGACACCGGACGATCCCGGACTTCCCAGAGCTGGAACCACCGTTGAGAACGATCACCTCAGTCATCACCGCGCCACAGTAGAGGCACCGCAGCAACCCCCGAAGCAGATTTCCGCGAACGCTGCCCGCCTCCTACGACCCGGTGAACCCTCCCGGTCAGAGCACTGGTCAACGGTGGATCTGTTGGTTGTGGAGGTGCCTGGTGGGTGGGGTGGGGTGGGGTGGGGGTTGGTGGTCGGGTTGGTGGGTGTGGCCCTGTGGGGCGGGTGGTTGATCGTGGTGCTGGTGGGGCGGGCGTGTGGTGGGGGTCTGTGGCTGGCTGGTGGGGGTGGGTTGTTGCGGCAGTCGGCTTAGCGGGTGCTGGGTCGGTGCTGGAGGGCGGGATGGCTGGTCAGGTCGGCTGTGAGAGGCACGGTCCGGTCGGGAGGTCTTCAGGGTTTGGGTGGGTGGTCTGTGGGGTGGGTGTGTTGGCGGGTCTTCTCTTCATTGTCGTTGTTGTTGTTTGTTTTGGGGGAGGTCTTTGTGGGTGGGGTGGGTGGGGTGGGTGGTGGTGAGGTGGGTGGTGAAGATGGGTTGGTTGTTTTGGTGTCCGGTGATGTGGATGGTGGTGTGGTTTTGGTGGGGTGGG
>NZ_JBIRQM010000034.1:7592-51714 GCF_044333225.1 Streptomyces sp. NPDC021080 | reverse complement strand
GCCGACTGACCCCCGTCGAATTCGAGACCGTCATGATCGCACCGGCCCTCCAGGCCGCGTGACCGAACCTGTCACCCGAACCTGCACCAGACCCTCCCTGTGATCGACCCGGGTGGGATGGCGCTGGCATGGGGCAGCGCTGAAGATCACCAGAGGGCCCACGGGGCTCTTATGCCAACTTCGCCCCGATCGACCCACCTGTCTGAAATTCTTAACTGAGCTATACGGCGCCATCGCCGAGGGGGGGAGCGGCCATGGAGTGGACGATGTCCATCACATACGGCGCACTGGGTGGCCTTGTCGTGGAGATCGTCGTCCTCTATGGCCGGATAGCGGCATGGCAGACGGCTCGGCATCGCGCCTTGGCAGGGAATAAGCGGCGGAAGCAACTTCCGCGGCTCGACAAATACGTCGATCCCCCGTCCGACATGCTGGCAGCCGTGACTCGTCTATCCCTCGGCGCCGCGGCCGGATGGATTTTCTCCCCACAAGTAACGGGAGCCTTGGCCACAGTCGCTGTGGGAGCCACGGCGCCAGCGTTGCTGCGCCAGTTAGGCAGCGCGCGCACCGTGCAGGCAGTGTTCGGGGGTGGATACTCCGGTCCCGAGCCGGTCGAGGCCTCGGCCGAGCACGTCGGTGTTCCGCCGGGCGGCGCGGAGGTGATCGAGCCGTGAGCAGGCTGGCACGACGGTACTGGGCGTCACTGACGGATACCAACGTCGAATCCGCAGAGTTGCTGATCGAGTATGGGCGGCAGCGGAACGCGACGCTGTGGCGAAGGTACGTGGCTTCCCTGCTTGACATGCCAGTGACTTGCGGAGTCACCACAGAGACGAAACAGACCGAGGGCCTGACACCAGCACCGACGTCAACGATCTTCTACGACATGGAGACAGTCGTCGACATCGGGACCGCTCCACCGAACCGCGGGAGTTGGTGGCGTGGTGCTGGCCTCGCATTTGTGACCCTGCTCGCATTGGCCGTAGGTTTCGGCGTTTCGCGTTTGCTGCCACCTGTTCCGGGGGTCGCGACACCTGCCACGTCGGTCGATGCTGTTTACCACAAGGTTAATGACCCGGCTGGCTACGTGATCAGCATCCCTCGAGGATGGGCACGCGAGGAGACGCAAGGGAAGCTACAACCCGTTGTCACCTATACGGCCCCGAACGGCCTGGACAGGTTGATGGTGTTCGAGGTCAAGGAGATTTCCGCGACGGAGTCCTCCGCACAGGCTCAGTCCATCGCAGAGGGACTCAAGGGCTACCACTACCTCGGCCGGCGGACCGGTGCCAACTGGACGGAGTTCAGCTACCGCTACGACAGCAAGCAGTACGGGGCTACTAGGACCATCGACCACCGTTTCCAGGCCGCCGACGGTACACCGTACGCGATCATCGTGTACTCACCGCCCGGCACGGACATGACGGAGCCGCTCACGAAGGCCGTGAACTCCCTCTGCCCGACGGGAGCGCCCTGCTCCGAACCGGGCTGATCAGCTTGGCGGATGCCTTGGTTCACAGGGACCAGATGCGAATCGGCTCACCCCCGTGGCTGTACAGCAGCGGAGTCCAGCAACGCCCGTGACCGGAGCCAACTGGCATCGACCCCAGACGCCCAAGTGACCGGCCCAGCAGACCCGACTAGCCCGCCCATAATTTGGGACGAAGACGTCCCCGTGCCACAGCCGTGCCACATCGTGCGGTCAACCACGGTCAACGACGGCTTGCTGCGGTCGAGATGCGCCGTTCGCTTGGACTGCCGCTACAGCCGGACTGACCTGGGCGCCTTCACTACCGACCACATCCGCCCTTACAAGGCTGTGCCTCCGGCTGGGGATCGGCCGGCACCGGGATGGACGGGGCGCCGTTTCGGGCCGCGGGTCCGTCGCGGTGTGCGTGGGGTGCCCCCATCCCGTACGCCGTCGACCCAGGCGGAGCCGAGCAGCCACGACCAATCCTCACAGTCGTTCATCCGGCAGGGCGCTCCACCTTGACGCCCTGAACCACGCCCGCTCCACGGTATGTGGGGCGACGGCAGACGGGGTGGGAGCCGGGGTGAGTGGTGGAGGAGGTGGGCTCGCAGACCTCAGCAAGAGACCGTTGACGAGATCGCAAGATCCCGACAGTCTGCATGCATTCACACGCGAATCATGGGTGGGGTCATGGAAGAACCAGAGAGCTTGACAGATCCGGAACAGTGGTTTCTGGGAAAAGTGGAGTCCGCCTTAGCGTGGGCTCGAAAGAAAGCCTTCCGTCGAGAACGTATCTACTATCGCTCGCGCATCTGCTCGCTTGCCTTCTCGACTGGCGTGGTTGTGGCTGCCGCAACGCCAATACCACGCTGGGGAATCGCTGCCTTGGGAGGTGTTAGCGCGATAATCGAGGGATCGCTGCAGGTGACGGGCTACCGCGAGCAGATGCTCTCGATAATGGATTTCAGATCACGCCTCGAAGTTGAGCTCACGCTATACCGTACTCACTCAGCACCGTACAATGATGAGGATGTGCGACTTGCTAAATTTGTCGAGCGCGTAGAGCGAATCTTTCGAGATAGTGATGAGAGTCAGGTTTCCATTCTTCAGCAGCCGATCAACGGCGGCGAAACCGGTAATAATACCCGCCTTATTTAATCTTGAGTGCCGTGCTGCTCCATGCCCAAACTGGGGATCCCTACCGGTGGAGAGTCCCGCCTGTAAAGACCGTCGCGGTGGGCTGACATCAGCGACTGACACCAACAAGCGCGAACCTCGACGGCCAACACCGGACCCTCACGACTGTTTATCCTGCGGCCGGCAGGGGAAAGCGAAGGCAATCGAGCCCTCGGAATCGACCTGATAAGGATGAGGCCACAGGTTTAAATCCTGTGCCCAGTGCGGCGCCTTCCCGACCTATGAACGACGCCCCGCCGACCCGCACCAGTACACTCCGACCACGCGAGCTACCTTCGGCCCAGGTCACGACAACTGTAGGGATCTAGTCATATGACTTGATCACGCTCATGATGGGCGGCATGCAGAATGATCAGGCGCGAGCAAAATCAGCAGGCCACAGCCGTCTAGGTAGGGCCTCGGTGTGCCTTTTTGCGCTGGGGTGCTTTCACGCGACGCTCTACCTCGCCGGAATGATCCTGGATGGGGACCCTTACGTCCCCATGCTTGAGTCCGCCGCTGCGCTGCTGGTCGCAAGCTGGACTGCCGGAGCCGTGCACCTTCGCCGGATCAGCAAGGGAGCCTGGTAGTGGCCATAGGCCCCTGAGCAGTACAGCAGGGGAGTACAAGCATCCACCCCGGCCAGGACCAACCGCATATACCCTCAACGGCCCGTCCGGGCTTCGCGTCAGCCTTCAGTAACCTCCGTGCCCATAGTTCGCATCGAGAGGGCTGAGGCTCAATCGACTGCATGATCAAGCTCACGGCGCATGCTACGACCGTGCCAGAACGCGTGGGAAGCACCGGGGACTAGCGGACACTGACGTGAGCAGAGAACGAGAACGGCCCCTAAAAAGCGCCCTTGCTGGTCAGGGGCCGATTCCCGCTAGGGCGGCGGCGTCAGGATTCGAACCTGGGAAGGCGAAGCCGGCAGATTTACAGACCGCGGGCGCTAGTGCTCTGACCGGCAAGGTTCGCCGGGTCGGTAGTCGGGGCGGTTGGATGTGCGGCAACGTCCGTTCTGACCGCTGGGAGGCGTGAGTGGCCGAGCCTGTGCGCGTGCGCAGACTGACCGATCAGGAAGGGCAGAAACTGCAACAGATCGTGCGGCGGGGCAGTACCAGTTCGGTGCGCTATCGCCGGGCGATGATGCTGCTGGTGTCCGCCGGCGGGAACCGCGTTCCGGTGATCGCCCAGTTGGTCCAGGCCGACGAGGACACCGTCCGGGACGTCATCCACCGGTTCAACGAGATCGGCCTGGCCTGCCTGGACCCTCGATGGGCGGGAGGCCGTCCCCGCCTGCTCAGCGATGACGACGAGGACTTCGTCATCCAGACGGCCATCACCCGCCCCACCAAGCTCGGCCAGCCCTTCACCCGCTGGTCGATCCGTAAACTCGCCGCCTACCTGCGCCGCGTGCGCGGACGCGTCATCCGCATCGGCCGAGAAGCTTTACGGTGCCTGCTCCGGCGCCGCGGCGTCACCTTCCAGCGCACCAAGACCTGGAAGGAATCACCCGACCCAGGCCGCGAGGCCAAGCTCGCCCGGATCGAGCAGGTGCTGGACCGCTTCCCGGACCGGGTCTTCGCCTTCGACGAGTTCGGCCCTCTCGGGATCAGGCCCACCGCAGGCTCCTGCTGGGCGAAGCAGGGCAAGCCCGACCGCCTGCCGGCGACCTACCACCGCACCCACGGCGTCACCTACTTCCACGGCTGTTACTCCGTCGGCGACGACCGGCTGTGGGGCGTCAACCGCCGCCGCAAAGGCACCGTCAACAGCCTCGCCGCCTTGAAGTCGATCCGCGAGGCCCGGCCCGACGGCGCCCCGATCTACATCATTCTGGACAATCTCTCCGCCCACACCGGCACGGACATCCGCCGCTGGGCGAAGAAGAACAAGGTCGAGCTGTGCTTCACCCCGACCTACGCCTCCTGGGCCAACCCGATCGAGGCGCACTTCAGCCCGCTGCGGCAGTTCACCCTCGCCAACTCCCACCACCGCAGCCACCCCGCGCAAACCCGGGCCCTGCACCGCTACCTGCGCTGGCGCAACGCCAACGCACGCCACCCCGACGTCCTCGCCGCCCAGCGCAAAGAACGCGCCCGCATCCGCAGCGAGAAGGGCATCCGCTGGGGCGGACGTGCCAGGTGCCTGGCAGCGTGATCGAACGACTACCGGCACAGCCCAGTCGCATAGCACGAACCGCAAGGAGCTCCGCATGGACCATCAGGACGTCGACGCCGCCGTGGCAGAGATGCTGCGGGTGCTCAGCCCCCATACCGCAAAGGACTGGACAGTGCCGGCGGGGCCGCTCGAATGGACCTGCTGGCAAACAGCAGCGCACATCGGCCATGACCTGCTGGCCTACGCAGGACAGTTGGCAGCACAGCCCGCCGACGCCTACCTTCCCTTCGACCTAAACATCCGCCCCACCGCCTCACCGGCTGAGGTGCTCCAAGCCGCCACCGCCTGCGGCAGGCTACTCAGCAGCGCGTTGGCCGCAGCCGACCCAACCTTGCGTGCCTGGCACTGGGGTCCGTGCGACCCCGAGGGGTTCGCAGCCATGGGCGTCGCCGAAACCCTGCTGCACACCCACGACATCACGCAAGGATTGTCCGTGAACTGGTTACCACCAGCATCGCTGAACGCAGCCGTACTCAAACGGCTCTTCCCCGCCGCCCCGCCCGGAGACCCCACCCAGGTACTTCTCTGGTGCACCGGCCGCAGGGACCTCGACGGCCTCCCTCGCCAAACCTCATGGCGGTGGGAAGCAGCACGATCGGACTGATCGAGCTGGCCCCGGCGAACCTTCCCGGTCAGAGCACTAGCTGCCCTGACCAGCATCTGCGCCTGGGCCAAAACCTAGCAACCCGCACCTGCCCAGCGAGAGGTAAATCCCCAAGCACCGCCGACTGGCAGCGGCGGCTGCCGGGGCAGCCCACAACCGTCGTACATGGCTCATGCTCGCGGCTCCCCACAGCTCAAGGCCTGAAGACGCCACCACGGCCGCCCCCGGATATGCGCAGGCCGCTGCCCACCTCGTCAACGGCCTCAGCTGCGCACTCCGGTCGACCTCCCGGCGTGCAACTCGCGCGCGGGGAAGGCACGCGGTGTTATGCAGAACTACGATTGAACAGTGACGGCGAGGCGCTCCCGGCGACGCGACCGGCATAAATGGTCGGCGGTTCGGCAGGAATCGTGGCCGGATGGCGGGGACGCGCTTGGTCTCAGCCCGAAGGACGCGTTCGAAGAGCTGGACAACAGCCTGCTGCAAGCCGTTCAAGGGGCTGCAGCAGCCGCAGGGGCGCTGTACGTCCTCGCACCGGACAAGCGGACGCTCTGTCTGCACGCGCAGACCGGACTGCCGACGGGTGCGGTGCCGCACCGTTCCCGGCTCATGCGGCCAAGCCCGATGCCGGTCACGGACGCGGTGAGGAACGGCTGTGCCGTTGAGCTGGACAGCTGGGAAGAGCTGGCCACCCGCTACCCACGGATAGCTCTCACCGCCCCACAATATTGCGCGGCGGCCGCCATACCGTTGATGGGCGACGAGACAGCCTGGGGCGCCATCCTGCTCTTCTGGGGAACCCAGGACCACAAACGCCTCGCGGCCGGGCAGCGTGACCGCCTGGAGGCGGCCGGCCGCCAACTCGGCCGGATCATAGACAAAGCTGCCGATGCCGACCTCACCTGGGCCGTCCGCCCGCGGCCCAGGAATCTCCAGCGCCCACCGCTTCATGCCCCCGCGCATGGCGAAGACCTGACCGCAGCAACCTTGGCCGAACGCTTGCCCGAGGGAGTCGTCTGCCTGGATCGTGACGACCGGATCACCTTCATGAGCCAGAAGGCGGCGAAGTTCCTGGACAGCAGTGCCTCAGAACTGCTGGGCACCACACTCTGGGCTGCCATGCCCTGGCTGCGGGAAGCTCATCTGGAGGATGAGGTCCGAGCCGCAACGGCGAGCCGGAAGCCGACCTCCCTGCTGGTGTGCCGCCCGCCCGACGCCCTGCTGCGCATCCAGCTCTACCCCGATGCCGGCAGTACCACCATGCGGGTCGAGCTCTGCGACGGGCTGCTGAGTACACCCAGCTCGCTGCCGGAGCCCGTGGAGATGTCGCCGCGCGCGGGCCGTATGCACCAGATGCTCTACCTGGCCACCGCCCTCGCCGAGGCACGCGGGACACGTGACATCGCCGACCAGGTCTGCTGCCAGATCGCGCCGGTCTTCGAGGCCGACTTCGTGGCCTTCTTCCTGGCCGAGGGGGAGCGCCTGCGGCTCATCGGCAGCACCGCGTTGGACCCGGACGTGTTCGGGGAATCCGACACCACCGCTCTGACTTCCACGGGCTTCAGCAGCCGGCTCATCACCCACGTCCTGCTGTCCACACAGCCGCACTTCCTCTCCTCGCTGGAAGAAGCACGCCGGATCGCGCCCGGTTTCACATCGTCATCAGGCAGCAACGCCTGGGCCGTCCTGCCGCTGCTCGCGTCCGGCACCGTCATCGGCTCCTGCGTGCTCGGGTACGAACACCCCAGAACGTTCCCCGGCGACGAGCGCGCCGCGCTGGTCTCCCTGGCCGGGCTGGTGGCGCACGCCCTCGACCGGGCCCGCCTGTACGACCTGGAGCACACCCTCGCACGCACCCTCCAGGAAAACCTGCTGCCGCCACGCTGCCGCACGTAGCCGACCTGGACCTCGCCGCCCGGTACCTACCGGCGACCCGCGGAATGGACGCAGGGGGCGACTTCTACGACGTACTCCTCCTCGACGACGGCACCGTCGGAGCCGTCATCGGCGACGTGCAAGGGCACAACGTCGCCGCCGCCGCTCTCATGGGCCAGGCCCGCACAGCGGTCCACGCCACCGCCGGCCCCCGGCCCGGCGAGGTCCTCGCCCGCACCAACAAGGTGATCACCGACCTTGACCCAGGGTTGTTCGTCAGCTGCGTCTACGCCCAAATCGACCTGCACGAGCAGCTGCTCTCGGTGGCCTCCGCGGGCCATCCTCCGCCGATCCTGCGGACACTCCCAGGACACGCAGAAGTGCTCGACGTGCCTCCGGGGCTGCTCCTGGGAATCGACGCGGCCGCCGACTACCCGGCGATCACCGTGCCCTTCCCGCCCGAATCCGTACTCGCCTTCTACACCGACGGACTCGTCGAAAAGCCCGGCATCGACATCGCCGAATCCACCGCCGCTCTGGCCGGCCACATCGCGGCCGCGGAATGCAGCGATGTGGACCACCTCGCCGACGCGGTCGTGCGACTCGCGTCCCCACAGACCGACGACATCGCCCTCCTCCTCATGCGCTCCAAGGGCCGGCCGATGCCGTGAACGGCAGGACGAGGCTCCTTGGTCCACGCCTGGTCCACATGCGCTGATCCACAACGGGGCATCGGCGGTACGAGCTGAGACAGGCACAAGAGAAACGGGGCGCCTCGAGACCGAGGCACCCCGTTCTGAGCAGCGCATTCGTTGACCTGAGCGGAGAGTGTGGGACTTGAACCCACGGTGCCACCACTGCCACGACGGTTTTCAAAATGTCCGTTCGCGGCAGTCAGCGACTCAGTAGGAGATCTAGACCGGGCCATTCCCCTGTACGAAACCACCCTCGCCCAACGTCAGCAGGTCCTGGGCCACACCCATCCATCCACCCTGATCAGCCGCAACAACCTCGCCAGCGCCCGCCGGGAAACCGAACCTGTACAGCACGGAAGTACAGCAACCTCAGCACCCGAGGCTGCACCTCAAAAACCGTCCACGGCTGATTGAGCAGCCCGAGAACCGTCAATGACCTTCCCGCCGAGAGTTCGGGACGAAGAGGTCATGCCGAGAGCCATAAGTTGGAGAACGTGTTGATCTCCGGCTGCGGTTGCACCAGGGGTATGGCTGGCTGAGGCAGCTAAGTTGAGACTGTGGAAGAAGTGGACGCGATCACCATCAGACTCACGCGCGATCAAGCGTTCGTACTGTCTGACTGGCTCTACCAGGTGATGTTCAAGTCCGATGACCTTGCGGGGATCATCCGTGACCGAGCCGTCTGGTCACCGGTCTATGCGATCTCGGGAACGTTGGACAAGACGCTGAGCGAGCTCTTCATGCCCGACTACGGCGCACGACTCGAAGCAGCTAAGGCTCGTCTCCGTGGCGACCTGTATGGCGGGGACAGCGAGTCGGAGTCGCCAGGCGAGAACGACTGAGGCAGGCGACCGAAGCCCCGCCCGCTGCCGCACCACTTGCGCACCGGATCGGGCGGGGAACCGCGGGGACTCACGGTATGGAGAGGTCGGTCCGAGGGTGCTTTGTTCTGGATGTTCGCCCAGGCCAGTAGGCGAATCGACCGCAAGTGCGCGCAGCTTCCCAGGCTGAGAGCGCGAGTTCGATTCTCGTCACCCGCCTCACGCAGAGACCGAGACCAGAGGCCCGGCAATTTCCTGGAGGGCTCCCTCAAGGGCGGGTGATCGGTTTGTCGAGCGGCATGAGGTTGTTGGCGCTGAGCAGGTCGCCGCTGACCGCAGAGCGGGCCGTTTTGCGTAGCTCTCCGATACCTGGGTCGGAGACGGACACGGTCAGGGTGTAGGCCGGCTGCCCTGTGATCGTATTCCTGGAGTCGATCGGTGCCAGAAGTTTCTTCATGACACTGGCGCCCTGGTAGCCGGGGCACAGGGCCTGTACCGGCAGAGAGACCTCAGCGCTTCCACCACCAACCGCGTCGATGGACATCGCGTTGTCGCGATTGGTGGCCGTGGGATGGTTCCAGGTGACCGGCAGCCCGTGCGCGCCGCCTACCAGTCCGTGCGGACCCTCGATCTCCACCGCGACTCCGTCCGTCCCTAGCGTCCGGGACAGGACCAGCGACTGTTTCCCGCGGGGTGCGAAGAGAAGCTGGATGGTGAAGTGACCCGGGCCGTCGGACATCTGCTGGTATCCGTAGGCGCCGAGGACGAGCTGCGGACCGACCTGCGGGGTGTCGGGGGACGGCGGTGAGGAGGCGTCTGCGGGCAGCGCGAAGTGGTGGAAGCCCTTGACTCCACACTCGTTGCCGTCGGAGAACCCGCCTCCACTCAGTGCCATGACACTCACGGAGCCTGATGAAGCGGGCTCTGCCGACACGAACAGCTTCTGCTGG
Organism: Streptomyces sp. NPDC021080; assembly: GCF_044333225.1. Taxonomy (NCBI): domain Bacteria; kingdom Bacillati; phylum Actinomycetota; class Actinomycetes; order Kitasatosporales; family Streptomycetaceae; genus Streptomyces; species Streptomyces sp. NPDC021080. The sequence goes on along the minus strand of NZ_JBIRQM010000034.1, from coordinate 41,938 downwards.
TAGGCCAAGCCGAGGAGGACAACTGCAGCAACCACCGACAGAACTGCGTCCCGCACCCTGCGATTCATTGGCCCCCCTCCGGGACAGCGGGAGACTACTGGATCTCATCGACCGCGCAGGAAGTGGGGCACAGGGCCAGCCTTGCAGGTAGCGGTGGTGCCGCAGTCGGTCGAGTGCGCCAGCGCTGGGCCGTCCCTGGGCCGTCCGAGGGGGCCGAGGACGACCGGTGGCGACTGACCGTGACAGGTGGACCACCGAGATCAGCCGTAGAGCCGCAGGTCAAAGGCCCCCGCCGAACAGGTTTCCCCCGAGGGGTAGCCGTCAGGCAAGATGGGGTGTTTCTCGCCATTGATGGCGAAATTTACCGTCTTAGATCACGACGGGATCGTACGTGCCGTCATGGAACTTGAAGGTCTCCACCTCGGTGTCATGCACGTCGCGTATGTAGCCGCCGTAACCCCGCCCCGCGACGTGAGGAGCGATCAGCTGGAGCAGCGCGTCGAGGTGGAGCGTGAGGTCATCGACCCAGTAGATGCGTACGAACAGCTCCCACCCGCACTGCGTCCCCGATGACGTGAACTCCGGCACCGAACGGCGCAGGGACACGTTGTCGCCGCCGGGAAGCGGGCTCTGGCCCGGGAGGAGCAACGGGTACGGATGATCGTTTCGGTCCAGGTCTTCCGGATCTTCGTCGTCCATACCCATATGCCAACGCAGGGCCGCCAGAACCGAGGCCGGCGTGTCGTCGCGGAGGAAGGAGGAGAAGACGAGTTCATAGTGATCACTCATGGCGCGCATTGTGTCCGACCACACCGACATCGCCCTGTGGTCAGTGACAGGTCCCGTGCCAGACGCGTGCCAGATCGCACGGGGAACCGAGGGGAACACCGGGGAACCAGAGGACCCTTCACCAGGCATGAACGCCCTTCCGCCCCAGGTCAGTCCGTCACCAAGCCTGAGGTCACATCAGCTTCCCAAGCTGATGGCTTGAACCCCGTATGCTCCGCGCCATGTCGGACGAAGAACCGCTGTCCTGCCCACAGTGCGATGGTTGCCTCACGGTTGGCGCCATGGTTCTCAGCAAGCGCGAGGAGGACGGTCAGCGAGTCTGCCGCGTGGTCTCGGCATGCGACAGCCGGCACATCTGGTGGAGGTGGTCTGACGGGCTCTATGGCGGCCTGGAACCGTGCCCGTACCCAAAGCTCCTCACTGGCTGACATCCACGGGTGACTGTGAGGATGTAAATGGTGCCGTCCGAGGGGTCTGACCCTCCGTCTGACCGACGCTTGCTGTCCTGTTGATGATTTGTCGGCCGTTTCGGGCGGTGCCGCCCTGCACGCGGCCGGTCGGGCGTTTGTGACCTCATAGGAGCCCGGCCAAAGGTCCCATCACAGTCTTGTCCTCCCGCCCGACCGGCGCGTGCCATCCCCTCATGCACCGCACGGAAGGACAGCATCCTCAGCATGGCAGACGAGACAGCGGTGATCGGCGGCGTCGACACCCACACCGACTTCCATCAGGCCGCCGTGATCGATTCCATCGGCCGGCACCTTGCCACCCAGGCCTTTCCCACCACCCCCGACGGCTATCACCGGCTGCTGGGCTGGCTCTGCTCTTATGGAGAGGTGATCGCCGTCGGCGTCGAGGGAACCGGGGCCTACGGCAGCGAACTCGCCCGGTACCTGCAGGACAACCAGATCACCGTCATCGAGGTGGACCGCCCCGACCGCCGGGCCCGCAGGGCAGGCGGCAAGTCCGACCCCATCGACGCCTACGCCGCCGCAACCGCCGTCCTCACCGGCCGGGCCGGCGGGATCCCCAAGGCCCGCGACGGCATCGTGGAGGCCATACGCACCCTGCGCGTGGTCCGCCGCTCCGCCGTCAAGGCCCGCACCCAGATCATCAACCAGATCCGCAGCCTCATCATCACCGCGCCCGGCGAGGTCCGCGAACAGCTGCGCACCCTGCCTCCTGCCCAGCTGATCAAGCACCTGGCCCGCTCCCGCCCCGGCACGCGGACCAGCGAACCCGCCTGCGCAGCCAAGGTCGCCCTGCGGCGCCTCGCCCGCCGTCATCAATACCTGACCGCGGAGATCAACGATGCCGATGCCGAACTGCAGACACTGATGACCGAAGCAGCACCTGAGCTGGTCGCATTACCCGGCGTGGGGATCGAGACCGCCGCCCAGCTTCTGATCACCGCAGGTGACAACCCCGAACGGCTCACCTCGGAAGCGTCCTTCGCCCACCTGTGCGCAGCGGCACCGGTCCCGGCCAGCTCGGGCCGCACCAACAGACACCGCCTCAATCGCGGCGGCGACCGCCGGGCCAACCACGCACTCCACATGATCGCGCTGGTCCGCATGCGCCACGACCAACGCACCCAGGCATACGTAGCCCGCCGCACCGCCGAAGGCATGTCCAAGAAGGACATCCTGCGCTGCCTCAAACGCTTCATCGCCCGCGAGGTCTACAAGTACCTCACCTGCCAACACACCCCACCGAAGCCGCTCACCCCAACCGCTTGACGCCTATAGGAGCTTCATCAACGACGCCGGACAGGGGCGAACACCAGCGTCTCTGTCCGGCCGCCGCACCGGGCACCGACCTCAGCCAGAGCGGGCCTGGCTCGAACTCCTAAAGCGGGTGCCGAGGTTCGAATCCTGCCGGGAGCGCATCGGATAAGGCCCCGGGTCGATCACGTTCCGGGGACCTTGCCGTGCAGCGCGATGATTATCTGGGGTTGCCAAGAGAACGTGCAGGTCAGCGCGAGTTCGGCCGTTCAGGCAAGTGAGTCACGTAGCGCGGTCTGATCGGTGGTCCGATTGGGTGCGAAGGGTCGGCGGAGGCTTGGGCCGGCGGGCCGTGGTGTGGGGTTGCGTGGTCACGGGGTGCCCCGGCGTCGGTGGTCCGAGGGTGGGCGGCCGGCGCCGGGGCGTTCGTCATGCCGGTGTGCAGTTACCGGGGGCCAGGACGGTGGCCGTGGTTGGCCGGTCGTGGCCTGACTTTCCGTGACCCGGCTTGCCGTGGCCTGGGCAGGGCACGACCCCGATCGCCACCCCGAACGGGAGGTCGCCGACGGGGATGGTGGCCACGACGGTGTTGGTGGCGGTGTTGATCACGGACACCGTGTCGGCGTTGGCGTTGGTGACGTAGGCGCGGGTGCCGTTCGGCGACACCGCCACCTCTCGGGGTGCATCGCCGACAGGGATGGTGGCGCCGACCGTGTTCGTCGCCGTTTTGATCACGGACACCGTGTCGGCGTCGGCGTTGATGACGTAGGCGCGGGTGCCGTTCGGCGACACCGCCACCCCCTGGGGCGCATCGCCGACGGGGATGGTGGCGACGACCGTGTTCGTGTTCGTCTTGATCACGGACACCGTGTCGGCGTTGAAATTGGTGACGTAGGCGCGGGTACCGTTCGGCGACACCGCCACCCCGAACGGGAAGGCGCCGACGGGGATGGTGGCGACGACCGTGTTCGTCGCCGTTTTGATCACGGACACCGTGTTGGCGTCGGAATTGGTGACGTAGGCGCGGGTACCGTTCGGCGACACCGCCACCCCGATGGGAGCGTCACCGACGGGGATGGTGGCGACGACCGTGTTCGTGTTCGTCTTGATCACGGACACCGTGTCGGCGCTGAAGTTGGTGACGTAGGCGCGGGTGCCGTCCGGCGACACCGCCACCCCCAGGGGCTCAAGGCCGACGGGGACGGTGGCGACGACCGTGTCGGTCGCGGTGTTGATCACGGACACCGTGTCATCGGCGCGGTTGGTCACGTAGGCGCGGGTGCCGTTCGGCGACACCGCCACTTCCCACGGCGCAGCGCCGACGGGAACCGTGACCGCCACCGTGTTCGTCGCTCTGTTGATCACCGACACCGTGTTGGCGTTGAAGTTGGTGACGTAGGCGTAGGTGCCGGGCGGCACGGCCTGGGCGGGCTGCGGGGCCACCATGGGCAGGGCCAGGCCGGCCACTACGACGAGACCTGCCCCCAGCGCCCGCAGCAACCCATCCCACCACGAGCGACGCACTCGAAGATCAGGCGGCGCCGACGACGGGAGGGCCTCCTGCACGCCCACCCCCCTCACGGCTTGACAGCTAGTCACAGCAATCCTCTCGACCGGACTGACAGAATGTGACGCATTATGACAGTTCGTCATATTCGGTACGGTGGAGACGCGCGACCGCCCCGGCCATGGGCCATGGCGGTCGCCTGGACGTTCGTGCGCCTCACCGAGACCGCACCCGGTCGGGTGCCGCGACCGAACCGGAGGATCCGGGGCACGGAGGCAAGCGGCGACTACCTGACAACACTGACACACCGGCAGCGAACACGAACGTTGGCAGATGGTCGGTGAAGGTAGCGGGTGCCTCGCCGAGGCGCCCGTGTCGGTCAAGCTGCCGCGAGACGAAGAGGTCATCGTGCAAGGCGCCACCCATGTGCATTTATCGTCGAGGCTTGAGCCGGTCGACCGCCGGATAGCCTGGCTCAGGCTGGCAGCGGTACGGGGAGGCACACAGTCGACCGACCCACCATCGCGGCTGACTGCCGTCGGCTGAGACTCAGACGCTCCATCGCACAGCTTCGCCAAGGGACGTCCGAGGCGAAGAGACCGTGCCATTCGCGTGCCAGATCCCGCGGGGAACCACGGGGAACAGCGGGGACTGACCCCAGAGACGACCCGGGCTCCAGCACCACTCCGCCGCAGATCAGCGCAGCAACCGCCGCCAGGAAACCTCAGCTTCCCAAGCTGAGGTGAGGCGTGCCGCCCTCAGGCTTGGTCCCCGTCACCACAGCCAGCGGCCCAGGAACTCGGCCCAGATGTATCCCTGGTACCCCGCGAACGCCGGGGGGTCGCATTCCTCCAGTTCGGCCGCCAGTTCTTCCAATTCGGCCAGGACGGCGTCTTCCTCATGGTCGTCGGCGTTGAGGAGCAGGTCGCAGGTGTCGACCCGCAGCCCGTAGTGGTGCAGGCACTGCACCCAGAGGACGACGGAGGAGTTGGCGAACCACGGCTCGCCGTCCGGTTGAACGTAGTAGACGGTTCCGGTATCCGGCTCTATGGCCCACGAGGATGTCAGGGCACCGTCCGGGAGGTCCGAGAGCTGCCTCTCCGCCACGAGGTAGAGCATTCGTCCATCAGTGGTCGGCAGTGACGGCTGGAAGCTTTCCTGGAAACACACTCGGGTGAGCGGTGTGTCCTCTGTATGGGGAATGCCGACCTCCATGAGGACCGCCTTGTCCGCGTCCGGTATCCGCCAGTCGCCCACGGCAGACCGCTTGGCCCGGGTCACTCCCTGCCCGCCAGCCCAGTCGACGAGATCTTCGTAGGTCAGGCCCTCATAGAAAAGCGCCACGATTACCTCCGAGCTCGCACGCTACCCCGAAGCCCTCGCACCCGGTCCAAGAGCCCACCAACACAGTTGGAGAGCAGTGCCTGCTCCCGCGGCACTGGCGTACTGGGTGCGCGGCCGGCGCCGGCAGGTCTCTCCTTGGCCATCGACGAAGCCCGACCGTTGGTTAGGTCCCGGGTCGTACCCGGGCCGCCCCCATACAAAGCCGGGGATGCAGCTGCTCTACAGAGCTGGACACCTCGGAAGCCGGCCGCGTGTCTGAGACCCTAATCATGAGCACTGACAAGAGGCCCCACGAGCGTTACCTCTGCCTGTGTGAGGCTCGCACCACAACCGCACCAGATCGAGTGGGGAACAGCGGGGAATCACGATGAAAGCAGCCAAGCCCCGACGAGAGCGCGCCCCGGCTGTTCACCCAGGCCGGCGAACGAATCGGTTGCAAATGCCCGCAGCTTCCCAAGCTGATGGCTGGCAGGCGTCGTCGTCCCGGATCGGCCGTCGAGGCATGCACTGGTGGACGAGCGATGGCGTGGCTGAGCCTGGTGGGGGTGCAGCGAGGCACACGCGTGCGTGATCGGTTGGCAATCCCGCCGTCGTGGCTGACTTTCTTCGGCTGAAGAAGGAGTGGTTCCCGTCCGCGTACGGCGACAGCGCCGCGAGGATCTTCGGGTTGGCCTCGGTCTCGTCGGAGCCTTCCGTTGGGCCTGAGGTGTTGATCGCGCGCACTCGGAACGCCGGCCCGCGTATCCGGTTCCCCGTGACCGAGCGCACGAACTGACCGCGCGGCGGGCTTGATAGCCTCGTCGGGCCAGTCGAGCCACATCCGAGGCCAGGGAATCCGGTGCGAATCCGGAACTGACGCGCAGCGGTGAGGGGGACGGGCGGGGCACGACGCCACTGGGAGACCGGGAAGGCGCCCCGGCCGGACGAACCCGAGTCCGAAGACCTGCTGGCACCGCCGCGCCGCCGGCGCGGCGGACGTCCGTAGGCCAGGCTCCGCGTACGAGCCCCGACCCCCGAGGCATGCCCGTGCTCCGTACCCCGAACACCCCCGCCACACCGGCGCCGTGCCGCGTCGTCGTCTGCCGGGACTGCTGCTGCGGAACCCCGAAGGTGACCGGAGTCGATCACGAACGTCAGACCGAGCGGCTCGCGGAGGACGCCCCCGTACGCGTCTCGGACTGCCTCGGCGTGTGCGAACACGCCAATGTGATCGTCGTCCAGCCCTCGGCCGCCGCGCGGGCCGCCGGCGCCCGTCCGGTCTGGCTCGGACTCGTCAACGACCCCGACGCGACCGAGGACATCGTCGCCTGGGTGCGCGCCGGCGGTCCGGGGATCGCTCCCTGCCCCGACATTCTCGGTCTGTATGTGTTCACGCCGCCTCGCAAGACGCGGTGAACGAGCGCACCCGGTGGGGGCGTTCAGTGAGGGAAGGCGCGCCTGGTGCCCCTTGCCGGGGCAGGTGCTCGCGGAACTCCGCTGTGCCGAGCCGGGATTGAGTCGACGGACGTCACTCGAGCAGGCGGGGTCCGGCGCATGCCTGTCTCCCGCCTGGTCACCAACCGCTCGGCTCCGCCGATCCAGGGCCTCGAACACGGTGAGCGTGTCCCGGAGGACCATGACGTCATACGGGGTCCACGACCACAAGTCGGCAGGCCGTACCGGCGAGTTCCTCGTAACGGGTGGGATCGTCGAACCTCTGGATGTCGTCGAGATACGCGGCGCCCCGGGCGGTGGTGAACCGCTGCGTCGCGGGCCGACAGGAGTCGACGGACACCGGAACGCCCTCGGCGACCAGCTCGTCGATGACATCGGCCGGCCGTCTCATCTCCTCGTCCGGGGGCACCTGTCGTGACCCCGGACGACTCGTGGCAAGACCGAGTTCGATGGCGTCGGCGCCCTCCGCGCACAGCTTGCGCGCGTGCGCCACCGCCGCGTGCGCGGTCAGGAACCGGTTCCCGTCCGAGAACGAGGCCGCGGTGATGTCGACGATGCCGACCGGCGCGGGACGACGGATTCCCGCGGGAACGGTGTTCGAAGGCTCAGGCCTGGAGCCCAAGGCTCTGATAGATCTCTGTCGTCACCGTCGAGTGATTCATGGTCATGAAGTGCAGTCCCGGAGCGCCTTCGGCGAGCAGGCGGCGGGACATCGCGGTGGCGTGATCGATTCCGAGTGCTCGGACGGCTCTCGGGTCTTCCTGCGCGTCGAGCATGCTCTCGGCCAGCCGGGCCGGGAAGGCGGCGGTGGAGAGCGTGGGGATACGCCGGAGCGAGCGGATGGTGGTGACCGGCATGATCTCGGGGATGATCGGTGTCTCGCAGCCGGCCGCGGCCACCAGGTCCCGGAAGCGCAGGTAGTCCTCGACGTCGAAGAACATCTGGGTGATGGCGAAATCGGCTCCGGCCCGGCACTTGGCGACGAAGTGGCGGATGTCGTCGTCCCGGTCACGGGAACGGGGATGCAGCTCGGGGAAAGCGGCGACGCCGACGCAGAAGTTCCCGGATTCCCTGATCAGACCGACCAGGTCCGCCGCGTACCGGACCCCCTGCGGATGCATGGTCCAGGAGCCGAGCGGGTCTCCCGGCGGGTCTCCGCGCAGGGCAAGAACATTGCGTACGCCCTGGTCGGCGTAGTGGCCGAGGATGTTGCGCAGTTCGGCAGTGCTGTGGCCGACCGCGGTGAGGTGGGCGACCGGGGTGAGTGTGGTCTCCTGCGCGATCCGGCCCGTGACGTCGACCGTCCGGCCCCTCGTCGAACCGCCCGCCCCGTACGTCACCGAGACGAACGTCGGCGACAGGGCCTCCAGTCGGCGGATCGCCGTCCAGAGCCCCGCCTCGGCCTGCGCGGTGCGCGGCGGCATGAATTCGAAGGAGAAGGAGCGGCCTCCTCGTGCCAGCAGGTCGCGAATGGACACTGCGCTGTCGTGCCGTGTGCTCGGGATACCGAGAGCCATGTGCGGGTGCTTCCTCCGATGCCGGGGCGCCGGGGGAGGACGGCGGCCGCGTCCTCCCCCGGGCGATGGGACCTGCTGTCAGGACGCGGAGAGTTCTTCACGGACCGTGCGCGCGGCGGCGACCAGGTTCTCCAGCGAGGCACGGGTCTCGGACCAGGCGCGGGTCTTCAGGCCGCAGTCGGGGTTGACCCACAGGCGTTCGGCGGGGATGGCCTTGAGCCCGGCCCGCAGGAGGCCGGCGGCCTCCTCGGCGCTCGGGACGCGCGGGGAGTGGATGTCGTACACGCCGGGACCGGCCTCGCGCGGGTAGCCGTGGGCGGCGAGTTCGCGGGCGACCTGCATGTGGGAGCGGGCGGCTTCCAGGCTGATGACGTCGGCGTCGAGGTCGTCGATGGCCTGGACGATGTCGCCGAACTCGGCGTAGCACATGTGCGTGTGGATCTGGGTGTCCGGCCGCACTCCGGCCGTGGCGAGCCGGAACGCCTCGGTCGCCCATGCCAGGTACGCCGGGCGGTCGGCTGCCCGAAGAGGAAGCGTCTCGCGCAGTGCGGGCTCGTCCACCTGGATCACCGAAGTGCCCGCCGCCTCCAGGTCGTCTACCTCGTCGCGCAGGGCGAGGGCGACCTGTCGGGCGGTGTCGCCGAGGGGCTGGTCGTCGCGGACGAAGGACCAGGCGAGCATGGTGACGGGGCCGGTGAGCATCCCCTTGACCGGGCGGTCGCTCAGCGACTGGGCGTAGGACGTCCAGCGCACGGTCATCGGCTCGGGCCGGGAGATGTCGCCGGCGAGGATCGGCGGACGGACGTACCGCGTGCCGTAGGACTGCACCCAGCCGTGCTGCGTGGCGAGGTAGCCGGTGAGCCGCTCGGCGAAGTACTGGACCATGTCGTTGCGTTCGGGCTCGCCGTGCACCAGGACGTCCAGGCCGGCCTTCTCCTGGAAGGAGACGACCTCCTGGATCTCCGCCTTGATGCGCTCCTCGTACCCGGCCGTGTCGATGCGGCCGGCGCGCAGGTCGGCGCGGGCGGTGCGCAGTTCGGTGGTCTGCGGGAAGGAGCCGATGGTCGTGGTCGGCAGCAGCGGCAGCCCGAGGTGGGCGCGTTGGGCCGCGGTGCGTTCGGCGTAGGGCTGGGCGCGGCGGGCGTCGGCGTCGGTCACGGCCTCGGCGCGGGCTCGCACGGCCGGATCGCGCGTGATCGGCGAGCCCGCGCGGGAGGCGAGTTCGGCGCGGTTGACGGCGAGTTCGGCGGTGATGGCGTCGGTGCCGAGGTCGAGGCCCTTGGCGAGGGTGGTGATCTCGGCGGTCTTCTGCCGGGCGAAGGCCAGCCAGCGCAGGATCTGCGGTTCGATGTCCCGCTCGGCGGCGGCGTCCAGCGGCACGTGCAGCAGGGAGCAGGAGGCGGCGACATCGACCCGGTCCGCGAGCCCGAGGAGAGTGCCGAGGGTGGACAGCGACTTCTGAAGGTCGTTGATCCAGATGTTGCGGCCGTTGACCACGCCGGCGATCAGACGCTTGCCGGGCAGCCCGCCGACGGCGGCCAAGGCGTCCAGGTTGGAGGCGGCGGCCTCGGTGAAGTCCAGCGCCAGCCCGTCCACCGGCGCCTTGGCCAGCACCGGCAGGGCGTCGCCGAGGCGGTCGAAGTAGGACGCGACGAGCAGCTTCGGCCGGTCGGCGAGACCGCCGAGCTCGTGGTAGGCGCGCTCGGCGGCGTTCAGCTCGGCCGGGGTGCGATCCTGCACGAGGGCGGGCTCGTCCAGCTGCACCCACTCGGCGCCGGCCGCGCGCAGGTCGGCGAGAACCTCGGCGTACACGGGAAGCAGCCGGTCCAGGAGCGTCAACGGCTCGAAGTCCGCGGGCACGCCGGGGGCGGGCTTGGCGAGCAGGAGATAGGTGACGGGGCCGACCAGTACGGGACGGGCGGTCAGTCCCAGGGCGAGGGCTTCCGTCAGCTCGGCGACCTGCTTGGTGGAGTCCGTGGCGAAGACGGTGTCAGGTCCCAACTCCGGTACCAGATAGTGGTAGTTGGTGTCGAACCACTTGGTCATCTCCAGCGGAGCGACGTCCTGGGTACCGCGGGCCATCGCGAAGTAGCCGTCCAGGGCGTCCGCCTCGACGGCGGCGCGGTGGCGTTCCGGGATCGCGCCCACCATGACGGTGGTGTCGAGGACGTGGTCGTAGTACGAGAAGTCGCCGGTGGGCACCTCGTGGACGCCGACGTCGGCGAGCTGCCGCCAGTTGCTCCGCCGGAGCTCGGCGGCGGTGTCCCGGAGGGCGTCGGCGGTGACGCGGTCCTTCCAGTAGCCCTCGATCGCCTTCTTGAGTTCCCGGTTCGGGCCCTGGCGGGGGTAGCCGTACACGGTGGCTCGTGCTGCCGCGGCTGCGGACTTGGTGGTCACGGAGATCTCCTTCGCGAGATGAATCCCTGAGATCCCGGGACGGGACGCGAGCGCGAAGGGGTGACGAACCGGGCGGTCACGATCCCGCGCGGCGAGGCACGGTCGTTCCGCCTGGTATGTACGCCGACCCGCCCACGAGGTCACCGGGATGTCCGCGCGCGGAACGGTCCGCACACGGGCAACGGGCAGGTCTTCGGACTCGCGGGCACGTCCTCCGGCCGGAGGACACCTATTGGCCGTCGCTTCCCGGACCCGTACGTCGGATCCAGTGCGTATGACGGCGGTCGTTCCCGCTCACCGCTGCGGGGCAGTCCCGGATTCCCACCGGGTTCCCTCTTACGACGCATCCCGCCTGGCGGACGGGGCGAACCAGCTGCACCGCCCAGCCTAGGGGCAGTTCGCCCGCGCGGCCGACCGCGACCGGCATTCGGATGGTGAGGTGGGACACGGGAAGGGCATGTGTGGGACCGGGCGATGGCGGGAAGCGTCGCCCTCGCGCTTCCCGCCTTTCCCCTGTCGTCCCTTCCCTGCTGCCCGTGAAGGCCATGCGGGCGAGGGAGTTCCGCGCTGCGTGCGGCTCCGACTTGCCTCGGCGTACGCCCCTCCAGCCCTGGCGCCTGCTGCGGAAGCTCCGCTGCGGCACCACCCGCGTCACCGGCCTCGTCAAGGCCGTCCTCACCCTGGAGTTGACCGACTAGGTTTGAGGAGGAAGCCTCACCGCCTCCTATACTCCTGACGTGTTTGATACGCCGAACCTCTTCCACGTTTCGTCCGTGCTCAACCGACGGTCGATCGCTCAGCATGGCCTGGATTGGACCCGGATGGGCGCCGCACGGGGAATCGCCGGCAGCCGCCGCCCTGAGGTGGAGGGGATCTTCGTCTGTCAGGGCGAGGAGGCAGCAGAGTTCTTCCTTCAGATCAACAACACCGGCGGGTCGGTCGATCTCTGGTCCGTGGACGGCGTCGATGAGGGGTTGCTCCTCGACAACGGCAACGGATTCTTCTACCTGCCCGGCCGCATACCAGCCGCGCGAGTCCGCCTCGTGCGAGCAGACATTCCTCCGCAGCCTGGTTTTTGACTTCGCGCGGCGGTACGGCTGAGGGCAGGCCCGCGCGGAATCGGGCTGCGCGCTCGGCGAAGGTGTGACCGCAGCGCAGGTGGGCCAGGGGCGTCAGCGCCCGGCGGCTGCAGGCCGGCCGCCGCCGGGTACTGATCAGTCGTCGCCGAGCGGCCAACCCCCGCCACCGCCACCACCGCCGCCGCCGCAGCAGCAGCAGCGCGGAAGCGGACAGGCGCAGCCCGGACGGGTGGGCAATGCCCCGGGGCTCCAGGCGGAGAAGGCTGCCGTTGGCCGACAACCCGTCTGCCCGGGGCTTCGTTCGGAGTGCGCTGCGTAGGTGCTTGGGCCGTCGTCGTGGCGGGACCTACTCGGGCCTGCCGACGCCCTCCACCGCCGGACCGGCGGACTGCGCCGGTCCGGCGCGGCCCGTCGTACCGGCGTCGCCCGCGAGCGCGGCGGTGTGGTGTCCGGGGGCGGCCATCCCGCACGGCGCGCATCCGGCCGCCGCCTCCGGCCGCAGCGGTACGCCGCCTGCGCGCAGTACGTCGCGGAGGTCGAGGATGAGCGGGAACACCTCGTGGTTGTGGTCCTCGCCCTGCTCGTCCCAGGCACGCTGCTCGGCCTCGACCGCCATCCGGTCCTGGGCGAAGACACGTTCGGTGAAACGGCGGATGAGCGGCCAGGCGAGATGCAGCGCGCCCGGGACCGACGGCTTCGCGATCGTCAGCAGGCCGTAGGCGTGATTGACCCGCTGCTCGGCGTCCTCCGGCACGTAGGCGGCCCAGAGCGAGAACACCGGAAGCTCGCTGCCCTCGGGGACGTCCCTGAGCGTCTGGTACGGGTACTCGGTGCGGATCGTGATGACGTCGGGCCGGTCCTGGCCCCCGAACCCCTCCGCGGACAGCAGCCCCGCACCCCGGTCCTTGCGGCCTCCGGCCGGGACGAAGAGGTACCGCGCCTCGACGTGCCGTGGCCCGGTGTCGTACCCGAGCAGTTCCGGCCGGATCCTGCCGAGCACGCTCCGGTGCAGGAACTGATGGTTCATGTCGAGCAGGTTCTCGTGCATGAACGAGTAGTGGCAGCGCACGGTGCGGGAGAACGTCATCGTGCGGTGTCCGGCGGAGTGGTACTCGGGCAGGAAGGGGAACGGCGCCTCCTCGGCCAGCGCCGGGTCACCAGGGAAGACGAACACCAGGCCGTAGGCCTCGCGGACCGGATACGAGCGCACCCCGCGCGGCGGCCGCTCGCAGCCCTTGGGCAGGTACGGGATCTGCGAGATGCGTCCGTCGCCCCGATAGGCCCACGCGTGGTAGCAGCAGCGCAGGACGTCACCCTCGACCACACCCATGCTCAGCGGCACCTGACGGTGCGCGCACCGGTCCTCCAACGCGTGGACGACACCGCCGCGCCCCCGGTACAGCACGATCCGCTCACCGGCGAACACGGCCGCGAACGTCCGGTTGCGCCGCACCTTCCGGGAGGTCGCCACCGGATACCAGTGGTCGGGCGAGATGCCGACCCGGCGCAGGTCGGGGATGGTGCCGGGCCGGGCCGTGGGACGGCTGTCCGAGTGGCGCGGCACCGACCCCTCCGGGCGGGAGGCGGCGTGCTGGTCCGGTCCGGGGCGGTCGTGCCGGGCCTCGGTCATGAGCGGTGCTCCCTTGCACTGGGGGCGCGAGATCGCGACGTGCGGCAGCGGGGAGACCGCGCGGCAGGCCCACGGGTCCGCGTTCCGCCGCGTCGCCACCCCGTCCAGGGAACTCACCCCGCGGCAGTAGGCGGTCCAGCCCCGCCGTGGCGGGGCTCCACCTTCCCACCGTCACCGCGGGCGCGACGGCCGTCAACCGCGGAGGTGCGTTGGTGTTACGCCCGCTCCACCCCGTTCCAGGAGGCGGTGACCCCGGTCGTCGCGATTCGCTGGCGAAGGCGTCGCGGAACTCGGGAAGATCGTCCGGTCCGGCTCCGTGGCGACCAGGACACGCGGTTCACGCAGGAATCGCCCTGCGCGCCGCACGGCCGGGCCCTCTGCGCCGGAAGCGAGGAAACGGGGGCCGGGCCGGTCCCCGAACAGCCGGTGGGTCATGGTCATGTGCGGATCCGGCCCTCGTCGTTCGTCAGAGCGCGGGGACACGCAACGCGAGCAGGGCGATGTCGTCCTTGGGGTCGGTACCGGCCATCCGGTCCGTGATCTCGTTCAGCAGAGCGTCCAAGGGGCGGCCGGCGTGGGCTGCCAGCATGCGGCCGACCGCGTCGATGGTCAGGTCCATGTCCTCGTCGGGGTGTTCGACCAGCCCGTCGGTGTACAGCATGAGCAGGCTGCCGGGTGCCAGGACCAGTCGGTTCTCACTGCGGGGCGGCGCGTCCAGACCGGGGAAGAGCATGATGTCGTGCCGGGTCAGCCGGTGGACCGAACCGTCGGGCCGTACGACGAGTGGGGGCGGATGTCCGGCGTTGGTCCAGGTCAGCTCCCAGCTGCCCCCCTCGGCTGTACGGCAGGGGCGCAGATGGGCGTGGACGAGGGTGCCGCTGGCGTCGAGACCAAGGGTGGCATTGGCGTGTTCCAGCGCGCTGACCGCCTGCGCGGGCCCACCGCCCGCGTGGTCGAGGTCGGCCTGACGGAGCATGCTGCGTACCTGACCCATCAGGGCGGCCGCCCGCATGTCGTGGCCGGTGATGTCGCCGATGGACAGCACCAGCACGTCCGGTGCGGCGGAGTCCTCCCCGTCCTGGGCCCCGCCGGGCAACAGGAAGGCGTCGTACCAGTCGCCGCCGACCAGATCCGTGCGCGCGGCCGCCCGGTACAGCGAGGCCAGGTCCAGAGACGGCACCGAGGGCACATCGGTGAGCAGGGCCTTCTGCATCTCCCGGGCCACGTCGACGCGGTTGTCCACGAACAGCGCCCGTTCCACGGCCCGCGCGGTGTACCCGGCCAACGAGGCGAGCACCGCCTGTTCCACGATGTCGATCTCGTGGGGGTGGTCCCAGCCCAGCACCAGCGTGCCGAGCGGGAGGACCGTACCCGGCAGCGGCACGCACACCGCGGTCTGCAGCCCCAGCGTCGTGAACGCCTCGACCGCCTCAGGCGCGTAGTCGCGCCTCAACTGCGCCGTGTCCGTGATGGTGATCGTCCGGTTCTCCCTGGCCGCCCGCGCGGTCGGCCAGGAGGCATCGAGTGTGTACGTCTCGTACGTGCGCTCCATCGGCGTGCTGCCCATCACGTCGACCATGCGCCGCAGCCGCCTCTTGGTATCTCCCTCCACCAGCACCAGCCCTACGTACACGGGCTTGAGGTCGCTGCTGACCAGGTTCCCCACCTGCTCCCGGACGTCGGCCAGGCCGGTGGTGTCGGCCAGCGCGTCCGCGGCCCGCAGCAGCAACCGGGAATGCTCCAGCGCGGCGCGATGCCGCCTGGTCACGTCGTCCGCCTCGGCCCGCGCCCTCGCCTCGTCGGCGCGAGCCTGCTCATGGTGGCGCGAGACGATCCGCAGCCGCAGCTCCGCACTGCACGCCGCCGCCAGGTCCTGGAGCAGTTCCAGCTCACGTGCGGTCCACTCCCGCGGACGGCTGTCGATCGCGCACAGCGACCCCAGCACCTGGCCGGCGCCGTCGGTGAGCGGCATCCCCGCGTAGCCGATGACACCGAGGTCGGGGACGGCCGGGTTCGAACGGGTCAGGGGATCCTGGCGGGCATCGGTCAGTACGAGCGGCCGGCCGGTGGTCACGATGTGCCGGCACAGCGAGTGCGTCAGCGGTGTCCGGCGGGCGTTCGCCCAGGCCTCGGAGAGTCCCACCATGCCCGGGAACACCTGACGCGAGGACTCCACCAGGCACACCAGAGCCATGGGTACGCCGAGCACGTCGGCCACGAGCCGGGCGAACCGGTCCATCCCCGCGTCCGTCGCAGCCGGCAGTCCTGTCTCGCGCAAAGCCGCCGGCCGTCCACCGGTCACGACCTCAGCCGGCTCTCCCGTCCTTGTCACAGTTCGCTCCCGCAGTCCTCTCGCAGACGTCAAGACGATTGACGGACGGCAACGACAGACCTCCCGCTCCCGATGGGCCCACTTCCCGTGGCCGGAAAGGAGCAACCGCTGCCGGGCCTTCAGTATCGCCCTTGACAGCGGGTGACGTGGCCGACTCTGCGAGTCGCCCGGGCACCGTCTGCCGGAGACGTGCCACGCGGCGCTGCCCGACGCCGGAGGTGGACACCCGCCCCTTCGAGGTGCCCGATCCCGCGACGGTTCCGGCGGATAGGCTCGACCGCGTCCGAGAGATTCCCGCAGCCCTGGTCCCGGGCACCGAGGAGCCGTCGATGCGCACGCCGGAACCGCGCCGTGCCGCCCGGCTCGCCACGTACAGGAGGGTGGCCACGCGCCTGTCCCTGCTGAGCGACCGACGACTCGGCGAGGCCGTGGCCGCCGCCTCCCCGCTCGGGTCCGGCATCGGCGGCAGGTCCGCCGAACTGGACATCGACGGCATACGCGTGTTCGTCAAGAAGGTTCCGCTGACGGACATCGAGATGCGGCCCGAGAACGCGCGGTCCACGGCGAACCTCTTCGGACTGCCGATGTTCTACCAGTACGGGGTCGGCTCCGCGGGGTTCGGGGCCTGGCGCGAGCTGGCCGCGCACATCATGACGACCGGCTGGGTGCTCGGCGACGAGTACGAGGGTTTTCCGCTGATGTACCACTGGCGCGTCCTGCCCGACTCGCCCCCCGGAGGGTTCACCGACGAGTTCGGGGGCATCGACGGGGCGGTCGAGCACTGGGAGGGCTCGCCCGCCGTGCGGGAGCGTCTGGAGGCCATCGGCCGGGCCTCGGCCTGCCTGGTCCTCTTCCTGGAACACATCCCGTGGACCCTCGCCGACCGGCTGCACGAGCACCGTACAGCCGCCCCGGAGGGCGGGGACGGCTCGCCGTACCTCTGGGCGGAGGAGGCCCTGGCGCGCGGCACCGCCTTCATGAGCTCGCGCGGATTCGTCCACTTCGACGCCCACTTCGCCAATGTCCTGACCGACGGCCGGCAGCTCTACTTCGCGGACTTCGGGCTCGCGCTCAGCGCAGCCTTCGAACTGACGCAGAACGAGGGGGAGTTCCTCTCGGCGCACCACCTCTACGACCGCAGTCACACCGCCCGCCATCTGCTGCGCCACCACCTGCCCGCGGGTCCCGGCGGCGACACGGAGTACGAGGTGTTCCTGCGCGAGTGGATCTCCGGGCACCGTCCCGAGGGCGTACCGTGCGCGATCGCCGGGATCGTCGACCGGAACGCTCGGGCTGCCTTGGCCATGGGGGAGTTCGCCCGTCGTCTCCTCGGCGAGAGCAAGCGGACGCCGTATCCGGCCGCCGAGTTCGAGAGGGCCTGGCGTGCCGCCGAGGGCACGGCGACCTCAGCAGGTTGTGCGCGGGTGGACCGGCCCCGGTGACAACTCGGCCGTGAGCGGGGCCGCTTGAGGTGGCGGCCCCGCCGAGTGCCTTGCCCGGGGGCTGGTGTACGGGTCAGCCGGCGGAGCCGGGTCCGGCCGTCGGTGTCGCTGGACGACGGCGCCGCACGGCACCTACGACCAGGTCGACCGCCAGGAACCCGGCGAGCGGGAGGCCGAAGAGGGGGAGCGCCCAGCCGAGCGCGACGACGGTGACGGCACCGGCCGCCAGGGCCCCGTACGGAATGCCGCGCCAGGCACCGCGGGCGGGCGGAGTACCGAGGAGGGCGCTGCGGCCGGCACGGGTGGGGCGCCGCTGCCACCCCATGCGATAGCCCCAGACGATCACGCAGATCAGGCCGATCGCCAGCACGGCCAGCAGAATCTGGTTGACCAGGCCGAACAGGGTGCCCATGTGGGCGTTGATGCCCCAACGCGTCAGCTTGGCCAGGACGGGCCAGTCGGCGAAGTCCACCCGGTCGACCACCTTGTCGCGTGAGGCGTCGACGGCGACGCTGTCGCGTCCGACCGGCCAGAGATTGCGCGTCTGCGACACCGTCCAGGCGGTGGCCCCGTCCTGAGGCACGCTGATGGAGACGGGGCCCGACAGGCCGTCGTGCCGGGCCACGTCGAGGACCCCGTCGATGGCCTTCGGGTCCGCGCCCCGCGCGGTGTGGGAGGCGGTTCCGCCGCCGTGGTGGTGGCCGCCCTGCGCATCGGCGGACGCGCCCGGCAGTGCGGTGGACACACCTGGCGTGCCCGAACGCAGCGCGTCCAGCGCCTCACCGAAGTGGCTGCCCGCGAAGCGGGACCAGGTCAGACCGGTCGCGGAGAGAGCCAGCAGGCCGATCGCGAGCCATACGCCCGTCGCCGCGTGCCAACCACGTGTGCGGCGCACGCCCTTCTTCGCGGCGAGATCGGGCAGCAGCAGGCGTCGTGCGGTCCGGTTGCGGCGCTGCCGGCGCCACCAGAGGACGAGGCCGCCGAGGACGAGGACCCACAGCCAACTCGCCGCGATCTCCGAGTAGTACCGGCCGGCCGTGCCGAGGTGCAGATTGCGGTGCAGGTCGTCCAGCCACGTCTTCAGAGGCGTGGATCCGTACCAAGTGGTCAGCTGCCCGGTGACCTTGCCCGTGTACGGGTCGACGTAGACGGTGTGTGCCCGCTCGTCCGGTGCGGGCAGCGCGAAGTCCACCTGCGTCGTGTCCTCCCCGCTTCCCGGGCGGACGGCGACGAGCGCGCCCTTCGGGTGACTGGCCCGCGCGGCGTCCACCTGTTCGGCCAGCGGCCGGGCGGTGCCGGCCGGGTGCGCGACGGTGAGTTCCTTGTCGTAGACGAACGCGTCCAGTTGGGGAGTGAAGGTGTAGAGCAGACCGGTCACCGCCGCGACGAGCAGGAACGGCGCCACCAGGACTCCGGCGTAGAAATGCAGTCGCGCCATCAACGGCCCGAAACCCGAGGGCTGTCGCGCCGGTCCGGGCGCCGCGGCCGCGGCCGCGGTGTCTGTGTCCTTGTCCGCGTCCCTTTCCTTGTCCGTGTCGGTGACCGCCTCATCTGGGGCGGGCAGGTCGGGGGCATCGGAGTTGACGGACATCGGTCCCACCTCGTTCTGTGTTGGCTGCGCGCGACGCCGCTCCCCGGTCCGAGGCGGCGGGCGCCCGGCTGACGACCGAGCTGCGGCGTCCTTCCGACGGCCTGCTGTCGGCCGTGCGGTGAAGCAGTCGGACGGGGGAGCCGTCCAGTTCCCGGGCCGATCCGGAATGTGCGCGCGACGACAGGGGCTGCCGAAGCCCGGTTCGCGTCACGCTCCATGACCGGTCGGCTCCTCGGCGTCGCTTTATGCCGGTATGTGTTTATTGTTCGAAAGGGTGGGGACTCCAAGAACAAGTGCTTCGGATAAAAGGCACGTCCGTGAGAGCGTCCGCGGGTGTGTCCCAAAAGTGTGTGCGCCCCACGGTGTTTCTGTCCGGTCGGCAACCCCCTGAGGGAGCTGTCAGCACATGACCTGCACCGTTGCCACTGCCACTGCCACTGCCACTGCCACTGCCACTGCCACTGCCGCGCAGCGCCGTCGGCACGACGACGCCCCCGACACCGACGCGGCCTTCTCGCGCCTGGCGGCGCTTCCCGACGGGCCCGAGCGGCAGGCCCTGCGCGAGGAGATCGTCGAGGCCTGGATACCGATGGCGGAGCGTATCGCCGGCAAGTACCGCGGCAGGGGCGAATCCGTCGAGGATCTGACCCAGGTCGCCGCTCTGGGGCTGGTGAAGGCCGTCGACCGGTACGACCCCGGCCGGGGCAACGCCTTCGAGAGCTACGCGGTCCCGACCATCGTCGGTGAGATCAAGCGCCACTTCCGCGACCACATGTGGGCCGTGCACGTGCCCCGCCGGGTCCAGGAGGCCCGCAACCGGGTACGCGGCGCCGTGAAGGACCTGACGCCGGTGAACGCGGACCGGCAGCCCGGCGTCGCCGAGATAGCCGAGTACGCGCAGCTGAGCGAGGACGACGTACGCGTGGGCCTGGAGGCCCTGGACAGCTTCACGACCCTGTCCCTGGACGCCCGGCTCACCGACGGTGACGACGGATACTCCCTGGCGGACGCGCTCGGGGAACCGGATGCCGGGTTCGACCTCGTGGTGGACCGGGAGGCGCTGAAGCCCGCCCTGGCCAGGCTGCCCGAGCGCGAGCGGACGATCCTCTACCTGCGGTTCTTCCGCGACATGACGCAGAGCCGCATCGCGGAGCGGCTCGGCGTCTCGCAGATGCACGTCTCCCGCCTGCTCAGCGGCTGTTGCGCCGCCCTGCGCGAGGAGGTGCTGGCGGACGCGGCCGGAGACGGAGCCCGGGCGGGCGTGCTCGCCGGTCAGTCGCCGAAGTACTTCTGAGCCGCGCGGACACCCTCGACCAGGGCGTCGACCTCGGCCGGTGTGTTGTAGACGTAGAAGCTCGCCCGGGTGGTCGCCGCGACGCCGTACCGCTTCGCGAGAGGCCGGGCGCAGTGGTGGCCGACACGTACCGCCACCCCGCGCTCGTCCAGTACCTGGCCCACGTCGTGCGCGTGGATGCCGTCCACGGTGAAGGAGACCGTCGACCCGCGGTCGGTGAGGTCGCGCGGGCCGATGATCCGTACGCCGGGTACCTCGCCGAGCAGAAGCAGGGCGCGGGCGGTGAGCGTGTGCTCGTACGCCGACACCTCCGCCATGTCCAGCGCCTGGAGGTAGCCGACCGCCGCCGCCAGCCCGACCGCCTGTGCCGTCATCGGCACGCCGGCCTCGAAGCGCTGCGGCGGGGGCAGGAACGTGGTGCGGTCCATCTCCACGATCTCGATCATCGAGCCGCCGGTGAGGAACGGCGGCAGCGCGGCGAGCAGATCCGCGCGGCCCCACAGCACGCCGACACCGCTCGGACCGAGCATCTTGTGCCCGGAGAAGGCCAGGAAGTCCGCGCCCAGGGTGCTTACGTCGACCGGCCGGTGGGGCACGGACTGGGCGCCGTCCACGACGACCAGCGCGCCGAACGCGTGGGCGCGGGCGGCCAGTTCGCGTACCGGGTTGACCGTGCCGAGGACGTTGGACTGGTGGGTGAGGGCGACCACCTTGGTGCGTTCGTCCAGCAGTTCGTCGGACCGGGTGAGGTCGAGGCGGCCGTCGTCGGTGAGCCCGAACCAGTCGAGCGTGGCCCCGGTTCGTTCCGCGAGCTGCTGCCAGGGCACCAGATTGGCGTGGTGTTCCATCTCCGTCACCACGATCCGGTCGCCGGGACCGATCCGGCCGGCGTGGCCGAGGGTGTGGGCGACGAGATTGATGCCCTCGGTGGTGTTCTTGGTGAACACCACCTCGTGGTCGGCGGCGCCGATGAACCGGGCGACAGTGCTCCGGGCCTCCTCGTACGCCTCGGTCGCCTCACCCGCGAGCTGGTGCGCCCCGCGGTGTACGGCCGCGTTGCGGGTGAGGTAGAAGTCCCGCTCGGCGTCGAGGACTTGGAGCGGCTTCTGCGTGGTCGCCCCGGAGTCGAGGTAGACCAGCGGGGCGCCGCCGTCCAGTGTCCGCCCCAGGATCGGGAAGTCCCTGCGCAGCGCGTCCACATCCAAGGTCACGCGACCTCACCCCTCACGGTCTCTCACGGAATACCTTCATGTTTTCCGTGAGGAACGGTATGTCTTCCTCACGGAAAACTGCAAGGGTTACCATGAGGAGGTGGATCGTGAGAGCTCCGTCTTCCTGCACCAGCCCTCCGTTCCGGGTGAGGACCGTTACCTCTCGCTGGCTCTGGTCAACACCCGGTTCGCGGTCAGTCATGGCCAGGTCGACCTGCTGGAGGACGCCGAGGCCGCCCATCTGTGGCTCGTCCGGCACGAACTGCTTCCCGACCGGATCCCGTTCAACGGACGGCAGTCCGGCAGGCTGCGTGCTCTGCGCGAAGGGCTGCGGGCGCTGTACGAGGCCCACGGGGCCGGGACACTGCCACCTGCCACCGCGCTCGACATCCTCAACGCCGCTCTCGCCGCCGCCCCGCCCACCCCGCGCCTCGCCTGGGCGGCCGACGGCCCCCGCCGGGCGGACGTCCCCGACCGCGGCAACCCTGCCGCCGCCGCGCTCTCCCTGCTCGCCGACGACGCCACCGAGTTGCTCACCGGGGCCGACGCGGCCCTGCTCACCGGGTGCGCCGCCGACGGCTGCCCGCGCTGGTTCCTGCGCTCCCACGGCGCCCGTCGCTGGTGCACGACCAAGTGCGGCAATCGCGTGCGCGCGGCCCGCGCCTACGCCGCCCGGAAGGCTGATTCACCCTGACATCGGCCGCACCGCGTACACCGCCACGGCGTGACGGACCCGCGGTGGCAGGCTCCCTAGGTGGCCGGCCAGGCTCCCACCGACCGGCGGTAGGCCACGTGGCCGCCCAGGGCGCCGGTGACGCCGACCGCTGCCAGACCGCCCAGGGACCGCAGCCTTGCCTTGGCCGGGTGGTGGTGGAGCCGTGCCGTGAGGGACGCGGCGAAGAACGCGACCGCGGCCACGTTCGCGACGGCGTGGACCAGTCCGACGCGTGCCTGCTCGGGCGGCAGGTCGGCCCAGTCGACCCACCCCGCGATCGCGGCCGGGGCGACTCCGGCCAGTCCGACGGCCGTCAGGGTCGTCGCGGCGCGCTGCCCCGCCGGCGTGACGTCCATGACGGCGGCCGACAGCCAGCAGCCGATCGGAACCTGCACCAGGACGGGATGCGCCGGATGGCCCAGCGGCCGGCCGCGCAGCAGATCACGGGCCCCGCCCAGCGGCAGCGAGCGGATGCCCCGCTGCAGCGTCCGGATCACGGGGTCCGCGGCCGTCGACCGCTCGATGCGGCCCAGACCGGCCAGCCATCGAGTCGAGACGGTGCCCGAGCCGAAGGTCGCCCGTGCGTCCGGTGAGATGTCGGAATCGTATGCGTTCATACCCAACGACTACCCGGCCCGACGGCACTCTCCCACCCGCCGCCCGTGTGGCGCGGGGGCCTGGACCGGGCGCTCTCCACGCGTGCCGAAGGCGCGCCGGGGGAGGGGCGCGCCTTCGGTTCCGGGACCGGCGTTCGGCCGGTTCAGCAGGAGAGGTTGGCTCCCGGCGTGACGCCGAGGATCGAGGTGAAGCGCTGGTAGGCGTCGACGCGGCTCTGCACCTGGGCCGGGTTCCTGCCGTCGCACTCCAGCGAGCCGTTGATGCTGCGGATGGTCTGGCCGAATCCGGCACTGTTGACCATCGCGTTGTGGGGAGTCATGGTGCCGGGGCCCGACTGGGTGTTCCAGTACCAGAGGCCGGTCTTCCAGGCGACGGCCGCGTCGGTCTGGACGAGGTTGGGGTTGCCCAGCAGGTCGATGCCGAGCGCGTCACCCGCGGCCTTGTAGTTGAAGTTCCAGCTGAGCTGGATCGGCCCGCGTCCGTAGTACGCCGACTGGCCGGCCGGGCAGCCGTACGGCTGGCTCCAGTCGCAGTAGTGCGAGTAGTTGGCGGTGTTCTGCTCCACCACGTAGACCAGGCCGCCGGTCTCGTGGTTGACGTTGGCGAGGAACGCCGCCGCCTCCTGCTTCTTGACGGTGTCACTGCCGGTGTTGGCGAAGCCGGGGAACGAACTCAGGGCGGCTTTCAGGCCGTTGTAGGTGTAGAAGGAGTTCCGGTTCGGGAACATCTGGTTGAACTGCGCCTCGCTGACGACGAAGCCGTCGGAGGGGTTGGTCGAGCCGCCGCCGTCACAGGTGTACGGGTCCCAGAACCAGGTGCTGATGGTGGGGTCGTAGCCCGGGTTGTCGTGCTCGGCTATGTAGGTCTTGCCGTCCGTGTACCGGACGACGTTGCCGGTCACGTAGGACCTGCCGGCCACCCAGTCAGGGTAGGTCGGGCAGGAACCGCCGGGCGGGTTCACCGGGCCGCTGTCGCAGGAGTAGGGGTCCCAGTACCAGGTGCTGATGGTGGGGTCGTAGCCCGGGTTGTCGTGCTCGGCTATGTAGGTCTTGCCGTCCGTGTACCGGACGACGTTCCCGGTGGCGTAGGACCTGCCGGCCACCCAGTCTGGGTAACTCGCGCAGGAGGCGGCGGACGCGTCGGTGGCGGGCAGGAGTACCGGTGCGGCGCTTGCGATGAGCAGCGCGGCCAGAACGGAAGACATGCGACGTTGTGACAAAGGATCAGTCCTTCGTGGAACGTGGCCGCGACGGAGGCAGGGCTGTGCCTTGTACGGCTCGTGTGCGCGCCGACGGCGGGTCGGTGCCACGCAGCCCTGGGCGGCCGTGGGGGGTGTGGAGCCACACTCAACCGCTTTGGTCTGTACCAGTCAAGGTGTAGACCAATCGGGGACCGAATCATTGGCGAAAAAGAGTTTTGCACCGCCAGGTGTTCAACCACCTTGCCCGCCTGCGTAGTTGGGCTGGACGGGTGACGCCGATCTCTGGTCGGCGGTGGTTCTCGACCCGGAGAAGTGCTCGATCGAGCCCGTGGCCGCCGGATCAGCTGGTGCCGAGGTTCCCGAACCGGGCCAGGCAGTGCCAGACCTTCTTGAGATCCTGCGGCTCGTACCGGCCGGTGCGGGCGGCGTCTCCGATGACCCGGGGAGTGAGCCGTCCGTCGACGGCGATCTCGGTCCCCAACTCCACGTACTCCGGGCCCCGGTAGTGCGGATGGCGCCGCAGTTCGGCCACGCCGAGCCGGAAGCCGGGATGCCATTCGACGGGGCACGGCAGTCGGCGCGCCGCGTCGTGCACCTCGGTACCGCGATAGCTGGGGTCCAGCACCAGGGCCTCGACGTCACGGTCGAACCTGACGGGCCCATGGACGTGCGCCTCGACATGGCCGTCCAGGGCGTCCAGGCCCGCCGCCTCGGCGAGGCCGACGAGCGCACACCGGTCGGCGACGCCGAAGGCGGACGGCTCGGCGGAACTGTCCGGATGGCAGAACGTGGTGCGCGCAAGGGTCTCGGCGGTCAGCCTGAAGTACGAGGACCCGAAGCGCGGAGCGCCGCCTGCCGGGGTGCGGCGGTAGTTCAACGCGCCGTAGACGGGGCGCAGTTCGGGTGCCGCGTCGTCGTATGCGGCGGCGAAGATGCGGCTCTCCCAGCGCCACCGGTCCCCGCCCCGGTGGGCGGTCAGTCCACCGTTGCCGGTACCCGTGACGAACTGCGAGCGGTAGACACCGTCGTCGGCCATCCGGGTCAGGACGGGACGGCCGCCCGTGCTCCGATCAGGGTGGAAGTGCATCGTCACCCGTAAGTCGGGGGCAAGGGGGTTCCCCCTGGACGAAGCCGCGACATGGCGCATCGCCCTCTCCTGCGACGGGGCGACGGCGATATCGGCGGTCATGCGGGGGAGTCTGCACGGGCCGCGACCGCCGACGCACTCCGATTTCGACCGCCGGGCGCACTCCGTTCTCGACGGTCCGCGCAGTCCGGCCTCGGAGGGGTGGGGCGGGGTTCACGGCGGCGCTCGTGTCGCCGCCGGCCATGCGAAGTTCAGCGGGCGAGACGCGTCACGGCGCCGGAGCCCGCCGCGCGACCGTGGTGACGGAACGCGAAGGACTGGCCCTCCTCCAGTGCGACGGACTGGTCGAGCGTCACCGCCACCTCGCCCCGGTGAAGCGGCCGGACGACGTCGGCACCCTCGGGCAGGGTGACGGTGCCCAGGACGGCGGCGGCCCGTACGTGGAACTGGAGACGATCGCCTGAGCCGATCTCCGTGCCGCCGTGTTCCTCGGACAGCACGTCGATGTCGGCGGTGAAGCCGACCCGGGCGCTGATCGAACCCGGTGTCGCGAGGACCTGCCCGCGATCCAGGGCACCCGAGACGCTGCCTGGCAGCAGCACGGCCACGTTCATGTCCGCACGCGCCTCCGCGATGCGCACGCGGCAGTGCTCGATGTCCGCGACGACGGCGGTCAGGCCGGTGGCTGGGCCGACGATCTCCACCCGGTCACCCTTGCGGACACGGCCGCGTTCGATCCGGCCCGCCGCCATGACCAGCCCGCCCCGTTGGGAGCGAAACCTGCCCCGCTGTGGGAGAAAGACGTCTTCTACCGACATCAGGAACGGCGCTTCCGCCGGGCTCGCCACCGACGGGTGCGGGAGGGTTCGCCTCATGTCCTGGCGAGGGGCTCGACGACGACGGTGGTACCGAGCGCGGCGCTCTGCAGCGCCGTGATGCGCTCGATGACGAGTCCCAGCAGCACGGCCGCCGCGATCATGAGCGCCTCGGTCACTACGAGCAGGGCAAGCGATTTCGGGGCTACCAGGGCCGCCCCCGTGGCCACCAGCGCATGCGTGATCCAGGCGGCCCACCACAGGTTGACCAGCGTGGTGCCTCGCTTCTCCTCCCACGACGGGGAACTCGCGCGCCCGATGTCGAGGACCAACCGGCGAGGTGCGAAGAGGTTGACCACCGGGACGAACCAGGTGCCGATCGTCCAGCCCCGAGTCGGGACCGGGCTCCGGGGGGACAGCAGTTGGGCGTTGTTCCGGGCTGCGGCGAGCCACACGAGGAACAGCACGATCGCGAGAATCATCAGATTGGCGGAGACCCTGGAGACGTCGCCCGATTCCAGAGACGGATCGAAGGGATGCAGTCTGTGGTTCCGTAGTGCCGTCGCGCGGAACACGTCCGCAACGGCGGCCACCCCTATCGCCGTCTGTGCGCAACGGGCGAGTGTTCCGGGGGCTTTGCGGGCGGTGCTCGCCATGTTTTTCTCGGCCTGTCTCGGAGGCGTGCGTGGACGCGGCGGTCGCTGGGCGGAGTGATCATAGAGTCTGATCGCCGCACGCGTGTCCGACAGTTCGAGCTTTCCGCCCGGGGGGGCGGGTCCCGGGGGCGAGTCCCTGGCGGCGGCCTGCCGTGCGGCGGCCGGAGACGGCTGCCGACGTACGGGCCTGCTCTTGATGGACCGTATGCGAACACTCAGGTGCTCAGGTGCTCAGGTGCTCAGGTGCTCAGGTGCCGAAGTGCTCAGGCGCTCGGCCGCAGAGTGGCGGGCCGCGAGGTGAAGGCGCGTTCCAGGAGGGTGTAGAGGGTGTCCTGCTCCTCGTCGCTGAGCCTGTCCAGGCCGGCGCGGGTGGCGTGCATCTTCGCGCGGATCACGTCGATGACGCGTTCACCTTCGTCGGTGAGGACGACGTTCTTGACGCGCCGGTCGGTGGGGCTCGGCTCGCGCCGTACCAGGCCGCGCTTCTCCAGCCGGTCGATGATCCCCGTCATGTTGGAGGCGTCGCAGGTCAGGATGGTGGCGAGGGCGCGCATCGCGGCCGGTCCCCGGCGCAGCACATTGAGCGTCTTGCCCTGGCTCGCGGTGAGGTTCTCGCTCGCCGCGGCCACCGTGAAATCGCCGTAGTAGGCACCGAGCGAGACCGACAGGAGCTCCATGAGCCGGTCCGTGTCCACACCGCTGGTTCCTGTCATGTGACTCACCCTACGCCAGGAAGTTTGACCATCTCAAATATCGACGGCTACGGTCAGCTATTGCTTGAAGTTCTCAAGCATCGAGGTTGTTAAGTAGTTAGGGCAGACTTTCCGTGTCTCACACACAGCAAACGGCGTCGGTGAAGCCCTCCGGGCACACCAGGATCGTCCTGGTGCTCGGGCTCGCCGCCATGGTCGTCTCGATGATGCAGACCCTGGTCGTCCCGATCCTGGGGATGATCCAGAGCGATCTGAAGGCCAGCACGGCGAGCGTCAGCTGGGTGACCACCGCCACACTGCTGTCCGCCGCCGTGTTCACCCCGCTGCTCGGCCGGTTCGGTGACCAGCACGGCAAGAAGCCCACGCTCGTGGGTGTGCTGGTCGTGATGATCGCCGGGTCGGTGCTCGCCGCCACCACCACCTCGCTGACCTGGCTGATCGTCGGGCGGGTGATGCAGGGGGCGGCGACCGCGATCTTCCCGCTCGCCCTCTCCGTCCTGCGCGAGGAGATCGCGCCGGAGAAGCTGCACGGAGCGATGGCCCTGGTCAGCGGCACGCTCGCGTTCGGCAGCGGACTCGCCCTGGTCGGCGCGGGCCTTCTCACCCAGGGTTCCCACCCCGACTACCACCGGCCCTTCTGGCTGGCGGTCGTGCTCGCCGTGGTCGCCCTGGTGGGTGTCCTGTTCGCGGTGCCCGCCTCCCGGACGAAGACGGGCGGCCGGACGGACTGGCTGGGCGCGCTGACCCTCGGGATGCTGCTGGTGCTCCTCCTGCTGCCCATCTCGCAGGGACACGAGTGGGGCTGGACGTCTGGCCGTACGCTCGGCGCCTTCGCCGGAGCGCTCGTCATGACGGGCGTGTGGGTCCTCACCGAGAGCCGGGTCAAGGAACCGATGGTGGACATGAAGATGTTCGTCCACCGGCCCGTTCTGTTCACCAACCTGGCCGGACTCCTGCTCGGCTTCGCGATGTTCACCCAGTTCATCGGCGTCTCGTACCTCGTGCAGATGCCGGAGAAGCTCGTCGGGTACGGCTTCGGCGCCTCGGTGCTCGCCGCCTCCGTCGTCTACCTGCTGCCGACCACGCTCGTCTCCCTCGTGGGTGCCCAGTTCGGCGGGGTGCTGGTGCGCAGGCTCGGCGCACGCGTCACCCTGGCCGCCGGTGCCTGCTTCGGAGTGCTCGGCTTCACCTGGCTGACCGCCGCCCATGACACCAGCGCCTCCGTCATCAGCGCGGGCATGCTCATCGGTCTGGCGATCAGCTTCGGCTACGCCGCCATGCCCGCTCTCATCGTCGCCGGCGTCCCGGCCCACCAGACCGGCATCGCCAACGGCATCAACTCCATCTCCCGCTCCGTCGGCAGCGCCGTCGCGAGCGCGGTGATCACATCGCTG
Source organism: Streptomyces sp. NPDC021080 (assembly GCF_044333225.1). Classification (NCBI taxonomy): domain Bacteria; kingdom Bacillati; phylum Actinomycetota; class Actinomycetes; order Kitasatosporales; family Streptomycetaceae; genus Streptomyces; species Streptomyces sp. NPDC021080. Next base: position 13,448 of record NZ_JBIRQM010000034.1, on the reverse strand, counting down.
CTGGCGTCGAAGTCCGTGCCGCTGCCCGCCGGCATGCCCGCCCTCCCGCAGGAGAGCCAGTTCACGCTGAGCTTCGCCATCGCCGGAGGGGCGTTCGTCCTGGTCGCGGTCGTCGCCCTCGTCGGACTCAAGGCGGCGCACGCGCCTCGTACTCCCGTGGTGCGCAAGTCCGTCACGCCCGACACCGCCGAACTCGCGTCGGTCGAGACCGAGTCCACGTCCGTGTGATCGGTCCGCTCGCCCGAACTCCCGAGCAGGCCAAGGGGGTTCGGACGCGCGGGGTCGGCCTCCTCGGCGGTCGGCGGGTTCCCGAGAGCGTCGGGCGCAGGCCCGCCCGACACCCGGGGCGCATCAGCCTGTTCCGGCGTCCTCGCGATCGCGGGACCAGTCGTTCGACACCCTGACCAACCCTCGTAGAAAGGCACCTCAGTGATGATTTCCCCGGACGGCCACGCAGGCGAAGCGACTCCGGTCGACCACCGTGCGGCGATCGCGGTGGAGACCGCCCGACTCGTCGCGGCGCTCGAGAACGCCGACGCGGCGACCGCGGTGCCGAGCTGCCCCGGCTGGACGCTGGAGGACCTGGTCAGGCACACCGGCAGCGTCCAGCGCTGGTTCTCGGCCCTCTTGCACGCGCGTGTCCAGGAGCCCCCGCGAACTCGGGACGTGGACCTGCGACTTCCTGACCGGTGGGACGGTTACGCCGACTGGATGGCCGAGAGCGCCACGGTGGCCGCGGAGGCCTTCGCGGCCACCGACCCGGACCTCCCGATGTGGGCGTGGGGCGTCGACCAGCACGCCCGCTTCTGGGCGCGCCGGATGCTGTTCGAGACCCTGCTGCACCGGGTCGACGCCGATCTGGCGCTCGGACTGCGGCCCACGATCGACCGCGCGACGGCGGTCGACGGAATCGACGAGTTCCTCGTCAACCTGCCGTTCGCCACCTCCTTCGCACCCCGAGTCGCCAACCTGCGCGGTCCCGACCTGACCGTCCGCTTCCGGGCGACCGACGGTGACGGTGACTGGCTGGTCCGCCTGCGCCCCGACGGCTTCGGGCTCGACCCGGCCGCCGCGGCGACCGAGCCCGCCGACGCGACGGTCCGGGGAACCGCGGCCGACCTGTTGCTCCTCGTCTACGGCCGCCTTCGCCGTGACGCGGAGGCCGTCACCCACGACGGGGACGAGGAACTGCTGAACCTCTGGTTCGACAACTCGGCGTTCTGAGCAACCGGCCGAGGCGGGCCGCGTAGCCGGCAAGCGCGTTTCGGGGCGGTCCGTACAACCAATTCCGTGACCGTCATGTCGTACATGGCAGGCAACCGAGAGCCGCGAGTGCAAGGGGGAACGATGCGTACGAGACGATCCATGGCGGTGCTGGCCGCCCTGACGATGGCCGGTGTGGGCGTGGTCGTGGCCGCGCCCACACCGGCGGGCGCGGCCACGACGGCGGTCACGTGCCCGACCGGCTGGGGCAGCCTGCCGAAGACCGCGGCGGACACCGACGACGGGTCGCTGACCGACATCAGGACCGGTCAGCACGACTGCTACGACCGCATGGTCCTCGACGTGCCCACCGCGGGCACCTCGGGGATCGGGTACACCGTCCACTACGTCGACGCCTTCTACCAGGACCCGTCCGGCATCCGCATACCGGTCTCCGGCGGAGCGATCATCGAGATCCTGGTGTCCGCTCCCTCGTACGACCCGGAGACCAACGTCGCGACCTACCCCGGTCACGGCGGACAGCCTCTTCCGGGCGTGGACCTGACCGGCTACCGAACCTTCCGGGACGCGAAATTCGGAGCCAGCTTCGAGGGCGTCACCCAGGTGGGACTCGGGGTGCGGGCCCGCCTGCCGTTCCGGGTGACCCAGCTCTCCGGCCGCCTGGTGATCGACGTCGCGCACACCTGGTGAGGCGTCGTCTCCCGCATCCGGCCCGGTGACGCGCGGCGGGAGCCGCGGTCGTACCGACCGGCGCTCTCCGTCGTCCGAACGGCGGCAGGAGGCGGACGCGAGCGGGCCCCGGGCTCCCCGGCGATCACCGGCGCCGGACCCGGGTCCGCTCGTACCGGCGGCGGGTCGCCCCGCCGCCGATGCGCGCGGTGAGCAAGCGCCGGCCCGCCCGCGGGGACGCTTCCGCCCGGCACCCAGGACGTCTGCTCCTCCCCGCGCATGCTCGACACCGTCTTCGGTCCCGTCGCCTCCGACGAGCACTGGTACGACGGCCCGAACTTCTGCCTCAACGCCCTGCACGACGTCGACCGCAGCGTCGGTCACGTCCTGGCCTCCGCTCTCGCAGGGCGGGCACGGAGGTCATGTCCCCGGCCGGGCGTTTGCCCCGAGGCGCTTCGCGCGTCGGCTCTCGTAGAACGTCGGCCACAGCGTGACCGCCACGAGCAGCCAGACCACGGCCACGGTCCCCAGTCCGGCACCGGCCCCCGCGATCAGCAGGGGCACCGTGCCGCAGGGCAGAACGACGGACAGCAGCCAACGGCGGGCGCCGAGGGGCTGCCGCAGCGCGGCGATCCCGGTGAGCAGGAAATACCCGGCGAGCGACGAACACAACAGCCATCGTGTGCTGTCGGGCAGGGTGTCCAGGTGTTCGGCCGCCGCGCCCAGTCCGGCCGCGAGGGCCGCCAGGCAGCCGGACAGGAAGCAGTGCAGCGGGAGCGCCGCCCGGGCCGGCAGCGACCGCGCGGTGAGGTACGGAACCCCTGCGTAACCGTGTCGGAAGGACAGCGACCACAGGGCGACCAGGAGGAAGAACGCGGCGGCGGCGAGGCCGTAGAGCCGTCTGTTCCAGGGGGCTTCGGACGCGGCCTCGACCACCTGGGCGACACCCTCGCCGAGCACGATGATCACGAACAGGCCGAGCCGTTCGCTCAGATGGCCGGCGTCCGGCGCGGCCACCGATACGGGCAGCACGGCCTCGCGGAGCCGCGAGGGCGTTTTCTCCCCCTGGTCCTGGGCCCGCCGGTTCTCGATGATGTCGCGCGCGGAGACGGTGAACGTGACGTACAGGTCGAGGGCGATGCCCAGCGCCCAGAGCCAGTACCGGACGGGCTCGTGTGCCCACAGCGAGACGATCCACGGGATCACGCCGAGGGACATCTGGGCGGCGGGCCAGTCGACGAGGATCTCCCGGCGGTGCCGCCAGACCCTGTTGGCGAGAATCCGGATCACCACGTAGGCGAGCGCCAGGGCCCTGGCCTGACTGTTCTCACCCGCGTGGACGCCTGGTACGGCGGCCGCCATGACGGCCATGCCGAACATCGCGGCCAGCACCGTGCGGACGTGCGTGCCTTCGCCCGCCACGTTCCCGTACAGCGTGAAGCAGACCCACGCGGTCCAGAACGCCAGGAACAGCAGTACGTACAGCCCGAGATCGGCGGCGCCGGGTTCACCGTGCAGCAGATGGGCGATCTGGGCCACGCCGGCCACGGCGACCAGGTCGAAGAACAGCTCCAGCCAGGTGGCGTGCCGTTCCTCTCCCGAGGCGGGAATCGCGGGTGACACCTCGTTCACACCAGTCCCTGTGCTCTCACCAAGACATCGGGCGTTTCCCGGCCCGACGACGTGCCGGCACCGTCCGCCGGACAGGGGCGAGCGTCGCCCCGGGAACCGCCCACCTTAGCCAAGCACCGATGGGAGTCCGCGCTGTCACCGCCGATGAGCTCGGTGTTCGGCCTCGGCGGTTCACCTGACCCGCTGATCCTGGCCGGACCCAGGGGCCGGAAGGCGGAGCTCGGTCGGTCAGTGCGGGGCGAGGACGCAGAACTCGTGGCCCTCCGGGTCGGTCAGGCACGTCCACGGCACGTCGCCCTGGCCGACGTCGAGGTCGGTGGCGCCGAGTGCCCGCAGTCGGGTCACCTCCGCCTCCTTGTCGTCGCCGGGGTACGGCAGCAGGTCGAGGTGGACGCGGTCCGGCACGGTCTTCGCGTCGGGCGTGCGGAGGAACTCGAGATACGGGCCGACCCCGTCGGCGCGGCGGAACGTCGCATGATCGTCGGCCACCTCGTGCAGGGTCCAGTCCATCGCCTCACCCCAGAACCGGGCCGTGGCCCGCGGATCGGCGCAGTCGACCACCACCGCGGCGATCGGACCGGTGTCCCGGTAGACCTCCCGCGGTTCCAGCACGCAGAACTCGTTGCCCTCCGGGTCGGCGAGGACCGTCCACGGCACGTCGCCCTGGCCCACGTCGACGGGCGTCGCTCCGAGGGTCCTCAGGCGCTCGACCAGCTCCGTCCGATGGGCCGCCGAGGTGGTGGCGAGATCGAGGTGAACACGGTTCTTCGTGGTCGGCTTGGGATCGGGGACCGGAACGACGTCGATGCCGAGGGCGACCGGATGCGGCCAGACGAGGCCGCCGGCAGGTCCGACGTACGTGGCCAGGCCCGGGCTGTAGGCGGTCCACCCGAGCGCTTCCGCCCAGAACCGGCCGACCGCCGAGCTGTCGAGAGCCTTGACGATCACGTGAACGGGTCGCAGCGCCATGACGGCGATCCTATGCACGCGCGGCGGCAGGCCGTCGGTTCGACGGCCTCTGGAACATGAGCGGGGCTACCGGCGGGAGGCGCTCGGTATCCGGACGACCGCGGTTCCTCCGTCGAGATCCACCGTCGTCCGGTTCGGCGGCGCCCCGTCCTCCTCGTCGTCGCGCAGCAGCAGGGCGGACTGGCGTTCCTTGAGCTCCGTCTGCTTGCCCGGCGAAAGGCTCGCGTGCAGTTGCTCGAACCCGGTCGCCGAGATCTGACCCTGCCGGGCCGAGTTGCGCCAGGGCAGGATGCCGGCCTTGCTCGCACGCAGCAGGAGCTGATCGACGAACGACAGCGCGGTCAGCAGGATGACCAGTCCGGGCAAGGTCATGAAGACGAGGAATCCCATACTCCTATTGTCCCGACGGGACGGGACGGCGTCACTGCCGGGCGGGGGTCGGCCCGGGCGTGCGGCTCTCCCGAAGCGCACAAGGCCCCGGAATTCCGGCGTGACGTCGTCACCCGGCCGGAGCGCAGGGGTACGGACGGAGAGCAGGCCGGACATGACCGGGCGGCGAAGTCCGCGTCGCGGGGCGGGGCCTGGGAGAGTGTCAGGTCCATCATGCCTGCTCGGGGGCCGTTCGCGGTAGGACGGAGCCCACGTCCGTTCGACCTTGGCACGGGCCGTGCCCTGCCCGCAGACTCGTCGTCATCCACTCACCGGCATGCGTGCCGGCACCCGATTCGGGCTGCCGGCGCGTTCGTCGTGCTGTCCCGTCGGGGTGACGGGGCGGGCCGGAGGGTGGCGGAGCGAAGGGGGATCGATGGATCAGGACATCGTCATGCGGGCGAGGGTCATGCTGCTGAGCGCCAACCGGCGGGTGGTGCGGGGCGTCGAAGGGCTGTGGATCTACCGGACCCTGACGCGGGTCGAGCCGGAGGCGTACGGGTCGAAGCTGGCGTACGTCCTGGTGGAGGCGAGCGCCTCGTCTCTGGTGCGGGACATGCCGGAGCAGCGGATGGCGCTGCTGGACGAGGCGGTGGCGGTGGCGCGGGCCCTGAGCCCGGGGAACCCGTTCCGGGACAAGGTGCTCGCGAAGGCACTGGCCGCCAGGCGGCGCGAACTCGAGGGGCCCTCGGTGTGATGGCGCGGCCGTGATGCCTGCCTTCGCCTCCGGTCCGGTCGTCGGTCGGCGGGGCGGGCCGTTGGCGGGGCAGTCAGGTGGCCGGCGGGGCGGTCCGTCGGCAGGGCAGGTCGACGGTCATGGTGGCGGCGCCCCCCGGGGGGACCGCGGGGGGGGCCCACAAGGGGGGTGGTTAACCGACGGTCGATGGGGAGGCCCCGGCCAGGACCACCGCCGCGGGGGCCCGGGGCCCCCGG
>NZ_JBIRQM010000034.1:0-7583 GCF_044333225.1 Streptomyces sp. NPDC021080 | reverse complement strand
CGGGGGGGGGGGGGGGGGGGGGGGGGGGGGGGGGGGGGGGGGGGGGCCGGGGGGGGCGCGGGGGGGGGGGGGGGGGGCCGCCCCCCCGCCCCCCCCCCCGCCCCCCCCGCCACCATGGGCGGAGGTCACCGTCCGGACGAGGGCGAGCCCCGGACAGGACCCTCGCCCGCGTGGCCGCGGAGCCGACGGCCGGGGAGCGCTCCTCGGCCGTTTCCTCGCGCAGTTCGATCTCTGCGAGTCCATGAGCACCATGTTGTCGGACCTCGGGGGTACAGTGCCCTGCTTACAAACGGAGCGCGGAGATCCGGGGGGTTTCGCCGGGTGAGGCACCGTCAAATCGCCTATATGGCTTCGCCAGGTTGTGCTGTCCCTCACCCTTGAGGGGTGTGATCTGAGTCACTGCGTGGCCGCTGACCCTGGGTCAACCTGGGGTGTTACCCGGATTAATGGTTCGATCCACGCGCATCGATATGCGGGTAGCTGTCGCATGACCACTGCAAGTTAAGGCACGATAGGTACGTCGTTGCGGGAACGGGTGATGGGCGCCACAGGTGCGTGTATCTTCTTGCCTTACGCGACGGTAACCGCATTCGGATATGCGGAAGGCCCCACCCCTTGCCCGCGAAGCTCAAGGTGAGGCCTTCTTCGGCACGCCGTCTGCAGCGCGACCCCGGCCGCTAGGTCGGGGTTTTTCGCGTCACCAGGGCCAGTTGTCCCGCATGATCCGGTAGATCGTGTAGGCGGGCCCCAGCCAGCGGGCGGCCCGGTACGACCGACTCCGCCTGCTGCAACAACGGCAGTGCCCCTCCGGCAGGTCCTGCGCAGCCATCGGGATCCCTCACCTCATTTCCATGGGGCCTGCGGATTTCGCAGGTCCCGTAGAGGGCCCACAAGCCTTCGTGGACTCTCCGGAGAGGCACGACCGTGCGCGAACCCCTGAGGTGACGGATGGCCGAACCCTACCTGAGCGCCGCAGAATCTGCTTTTGCGTCAACTCCCGCTGCCGGTACGGGTGCAGGCACTGCGTGCCGTGGGTGCGGCACGCGTGCGACGGTCGAGATGCCTGCTGCGGAATCCGTAGGCCCCCAGCTGCGGCGGAACTTGACGGTACGTCTGATACCGCGTGCCAGTTCCCGCACAACGCGTGCCCAACGTCACACAGGAAGCACTTGGGTCGAGTGAACGCGCCCCCCAGGTGAGACGTTGCCCAACTCCCGGCGGCCTGGTCCGCCCTGAGCGCTCAAGACTGGTCGAGCGACGCGCGCAGGTCGAGTCCCATGGGGTTGTCCAGGGGAATGTCGCCCGCGCGCACCACGGCGTGCGTCAGAGGGCGCAGGAGCCGGGCGAGTTCGTCGGTCTCGCTGGTGGTCAGCGCGTCGTAGGCGGTGGTGGCCAGTCGGTCGGTTCGTTCCTCGATGCGGGTCTTGAGCCGGTGTCCACGTGGGGACAACCGGTCGTCCTCGAGAAGCCCCCTGTGCTCGAGGGCGTCACGTCTCGCTGTCCATTCTGCTTCGTCGAAGTCGCGTGCCGGCGTGTAGACATCGCGGGGGATCCCGCTCGCGGCGGCGTGGAGGACATGGGACTCACGGCCGGAGATCCCGGCGGCGACGAGAGTCGCGACGTGGCCGTCGCCTCGGTGTTCACGAAGGAGCGTGGCCGCCTGCCACAGCTGGGCCAAGGGCTCCTGCGGCACGGGCAGGGAGCGGTTGGCGGCGAAGAGCGCCCGGCCTTCGAGGGGGGCCGATCGAGCGGCGCGCATGGCGAGTTCCGCCGCCCGCGCGACATCCGCGCCGTCGGCCGCGGGACCGAGTGCCCGGCCGAGCGCACGCACGGATCCCCGTACGCGCGCCGCGAGGGCCTCGTCCGGCGGAGCGAAGCTCCAGGCCGCCGGCACGGCGCGACTCACCCGCTCGTAGGCGAAGTTGTAGAACAGCGCATGCACGACGTTGGCGTCGGCACTGCCCAGGGGAGCGGCCCGTCCGGCGAAGTAGCCCATCCAGAAACCGCGGTACCCCACCGTCCTGAACTCCTCCAGCGGCTCCGGGGCGAAGTAGACGACGGCGTGGATCGGTTCGAGCAGCCGCCACAGGGACCGGGCGATGTCATCCCGGGCAGGCCTCGATGTCGCTGGTGACATGGCACCCTTCTACGCCTGGATCGGGGGCTGTGTCCCGCGCATGGCTCGACCGGTGGTCCGCCTTCGGAAGACGGGCCCCGGACGGGGTATCGCCGGCCTTGCCGACGGTCCTGCGGCTCCCGGACCCCCGGTCAGCCCTGTGCCGTCGCCGCCACTGGCCCGTCGGCTTCGGTGTCGTAGTCCTGCCGTGCCTGTTCGACCTTGTCCAGGTTGGCGGCGGACCATTCGGCGAGGTGCGCGAAGAGGGGCGCCAGGCTCCGGCCCAGCTCGCTGATCTCGTACTCGACCCGAGGGGGAACTTCGGGGTGGTACGTGCGAATGACCATGCCGTCGCGTTCCAGCTGCCTCAGCCGCTGCGTCAGCACCTTCGGCGTGATCGTGCCGATCAGTCGCTCCAGCTCGACGAAACGGAGCCGGCCGTGCGTGTTGAGCGTCCACAGGATCGGCGTGGTCCACCGGCTGAACACGATGTCCACGACCCCGCTGGTCGGACAGGCGAGTCGGGGGTCGGTCGCGGCGGCTGCCGCCCAGTCGGTCGTGCCGGCCATGTGCACCCCATCGGGATAGTCACTTTCCTCTAGGTACCTACTATATCGGCGGTGTTAGCGTCCCCGTGTCGTCCGGAGAGCGGTTCTCCGAGCGGCTCTCCCGCCCGCTCGGGCGGGACAACCATGCTGATTCGACACGGGAGTTGTTCATGTTCGTAGTGACGGGGGCAACCGGGAACGTCGGCCGGTCGCTCGTCCGGGCCCTCACGACGGCCGGTGTGCGGCTGACCGCGACCTCGCGCGGGATCTCGGGCGAGGACGTGCCGGAGGGTGTCGCACACACGCGGGCGGACCTGGCCGATCCAGAGTCCCTTCGGCCCGTGTTCGACGGAGCCGACGCGCTGTTCCTGCAGAACGGGGGTGCCGGCGCACACCTGTTGAGTCCACGGGACATCCTCGACGTCGCCAAGGCCGGTGGCATCGGGCGAGTCGTCCTGCTGTCCTCCCAGGGAGTCGCGACCCGGCCCGGGTCGGCCTCGCACGGAGACACGGCACGTTCCATCGAGGACGCCGTACGGCAGTCGGGCATGGCGTGGACGATCCTGCGGCCGGGAGGCTTCGACTCCAACGCGTACGCCTGGGCCGAGTCGGTCCGCACCCGAAGGGCCGTCGCGGCGCCGTTCGCCGACATCGGTCTGCCGACGATCGACCCGGACGACATCGCCGAGGTCGCCGCCGCGACCCTGCGGGAGGACGGCCACGCCGGACAGATCTACGAACTGACCGGGCCCGAGCTCAACACGCCCCGCATGCAGGCCGAGGCGATCGCCGCCGCGCTCGGCGAACCCGTCCGGTTCATCGAGCAGACCCGCGACGAGGCCCGCGCACAGATGCTCCACTTCATGCCCGAGCCCGTGGTCGACACCACGCTCGCCATCCTCGGCGAGCCCACCCACGCCGAACGGCGCATCAGCCCCGATGTCGAGCGGATCCTCGGCCGCGCCCCCCGCACGTTCGCCGACTGGGCGCAGCGCCACGTCGCCGCGTTCCGTTAGGCCGCCGAGTCCGGTTCGTTTCGGCACTGCTGACGTTCCGTCACGTCTGCTCGTCCGAAAGGGACTTTGTCGCCCCGCCCCCAGATCAGACCGCGGGGCGGCGCAGGACGTCGGTCGGTTCCCACTCGCTCTTCCGGAAGGCTTCCAGCCCTTGCTCGTCGATGAACTGCCGTTCCACCTCGTGGATGGGGTACAGCCCCTGGATGTCGATCACGTCGTGACCCTCGTGTCCCGGAATGCCGACGTCGATGCCCTGGCAGTCGTCTCTGTCGAGCACGAGCGGGGCGGACACGAAGAACGCCGTCATCTCCGACTCGGGCACGACGCGCTCGTTGAAGTTGATGGTGGTGCCGTGACGGAACGGGAAGGAGCCGCGCAGCTGCTCGGCGACGTAGCCCGCCGCGTGGGCCCAGATCACGTTGGCCGAATTCACGCTGAGGCAGAGTTCCGGCGAGCGGCCGTGCTGCCAGTCCGGGTGCTCCGCCAGCGACAGTCCGTAGGTGAGCGCGGTGAGGAGCCCGTCCGGCAGGTTCTCGTACACGATCTCCGTCACGCCCCGCAGCCCCGGTTTGGTCGACTGGACAGGGAAGAACAGGGGTTCCGTCCCGCCGGAGAGCCGATCGAGATGGGCGAGGTACTTCTCTATGCGACTGATCATGCCGCCAGCCTGCACGATCGTCCGCGTCCGGCCGTGAGCGGGGCCGTTCGCCCTTCCCCTGATTGCTCGAACGAGGGCCTGTCAGTGGGGCTGGCTAGTCTTCGAGCATGACTGAGGGATCTGGGCAACTGTCCTTCGACGCGGGTGACGAGGCGGTGTCCGTGGCCGTTCCGGGGCTGCGTTACATCGCCGACTGGCTCGACCCGGACGCGTGCCGGGAGATGCTCGCGCGGATCGAGGCCGGAGCCTGGTCGACGGAGCTCAGACGGCGCGTCCAGCACTACGGCCACCGGTACGACTACGGTCGGCGCGCCGTGACGGGAGACTCGCGGACGGCGGCCACCGCGCCGCCGCTGCCCCCGTGGGCGCTCCAGGAGGCTGTTCGGCTGGCCAGGGAAGGGGTCATGGCGCAGCGGGCGGACCAGGTCATCGTGAATGAGTACGAGCCGGGCCAGGGCATCAGCGCTCACGTCGACTGCGTGCCCTGTTTCGGGCCGGTCGTCGCCGCGATATCCCTCGGCTCCGGCTGTGTCATGGACTTCACCCACCCCGAGGAGGGGAAGAGGACCTCTGTGCGTCTCGCTCCCGGCAGCCTGTGCGTGATGACCGGGCCGGCCCGGTACGACTGGCGCCACGGCATCGCCGCTCGCAAGAGCGACCCGGAGGGCGGGGGCAGGGTCCCTCGCGGCCGGCGCGTGTCGGTGACGTTCCGTACCGTCCTCGGCTCCGCCTGACGGCGACCGCGCCGCCGGGCGCCGGGCCGGTCCGCGGGTTCAGATGCCGCGCGCGTCGGCCAGGACGGAGGCCTGCTCCAGCATGCGGGTCGGTTCGCGGCCGTTGCCCCATGCGTCGTTGAAGGACGGTACGGACTCCACGTGGGGGCCGAACCGTCTGCGGATCGCCTCCAGCAGTACCGCCATGGCCTGTGCCTCGAGATGGCGGTCGCCGCCCGACTCGCTGCGGATCGCACCCTGAGAGCACAGGGAGCCGTCTTCGTCGGTCAGCGTTCCCGCGCACCAGCCGTCCGTCCGCAGTCGCAGCGACGCGCGGTGCAGCAGGGCCGCTACGGGGGTGGCGTCCGGGGCGGGGCCCGGGGGAGCGGCGGGTGCCGGAGCGCCGGGAGCCGACGGAGCGCCGATGCGGGTCCAGTCGACCGGGGGCGTCTCGATGTGTGCCGTGTTGACCTCGTAGGCGACGGCCGCCAGCGCGAGACGGGCGTCCATCTCCTCTTGGACCGCGGCCAGGCGGGCTTCGAGACTGGCGCCGGGGCGCGCGGGAGGTGCGGGACGTGCGGAAGGCTCCGGGGGTCGCTCGGGCTTCGCGTCGGTGGGCGGGGCGACACCCGCGGGTGCGGATGCCGTCGTCGGTTCGGTGGCGACGGCGTGCGGTGTGCGGGACTGCATGATGGATGGGTTCCAGGCGCGCCCCGCTTTCAGCGCCGCCGAACGGGCGGTACCGGACACGGGCGGCCGGGCCCAGGGTGCGGGATGCCGAGCCCATGGCGGGGGAAAAGCCGGGCCTGCGTGCGGGAGGCCGGGCCGCCCACGACCCGGTCGGATCGAGGCCGGGCGGGTCCCGCGGCAGCGGCCCCGGCTGGCGTACCCCTCCGGCCCGGTCAGGCGTGCGCGCTCAGCTCGCGCGCCAGTATCCGAGCGCGTCGACCCGCTGCCGGGGCACGGACAACTCCTTGCGGACATGGGCCGACAGGGCGCGGGTGGTCGCCGTGTCGCAGGCGATCCACACGTACGGCTGTGGGCTGTCCTCGAGCAGTTCGGGCAGGGCGGCCTTCACCTCGTCGACCAGATGGCGTCCGGCGTCCCGGCGCACCACCTGCCGTACGTCGTGGTGCGGGGAGGTCCGGCAGGGCAGGCCCTCCAGGCTGCCCTCGAACCAGATCGTCGCGGGGACCGGGCCCAGTGCCGTGAGCAGGGAGTTGAGCGCCGGCAGCGAAGCCGGGTCGGCCACGGCGATGACATGTGAAGGTGTCGGTTCGGGGTGGTCGAAGCCCGTGCCCTGGACCGTCGCCTCGATGGTGTCCCCGGGCTTCGCCGCCCTGGCCCAGTCGCTCGCGCGTCCCTCGTGCAGGGCGAACTCCAGGCCGAAGGTGCCGGCGGCCGGGTCCGGGTCGACCAGGGTGTACGCCCGCTGGTGCGGCTTGCCCGCGTTGTCGAACCACAGCCGCACCCACATCGTCGGGTGGACGCCGGTCACCGCCAGCATGCCGCCGTCGGTGAAGTGCAGTCGGCGGTACTCCGAGGTGACGTCCTCCGAGCCCGTCACGGTGAACACGTAGTCCTTCGCGCGCAGCAGTTTGAGAACCGCGCCCTCCCAGCCCCGCCCCTGCGCCTGCCCCATGACTTCTTCACCCTTCGGTACGACTGCGCCTCGGTAATTAGTTAGGTGAGCCTAACCTAATATGATCGTGTGGCGCACAGGAGGGTCACAGGAATCCGCCGGGATACGACCGTGACCGGCTGAACGAAGGAGACGGATGTCCGACACATACGCCGAGCGCGCGGCCCTGTACGAGCAGTTCGTCGAGGGCTACGGCACCGTGCGCGTCCTGCCGGTGGACGCCGGGCTCGACGGTCCGGTGATCCACGGCTGGGTGAACGCGGACCGGGCCGCCTTCTGGGGCATGAAAGACCTGACCGAGAGCCAGGTCGCCGCGATATACGCCCAGATCGAGACGCTCGGCACCCATCACGCCCGCCTTCTCGTCAAGGACGGCGAGCCGGCCGCGCTGCTGCAGACGTACGAGCCGACGGCCGATCGAGTCGGCGCCTGCTACCCGGTCGAGCCCGGCGACATCGGCGTCCACCTGCTGCTCGCGCCGGCCGGACCGGATGGTGGGCGTCCCGGCTGGACCTCGGCCCTGCTGAGCGCGGCGGCGTCGTACGTCCTGCTGGGACTGGACCGCGATCGCGTCGTGGTCGACCCCGACGTGCGCAACGAGAAGGCCATCGCCCGCTTCCGGCGCCAGGGCTTCACCCCGGGCCCGGTGGTCGTGCTGCCGGAGGTCGACCTTCCCGACGTCCACCTCCCCGAGAAGAGGGCCCAACTCGCCTTCCTCACCCGGGAAACGGTCTTCCCGGGCGGGGCTCCGGCTGCCCTTGCCCGCCAGGAGAGCCGAACGGCCCCTGGGGCGTGACTAGGGTCTGTCTTCAAACGGATCTTGCCCAGAGTAGGAATGACGCGAGATTGACCGCTGCCTCGTAGGAGGTGGCGGTCTTGTCGTATCTGGT
>NZ_JBIRQM010000033.1:5646-52821 GCF_044333225.1 Streptomyces sp. NPDC021080 | reverse complement strand
TACTGCAGGGGGGACCCTGTGGGAGAGTAGGACGCCGCCGAACAAATTTTAGAGAAAACCCCCGGACCGGGGATACCGGTCCGGGGGTTTTCTGCGTTTAGGGTCTTTGTCATGCGCTACGACCTGATTATTTTCGACAATGACGGCGTCCTCGTGGACAGCGAGCCGATCTCCAACAGATTGCTGGCCGCCTATCTCACCGAGCTGGGACACCCCACCTCGTACGAGGACTCCCTACGGGACTACATGGGCTCCGCGATGCACCGCATCCACGACCTGGTCCTGGAGCGCACCGGCCGGCGGTTGCCGGACGACTTCGACGACGTGTTCCACGCGCGGGTCTTCGCCGCCTTCGAGCGGGAGTTGAAGCCCGTTCCCGGCGCCGGCCAGGTGCTGGAGAAGCTGGCCGCGGACGGGGTGCCGTACTGCGTGGCCTCCTCCGGCAGTCATGAGCGCATCCGGGTCGGGCACCGGACGACCGGGCTCGACCGGTGGTTCGAGGAGGGGCGGGTCTTCAGCTCGCAGGATGTCGGGCGGGGCAAGCCGGCACCCGATCTGTTCCTCCACGCAGCCGAGCGCATGGGCGTGCGGCCGGAGAAGTGTGCCGTCGTCGAGGACAGTCCCCTGGGTGTCCAGGCGGCCAACGCGGCCGGGATGGACGTGTTCGGGTTCACCGCCATGACACCGGCGGACCGGCTGACCGGTGCCACCCAACTCTTCTCCGACATGGGGGAGTTGGCTGACCTGCTGGTATGACGTCACCCATCGGCGGGCGCTGACATTTGTCATGCGGAGCTCCGGACGATCGTTTCTGTCGGAGGGCGGGGTCCGACCGCGAAGCTGAGTACATCGAAACGGGACGTACACAGTGACGACGGAGGGACCCGATCATGAGCATCACCGCCACCGAGATCAGCGCCGAAGAGACCGTCACCGCTGCCGCGACGGCCGTCACCACGGCCGCACCGGCGCGGACCGCCGGTTCCCGGCCGAGCTTCCTGCCGCTGATCGTGGACGTGGCGGTGCCCGTCGGCTCGTACTACCTGCTCAAGAACGGGCTCGGGATGAGCACGATGGCGGCCCTCGGCTGGAGCAGCGTCGTGCCGGCCGTGCGGACTGTGTGGGGCATGGTGAAGGAGCGCAAGGCCAACGCCCTGGCCGCGCTGATCCTGCTCGTCAACATGGTCGGGCTCGCGCTCAGCCTGGTCGCCGGTGACCCGCGGCTGATGCTGGCGAAGGACAGCGGGGTCAGCAGCGTGATCGGGATCGGTGTCCTGGTGTCCGTGCGGCTCGGACGGCCGATGATGACGCAGGGGATGAAGCCGTTCCTCGTGAAGGGTGACGCGGCGCGGGCCGCGGCCTGGGACCGCCTGTCGGCAGGCTCCGAGGCCTTCCGGAAGGCCGAGCGGACCTTCTCGCTGGTGTGGGGGACGGTCCTGCTCAGCGAGTGCGTCGCGAAGGTCGTGGGCGCCTACACGCTGCCGATCGACACCATGGTCTGGCTCGGCACGGTCGTCACCGTCGCCTCGATGGTCCTCGCCTTCCTGCTCAGCGGCCGCTTCGCCGTCGTCCCGATGGCGAAGATGCTGGAGCACGAGCTCGCCGGCGGGGCGCACAGCTGAACCGCCCCGCCGGGCGGACCCGGACGGGTCCGCCGCGAAGACCTCGACAGTCCCTTCCCACCCCCACCTCCGAAGAGCTGAGCAAAATTCATCTTCGGCTTGATCTACCCACCGGTAAGCCGGGGCCCTACGCTCGCCGCCATGACAGATGTGCTGCGGCGCGGTAGGGCCTCTTTGGCGTTCAGCTTCTTCGCTCAGGGGGCCGCCTTCGCGTTGCTCGTGACGCGTATCCCGGCCATCCAGGACCGCTACGGGATCTCCGACGCGCTCCTGCCGCTGTTCCTGGCGGCCGTCCCGGTCCTCGCCGGACTGGGCAGCGTCACGACCGAGCATCTGGTCAAGCGGATACGTCCCAGCCGCATCCTGCGGTGGTCGCAGCCGGTCGTGCTGCTGGCCCTGCTCGGTGTCGGCGCCGGTGACCAGCTCGCCGAGGTGGCCGTCGCCCTCGGTGCCTTCGGTCTGGCGGTCGGCGGTCTCGACGCCTCGATGAACATGCTCGGGGTCAGTCTGCAGAGGTCGTACGGGCGCAGCATCATGCTCGGTTTCCACGCCGCGTACAGCCTGGGCGGGATCGGGGGCGCCTCGCTCGCGTGGGCCGGGGCGCACTGGCACCTGTCGCTCTTCGTGTCGTATCTGCCGGTCGTGCTGGTGCTGCTGCCGCTGTGTCTGGTGGGCAGCCGGTGGTACGTCGACGGGGGCGCGGACGCGGACGGGAAGGAGGACGCGGCGGCCGGAACGGGTGCCGGTCCCCTCGTCTTCAAGCTGCTGCTGCCGCTGTGTCTGGTGATGACGTTCGCCTACATCGGGGACTCGACCGTCTCCAACTGGAGCGCGAAGTACCTCAAGGACGTGTTGGGCAGCTCGGAGCAGATGGCGACCGTTCCGTACAACGTCTACATGGTGATGACGCTGGTGGGGCGGGCCGTCGGGGACTTCGGTGTGCGGCGGTTCGGGGCCGTGGCGGTGGTGCGGCTGGGTGCCGTGGTCGCCGCGCTCGGGTTCGGTGTGGTCGCCGTCGCGCCGGGAGCCGGGGTGGGCATGCTCGGGTTCACGCTGCTGGGGCTCGGGTTGTGCGTGGTCGTGCCGCAGACCTTCGCGGCCGCCGGAAGGCTCTTCCCGGGGGCGTCGGACACGGCGATCGCGCGGCTGAACATCTTCAACTACGTCGGGTTCCTGATCGGGTCCCCGTTGGTGGGCGCGCTGGGTGACGCGTGGAACTACCGAGCGGCCATGCTCGTACCGATGGTGCTGGTGCTGGCGATCCTCGGGTACGCCCGTTCGTTCGATCCTCAACCGGACCGATACGGTGACGTGCATGAGCGGCCGCGCACAGCTGATGTGGGACGAGGCAGTAACGGGGTATGACTTCGGTCCGGACCATCCGATGGATCCGGTCCGGCTCCGGCTGACCCGGGGACTCGTCGACGCCTTCGGGCTCGACCGTGACGTCGACGTCGTCGCGGCGAAACCCGCCGGGGATTCGACCCTGCGGCTGGTGCACCGCGAGGACTACGTGGCGGCCGTGAAGGCCGCGTCCGCCGATCCCGCGTCGGCCGACCAGGCGTACGGCCTCGGAACGATGGACGATCCCGCGTTCGCCGGGATGCACGAGGTGTCGGCGATGATCGCCGGGCAGTCGGTGGGGGCCGCGGAGGCCGTGTGGCGGGGGGAGGCGCTGCACGCGGTGAACTTCGCCGGCGGGCTGCATCACGCGATGCCCGGCAGTGCCTCCGGGTTCTGCGTCTACAACGACGCGGCGCTCGCCGTCGCCCGGCTGCTGGAGCTGGGTACCGAGCGGGTCGCGTACATCGATGTCGACGTGCACCACGGCGACGGTGTCCAGGCGGCGTTCTGGGAGGACCCGCGGGTCCTGACGATCTCGCTGCACGAGCATCCGCGGACGCTGTTCCCGCAGACCGGGTGGCCCGAGGAGACCGGGGCGGACAGCGCGGAGGGCACGGCCGTCAACGTGGCGTTGCCCGCGGGCACCGGTGACGCGGGCTGGCTGCGGGCCTTCCACTCCGTGGTGCCGGAGCTGATCGCCGACTTCCGGCCGCAGGTGCTGGTCACCCAGCACGGCGCGGACACCCACTTCGAGGACCCGCTCGCGCACCTCGCCGTCTCGCTCGACGCGCAGCGGGCCGTGCAGGTCGCCTGTCACGACCTGGCGCACACGTACGCCGACGGACGCTGGGTCGCGCTGGGCGGCGGCGGATACGCGGTGGTGGAGGTGGTGCCGCGCTCGTGGACGCATCTCGTCGCCGTGGCGGCCGGCCGTCCCGTGGAACCCGAGACGGTGATCCCGGAGAGCTGGCGGCAGCAGGTCTTCGCCCGCACACGGCAGCTGGCGCCGATGCGGATGACGGACGGACGCTGGCCGGTGTCCTGGAAGGAGTGGGAGTCGGGGTACGACCCGGCGGACCGTCTCGACCAGGCGATCGTGGCCACCCGCAAGGCCGTGTTCCCGCTGCGGGGGATGCTCCCGTAGGTCCGGTCGCCCCGCCCGCCCGCCCCGTATCCCCGTCCCGTGCCGTCCTGTCCTGCCCCGGCTCCGGAAGGGACCATTAGGCCAACTGCGGGGCATATTCGGCATTTCGTGCATCCGGTGCCGGTCGATGCGTCAGCATCGCTGACGTGTTGAGCACCGGTGCCCTGCGCGCCCATCTCCTGGCCGCCCGGCTGGCCGGACCCGTGGCCACGTCACGCGAGGAGAGCCTGCGCAGCTACCGGCTCTTCGCCGCCCGCGACCCCCGGCTGATGCTCGGACTTGATCCCGAATGGACGTGGTGCCAGCGGGATGTGATCGCGTTGATGGCCGACAAATGCGGAGTCTCGGCCGATCCGTCCGACACTTCGGGGCATGATGTGATCGACCCGGAGCGGACCCTGGCGGCCCTCGACGCCTTCGCGGAACGGCTCGGTGAAGTCGCCCGCCGTCGTCGCCCCGTGCTTCTCGGCACCGGTCACCCGCACCGGCTGATCGGTTTCTACGCCGCACTCGCGGACGCCCTGTCGGCGGCTGGATGTGCCGTCCTCACCCCCGCGCAGGGTAGCTCTATCGACATAACGACCCGGTTCGGTCTACGCACGTACAACCTCGACTACGTACAAGGTGTCGCGCTGGTGCGCGAACCCGAGGGGGGAGCCGCCGGTCGCACGACCGGCGCACACACCCATTCACCCCTGCCGGTCCGGACCGTCCTGGCGGCCGCCGCGGAGGGCGGAGGGCCCCTCCCGGAGCTGGTCATCGGGGATCACGGATGGGTCTGCGGTGCAGGTCAGCTGGGGTTCGAGGCCATCGGTCTGGCAGATACGGACGATCCCGCGCTGTTTGTGGGAGAGGCAGAGGGGCGGGTGTCCGTCGTCGTTCCGGTTGATGACGCTGTGCGGTCTGATTACTACCGACCGCTTACTCGCTATGTACTCAATCGAGCGTGTCTGTCACCGTAGGGGGCCGATGGCATCCCCTCTTCCCCACTCGCATCACACGCCCCTACATTGGGGAGTGAGTGCGCAACGACGAAGAGTCACCGGAAGGGGAAGCCGGTGGCCGTCGAGTGCGGAAGGTTCAGGTGTGACATGGCTGCAGGCGAGAGGCCTCTGAACGAGGTTCAGTTCCTTACCGTGGCGGAAGTCGCCTCGGTGATGCGAGTGTCGAAGATGACCGTGTACCGCTTGGTGCACAGCGGTCATCTGCCGGCGATCCGGGTGGGGAGGTCCTTCCGGGTGCCGGAGCAAGCGGTTCACGAGTACCTCCGCGAGAGCTATGTGGGGGTGGAGACCGCCTGACGGCGTTCCGGGAGACCGTTCGCGATCTCCCGGAAACACCTCGATTACGACCTCAGCCCTCGGGCGGGTAGGCTGGCCCCTCATAGGTCGTGTGGGCCCATGCAGCCCAGCACCGAGTAAAGAGAAGTGAGCGAGGGTAGTCGTGGGCTCTGTTATCAAGAAGCGGCGCAAGCGGATGGCGAAGAAGAAGCACCGCAAGCTGCTCAAGCGCACTCGCGTTCAGCGTCGCAACAAGAAGTAAGCGACGCGCGGAAACGCGTACTGTGGCCTCTCACCGGCTGGTGGGGGGCCACAGGCGTACCCGGCACCCGAAAGCCGCCCAAAGGGGCGTCAGCGGGTCGTCGGAGGGTCGGCGGAGGAGCCGGACGGGAATTCCGCGGGCCGGGGGTGCGTCGAAGCCCCCGGTACGACGTCGGTGGCCGAAAGGGTTCCCCCGAATAGCCGCTCGACCGTCGAACATCTTCGGCCATGTGTGCCGCGCACGTCTGTGGGCCGAATGGCTGGGTCTGGCCGCACGTCCATGGCTGTCGTCACTTCGTGCATCGGGCGGTCATCACAGCGCAACATCAACCCGCTAAGTTGGCCGCACACGGGGAACCCGGCAGGTACGAGCGGAGCTACGTCCAGTTCTGGAAGGAAGGCGCTGATCTTGGGGAAGGTCGTGCTCGTGACCGGGGTGGCCCGGCAGCTGGGGGGCCGGTTCGTACGACGGATCCAGCGTGACCCGCAGGTGGACCGGGTGATCGCCGTGGACGCGGTGCCGCCCGAGCACCACATCGGCGGCGCCGACTTCGTGCAGGCCGACATCCGGCAGCCCACCATCGCCCGGGTGCTCGCCGAGTACTCCGTCGACACGGTCGTCCACATGGACGTGACGGGCACACCGCTGGGCTCCGGCAGCCGGACCTCGGTCAAGGAGACCAACGTCATCGGCACCATGCAGCTGCTCGGCGCCTGCCAGAAGTCCCCGACGGTCAAGCGGCTCGTCGTGAAGTCCAGCACGAACGTCTACGGTTCGGCGCCGCGCGACCCCGCCGTCTTCACCGAGACCACCTCGCCCAAGTCGCTGCCCAGCGGCGGCTTCGCCAAGGACACGACCGAGGTCGAGGGCTACGTACGCGGCTTCGCGCGCCGCAGGCCCGATGTCGCCGTCTGCGTGCTGCGGTTCGCCAACATCCTCGGCCCGAGCGCGGATTCTCCGCTCGCCTCGTACTTCTCGCTGCCGGTGCTGCCGACGGTGTTCGGCTACGACCCGCGGCTGCAGTTCGTCCATGAGAGCGACGTCATCGAGGTCCTGCGGCTCGCCGCGCACGAGCCGCGGCGGGGCACGCTCAACAGCGGCACGTTCAACATCGCCGGCGACGGTGTGCTGCTGCTCTCGCAGTGCGCGCGGCGGCTGGGCCGGCCCACGGTCCCCCTGCTGCTGCCGGCCCTCAGCTGGGCCGGTACGGCCGTGCGTACCCTGGGGGTGACGGACTTCTCGCCGGAGCAGCTGCGGCTGCTCACGCACGGCAGGGTGGTCGCGACGGTCCAGATGCGCGAAACCCTGGGCTACGAGCCGAAGTACACGACGGCGGAGACCTTCGCGGACTTCGCCCAGAGCAGGGGTCCCGGACTCCTGCCCCCGGAGGCCCTTGCGGGGGCCGTGGACAAGATCGCCGCACTGTCTGTTCCGGGCGGCGGCCACCCCCCGACGCAGAGCGCCAACTGAGGAGCGCATCAACGATGGCGGACGCCAAGGTCATTCCGTTCGACGACGACCGCTCGCGCGGGGCTGCGGTGCAGCGCCCGGCGAGGCGCAGGGCCGCGGGGAGCCGGCGCAAGGGTGAGCCTGCGGTCGTCCGCGAGGTCCAGCCCATGCCCGGGCGGACCCTCCCGCAGGATGATGTTCCCGTGACGCAGGAGGAACAGCCGCCCGAGCAGCACCGGCAGGGCGGCACGAGCCTGGAGCAGCGCATCGCGGGGGGCCTGTCCTTCCTGCGCCGCAGGCTCACGGGCGACTACGAGATCGACGAGTTCGGGTACGACCGGGAGCTGACCGACCAGGTCCTGATGTCACTGATCCGGCCGGTGTACGAGAAGTACTTCCGCGTCGAGGTGAAGGGCGTCGAGAACATCCCGTCCGAGGGCGGCGCCCTGATCGTCGCCAACCACTCGGGCACCCTTCCGCTGGACGGCCTGATGATGCAGGTCGCCGTGCACGACAACCATCCCGCGAACCGTCATCTGCGCCTGCTCGCCGCCGACCTGGTGTTCATGCTGCCGGTCGTCAACGAGCTGGCCCGCAAGGCCGGTCACACCCTGGCCTGCGCGGAGGACGCCGAGCGGCTGCTGGAGCGCGGTGAACTGGTCGGTGTGATGCCGGAGGGCTTCAAGGGCATCGGCAAGCCGTTCAGCGAGCGCTACAAGCTCCAGCGGTTCGGCCGCGGCGGGTTCGTCTCGACGGCGCTGCGCGCGGGCACCCCGATCATTCCGTGCTCGATCGTCGGGGCGGAGGAGATCTACCCGATGATCGGCAACGCGAAGACCCTCGCGCGGTTGCTGGGGTTCCCGTACTTCCCGATCACGCCGACCTTCCCGTGGCTGGGCCCGCTCGGCGCGATCCCGCTGCCCACCAAGTGGACGATCCAGTTCGGCGAGCCGATCCGCACGGACGGCTATCCGCCGGAGGCGGCCGACGACCCGATGCTGATGTTCAACCTGACCGACCAGGTCAGGGAGCAGATCCAGCACACCCTGTACAAGCTGCTGGTGCAGCGCAGGTCCGTTTTCTTCTGATCATGCAGTTACGATTCTGTTGATCATGTCCTGATATGCCTGTACGCAGATGGGGCGCCCTCCCTGAGGAAGGCGCCCCATCTGCGTGTCGCGGTGGCCCGGTCAGTCGCTGTTCTGCGTGTCGATGCCGAGGCCCGGCAGGAGACCGGGGAGCAGCGGTGGCAGGGTGACGTCGGGCGCGCTCGTCGCGCTGCTCTTGCTGCCCGAGCTGGACGACGGGGAGGAGCTGGTGTCGTCCTGCGGCGGGTCGAGCAGGCCGCCGGTGCTGCCGCCGAGCAGGCCGTCGCCGCTGCTGCCCGAGCTGGACGGCTTGGGCTTGCCGCTGCTGTGGCTCGCGCCCGCCGAGCCGCTGCTGGCGCTGGGCGCCGGAGTATCCGTACCCGGCGAGCCGGCGGTCTCCTCGCTCTTGCCCCGGTGACGGCCGGTGCCTTCGGGGGCGGGCGTCCTGGGCAGCAGCGAGCGCAGCGGGTCGACCTCTTCGTCTATGGCCTCGAAGACCGACGAGACCTGGTCACTGACATCACCGAGCTGCACGGGCAGCCGGTCGCGCAGTGCTCCCCAGGCCTTGCGGTGCGACTGGGAGAACGCGGACAGGGTCTGGATGGGGCCCAGCGAGCCGTCCCGCTCGTACGCCTCGTGCAGCAGCCGGTGGCCTTCGGAGGCGTCGTGCTGCATGCCGGACAGAGTGCGGCGGATCTCGCCCAGGGACTCGTGGTCGAGGTGCCCCGAACGACCCCGCTCCATCAGCCGGCGGGCTTCGTTCAGGCGGTTCGAGGCCTGGTCGAGATAGAGCTCGCCCCGGTCGCTGTCGCCGTGGGCCAGGCCCAGCCTGATGTCCTCCATGCCGCGCTTGAGCCCGTAGAGCGAGTCACCGGGCAGGGCGTCGGAGCTCGCGGCGGCCACACCGCCGAAGGCTCCGGCGGCCACACCGACGGTGAGCCCGCCCGCGGCGAGTCCCTTGGACAGCCGGGACCGGGGCCGCAGCTTCCCCAGTCCGGTCGCCCGGTGCGAGCCCTTGGCCCGATGGGACCGCGGTCCGGGCAGAGCACTGCCCGCATCCTCGCCTCCGGCGGCGGTGCCTTCCAGCAGCATGGCCTCCATCGCGGCGACGAGCTGGGCTCGCTGCACGATCTTGACCTCGGGATCCAGCTCCGGTTCGGGCAGCTCGCCGAGACCGGTGGCGAGGGCCAACAGCAGCCCTTGCTCGGTCTGTTCCGCAGCAGCCCGGGACGGTGCCGACCCATCGGGCTGCTCGGCCGCCGTGCCCTGGTCGATCTCCTCCAGGGCCTGGGCGAAGGCGTTCGCCCGCCGGTGTGCCGAGACGTTCGCGATCACTGGCGGCACCTCCTCTCGTCATGACGGTCGACTCCCCAGGGGGTCCTGAGGGTTGCACCCCCTGGCCGTGCCCACACGATCGGGTGATCGGTGCCGGCCAGGGCGTGACCACAGGGAGCCTGTATCCCGCACAACGAGCGTCACGGCACCTTGGTTACGGACGACAGACGTGCGGACCGTGAAGTCAACAGACTTTTACAGAAGGTGAGTTGGGTGTCGCTGAGCGTGTGGGGCCCGCTGTGGCCGAAGGCGGGCTCAGCGGACGTCGTCGGGCAGGAGCCGGGCCAGCGTGCGGACGGCCCGGTACTGGAGGGTCTTGATGGCACCCTCGTTCTTGCCCATCACCCGGGCGGTCTCGGCGACCGAGAGCCCCTGGAGGAAGCGGAGTGTCACGCACTCCTGCTGCTGGGGGTTGAGCCGGCGCACCGCGTCGAGCAGCGCGGCGTTCGACAGGGACTCCAGGACGGAGTCCTCGGGGGAGCGCTCGACCTCGTTGGCGTCGAGCATCTCGCCGGTGGTCACTTCCAGCCGGAAGCGGCTGGACTTGAAATGGTCGGCCACCAGGTTCCGGGCGATGGTCACGAGCCAGGCGCCGAAGTCACGCCCCTGCCAGGTGAAGGTGCCGATCCGGCGCAGCGCCCGCAGAAAGGTCTCACTGGTGAGGTCCTCGGCGGTCGCCTTGCCTCCCACTCGGTAGTAGATGTAGCGGTACACGGTGTCGCTGTACTGGTCGTAGAGCCGTCCGAAGGCGTCGGCCTCGCCGGCCTGGGCGCGCTCCACGAGATCCATCATCCGGGCGCTGTCACTGTCCGCGGCCGGACGGCGTGCGGTGGTGGCCGAGCCTGAGCGGCCCCGCCTGCCGACCGCCGCGTTGCCGTCGGCCAGGGCATAGCAA
Organism: Streptomyces sp. NPDC021080; assembly: GCF_044333225.1. Lineage (NCBI taxonomy): Bacteria > Bacillati > Actinomycetota > Actinomycetes > Kitasatosporales > Streptomycetaceae > Streptomyces > Streptomyces sp. NPDC021080. The sequence goes on along the minus strand of NZ_JBIRQM010000033.1, from coordinate 42,402 downwards.
GGTCCGACGGGCGCGGGGAGGGCGAAGGCGGGGACGGCGTACGCGGTGGGGACGAAGCCGCGCAGACGGTCCAGGACCGTTGCGCGCAGCGTAGCCAGGCCCGAGGCGTCAACCCCGACGTGTGAGTACACGGGACTCCCAGAGGCAGAGCTTCCATCACGTGCAGTGCGGGACCTTTCACCCGTCGTAGCGACGGAGGGGTACCGGTTTGCGTTTGAGGAGAATAACGCTTCGTACAGGCAGCACTACACCCAGTTGCTAAAATCATCGATTACGACGGCTTTGGCACGGATCGGTGCCTGTTCAAGTGCTGCGCGATGACCGCTTGTTGACCGGATCAGTTCACGTTCCGTCTGAGTGCAGAGCGTGTTGTGCTCGCCTGCGGAACGCGCGACTGAGTCGCCGATGACGTGGGTAGGACCATGTGATTGCCCCCACGGCCGACGGCCTCACCCCAGGTCCGGACAGGTTTTCGCCCCCTCCGCCCCTACCCGTCCCGTACCCGGGGCTCCGCCCCGGACCCCGCTCCTCGAACGCCGGAGGGGTTGAAAACTCGTCCCGCGCCCGAAAGCGGGCCGGAGGTGCCGAAATTTCCCGGCCGGGGCGGGAATTTCCCCCCGGCGGGAACGAAAACCGGGCAGGAAAACACCGCACACCCACAGCGACCGCCCGGCACCACGATGAACCCACAACGCCCGGCACCACGACGCACCCACAACGCCCGGCCACCACGACGAACCCGCAGGGGGTCGGCCCGCACCACGACGCACCCGCAGCGGTCGGCCACCACGACGCACCCGCAGCGGCCGACCGGCCACCCCGATGCACCCGCAGCCGGGTACGCGCGGGAGGGGCCGTGCCGGTACATCAGATGCCCGCAGGCCGGACGGATCGGAACCCGCGTCCATGTCTCGACGCCGGTGGGATCCGTTCGGATGCGGGCGGATGTACCGGCGCGGCCCCGACCCACCCACCAGCCGGCACCGCGAACGTCAGCGGAAAGGCAGCGTCAGCGGAAAGGCGGCGTCAGCGGAAAGGCGGCGTCAGCGGAAAGGCGGCGTCAGCGCCGGCGCCGGTGCAGCGCGATCGCCGCGGCCGTGCCGCCGGCCACCGCGCCGACCCCGGCCGCGGCGGGAATCCCGACCTTCGCGGCCTTGCGCGCGGTGCGGTAGTCCCGCAGCCGCCAGTCGAAGTCCCGCGCGTGCTTGCGCAGTTTCGAGTCCGGGTTGATCGCGTACGGATGCCCGACCAGCGAGAGCATCGGAATGTCGTTGTGCGAGTCGCTGTACGCGGCGCAGCGGGACAGGTCCAGGTTCTCCGCGGACGCCAGCGCCCGCACGGCCTCCGCCTTCGCCGGACCGTGCAGCGGCTCGCCGACGAGCTTTCCGGTGTAGATCCCGTCCATCGACTCCGCGACGGTACCGAGGGCACCCGTGAGCCCGAGCCGCCGCGCGATCACCGTGGCGATCTCCACCGGTGCCGCCGTGACGAGCCACACCTTCTGCCCGGCGTCCAGGTGCGCCTGGGCGAGCGCGCGGGTCCCGGGCCAGATCCGCTCGGCCATGTACTCGTCGTAGATCTCCTCGCCGATCGACATCAGCTCGGAGACCCGGTGGCCCTTGACGATCGACAGCGCGGAGTCACGCGCTTCCTGCATGTGCTCGGGGTCCTCGACGCCGGCCAGCCGGAACCACGCCTGCTGCCAGGCGAACTTCGCGAGGTCGCGGGTCTCGAAGAACTTCCGCTTGTACAGCCCGCGTCCGAAGTGGAAGAGGGCAGCACCTTGCATCACGGTGTTGTCGAGGTCGAAGAACGCGGCGGCCCTGTCGTCGCCGAGCACCGGGAAGTCGGGTTCCTCCACGGCGTCCGGTGGTGCCAGTTCTTCCAGTTCTTCCAGTTCCTGCGAGGACTTGCGCGCTGCCTCCGCCGAGGCCTCGCCTGCCAACACGCTCCGCGCGGTGGCGGAGCGCCTACGGGGAGTGAGCCATCCGAGAGCGGCCATGTCGTGAGCATAGCCAGTCTGTTCGGCGCTTCCGGAGTCGACAGGATTCGGTGCTGTGAACTCTCCGCGGCCATGCCGTTAAACGAGTGGCCCGAAGTCCCGCCGAAGCCTCTTCGACGTGCCGCACCCGCGGCGCGTCGGACCTGAGAGGGGCCTCGCGCGAGGCCCGCCACCGCGTGATGCCCCGGCGGTGCCCGCCGGGGCCTTGGGGGCGGGAGAATGGCGCGTATGAGCCCCATCTTCCGGCGCAGCGACCGCCGTACGGAGAGCAAGGAGCCCGGGGAGCACCTGGTCACACTGATCAGGAAGCCCGGGTGCCATCTGTGTGATGACGCACAGGAAGTGATCGAGAAGGTCTGCGGCGATCTCGGGGTCCCCTGGGAGGGGAAGGACATCACCGAGGACGAGGAGCTGCACCGCCAGTACTGGGAGCAGATCCCGGTCGTGCTGGTGGACGGGGCCCAGCACACGTTCTGGCGTGTGAACGAGGAGCGCCTTCGCAAAGCCCTCGCGCGGTGAGCGGGGTGCCGGCCGGGCACGGGCCGGGAGCCGGGACACCCGTCGCGCCGGTCGCGTATCCCGATTCGTGACCTGACGAAGCTGGCCAAGTCGTCCGGAAAGTCGCCTAGGATCGACGGCGATTGGTCTCGGGGGCGGGATTCGTTGAGGAGAGTGTGCGGTTTTGCCCCCTTCAAGTGCGGAACGAAGTCGTCCGCACGCCGGTTGCATACGGGCGTGCCGGGCATGCGTGAGCCCGGTCACGTTGGCCGGGCAAATCGGACACCGTCTTTGTGCACGCGTTCACAAAGACATAGCCTGCACTCGACGGGGCGGTCTGGGTACGTGTGACCGCCTGCAGCCCCGCTCTACCCGCAGGAGCACCGTGGCAACTGGCCGAACTCACCGACCGGCGACCCGCAGCCGAGGAATTCCCGAGGCCACCGTCGCCCGGCTTCCGCTGTACCTCCGAGCTCTCACCACACTGTCGGAGCGCTCGGTACCCACGGTCTCATCCGAGGAACTCGCGGCCGCAGCGGGGGTCAATTCCGCGAAGCTGCGCAAGGACTTCTCCTACCTCGGCTCCTACGGGACCCGCGGCGTGGGGTACGACGTCGAGTATCTCGTCTACCAGATCTCCCGCGAACTCGGCCTGACCCAGGACTGGCCGGTCGTCATCGTCGGCATCGGCAACCTCGGTGCGGCACTGGCCAACTACGGAGGGTTCGCCTCCCGTGGATTCCGGGTGGCGGCGCTCATCGACGCCGATCCCGCGATGGCCGGCAAGCCCGTCGCCGGGATCCCGGTGCAGCACACGGACGACCTGGAAAAGATCATCGACGAGAACGGTGTCTCGATCGGTGTCATCGCCACCCCGGCCGGAGCCGCCCAGCCCGTCTGCGACCGCCTGGTCGCCGCCGGAGTCACCTCCATCCTGAACTTCGCGCCGACCGTCCTGTCCGTCCCGGACGGCGTCGACGTGCGCAAGGTCGACCTCTCCATCGAGCTGCAGATCCTCGCGTTCCACGAGCAGCGCAAGGCCGGCGAGGAGGCCGAGGCGCAGGCCGGTGCCGCCGCCCCGGCCGAGCGGGACGACCACGGCAAAGGACCCGACGGGGATCTTCCCGCCGTGATGCCGGCATGAGTCTCCTCGTCGTCGGACTGAGCCACCGCAGCGCTCCGGTCAGCGTCCTCGAACGGGCCGCGCTGTCCGCGGACGCGCAGGTCAAGCTGCTCCAGGACACGCTCGCCGCCGAGCCGGCCGCCGAGGGCGCGGTGCTCGCCACCTGCAACCGCATCGAGCTGTACGCCGACGTGGACAAGTTCCACGCGGGCGTCGCCGAGCTGTCCACGCTCCTCGCCCAGCACAGCGGCGTCGGCCTGGAGGAGCTCACCCCCCATCTGTACGTGCACTACGAGGACCGGGCCGTCCACCACCTCTTCTCGGTGGCCTGCGGCCTGGACTCGATGGTCGTCGGCGAGGGCCAGATCCTCGGCCAGATCAAGGACGCGCTCGCCACCGCGCAGGAACAGCACACGGCGGGCCGCCTCCTGAACGACCTGTTCCAGCAGGCCCTGCGGGTCGGCAAGCGCGCCCACTCCGAGACCGGCATCGACCGCGCCGGACAGTCCCTGGTCACCTTCGGCCTGGAGCAGCTGTCCGCCGGACGGCCCGTCGAGACCTGGGCCAAGGACAAGAAGGCCCTCGTCATCGGCGCGGGCTCGATGTCCTCGCTGGCCGCCGCGACGCTCGCGCGCGTCGGCGTCGGCGAGATCGTGATCGCCAACCGCACCCCCGACCGTGCCGAGCGCCTCGCCGAGATCCTCACCGCCGGCGAGGACACGGACGTGCTGGCCCGCGCGGTACCGATGGACTCGGTGCCGGCCGAGCTGACACGTGCCGACATCGCCGTCTCGTGCACCGGGGCGACTGGGCTCGTCCTGACGGCCGAGACCGTCGCCGCCGCCGTCGAAGGACGCACGGGAACGCCCGCGGCACTGCGTGAGCCGGTGTCCGGCCCGGCCGGTCACCTCGTCGCCGCCGACGCCTGCGGCGACGACGCCTGCCCGCTGGACCTGTCCGCCGTGCAGGGCGCCACCGGCTTCTCCGTGATGGGCGAGGCGGCCGTCGCCGGCATGGACGCCGCGACCCTGGAGCAGCACGCGGCCTGGGTGGACAAGGGCACCGGAACCGTCGAGCGCCGCGACGGCCGTCGTACGCCCGGCGAGGAGGCCGAGGCCGACGCCGATGTCATCGCCGCGCTGGCCGCCGCCGCCGCGACCGTCGGCCGCATCCCCGAGCGCCGCAGGCCCGAACCCGTCGCCGAGGCTCCCCGCCCCGCGCCGGTGCTCGCGCTGCTCGACCTTGCGATGCCCCGTGACATCGACGCGGCCGTGCACCGGCTGCTCGGTGTACGGTTCGTCGACCTGGAGACGCTCGCCGAGGCCTCCGCGGACGCGCCGATGGCCGCCGACGTGGACCAGGTGCGCCGGATCGTCTCCGACGAGGTGGCCGCGTTCGGCGCCGCCCAGCGGGCCGCGCACATCACGCCCACCGTCGTGGCGCTGCGCGCCATGGCCGCCGACGTCGTCGCGAACGAGATCGCGCGGCTGGACGGACGGCTGCCCGACCTCGACGACAAGCAGCGCGGCGAGATCACCCAGACCGTGCGGCGCGTCGTCGACAAGCTGCTGCACGCGCCGACCGTACGGGTCAAGCAGCTCGCCGCCGAGCCCGGCGGCGCCGGGTACGCGGACGCGCTGCGGACCCTGTTCGACCTGGACCCGGAGACGGTCGCCGCCGTCTCGCGGGCCGAGAACAACACCGAGAACGCCAAGAACCGAGGGCGAGCATGAGTGAGCAGGCTTTGAGGCTCGGGACCAGGCGCAGCAAACTCGCCATGGCCCAGTCCGGGCAGGTGGCGGAAGCCGTGAGCCGGGTGACCGGACGGCCCGTCGAGCTCGTTGAGATCACGACGTACGGCGATGTTTCCCGCGAGCACCTCGCGCAGATCGGCGGCACGGGCGTCTTCGTGACGGCGCTGCGGGAGGCACTGGTGCGCGGGGAGGTCGACTTCGCCGTGCACTCCCTCAAGGATCTTCCGACCGCGCAGCCCGAGGACCTCGCGCTGGCCGCCGTGCCGGTGCGCGAGGACGCGCGCGACGCACTCGTCGCCCGCGACGGACTGACCTTCGAGCAGCTGCCGGACGGCGCGCGCGTCGGTACAGGTTCGCCGCGCCGCATGGCCCAGCTGAACGCCTACGCGCGCAGCCACGGCATGACGATCGAGACGGTCGCCATCCGGGGCAACGTAGACACCCGGATCGGGTACGTCCACGCCGGGGAGCTCGACGCCGTCGTGCTCGCCGCCGCCGGACTCAACCGGCTCGGCCGGATCGACGAGGTCACCGACTTCCTGTCGGCCGACACCGTTCTGCCCGCCCCCGGCCAGGGGGCCCTGGCGATCGAGTGTGCCGCGCACGACGCGGACCTCGTCGCCGCGCTCGCCGAGCTCGACGACCCGTTCACCCGGGCCGCCGTGACCGCCGAGCGATCCCTGCTCGCGGCCCTGGAGGCCGGCTGCAGCGCTCCCGTGGGCGCGTACGCCGACCTCTTGGCCGACGGGCAGATTGTCAAGGAGATGCGCCTGCGCGGCGTCGTCGGTACGACCGACGGCTCGACGCTGGTGCAGCTGTCCACCACCGGTCCCGTGCCCGAGACACATGACCAGGCGATGTCGCTCGGCCGTGAACTCGCTGCCGAGATGCTTGCCAAGGGCGCGGCCGGTCTGATGGGGGAGCGAGCACTTTGAGCCCCACCAACCTTCCCGCCGGTCCGGTCCACGGGCACGTCACCTTCCTGGGTGCCGGACCCGGAGATCCAGGGCTGTTGACACTGCGCGCCGTGGAGGCGCTGGCGAACGCGGACGTTCTCGTCGCCGAGCACGACGTGCTCGACGTGGTACGTGTTCATGCCAGACAAGGCGTCGCTGTTCTGAACACGGATCCGGACACATCGCCGGTTCCGTACCAGACCACAGGCACGCCTCAGCTGACGGTTGTTGACGGCACGTCGACGACCGTTGGTGACCCCGCGTCGAGGGACGCTGCCAATCTTGTCATGACGGCCGCGCGGGGCGGCAAGCGGGTCGTGCGTGCGGTGTCCGGTGACCCCGGGCTCGACACGTACGCCGCCGAGGAGATGCTGGCCTGCGTCGCTGCGGGCGTGCCCTTCGAGGTGGTGCCCGGTATCGCGGCCGCCGTCGGTGTGCCCGCCTACGCGGGTGTCCCGCTGCGGGACGCGCAGGGCGCGGACGTCCGGTTCGTCGACGCGCGGACCGCTTCGAACCGTTGCTGGACCGAGGTCGGTGCCTCCGACGGCACCGTCGTGGTGTCGGCGACGCTCGACTCCGTGGCCGCGGCCGCCGGCGAGCTGGTGGCCTCCGGCCGCAAGCCCGACACCCCGATGTCGGTGACGATCGCCGGTACGACGACCCGCCAGCGCACCTGGTCGGCCACCCTCGGCACGATCGCGCAGACGCTGAAGCAGGCGAAGGTGCTGCCGTCCCCGGACGGTGGCCGCCAGGTCATAGCCGTGGTCGGCGAGCGTTCCGCAGCCGCCCAGCGCGACCAGTTGTCCTGGTTCGAGTCCAAGCCGCTGTTCGGCTGGAAGGTGCTCGTGCCGAGGACGAAGGAGCAGGCGGCGTCGCTCTCCGACCAGCTGCGGTCGTACGGGGCCGTGCCCTACGAGGTGCCGACGATCGCCGTCGAGCCGCCGCGCACGCCCCAGCAGATGGAGCGCGCGGTCAAGGGCCTGGTGACGGGCCGCTACGAGTGGATCGCCTTCACCTCGGTCAACGCCGTCAAGGCGGTCCGGGAGAAGTTCGAGGAGTACGGCCTCGACGCGCGCGCCTTCGCGGGCATCAAGGTCGCCGCGGTCGGCGAGCAGACCGCGAACGCGCTCGTCGCCTTCGGCGTGAAGCCGGACCTGGTACCGAGCGGCGAGCAGTCGGCCGCGGGCCTGCTGGAGGACTGGCCGCCCTACGACCCGGTCTTCGACCCGATCGACCGCGTCTTCCTGCCGCGTGCCGACATCGCCACGGAGACCCTCGTCGCCGGGCTCATCGAGCTGGGCTGGGAGGTCGACGACGTCACGGCGTACCGCACCGTGCGCGCGTCGCCGCCGCCGGCGGACACCCGCGAGGCGATCAAGGGCGGCGGCTTCGACGCCGTGCTCTTCACGTCGTCCTCCACGGTCCGCAACCTGGTCGGCATCGCGGGCAAGCCGCACAACGTGACGGTGATCGCCTGTATCGGCCCCGCCACGGCCAAGACGGCCGAGGAGCACGGGCTGCGGGTCGACGTGATGGCTCCCGAGCCCTCCGTGCACAAGCTGGCGGAGGCACTGGCGGACTTCGGCCTGCGCCGCCGTGCCGCCGCGCTGGCCGCCGGCGACCCGGTGACCCGCCCGAGCGAGCGCCGTCCCGGCTCGCGCAGGCGCCGCACCACCTGAACCAGGTGAGAAACGCCCCGCCGTCTCCTACGGGAGACGGCGGGGCGTTCTTCGTCGTACGCCCGGGGCGAACGGTGGCCCACGAGGGTGAGGGGCGGAGCGGAAAGGAGGTCCGGATCGGGCTACGGGCTGCTGCTGGTCGAGGAGTTCGCGGGCCGCTGGGGTGTGCGGTCGGGCCCCGTGCCGTGCAGGACGGTGTGGGCGGAACTCGATCTCGGGCCCGGCCGGTGATGCCCCGGCCGGGCCCTGTGGGACGTCCTCAGCCGTCGGACCCCGGCGGCACCAGGATGGCCCAGTCGGCGCCCGGTGCGGTCTCGGTGCCGTCCGCGAGGAGTGCGGTCACCCAGTAGTAGTGGGTGGTGCCGGAGGGGGCGGTGGTGTCCGTGTACGAGGTCCCGGTGACGGGGGTGTCGCCCGTCAGGCTCACGTACCGGCCCGCGTCCCGGTCCCACCGCAGGACGCGGTAGCCGGTGGCGCCCTCGACCGCGTTCCAGGACAGGTCCACGGCGCCGCCCGTGTCCGCGGCGGACGCCTCCAGGGACACCGGGGAGCCTTCCGGCGTGGCGACGGTCGGGGTCAGGTCGAGTTCGGTGACGGCGACGACCAGGGCCTTTCCGGTCCACCTGTAGCTGGAGTTGAAGCTGGTGTCGACGGCGTCGATCCAGTAGCAGTGCTCGTCACCGTCGGGCAGGGTCGCGTCGACGTAGTGCGTGGTGGTCGGGCTCAGGTAGGCCCATTCGGAGCCGGAGCACACGGCGGTGCCGTCCTCCTCGTCCCTGAGTATCTCTCCGCGGTAGACCGTGTACCGCTTGAGATCCGTCTCTTTATTGGCGTTCCAGTCCAGGACGACGCCGTACTCGGTGGCCTCGGCGGTCAGCCCGGTGACCGCGGCGGGCGGGGTGGTGTCCCGGTCGGAGGCGAGGGTGGTGACCGTGACGGTGGGGGAGGCCACGGACTCGCGATCGACGCTGTCGTAGCCCTTGACCACGTAGTGGTACGTGGTGTTCGGGGCCATCGTCTGGGTGCAGGTGTACTGGTACCGGCCGTCGGACAGCCGCGTGTACGTGGTGTCGCACCGCGACGGCTCGCCAGAGGTCTTCACCGGCAGGGACAGGGACCGGTAGACGTTGAAGCCGTAGTAGTTCCCGTCCGTGTCGGGGTCGACGGTCCATTTGAGGACGACCCGCTGGGCGTCGGGCGTCGCGGTCAGGTCGTGCGGGGCGGCGACGGGCCGGGTCGCCTTCACCAGGGCGGAGTACTCGGAGGTACGGCCGGCCCCGTCGACGGCCCGCACCCTGTAGGTCCAGGCCTGGGACCGTGTGGCCTTGGTGTCGGTGAAGCTGGTGCCGGACGTGTATACGTCGCCCCCGATCTCGCTGCTCCGCGACACGATGTAGCGCGTCACTCCGGGGACCGGGTTCCAGGTCAGCTTGATGCCCTCGTCCAGGCCCTGGGCGGTGAGGCCGGTCGGCGTGGTGAGGGCGACGGTCTCCACCCGCTGGTCGGCGCTGCCCGTGGAGGCGTTGCCCGCCTTGTCGTAGGCCCGGACCTCGTAGTAGTACGTGCGGCCGGGAGCCGTCGGGAGGTTGGAGTAGGTGGTGCCGGTGGTGTAGCCGACGTTCAGCCAGGTGCTGCTGCCCTCCTCGCGTCGGTAGAGGCGGTAGCCGGCGAGGTCCATCTCCTTGTTCGCGGCCCAGGACACCACGGCCTGCGCGGTGGCGTTGTCGAGCCGCGCGCTCACCCCGGTCGGAGTGAGCGGCTTCACCTTGTCGACGGTGGCGGAAGTCCGGGGCGTGTACGTGAACTTGACGTTCGCCGCGCCCGTCCAGGCGACGAAGTCGACGCGCAGGGTGTGCTTGCCCGAGGGGACCGTGAGGGCGACCGACTTCTTCTGCGTGGACGAGACGTTCTTCCACAGGTCGATCTTGCGGACGCCGTCGAGGTAGACGCGGATGCCGTCCTGCGCCTCGGCGGCGAACGTGAAGGGCCCGCCGGAGCCGAAGTCACGGGTGGCGGTCCAGCGGACGGAGAAGTTGTCCTTGGGCAGGGTGACACCCGCCGGGGCGCCGGTGCCGTAGCTCTCGTTGACCGCGCTGTCGCAGTCCGTCTTCTTCGGGGTGCCGGAGAAGGTGGTGTTGGCGAAGTACTGGCGCTTGAACACCGGAGAGGCGCAGTCGGCGGCGGCGGCCGGGGCGGCGTCGACGGCGAGCAGACCGCCGCTCGTCGCCAGCGTGACGGCGACGGCGGCGACGAGTCTCAGCCGGGTGGGGGTCTTCACGGAGGGGATGCCTTTCGGGCCGTTCGAGGGGGCTGTGACTAGACCCGTGACCAGGGCGATCGGTTGTATCGAGGTGGGTGACGCGGAGTCCTGGACCCGGCCGGCTCGTCGTCGCCGAACTCGCCGCGAACGCCGTCCCGCCGCACCTGGCCGGTGTCGCCCGAACCGGAGCCCGGTGAGGCGTACTTCGGCGGCGGGTGCTCCGGTGCGGCGGGCGGTAAAAGACCAAAGGACCTGGGGGAGAACCAACCGACCAACCAAACCGGGCTGTTGTCACACGAGCGGGTGAAACAGGCCGGTGCGGGTGGCGCGTGGGCGGCTCGGACGTGCACGCTCGCCGCAGGCAACATCCACAACTCAACACCCCCACACATGCTTCGGCCCCCGCCGGGACTGCAATCCCAGTGCGAGGGCCTGACCAAAGAGGAAGCCAAACCTTCCCCATGGCTGTCACCAAGCTTATCGATGCCCTGCGCCCGAGTCAGGGAGTCCCGCGCAACGACACCCACTTCGGTGTCACCCACGTACGTGAGTACCAGCCCGACCGGTACACGATCGTCGGCAACCACCTCGCCCAGCACCGGGGGCTCTCCGCAGCCGCGATCGGGATCGCCGTGCACATCCTGTCGCTGCCCGAGGGCGCGCGGGTCGACATCCGCAGCCTCGCCGAGTGGTTCCCCGAGGGGCGGGCCCGGATCGCCTGCGCACTGCGGGAGTTGGAGGCGCGGGGCTATGTCGAGCGGGTGCGGGAACGGCTTCCCTCCGGACAGATGATCACCCGTACGTACGCCTTCCACGCCCCGGCGCTCACCCGGGCCCGGCGGGAGGCGGAGCAGTCCGCCGCCCCGGCCGCTCCGGTGCGCGAGGCCTCCCCGACGATCACGACTGCGCCGACCCCGGCCCCCACGGTCCCGGACCACTTCTCCTCCGGTGCCTCGCCCTGCGACTCCCTGCCTGAGCGGGCCGCCGCCCCCGCCGATCCTGACCCGCCCCGCGGCGAGCACCACGACAAGGCGGAGGCGCTGCTCGCCGGGCTGCGCCGGACCGACATCCGGCTGACACTGTCCGGGCGGGAGGTGCGGCGCCTGGCTCCCCTGGTCGCCGCCTGGTTCGAGAACGGCCTCGGCGGAGCGACGGTGATCCACGCCCTGACCGACGGTCTTCCCCTCCACGTGCGGCACCCGGCCGGCTTCCTGCGCAACCGCCTGCTGGACCTGCTCCCACCGGCGCTGCCGTCCCTTCCGGGGGCCGGTGGGGGCGGGCCGCTCCCGAGCCGGCCGCTGCTCCCTCCGCCCGCCCTGGCGGACTGCGAAGGCGGCTGCAACAGGGCCTTCAGGGCACCGTTCCGAGGAGCGTGGTGCCGTGACTGCCGCGCCGCCCACCCGGGCAAGGCCCCCACGGCCCCGTCGGACGTGATGGCTCTCGCCGGGGCCGGAAAATGATCTTTTGCGCTCATGGCGTCTCCATTATCGTCTTGCTGTGCGCATGCCATGGAGCGGAATGAGGGCCGGCTGCACCGGCGAGGGCAAGGCCGACAACGGGCTGGTGCGGTGATGACCCTGCGCTTACGGCTGGTGCCGCTGCTGTGCGCGGCTGCGGCGCTGCTGTCGTCGGGATGTGCCGACAGCGCGGTGGCGGCCGGAGGCTCGGCCGCGCCCACGGCGTCGCAGGCTTCCCCGCGCCTGAAGGAGGTTTCCCCGCCGCCGCGGGCGCTGGTGAAACTCCGGCCCGACAGAACCCTCGGCATGCCCAGCGGCTGGAACATCGACGGCTACGGCGTGATCGGCTCCGGGAAGGACCTCGCCTTCCTGGCCACGCCTCCCGCCAAGGCGTCGTCCGGCGGCGGGGCGACCGAGACCTGGGTCGTGGACTCCGTCAGCGGCCGGGTGCGGCGTTTCCCGCAGATCGACTCCCACTGGGCTCCGAGCGGCATCGCCCTGGGGGCGGGCCGGCTGTTGCGGGTGGAGAGCCGGCAACTCGACGGCACGGCCTGCGGCGAGGCGGCCGACGCGGCCGCGGACTGCTTCAGCTGGCGGCTGTACGACCAGTCCCTGTCCTCGTCCTCGCCGAAGCCGCGCCTGCTCGCGCGGTCGGCCCACCCGGGGCACCAGAGCAGGGTTCCCCACCCGCTGGCCGACGGCCGATCCTTCGTGTGGGAACAGGGGACGAGCGGTGGGAAGTTCGGTCTCTTCCGCTGGACTCCGGGCGCCGCCAAGGCCGTGCGGCTGCTGACCCGCTCGGCCCAGGGCCAGCTCGACGTCGACGGCGGCACGCTGTACCTCACCGAGGGCAGGCTCACGGCCGACGGCGCGTTGAGCAGCCGTACCACCTACCGCGTCGGCATCGGGCAGCCCGCGGTCGCCCGGCGGGTGGCCCGGTTCACCGGCAGCGGAGGCTTCGCCATCCACGGCGGGCGCATCGCGTACTTCCCGCACTCGGACGACGAGAGCGGAAGGGTCCGGGTCCTGACGATCGGCGGCAGGACCGCACCGGTCGACGTGGGCGCCTCGCTGCAGGGCCTCTACACCGTCGACTGGATCAGCGGAAACCGCCTCGTCACCTGGGCCGTCAGCGGATACGCCCTGGCCGATCTGCGGCACCCCCGTACGTCCACCGCCTTCAGCCCCGACGCGGTCGGACTGGGAGTGCCGAGGACCTTCGGGAACACGCTGTACGTCGTCTACGACCCCTACGAGTTCGCGCAGTCCAGGGGAACGAAGCCGACGGTCCTGGCCTGGCGGCACTTCTCGTCCTGAGGCGTCCTGCGCCCGCCGACCCCGGCCCGGCCCGACTGAGCGTCGGCAAAGGCACGGGTCCGGCGGGCGTAGCGTAGATGGCATGACGAAGTACGGATCCTTTCCCGGTACGCGTCCCCGGCGGCTGCGCACCACGCCCGTCATGCGCCGGATGGTCGCCGAGACCCGGCTGCACCCCGCCGACTTCATCCTCCCCGCGTTCGTCCGCGAGGGTGTGAGCGAGCCGGTGCCGATCGGCTCGATGCCCGGGGTCGTGCAGCACACGCGGGACAGCCTGAAGAAGGCCGCCGTGGAGGCGCTGGAGGCCGGGGTCTCCGGGATCATGCTGTTCGGGGTGCCCGAGGACGAGAAGAAGGACGCCGTCGGGACGCCCGGCACCGACCCGGACGGGATCCTCCAGGTCGCCCTGCGCGACGTGCGCGCCGAGGTCGGCGACGAACTCCTCGTGATGTCCGACCTGTGCCTCGACGAGACCACCGACCACGGGCACTGCGGTGTCCTCGACGACCAGGGCCGGGTGGACAACGACGCGACCCTGGAGCGGTACGCCGAGATGGCCCAGGTGCAGGCCGACGCGGGCGCCCACGTCGTGGGACCCAGCGGCATGATGGACGGTCAGATCGGCGTCATCCGCGACGCCCTCGACCAGATCGGCCGCGAGGACGTGTCGATCCTCGCCTACACCGTCAAGTACGCCTCCGCCTTCTACGGCCCGTTCCGCGAAGCCGTCGGCTCCTCGCTCCGGGGCGACCGCAAGACGTACCAGCAGGACCCGGCGAACGCGCGGGAGTCGCTGCGGGAGCTGGCGCTGGACCTGGAGGAGGGCGCCGACATGGTGATGGTGAAGCCCGCCGGTCCCTACCTCGACATCCTCGCCCGCGTCGCCGACGCCTCCGACGTGCCGGTCGTCGCCTACCAGATCTCCGGCGAGTACTCGATGATCGAGGCCGCCGCCGAGAAGGGCTGGATCGACCGCGACCGGGCGATCCTGGAGTCCCTGACCGGCATCAAGCGCGCCGGTGCGCAGAACATCCTCACGTACTGGGCGACCGAGGTGGCCCGCAGCCTGGGCTAGTGCCGGGACGCCGACGGCCGGGACGTGGACGGCCGGGACGCCGACGGCCGGGACGTCCCGGCACTCCCGGAAGTCCCGGCCGTGCGGGTCTCACAGGCCGATCGCTCCGTCGATGCGCTCGCGGAGCAGGTCGGCGTGGCCGTTGTGACGGGCGTACTCCTCGATCATGTGGATGAGGACCCAGCGCAGCGACACCTTTCCGCGCCAGACGTCGTCACCCTCGACGTCGAGACCGGGGGCCCCGGCGGTGAACCGTTCGGCGAAGGCCACCTCGGTCCGCCAGGCCGCCCACGCTTCCGTGACGGTCCCGGGGTCGTCCGTGGCGCCGTCGAAGTCCCCGTCCGGATCGGCCGCCGAGGAGAAGAGGGCCGAGGCCTCCTCTCCGGCCAGAACCCGCCGGAACCAGCGGCGTTCCACATCGGCGAGGTGCCGGACCAGGCCGAGCAACGAGAGCGTGGACGGCTCCACGGACCGCAGGGACAACTCCGCTCCCAGGCCGCCGCACTTCAGCTCCAGCGTGGCGCGCTGGGCGCGCAGGACATCGACGAGCATGCGCCGTTCGTCGCCGGTCGTCGGGCCGGAGAACCGGTCGGCGTCGGTGCCGTCGAACAGTTCGCCTCTTCTGGCGATGTCGCTCATGTCCGTCCTTCCGTTGGCTTCGGTGCGTGCGGCAGTGACCGGCGCAGGATCGGAGTCCCTGACCGGCATCAAGCGCGCCGGTGCGCAGAACATCCTCACGTACTGGGCGACCGAGGTGGCCAGCGGCCTGGGCTAGTACGACAGCGCGGTGTCCAGGTCCTGCTGCCAGTACGTCACCGTGAGCTTGTCGTCGATGAAGACACCCTTCGCGGGGAGGGCGGGACGGGCGGTCCTGCCCCCGCCGGAGAAGCCGACCTCCAGCGTCTTGGCGGTGTAACCGTTGCCGCCGCTGCCGTCGGCCGCCGACAGCAGCACGCCCGCGTAGCCGGACTCGCCGGGAGCGAGGGTGACGACCGCCTGCGGGTGGGTCTCCTCCGCGACCGGCGGGACGGACTGGGCCTCGCTGAAGCGGGCGATCGGATAGCCCGTCAGGTCGCAGTTCTTCGAGCCCGTGTTGGTGACGGTGAGCAGCAGGTGGTTCAGCGGCCGGGAGACCGCCGTCGCGCTCATACGGGTGTTGGAGCCGTTGCACGCCACGTTCCTGGTGCCGGTGCCGGTGCCGGTGCCGGTGCCGGTGTGGGTCGTGCCCTTCGAGCCGCCCGAGCCGCCCGTCGAGCCATTGGCGCTCTTACCGGAGGAGCCGTCCGCGCCGCCGGTCGTGGTGCCGGTGTTCTTCGAACCGTTCGTCGAGCCCGTGGTGGTGCCGGTGCCCGCGGGCTTCGCCGTCGTGCCCGAGCCGGCCGCCGGGCTGCCCGGTCGTGCCGAGGAGCGGGCCGTCGAGGACGAACCCTCGTCGCGGACGCCGTTTCCGTTGCCGCACGCCGTGAGCGAGAGCGCGGTGAGCGCGATGGCGGAGGCGGCGAGCAGACGGGTGCGGGCGGTGCGGGCAGTGCGTGCGGACATGGGTGATCCCCCTGTGGTGTCGCTGGTGGGACGGCCGCTCGACCGGTCGGCGGGAGCGGCGTGCTTGGATGGCCACAGCTTGTGCGGCGATCCGTCCCAACTGCCATGCCCAGCGGCGAACATGGGACGCTGGAACGCCGGAATGCCGTCTGACCTGGGGAAACAGACCTCCCCTGGAACGCGGTCCGGAACACGGGGGATGGAGGAACGGTGGCGGGGGACGAGTTCGCGGGACTGCTCCGGGAGTTGAAGGAGCGGTCCGGTCTCAGCTACGGGACGCTTGCCAAACGGCTGCACGTGAGTACGTCCACACTGCACCGGTACGTCAACGGGGATGCCGTACCGGCGGACTACGCGCCCGTGGAGCGGCTGGCGCGGGCGTGCCGGGCCACCCCGCAGGAGCTGGTGGAACTGCACCGGCGGTGGGTCCTGGCGGACGCGCTGCGCGGGAGGAAGAACGCGGGCGGCGCTTCAGAGAGCACCTCTTCGGAAGGCACCTCTCCGGAGGGCAAGGCCGAGGGTGAGGCCGAGGACGAGGGCGAGGGCGGAGGCTCGGGCGGCGCTCTGCCGGGCTCTGGATCGGGTTCGGGTTCGGGGCCGGGGTCGGACCAGGGCCCGCGGGCGGAGAGTCCGGCGGACGGTGGCCGGGAGGCCGGAGAGGCCGGAGAGATCGGAGAGGCCGGAGAGATCGGGGAAGCCGTACCGGTGGAGCGGAGCCGGCTGCGGGGTCGGCGGGCCATGGCGCTCGCCGCGGCCGGTGCCGTCGTCGTGACCGCCGTCGTGTCCGGCGCGCTGGGTGTGCGGATCGGGTCCGGCGGCGGTGACGACGACACCAAGGGCAAGGCGGTGGCCCTCGGCGTACCGAGCGTCACCGGTCCGCGGAAGACCGGAGCGGCCACCGGCGCGGAGCACGGCTCGCCTTCGCCGTCCGCCTCGCGCGAGGGCAGTCCCAAGGCGTCCGTCTCGTCCATCGGCGGGGCCGTCGATCCGGGAGGGACCGGCGGCGACACGGCGACCGGAAGGGGAGCGGCTGCCGACGGAGCGGGCGCGCCCACCGTCGTCACCGACGCGTACAAGTTCGAGAACCCGTGCAGCCAGCACTACCTGGTGAACCGGCCCGCCCCCCAAGTGCCCCCGCCGCCGGACGAGTCGACCGCGCGCGGCTGGGTCACCGCGCTCGGCGCGGTCCCGAGCGGGGAGCAGATGATCGCGCTCACAGTCCAGGGCACCGGGAAGGCGACCGTCGTCCTGAAGGCGCTGCACGTGCGGGTGCTGGAGAAGAACGCACCCCTCGCCTGGAACGACTACGCCGTGGGCGTGGGCTGCGGCGGCGACGTGGAGACGAAGTCCTTCACCGTCGACCTCGACGCGGGGCGGCCGGCTGTCGGGGTCAAGGGCGGCCAGCGGAACTTCCCTTACAAGGTCAGCGAGTCCGACCCCGAGGTCTTCTACGTCATCGCGGGCGCTCAGGCGCACGACGTGAGCTGGTACCTGGAACTCGACTGGTCCAGCGGGGCGAAGAGCGGCACGGTGCGTGTCGACGACCGCGGAAAGCCGTTCCGGACGAGCGGGAACGTGGGGCGGCCCGCGTACAACCACCCGCTGGGCGACAGCGAATGGCAGACGGCCCCTCCCCCGTGACTGAACGACGCCGTCAAGTCGCCCCGAGAGCTAGGGTGTTGAGCGTTGATTGACGCGACCCTCCAGGGAGATGCCCCATGCCCGGTGACGCCCTCGGCCAGGATCCCGCCGAGCTGAGAAGGAGGATCGACACCACCAAGGCGCACCCCGCCCGGGTCTACGACGTCTTCCTCGGTGGCAAGGACAACTACCCCGTCGACCGGAACGCGGCCGCCGCCGCGCTCGCCGCGAACCCGCGCGGCTACCTCGACGTCCGGCACAACCGCGACTTCCTGCGCCGTGCCGTGACCGCGCTCGCCGCGGAGGGCGGCATCCGGCAGTTCCTGGACATCGGCACCGGACTGCCCACCCAGGAGAACGTCCACCAGATCGCCCAGCGGATCATCCCGGACGCGCGGGTCGTGTACGTCGACAACGACCCGGTGGTCCTGGCCCACGCCCGCGCCCTGCTCACCAGCGGACCCGAGGGCCGTACGGACTACATCGACGCGGACCTCCAGGAGCCCAAGCAGATCCTCGAACAGGCCGCCGGGACCATCGACTTCGAGCAGCCCCTCGCCCTGGTGCTCGTCGCGGTCCTGCACTTCGTCGAGGACGCCGAGGCCTACCCGATCGTGCGCGGGCTCGTCGACGCGCTGCCGTCCGGCAGCCGGGTGGTCATCAGCCACCTCACCGAGGACCTGAACGCCGAGAACGTCCGCGCGGTCCAACGGACGTACACCGAGCGCGGGTTCACCTTCGTCCTGCGCTCGAAGGCCGAGGTCGAGCGCTTCTTCACCGAGAACGGCCTGATCCTGGACGAACCCGGTGTCGTCCCCGCCCACCACTGGCGTCCCGACGGCAACGCCCCGGCCCCCGAGACCGCCGACCCCGCCTTCCTGGCCACGCTCGACGCCATCGACAAGGTCCGCTACCTCGGCATCGACGACGTCACGGACGCGGACATCAACGTGTACGTCGCCACGGGTGTCAAGCCCTAGGCGGCGTAACGGGGTTGGGGTTTCGTCCGCATCCCGGAATCGACGGGTGTAGAGGCCACGCACCGGCCTAGGGTGCGGTCGGGGGCGGCCCCGGCAGGAGGGCGCCGCCGCCCGCAGGCACGCACCCGCCGAGGTGCTGCCCGCGAGGACGCACCCGCAAGGACGCCGCCCGCAAGGACAAGGAGCCGTCATCGTGACCGTCACCGAACCCGCCGCCGCGACCGCACCCGTTCCCCCGCTCGCCGCGAGGGCCACCGCGATCGGCGGTTCGCCGGTACGCGACATCCTCGCGGTCACCGCGCGCCCCGAGGTGATCAACTTCGCGGGCGGGCTGCCCGCCCCGGAACTGTTCGACGCGGACGGCATCGCCGCCGCCTACCGGGACGTCCTGGCCGAGGAACCCGAACGGGCCCTGCAGTACTCGACGACCGAGGGCGAGCCGTCGCTGCGTGCGGCCCTCGCGGACCGCATGAGCGCGCGGGGACTGCCGACCGGGCCCGACGACGTCCTCGTCACCACCGGCTCGCAGCAGGCCCTGTCGCTGCTCGCCACCGCCCTGCTCGAACCCGGTGACACCGTCCTGGTCGAAAGCCCCTGCTATCTGGCGGCACTTCAGGCGTTCGCCTTCGCGGGGGCGCGCGTGGTGGCCGTGCCGGGCGACGACGAGGGCCTCGACCCCGAAGCCCTCGGCGAACTGGTGGCCCGCGAGCGTCCGAAGCTGCTCTACACCGTGCCCACCTTCCAGAACCCGACCGGACGCACCCTGCCGGCCGACCGGCGGGCCGCCGTCGCCCGCGCCGCCGCCGCGTACGGCCTGTGGATCGTCGAGGACGACCCGTACGGAGAACTGCGCTTCGAGGGCGAGCGGGTCCCGTGGATCGCCTCCCACGACGGCGCCGGGGACCGGACGGTCCTCCTCGGCTCCTTCTCCAAGGTCATGGCACCCGGCATGCGGCTGGGCTGGCTGCGGGCGCCCGCGGCGCTGCGGCGCGCCTGCGCCGTCGCCAAGCAGGCCGCCGATCTGCACACCCCGACCGTGAACCAGCTGGCCGCCGCCCGCTATCTGGCCGACCGCGACCTGGACTCCCACGTGGTCCAGGTCGCGGCCGTCTACCGCGAGCGGCGGGACGCCATGCTCGCGGGCATCGGCGCCGCCCTCCCGGCCGGGTCCACCTGGACCCGCCCGGAAGGCGGCATGTTCCTCTGGGCCCGCCTCCCCGAGCCGTACGACACCACGGCCCTGCTCCGCCCGGTGGTCGACCGGGGCGTGGCCTACGTCCCCGGCGCCCCCTTCTACGCGGGCACACCGGAGACGTCGACCCTGCGCCTGTGCTTCGTCACCCAGACGCCGGAGGAGATTGCCGAGGGGTTGCGGAGGCTGGGGGCGGGGTTGCGGAAGTAGCGGACGGGGACGGGGAGGCAGGAGACGGGGTCGCGGACGGAGACGGGGAGACAGGAGACGAGGACGCTGAGGTGGGTGACGGGGACGCGGAGGTCGGAGACGCCGACGCGTCGCTCGGGGACGGGGTCGCCGAGGGCGAGGGAGTCGTCCGGCCCGTGTCCCGGGCGGTCGGCCGCTGGCCGATCCTGTCCACCACGCCTTGCACCACGACGCCTCTGACCTGTGAGAACCCCCCGTTCTTGTCCGAGTGTCCCCGCTCGAATATCCCGAGGTACGCGTAGGTCGTCGAGTCGAAGACGAAACCCATCGCCGCCCTGGGGTAGGAGACCCCTATGCCGTGCCGGCCGAGCGCGTTCACCCGGTCATGGTCGATCCTGATGGCGGTCATCTTCGAGAGGGCCTCGAACGCGGCGGCCCGCAGTCCCGGAGGCAGGACCCGGGGACCCCGCAGGAACATGCACGCTTCGAAGTACGCCCCCAGGTCCACCTGCGGATCCTTCGCGGGGTCCCCGCCGCCCCGGAACAACTTGAGGAGCTCGTCCGGGTCGGTCGGCCACTTCTTCAGCTTCGAGTACTGGAGGGGGATCGACTGCACCTCGTGCTTGCCCAGTGGTGGGTCGTCCTGAATCCTGCCGTTGTAGATGTACCGGGTGGGCTTCGAGCCGTCCACCGACAACCAGCACTCGTCGACGAGCCGCATCTTCCGCCCGCCCCTGTCGTAGGTCCGGTGGGTGATCTCCCTGGAGTACATGTACTGGTCGTCGCGGGGGATCGGCATACCGGTGCCGTCCGACCGCGACCGGTTCGCGGCCTTGTGCAGCACCTGGGCGGCGGTCAACTGCGTCCCCCCGCCGTTCTTGCCGCGGACGGCGAGCAGGGTCGTGCCGGCCACCGCCGCCGTGCCGGTGGCCGCGATCGCCGCGCGGAGCACCAGCCGCCGGGACAGCGGACGCTGCCGCGCGAGGGCTCCGCTCCCGTCGCCGGTCTCCTCGCCGATGGCGTTCTGGAGCCGGGCGAAGGCGACGGCGCGCGCCCGGTCGGTCGGTCCGGCCTGGTCGGCCGTGAGGTCGCGTACAAGGGTGAGGTCATCCACGGCGGGGTTCCTCCTGTTCCTCTCGAAAGGCAGTGGGATCCGACCCGCCCAGTGCTTCGCGCAGCTTCTTCCGGGCCCGGTGCAGCCGGGAGCGCACCGTGCCCACCGGTATGCCCAGGGCCTCGGCGGCCTCCGCGTAGTCGAGGTCTCCCCAGGCGATGACCAGCAGGACGTCCCGGTGGCGAGCGGGCAGCTTCGCCAGGGCCGCCGACAGGGCGCCGCGCGTGTTCTCGGCACTGATCCGGGCGGCCACCCGCTCCGCCAGCGACTCGCCGCCGCCCCCGTCGGCGGGAGCCGTGGAGGCCACCCGCGACAGCGCCCGCAGCCGCCGTGCCTCGGCCCGCCGGTGGCCGCCGATCAGCCGTGTGACGATGCCGTACAGCCAAGGGCGCGCGTGCGGCCTCGACAGGTCGTACCGGCGCCGCCGCTGGAAGGCGATCACGAAGGTCTCGGCCATCAGATCGTCGGCGGCCTCGGTGCCGAGCCGCCTGGCCGCGTACCGGTGGATGTCGTCGGCGTAGCGGTGGAACAGCTCGGCGAACACATCGGGTTCGTCCCAGGACCGCTCGATCACCGAGGCGTCGGAGTCGCCGTCCGCGCCCGCTCCGAACCCGCCGTCCGAGCCGACGGCGGTATCGGTATCGGTATCGGTGCGGGAACTGGGAACTCCGACGCTCGGTGAGAGGGTCATCGGTCGCCTCTCGGTCTCATGGATCTCCTCGAAGACGGGGGCAGGGTCACCCGCTGTCCGCCGCAGCCCGCTTTCGAGTTCCCGTTTCGGAGCGACGAGTTTTCCGGCGCCCGGACGAGGGGCTCAGTCCCACCAGAAGGACCACACCCGCCCGTTCAGCACCTCCTGCTCGGCGTACTCGCGCAGGGTCTCGTAGTCGCCCTGGGTGATGTTGTCCGGGCAGAACGCGAAGTGCTCCGCCGCGACCGCCTCGGCCTCGGCCGCGGTGGTCGGCGGAGCCGCCACGGACAGCACCAACTGGTCGAAGGTGAGGGCCACCACCCGTATGCCGAAGCGGTCCTCCCACGAGCGGAGGACGGCGCACAGGCGCGCCACGTCACCCTCGTAGTTCACCGGGCCCGACCAGCCGAGTGCCGCCGGGATGTCGGCGCTACGGCGTGCCGGGACGAGCGCGACCCGGGGATCCTTCAGCCAGGAGTCGGATCCTGTCAGGGAGTCGGCGATCTCGGCGGCGCGGGCGTCCGGATCCGCGTCGAGCGGGGTGGCGGCGGCCAGGCCCGGCCAGAGAGGCCCGTACGGTGCGATCGTCTCGTCGAGGGCGGGCTGCTCCCCGAAGACCTCGACGACCTTCTCCTTGCCGGGGTAGTCCTCGTCCGGATCGGGTTCGTCCGCCGCGTACTCCTCCCAGAACTCCGCCAGCACCTCTTCGGCGTCGTGATCCCCGGGATACGACATCTCGTCGGGCGACAGCTCCCATTCCTCCGGGCCGTTCTGCTCGCCGCCCACCTCCACCAGCACCGGCAGCAGACCGGAGGTCCGGGCGGCGGACAGGACCGCCCAGCCGCCGGGAGCCGCCCGGTCCTCGGCGTGCCACAGCAGCGGCTCGTGCCACGGGCCGTCGAGTTCCCCCACTGCCTCAAGGGCGTGGGAGGTACCCCCAGCATCGATCAGTCTCCCGGGCGGGAGGTCGAGTCCGAGCGTGCGCCCGCTCGGGTCTGCCGTCAGCCGCGGCAGCGGATTGGGAAGGGTCGCCATGCCGGTGACTGTAGGGCCCGCCACCGACAACGTGCCTGGAGGCCGTCCCTGGGCTGTATCCGCGAGCAGATCGCGTGGACGTCGCGTCGCGTCCCGTGCTGAGTGTCTAAAGCAGCGGTCAGACGGGAGTTGCCGGTCAGGCGTTCTCAGCCCCGGCGTCGGTGGCCACCGATAACGTGGAGGTCGGGACGACCCAGGGGGACGATTTGGCCGACCAGCCTGTACTCGCGCGGTTGCACTTCGGGCGCGAGGATGCCGAACGAGATGTGACCGAGGGGTTGTTGCTGCGCGGTGGGTTCCTGCCGAACGCCGCTTACAGGGCCGCGCTCAGCGGGCGCAAAATGCTGATCATCGGGCGTAAGGGGTCTGGGAAGAGCGCCATCTGTATGCGTTTGATGTCGGACGTCGGGCACGGTAGCGGGAAGGTGCTCGTCACTCCCGACGAGGCCGCGGGGGAGGAGATCCGGCGGTTCGAGTTACAGGGGTTGCCGGGGGACTCGGCCAAGGCGTTGATCTGGCGGTACGTGTTCGCCGTGCATGCGGCTCGGCACCTGGTGGGGCACGCCAAGGGCGCGCACGACAAGAAGCCCGATTCGGTGAAAGTGCTCGGGCGGTTCCTCAAGCAGAACGGTGAGGGGCAGGACGGTGGGGGCCGGCTGGTGGAGCGGCTGGCCCAGGGCGCGCGCGGGTTGCAGGGTTCGCTTTCGCTGGAGGCGTTCGGGGTCAAGGCGAGTGTGGGTCTCGCCCAGTCGCCTTCCGAAGGGGCTCGGGCCGCACGGCAGTTGGAGATCGTTGAGCAGGGTGTCGCGCGGGCCTTCGCCGATCTGGGGTGCGACGGTGTCGCGCACCCTCCGTTGTTGCTCATGGTTGACCAGTTGGAGCAGGTGTGGTCGGCCGAGCCGGACAGTAATTCGATGGTGATCGGGCTGCTGCTAGCGGCGAAGCATGTGGCGAGCCTGTACGGGCGTTCCGTACGGTTCCTGCTGTTCCTGCGGGCCGACATCTACGATTCGCTGTCGTTCGGCGAGGGCGACAAATTCCACGGGGACGAGCTCAGGATCGCCTGGACGGAACAGGCCCTGCGGGATCTCGCTTTGGCCCGGGCGCAGGCCTCCGTCGGGGCTTGGCTGACCGAGGAGCAGTTATGGAAGGAGCTGTTCCCGCAGACGGTGGGCGGGGAGGAGATCACGACGTATCTTTTCCGGCGCTGTCTGCCCCGGCCGCGTGATGCCATCCAGTTCCTCAACGCCTGCGTGGAAAAGGCCTGGCTGGAACAGGAGCGGGACCTCATCACCGAGTTGGACGTAGTGCAGGCGGGTCGGCAGTTCTCGGAGTGGAAGCTCAAGGACCTGACCTCGGAGTACCTGGTTGCACACCCCTTCCTACGCAACCTCTTCCCGCTCTTCCAGAACACCGGGTACGTCGTCACACGCGCCGCGCTCGCTCGCCGTTTCGAGGCGGCGTCCGCGACGCTGCACCACGACTTTCCCGCGTACGTCAACGTGCTGACGCTTTCCGGAGTCATCGACGTGCTGCACAGCGTCGGTCTGCTCGGCGTGCGGCGCGGCAACGATGTGGTGTTCAGCGGCGACGACGGTCTGCCGGTCCAGCCGCATGAGACGGAATTCCAGGTCCACCCCTGTTTCCGGGCAGCACTCGGTGCGACCAGCGCCGTCGACTTGCGGCGCTTCGAGCCCCAGCTCATGGACGCGCGGATCGCGTCGGGCAACTTCAGCCCCGGGACGTCGGGTATATCCTCCCTCAACCGCGACGACCGGCTGCTCATGCAGCTCGCGCGCTCCTGCCACTCCATCCTCGCTCAGGTCGGGCGGGCGGTGGCGCTGACGCAGGACGTCCGGGACGAGATCACGGTTCAGGTCAACCGCGTCCTGGACGACGTCAACCGCATCCCTCCGGGCGCTGCCTCGTCTGTCGGCGTCGACGTGGACGACTACCTCCTCCGCACCGCCCGCTACCTCACCACCCTGGCCGCCCAACTCCGCGCCGGCGGTCTGGAGGAGACCACAGGCATCGACGATGTCGTCCGCCGCCTTGATGAGGAGGAACGGCGCTTGCGGAGGTCTGCGGGCGGGTCGTACGGAAGCTCGGGTGACTCATCGGGCTACTGAAGCCGCCATACTCGTAAGGGAGTTCCGGGACAGAACGCCGTCGGGAGAGAGAACCGGTGCTGAACGAGGTGCTTGCCGGGCGGTTCCGGATCGCTAGGCTACTGGGGTCCGGTGGAATGGGCCGAGTGTGGGCTGCCCAGGACGAGCGGATGCGGCGGGATGTCGCGGTGAAGGTCGTACATCCGCAGTACGGGATGGACGAGGCGGAGACTCAGGCCCGGTTCCAGCGCGAGGTACAGCTGGCTGGGCGGCTGGCCCATCAGAACATCGTGACCGTGCATGACTGGGGTGAGGCGTCGGTCGACGGGCGTCCCACCCTGTTCCTCGTTATGGAGCTGGTGCAGGGCGAACCTTTGCATAGGCGACTAAAGGAGTCGACGGCGGGTTGGCCGCTTGCCGTGGGGTGGGTCGCGCAGATTGCGGAGGCGCTGCACGCCGCGCACCGCCAGGGCGTGGTGCACCGGGACATCAAGCCCGCCAACACGCTGCTCACCGACGAGGGGATGGTGAAGGTCCTCGACTTCGGGGTCGCGAAGTTCATGGGAGAGACCATCGGGGCGCGGGAACTCACTGTCACAGGTGTGCCTCTGGGCTCCCCGCGGTACATGTCTCCGGAGCAGGCCGAGGGTGCCCGAGAGATCGACCACCGAAGCGATCTCTACTCCTTGGGCTGTCTCCTCTATCACGCGGTGACCGGTAGACCGCCATTCATCAGCGATACTCAGTGGGCCGTACTCCGGATGCAGATCGAGGACACCGCAATCGCTCCGGCGGCCGTCGTCGAAGGACTTCCCGTTGCCCTGAACGACCTCATCCTGCAACTGCTCGCCAAACGTCCGGAAGACCGTCCGGCGGACGCGGCGGCCGTCTGCGACACCCTGAGCACCCTCCTCGCCGACCACGCGGTGACGGACCCAGGCGGGAACATCCTGGACACCACACAACTAGGGCACAGCCACTCGGTGTCGGGGCAGATTCTGAAGCGGGCACGGGAGCAGTTCCAGCGGACGGAGCGGAACAGGGAGGAGGTCGAGCGGTTGTGCGCCGACGCGCTCGCCGAGAGTGGCTCTCTGGTCGAAAGGGCCCGCACGGACGCGGACGAGCTGCTTGCTGGCGCCCGCCAGGACGCCACCGCCATCAGGGAGCGCGCGGAGGAGCTGCGCGAGCGCGTCACCAACGAGATCGAAGCGCTGCACGAGCGGGCCCGCCGTGAGGTCGCCGAGAGCATGAAATCCGCCGGCGACCGTTGCGACGCGCTCGTCAAGGCCGCCGAGGAGCAGCTTGCCGAGGCGCAGGCCAAGGCAGAAGAGCTGGTCTCGAAGGCCAATTCCGAGGCGGTCAAGGGTCGTGATGCCGCGCTCAAGAAAGCTGAGAAGCTGCTTCAGGTGGTCGAGCAGAAGAAGGCTGCGCTGGTGCGGGAGGCCGAAGAGCTCAAATCCGAGATCGAGAGGGCCACCACGCAGACATCTGCGGAGGAAGCCCGATGGGCCGAGGAGGCTTACTACCAGCTCTTCAGGCAGTCGATTGACGGTAGTTTCCCCACGCCGCGGGTCCTCGGCGACAACATCGAGGCCACGTACGGGACGGCGCTCAGCCCCAGCACGCTGAAGAACCTGACGGACCGCTTCCAGAACCGTTTCAACGCGGAGCTGGAGGAAGACCACATCATGTAGCAACACCGTGTCCACGCCCACCCGCAGGGCGCTGGAAGAGCTCATAGAGTCTTTCTCGGGGGAGCTCCCCCAGCGCCGATCACGAATGGTCAGAGCCGCTCGGGCGTCCTGATGCCCAGCAGGGTCATGCCCTGGTGGAGCGTGCGGGCGGTCAGGTCGCAGAGGAACAGGCGGTTCTCCGCGACCTCCTGCTCGGGGGCGGGCTTGATGACCGGGCACTGGTCGTAGAACGTCGTGTACAGCGATGCCAGTTGGTACAGGTACGCCGCCAGCTTGTGCGGGGCGTACTCGGCGGCGACCTCCTCCAGCGTCTCCCCGAACCGGTCCAGGTGCAGGCCCAGCGCCCGTTCCGCCGGGGCCAGTTCGAGCTCCGGGTGGGCCAGCGGGGTGCGGTCGCCGGCCTTGCCGAAGATCGACCGGATACGGGCGTACGCGTACTGGAGGTACACGGACGTGTCGCCGTTCAGCGAGACCATCTGGTCCAGGTCGAACTTGTAGTCCCGCACGGCCGAGGTGGACAGGTCCGCGTACTTCACGGCGCCGATGCCGACGTACCGGCCGTTCTCCTCGATCTCCCGCTCGCTCAGGCCCACCTTCTCGGCCTTCTCCCGCACGACGGCCGTCGCCCGGTCGATCGCCTCGTCCAGCAGGTCGACCAGCCGGACCGTCTCGCCCTCACGCGTCTTGAACGGCTTGCCGTCCTTGCCCAGCACCGTGCCGAAGGCGAGCTGGTGGGCCTTGACGTCGTCGTTCAGCCAGCCGGCCCTGCGCGCGGTCTCGAAGACCATCTTGAAGTGCAGGGCCTGCCGGGCGTCCACGACGTAGATCAGGCTGTCGGCCTTCAGGTTGAAGACCCGGTCGCGGATCGCCGACAGGTCGGTGGCCGCGTAGCCGTAGCCGCCGTCCGACTTCTTCACGATCAGCGGCACCGGGTTGCCGTCCGGGCCCTTCACGTCGTCGAAGAACACGCACAGCGCGCCGTCCGAGCGGACCGCCACGCCCGACTCCTCGAGGAGGCGGCAGGTCTCGTCCAGCATGTCGTTGTAACCGGACTCGCCGACCACGTCGGGGTCCCGGATCTCCATGTCCAGCTTGTCGAAGACCGAGTAGAAGTAGATCTTCGACTCGTCCACGAACTTCTGCCACATGGCCAGCGTCTCGGGTTCACCCGCCTGGAGGTCCACCACCCGGCGCCGCGCCCGCGTCTTGAACTCCTCGTCGGAGTCGAAGAGGGTCCGCGCCGCCTTGTAGAGCCGGTTCAGGTTCGACATGGCCTCCTCGCCGGAGACCTCGCCGCCCTTGTGGTCCAGCTCGTGCGGGTGCTCGATCAGGTACTGGATGAGCATGCCGAACTGCGTGCCCCAGTCGCCGATGTGGTGCCGGCGCACGACGGACTCGCCGGTGAACTCCAGGATCTGCACGACCGCGTCACCGATGACCGCGGACCGCAGGTGGCCGACGTGCATCTCCTTGGCCACGTTCGGCTGCGCGTAGTCGATCACCGTCGTGCCCGGGTTCGCCGCGAGCGGCACGCCGAGGCGCTCACCGTCCGCGTACCGCTCCGCCAGGTTCGACACGATCGCCCGGTCGGTGATCGTGATGTTCAGGAAGCCGGGCCCGGAGACCTCGATGTCCTTGATCACGTCACCCGACTCGACCCGCTCCACGACCTGCGTCGCCAGCTCCCGCGGATTCGCCTTCGCCTTCTTGGCGAGGGCCAGGATCCCGTTGGCCTGGAAGTCGGCCCGGTCGCTTCGGCGCAGCAGCGGGTCGGCGGAACCGGCCTCCGGCAGGGCTGCCGAGAGGGCGTCCGCGAGGCGCTGATGGACGGAAGCGGTGAGGGACGTGACCGAGGCCATGGAGTGGCTGCCGTTTCTGCTCGGGTTCCGGAGGCTCTGCATGCGGAGACTCTGCGTACGGAGACTTCGTGTACGCAGACTCCGAGTACAGGGAAAGCCAGTATCCCACGCGGTGAAAAGCCGTTTTCGCTCTTCGGGGCCGAGCTGGGAGAATGGGCGCGTCAGCCGTACTCGCGTTTGAGGAAGAAGGACGTGCCGATCGTGGCTCAGAGCACCGAGACCACCGACTGGGTCTCCCGTTTCGCGGATGAGGTCATCGAGGAGTCGGAGCGTCGGGCCCCGGGCAAACCGGTCGTCGTGGCGTCCGGTCTCTCCCCGTCCGGTCCGATCCACCTCGGCAACCTCCGCGAGGTCATGACCCCGCACCTCGTCGCCGACGAGATCCGCCGCCGCGGACACACCGTGCGCCACCTGATCTCCTGGGACGACTACGACCGCTACCGCAAGGTTCCGAACGGCGTGGCGGGCATCGACGACTCCTGGGCCGAGCACATCGGCAAGCCGCTGACCTCCGTCCCGGCCCCCGCCGGCTCGGCGTACCCGAACTGGGCCGAGCACTTCAAGGCCGCCATGACCGAGGCCCTGGCCGAGCTCGGCGTCGAGTACGACGGGATCAGCCAGACCGAGCAGTACACCGCGGGCACCTACCGCGAGCAGGTCCTGTTCGCGATGAAGCACCGCGGCGACATCGACGCGATCCTGGAGCAGTACCGCACCAAGAAGGCCCCCGCGAAGAAGCAGCAGGGCCAGAAGCCGGTCGACGAGGCCGAGCTGGAGGCCGCCGAGGGCTCGGGCGCCGCCGCCGAGGACGACGGCAGCTCCACCTCCGGGTACTACCCGTACAAGCCCTACTGCGGGCAGTGCGAGAAGGACCTGACCACCGTCACGTCCTACGACGACACGACGACCGAGCTGTCGTACACCTGCTCCTCCTGCGGCTTCGCCGAGACCGTCCTGCTCAGTGAGTTCAACCGCGGCAAGCTGGTCTGGAAGGTCGACTGGCCCATGCGCTGGGCCTACGAAGGCGTGATCTTCGAGCCGAGCGGCGTCGACCACTCCTCCCCGGGCTCCTCCTTCCAGGTCGGCGGCCAGATCGTCGGGATCTTCGGCGGCGAACAGCCCATCGGCCCGATGTACGCCTTCGTCGGCATCTCCGGCATGGCCAAGATGTCCAGCAGCAAGGGCGGGGTCCCGACCGCGTCCGACGCGCTCCAGATCATGGAGCCGCAGCTGCTGCGCTGGCTGTACGCCCGCCGCCGTCCCAACCAGTCGTTCAAGATCGCCTTCGACCAGGAGATCCAGCGGCTCTACGACGAGTGGGACAAGCTCGCCGGCAAGGTCGCCGACGGCTCGGTCCTCCCGGCCGACGCCGCCGCGTACAGCCGTGCCGTCGGCACCGCCGCGGGGGAGCTGCCCCCGACCGCCCGCCCGATGGCGTACCGCACCCTCGCCTCCGTCGCCGACATCACCGCCGGTGCCGAGGACCAGACCCTGCGCATCCTGAGCGAGCTCGACCCCGAGAACCCGCTCACGTCCCTGGACGA
The DNA here is from genome assembly GCF_044333225.1 of Streptomyces sp. NPDC021080. Lineage (NCBI taxonomy): Bacteria > Bacillati > Actinomycetota > Actinomycetes > Kitasatosporales > Streptomycetaceae > Streptomyces > Streptomyces sp. NPDC021080. The sequence continues at coordinate 12,692 of NZ_JBIRQM010000033.1, read as the reverse complement.
GGTCCGGCCCCGTCTCGACAAGGCCGAGACCTGGATCAACACCCAGGTCCCCGCCGAGGAGCGCACCGTCGTCCGCGAGGAAGCCGACGTCGAGCTCCTGAAGTCCCTCGACGACCAGGGCCGCGAGTCGCTGCGCCTGCTCCTCGACGGACTGGAGGCGAACTGGTCCCTGGACGGCCTGACCCACCTCGTCTACGGCGTTCCCAAGGTCCAGGCGGGCTTCCCCGCCGACGCCACAGCCAAGGAGCTCCCCGCCGAGATCAAGGTCGCCCAGCGCACCTTCTTCGCCCTGCTCTACCACCTGCTCGTCGGCCGTGACACCGGGCCGCGCCTGCCCACGCTGCTGCTCGCCGTGGGCCAGGACCGGGTGCGCAAGCTGCTCAGCGCGTAATCGGACACGGCAAGGCCGCGTAGTACGAGGAAGGGGCGCCCGGTGACCACCGGGCGCCCCTTCCTCGTACTACGCCGGCACGTTCACGCGCCGACGTGCCTCCTGCTCACGCGATGTGGTCCTCCTCCAGCTCCGTGTTGAAACGGTTCTGGAAGCGGTCCGTCAGGTTCTTCAGCGCACTGGGGCTGAGCGTCGTCCCGTACGTGGCCTCTATGTTGTCGCCGAGCGTCCGCGGCGTGGGGAAGCTGCCGTCTATCGACTGGCGGAACACCTGGTAGTACGCCTCCTCCTGGGCCCTCTCGTCCAGGACCGGCGACTGCTCCTCGCGCGGGGACGGGATGGGCAGCTGCTCCGGGCCGCCGCCCTCACCGAGCTGGCGCGTACGGCCGGGGCCCGCCGGAATCGGGAAGGTGCCCGTCTCCTCCGGGCCGGGCTCGTAGGCCTGCGCCTCCTGGTCGGCGAACCACTGCTGGTACTGCTCCTCCGTCCCGTACGACGGGTCGTAGCCGCCGTCGTACGGGATCTCCTGGGGATCGACCGGGGTGGCGAACCACGGGTTCAGGTCCGGGTCCGGCGCCTGTCCCTGGTACTGATTCTGCCCCTGGTACTGACCTTGGCCCTGGCCCTGATACGCGCCCTGGGCCTGCCTCTGCCCCTGTCCTTGTCCCTGGGCCGGTCCCTGGCCCTGGCCCTGCTGGGCGTACGCGGCCTGCGCCTGACGTCCGGCGGCCCCGTTCGACTCCAGCTCCAACGGCTCGGGAGCCGCCGGGGCGGCGGCCGGGACGGACGCCTGGACCGGTGCGGGCGCCGGCGCCGGCGGCAGCAGTGCCGGCTCGATGCCGGCCGCCGCGAGGCCCGCGGGGGCCGTCTCCGCGAGCGGCACGCCGTAGCGGGCCAGGCGCAGCGGCATCAGGGATTCGACGGGGGCCTTGCGGCGCCAGGAGCGGCCGAAGCGGGAGTGCAGGCGGGCCTGGTAGACGAGCCGGTCCTGCTCCAGCTTGATGACCTGCTCGTAGGAGCGCAGCTCCCACAGCTTCATCCGGCGCCACAGCAGGAAGGTGGGGATCGGGGAGAGCAGCCAGCGGGTGAGGCGGACCCCCTCCATGTGCTTGTCGGCCGTGATGTCGGCGATCCGGCCGACCGCGTGCCGGGCCGCCTCGACCGAGACCACGAACAGCACCGGGATGACGGCGTGCATGCCCACGCCCAGCGGGTCCGGCCAGGCCGCCGCGCCGTTGAAGGCGATCGTCGCCACCGTCAGCAGCCACGCCGTCTGGCGCAGCATCGGGAACGGGATGCGGATCCAGGTCAGCAGGAGGTCGAGGGCGAGCAGGACGCCGATACCCGCGTCGATGCCGATCGGGAAGACGTACGAGAAGTTCCCGAACCCCTTCTTGAGCGCCAGCTCACGGACCGCCGCGTACGAACCGGCGAAGCCGATTCCTGCGATGACGAGCGCACCGGCGACGACCACGCCGATGAGAATCTTGTGCATCCGTGTCAGCTGTATGGGCGCGGCCACCTGTACTCCCCTCCCTTGCGTGTTGTTGCGCGCAACAGAGTGGCACATGTGTGTGGCGTACGGATGCGCGGTATGGACGGAGCCCGGTTCCGACGAGAACCGGGCTCCCGTAACAGGCTTGCCGGACAACCGGGTTGAGCCCCGGAAACCGGTCGCGGCCGGATCAGCTCTTCTTCGTCGCCGACTCCGACGGCGAGGCGCTCTTGGAGCCGGTCTTCGAACTGGTCTTCGACGTGCCCCCGGCGGCGCTCTTGGACGCCGAGGCCGACGGCGACCCGGAGGAGGACGGAGCCTTCGACGAGGCGGCCGGATCCGGCGTGCCCGTGCTCGCCGCGCCGCCGTCCCCGTTCGCGGCGGCCACCGCGGCCACCGCCTCCTTCGTGGCCTTCTCGGCCGCCTTCAGCAGCGCGGCCGGGTCCGGGGTCTTCTCGCCCGCGAGACCGGCGCCGTTGTAGTCGAGCGTCACGACCACGTTCTCGACGCGCGCCACGATCGTCTGCTGCTTGAAGGAGCCTTCCTTCTTCTTCAGGCCGTACTGCACGGCCGTCGCCTCGGCGCCCGTACCGGCGACCGGCGCCGACTTGCTGTCCAGCGCGCCCGTCACCGTCTGCGCGGCCGAGACCTGCTTCTGGAAGTAGTCGTGGGCCTGCTCGTCGCCCGAGCCGCGCGTGTCCGAGTCGAAACGCAGCAGCGCCACGTTCAGCCAGCGGAACTGGGAGCCCTTCACCCCGTTGTTGTCGAGGCTGGTCCAGTTGCAGTTGCCGCGCTGCTTCGGCTCGTCCAGCTTGCCGGACTTGCCCGACTTCGATCCCTTCGGGATCAGTTCGTCCAGCGTCTTCTTCGACAGCGCCGAGCACGCCTTGGGCAACGTCGCGTACGCGGCGGGCTGGACGGTGGGGGCCGCGCTGCTCGCGGGCACCGTCGCTCCCGGGCCCGCGCTCGCGTCCTTCTGCGCGTCGTCACCGGAGCCGGAGTCCGAGGAACAGCCCGCGGCGACGAGCATCACCGGGACGGCGGCCGCGCTGACAAGGATGCGGGTGAGTCGCTGGGCTCGGCCTGCTCGCTGTACTGGTCGGTGCATGGTTCCTTCACTCGTGGCTCGTGGTACGGCCGCACATGGCGCGTGCGACCGGTCGGGTCCGAGGGGCCACGGTACGCGGTGGGGCGCAAGGGCGGTTCCCGTTCGGGGGGTTTGCGCCGGGGTGCCCCCAGCGGCCGCGCAGCCGCTAGTCGTTGAGCCGGGAGGCCAGCTTCTGGGCCAGTTTCTGCGCCCTGTCCTGCATTTCTTTGCTGTCGGGGGCGCTCGCGGAAGCCGTCGGCTGCTCGGAGTATTCGATCGTCACGATGACGTTGGACGTGCGGAACACCACAGTCACCGTGCGCTGCTGAGCCGTCGACGAGCCGGTGCTCAGCTTGTCGTCGAGGAACGCCTCGTCGCCGAGGTCGTCCAGTACGCGCGGCTGGAGATCGGCCGGGGCCTGTGAGGCGGAGGCGCCGGAGGCCGAGCCGGAAGGAACACCGGAGGCCGGGCCGGAAGGGGCGCCGGAGGCGTCGCCGTTGTCCCCGCCGGCGTTGTCGGCGGCGGGGCTGCCGGCGCTGTCGCTCGGACTCGGCGTGGCGGCGGCGGAGGTGGAGGCGGACGCGGCCGGCGCCGGGAGGCCGGCCGACGTCTGCTTGGTGGCGAAGAGCTCCTCGGCCTTGCTCTCGTCGCTCACCGTGTTGTCGTACGAGACCACGCGCTCGAAGTCGACGAAGAGGTGATCGGTGGTGGCGGCGGACGCCACCTTCCAGTCGCAGCCGTCGCGCCGGTCCGTGTCGTACGTGAGCGTGGCCTCGCCCGCGTACGCCTTCTCCTGCTGCGCTTCGTCGCTGGTCTCCTGGATGCCGGGCAGCAGGGTGTCGAGCGTGTCGTGATCGGCCGCGCCGCACGCCTCCGGGAGGGTGCGGTACTTGCCCGGCTGGGCCACCGGGGCCGTCGTGCCCGTGTCGCCGCCCTTGGAGTCCGGAGCCGAACCACCCACACCCGAACCGCCCGTGCAGCCCGCCAGCACTGCCGCGAGGAGCATGGCGGCGGCAGATACGTACGCCTTCCGCTGCACGGTCAGGCTCCTCTCGACGGTTCCCGACGGCGCTTGGGCCCGGGTGTCCTGTGGTTATTGGGTTGCCGCACGGGGGCGACCCCTGGAGACAATGTGTATCGCACGCACAGCCGTGGACGCCGGTCCGTTGTCCTATACGTCGACCTAGGCGCCGGTTTTGCGCTTTAAGACTTTTGATGTGTTTATGGGGATAGAGGACGATATGTCGTACGTAGAGATGCCGGGGGCGCAGGTCCCCATCCGCATGTGGACCGACCCCGCCTCGGTCGAGGACGTCGCGCTCCGCCAGCTCCAGAACGTGGCGACCCTTCCCTGGATCAAGGGCCTCGCCGTCATGCCGGACGTCCACTACGGCAAGGGCGCGACGGTCGGCTCGGTCATCGCGATGCGGGACGCGGTGTGCCCGGCGGCGGTGGGTGTCGACATCGGCTGCGGAATGTCCGCGGTCAAGACCTCCCTCACCGCCAACGACCTGCCGGGCGACCTCTCGCGACTCCGCTCGAAGATCGAGGAGGCGATCCCGGTGGGCCGCGGGATGCACGACTCCCCGGTCACCCCGGACCGCTTCCACGGCCTGGCCACCGCCGGGTGGGACGACTTCTGGGGGCGGTTCGACGGAGTGGCGGACGCGGTGAAGTTCCGCGAGGAGCGGGCCGTGAAGCAGATGGCGACGCTCGGCGGGGGCAACCACTTCGTCGAGGTCTGCATCGATTCGGACGGTTCCGTCTGGCTGATGCTGCACTCCGGTTCGCGGAACATCGGCAAGGAGCTGGCCGAGCACCACATCGGTGTCGCGCAGAAGCTCCCGCACAACCAGGGCCTGGTCGACCGCGACCTCGCCGTCTTCGTCGCGGACACGCCCCAGATGGCGGCGTACCGCAACGACCTGTTCTGGGCCCAGGAGTACGCGAAGAACAACCGCACGCTCATGATGGCGCTCCTCAAGGACGTGATCCGCAAGGAGTTCAAGAAGGCGAAGCCGGCCTTCGAACCGGAGATCTCCTGCCACCACAACTACGTGGCGGAGGAGCGGTACGAGGGAATGGACCTGCTCGTCACGCGCAAGGGCGCCATCCGTGCGGGGTCCGGCGAGTTCGGCATCATCCCGGGCTCCATGGGGACCGGGTCGTACATCGTGAAGGGCCTCGGCAACGAGAAGTCCTTCAACTCCGCCTCGCACGGCGCGGGTCGGCGCATGAGCCGCAACGCGGCGAAGCGGCGCTTCTCGACGAAGGACCTGGAGGACCAGACGCAGGGCGTGGAGTGCCGCAAGGACTCCGGCGTCGTGGACGAGATCCCGGGTGCGTACAAGCCGATCGAGCAGGTCATCGAGCAGCAGCGCGATCTCGTGCAGGTCGTGGCGAAGCTGAAGCAGGTCGTCTGCGTGAAGGGCTGAACCTTGCGCGGAGCCCCGGGCCGTTGCCGGCTCGGGGCTCTTTCGCGTGGGCGCTCACGGGCGGGGCCGGAACGGTCCGCGGTTTCGCGGCTCCGTGGTTCTGTGGCTCCGTGGGCCGTGAGGTCACTTCGTCGACAGGACCGCGTAGATCATGACGAAGGCCACGATGTGGATGCCGAAGAGGAAGTACGCCAGGTAGTACCAGACGTACCGTTCGCGCTTCTTCTCCAGGGCCAGGCGGGCCTGTTCGCCGGGTGGGGGCGGTGGCTGGGATGGCTGCGGCTGTGGGGCGTGCGCAGGGTCCGGGGTCACAGTTCTCGGTGGATCTTCGTGTTCGACGCCTGGGCGCGGGGGCGGACCACGAGGAGGTCGATGTTCACGTGGCTCGGGCGGGTGACGGCCCACGTGATGGTGTCGGCGACGTCGTCGGCGGTCAGGGGCTGGGCGACGCCCGCGTAGACCTTGGCGGCCTTCTCGGTGTCGCCGCCGAAGCGGGTGAGGGCGAACTCCTCGGTCTTGACCATGCCGGGGGCCACCTCGATCACGCGGACCGGCGTGCCGACGATCTCCAGACGCAGCGTCTCCGCGAGCACGTGCTCGGCGTGCTTGGCGGCCACGTAGCCGCCGCCGCCCTCGTACGTGGCGTGGGCCGCCGTGGACGACAGGACGACGACCGTGCCGTCGCCGCTCGCGGTGAGCGCCGGGAGGAGGGCCTGGGTGATGTTCAGGGTGCCGATGACGTTCGTCTCGTACATCTGGCGCCACTGGGCCGGGTCGCCGGTCGCGATCGGGTCGGCGCCGAGCGCGCCGCCCGCGTTGTTGACCAGCACCCCGACCGTCTTGAACGCCGTCGCGAACTCGTCGACCGCGGTGCGGTCCGTGACGTCCAGGGCGTACGCGGTCGCCTGGCCGCCCGCGGCGGTGATCTCCTCTGCCAGCGCCTCGATGCGGTCCTTGCGGCGGGCCGTCAGGACGACGCGGTAGCCCTCGGCCGCGAGCTGCCGGGCCGTCGCGGCACCGATTCCGCTGCTTGCACCGGTGATGACGGCGATACGGGACGCGGCGGCGGGGGTCATACGGCTGCTCCTTGGCGGGGTCTGCGGTGTCTGCGGTCTCTGTGGTGCCTCCGGCCAGGATAGGCGGGGGTCAATTGCCGCCTCTGGGCGCGTACATGATCACGGCGGCTCCGGCCAGGCAGATCAGGGCGCCGGTGATGTCCCAGCGGTCGGGGCGGTAGCCGTCGGCGACGACGCCCCAGGCGAGGGAGCCGGCCACGAAGACTCCGCCGTACGCGGCCAGGACGCGGCCGAACTCGGCGTCCGGCTGGAGGGTGGCGACGAAGCCGTACAGGCCCAGCGTCATCACGCCGGCGCCGATCCAGAGGGCGCCCCGGTGTTCGCGTACGCCTTGCCAGACGAGCCAGGCGCCGCCGATCTCCAGGAGTGCGGCGAGGGCGAAGAGGAGCGCGGAGCGGGCGATCAGCATGGGGTCACTTTGGCAGGCGGCGGTGCCGGGTTCTGTCGGGTGGGTGGGTCCGGTGGGTGGGTCGGGGCCGTGGGGGGGCCCCCCCCCCCCCCCCCCCCGCCCCGGGGGGGGCGGGGGGGGGGGGCGGGCGGGGGGCGGGCGCCACCCCCCCCC
>NZ_JBIRQM010000033.1:0-5636 GCF_044333225.1 Streptomyces sp. NPDC021080 | reverse complement strand
CGTGCCGGTACATCCGCCCGTCGCCGTCGGACGAGAGGTGACCGTCGGTGGCGACGGGCATGTGATGTACCGGCACGGCCCCTCCCGCGCGTACCCGGCTGCGGGTGCATCGGGGTGGCCGGTCAGCCGCCTTCGCCGGATCCCGGCTGCGGGTGCAATTTTCGACCCCTCCGGCGTTTGAGGAGCGGGGGCTGGGGCGGAGCCCCAGGGGTGATGGGGGTCCCTCTGGTCGAGCGAAGCCGAGACCTTGGGGGAGGGTAGGGGCGGAGGGGGCGAAAGAGGCTGGTGGGGTGGGGTGCCGGTTCCCGGGGGCGAGGGGTGTGCGGCGTACGATTTTGGCTGGGCTGGTGGAAAGGGGCCGCATGGCCACGGCCGGGGAAGCGCGCGGGCGGCTGCTGGAGGAGCTGGCGGTCGTCTCGAGGCGGTACATGGCCTCGTACGCCCTGTTCAACCAGGCCCTCGCCGACCACGTCGGACTGCACCCGACGGACGTGCAGTGCGTGAACCTGCTCAGCCTGGAGGACGGGCCCGTGACCACCGGGCGGATCGCCGAGATGACGGGTCTGACGACCGGGTCGGCCACGCGGCTGGTGGACCGGCTGGAGAAGGCCGGCTATGTCGTGCGGGAGCGCGACGTGGTCGACCGGCGCCGGGTGCTGGTGGCGACCGTGCCGGAGAAGATCGCCGAGTTCGGGCGGATGTGGGAACGGCTGGGCGACGGCTGGTACGGCCTGTTCGAGGGGCTCGACGACGCCGAGGTCGCCCTGATCATCGGGCACATGCGGCGCACGGTCGACTTCAGCGCCGTGCAGGTCGCCCGGCTGCGGTCCGGGGACCGTCAGGACGCCTCGGACGAGGCGTCGTAACGCTCGCGGGCCTCGACGACCTCCTCGATGTGGTGCTCCGCCCAGTCCTTGACGGCGGTGAGCAGGCAGCTCAGGTTCGTGCCCAGCGGCGTGAGTTCGTAGTCGACGCGGACCGGCACGGACGGGGTGACCGTACGGGAGACGATGCCGTCGCGCTCCAGCGAACGCAGTGTCTGCGTCAGCATCTTGGGGCTCACGCCGGCGATCTTGCGGCCGAGGCCGCTGTAGCGCATGGGGCCGCCCGCGTCGGCGAGCGCGCTCACGATCAGGCTGACCCACTTGTCGCTGATGCGGTCCAGGAGCTGGTTGGTGGGGCAGCTCTTGATGAACGCGTCGTACTCGACGCGGGCCTGGTGGCGCCGCTGGGCCGCCGTCGTGGTCGCCATGACTCACCTCCGGGTGACGTACGCACCTTCAGGTGCCTACTTACCAATGGATAGTAGCTCTTCCTAGGGTTGTTGTGGCGGGTGAGAGACCCGCAGATGACCTACAGATGGGGTGAGCTGGGATGCGTGCAGCGGTTGTGACGTCGTTCGGTGGTCCGGAAGCCGTCGAGATCGTCGAGGTCGCCCTGCCGGAGCCGGGGGCCCGGCAGGTGCGGATCAAGGTGGCGGCCGCCGGGCTCAACCCCGTGGACGCCGGGGTGCGCGCCGGTGTCTTCGGGGGCGCGGGGAAGCGGCTGGGGCTCGGCTGGGACGTCGCGGGGGTGGTGGAGGCGGTCGGGGTCGCTTCGGGGTGGAACGTGGGTGACGAGGTGGTGGCGCTGGCGTACGGGCCGGCCAAGGACCTCGGTACGCACGCCGACCATGTGGTGGTCGACGCCGAGGCGGTGGCCCTGGCCCCGCGCTCGGTCGACGCGGCGCACGCGGCGAGTCTGCCGCTCAACGCGCTGACCGCGGCCCAGGCCCTGGACCGGCTGGCCCTGGAGCCGGGGCAGCGGCTGCTGGTCACCGGGGCCGCGGGGGCGGTCGGCGGGTACGCCGTGCAGCTCGCCGCCCGGCTCGGGGTGAGCGTGACCGCGCTGGCCCGCGAGGACGACGAGGAGCTCGTACGGTCCCTGGGGGCGGACCGGTTCGTGTCGGACGGGGTGGCCCCGGGCAGCGTGGACGCGGTGCTGGACGCGGCGATCCTGGGCGCGGACGCCCTGGAGTGGGTGCGGGACGGGGGAGCCTTCCTGGGCGTCATCCTGGGGGCGCACCCGGAGTCCGTGCGGGGTGTGCGGACCGGTGCCGTGGAGGTCGCCGCCGACGGGGCCCGGCTCGCGGAGCTCGTGGCGCTCGTCGACGAGGGAGCGCTGACGACCCGGGTCGCCGGGACGTACGCGCTCGACGAGGCCGCCAAGGCGCACGCGCGGCTCGCGGAGGGCGGACTGCGGGGCCGGCTGGTCCTCGTGCCCTAGGCCGCCCGTGGGATCTCTGGCGGTCCGCGGGATCTCTGGCGGTCCGGAAGCGGATGGTGGTGACGGCGGCGGATGGTGGTGACGGTGGTGGTCGGTGGTGACGGTGGCGGCCGGGACGGGCGATCGGGCGGTCGAGGCGGTTGAGGCGATGACGATGCCGGTGGGCAGGGGTGTGAGGGCGAGCGCGGCAGCCGCGGGGGAGCGGCCGAGGTCCTGCCGGAGGAAGTAGGGGGACGACGTGGAGGCGGCCGGTCAGGCGGGGCCGTGGTCGGCCGGGCCGGTCAGGCGGGGCCGTGGTCGGCCGCGTACGACGTCGGCGGGACTCCGACCGTCGCGGTGAAGTCCCGGACCAGGTGGGCCTGGTCGGCGTAGCCGAGGTCGGCGGCCAGGGTGGCCCAGTTCACCGGTTCGGCACTCTCGGCCCGCTCCAGCGCTTCGTGGATGCGATAGCGCAGGATGATCCACTTGGGGCCGACGCCGACGTACGCGGCGAACAGGCGCTGCAGCGCCCGGACCGTCATGCCCTCGGTCTCGGCGAGTGTGCCGACGTCGCGGATCGCGCGGTCGGCCCGGATGCGGTCGACCAGGGCCGTCGCCAGGGTGGCCCCCGGGTCCGGTCGCGGGTCGAGGTCCAGGAGGAAGGTGTCGAGGGCGGCCACCCGGGCCTGCTCGTCCTCCGGGTCGAGGACGGCCGCGACGGCGCCGTCGGAGCCGGGGAAGACGTCGGGGAGATCGAGCCGCTGTCCGGTGAGGGCCGACAGGGGGCGGTCCGGGGCGAAGGGGCGGAATCCGCCGGGTCGGAACTGGATCCCGCAGACCCTTCCCCGGCCCTCCAGTTTCTGGGTGAACAGGCCGAGCCCGATGCCGGCGACCTCGCCGAAGGGGTCCTGTCCCGTGTACCGCTGGAAGACGACGTTGACCGACGGGTGCGGGACCACGTGCGAGGCGTAGGGCCGGCCGAGGTCCCAGTCGATCAGCCAGTAGTGCTCCAGATAGGGGCGCAGCGGTTCGGCGGGCTCGTGGCGGCGGAAGCGGACGTGAGCGAAGAGTTCAGCGGCGTCGACGATGCCTCGGGTGTCACGGCGTGGGGCGGCCATGTCGGGATCGTAGGACGGGGCACTGACAGGGGCGGAATACCTGGAGAGGGGTGATGGTTCGAGGGTATAGTTGAACAATCAACAACCTGGAGGGTGAGTGACCATGCAGTTCGGGATCTTCAGCGTCGGCGATGTGACACCCGACCCCACCACGGGCCGGGAGCCGAGCGAGCGCGAGCGCATCAAGGCCATGGTCACCATCGCGCTGAAGGCCGAGGAGGTCGGCCTCGACGTCTTCGCGACCGGCGAGCACCACAACCCGCCGTTCGTGCCGTCGTCCCCGACCACGATGCTCGGCTACATCGCGGCGCGCACCGAGAAGCTCGTCCTGTCGACGTCCACGACGCTGATCACCACCAACGACCCGGTGAAGATCGCCGAGGACTACGCGATGCTCCAGCACCTCGCGGACGGCCGGGTCGACCTGATGATGGGCCGCGGCAACACCGGTCCGGTCTATCCCTGGTTCGGCCAGGACATCCGCCAGGGCATCAACCTCGCCGTCGAGAACTACGCGCTGCTGCACCGCCTGTGGCGCGAGGACGTGGTGACGTGGGAGGGCAAGTTCCGTACGCCGCTGCAGTCGTTCACGTCGACCCCCCGTCCGCTGGACGGTGTCCCGCCGTTCGTCTGGCACGGCTCCATCCGCTCGCCCGAGATCGCCGAGCAGGCCGCCTACTACGGCGACGGCTTCTTCCACAACAACATCTTCTGGCCCGCCGACCACACCAAGCGGATGGTCGAGCTCTACCGCGAGCGGTACGCGCACTACGGGCACGGCACCGCCGAGCAGGCGATCGTCGGCCTCGGCGGCCAGGTGTTCATGCGGCCCAACTCCCAGGACGCCGTACGGGAGTTCCGTCCGTACTTCGACAACGCGCCGGTCTACGGCCACGGGCCCTCCCTGGAGGACTTCACCGAGCAGACGCCGCTGACCGTCGGCTCGCCGCAGCAGGTCATCGAGAAGACGCTGGCGTTCCGCGAGTACGCCGGTGACTACCAGCGTCAGCTGTTCCTGATGGACCACGCCGGACTGCCGCTCAAGACCGTCCTGGAGCAGCTCGACCTGCTGGGCGAACAGGTCGTGCCCGTACTGCGCGAGGAGTTCGCCAAGAACCGGCCGGCCGATGTGCCGGACGCGCCGACGCACGCGGTCCGGGTGGCCTCGGCCCAGGAGGAGGTGAGCCGCGCATGAAGCTCGTCGTCGTCTCGGCGGGGCTGAGTGTTCCGTCGTCCACGCGGCTGCTGGGTGACCGGCTGGCGGCCGCGACCGCCGGCCGGGTGTCCGGCGCGGTGGATCTCCGGGTCGTCGAACTGCGCGACCTCGCGGTCGAGATCGCGCACAACTTCACCAACGGGTTTCCCGGCCGGGGGCTGTCCGCCGCGATCGACGACGTGACCTCCGCGGACGGTCTGATCGTCGTCACCCCGGTCTTCTCCGCCTCCTACAGCGGTCTGTTCAAGTCGTTCTTCGACGTGCTCGACAAGGACGCGCTGGCGGGGAAGCCCGTGCTGATCGCGGCGACCGGGGGGACCGGGCGGCACTCGCTGGTCCTCGACCACGCGCTGCGTCCGCTGTTCGCGTATCTGCGGGCGGTGGTCGTGCCGACCGGGGTGTACGCGGCGTCGGAGGACTGGGGGGCGGAGGGGCTGGCGGAGCGGATCGAGCGGGCGGCGGGTGAGCTGGCTGCGCTGATGCCGGCCTCGGCCGTTCCGGCGGCGGGCCCCGACCTGGCCTCCGCCCCGGTCTCCGCCCCGGTCTCCGGCCTGGCCTCCGACCCGGCCTTGGCGTCCGCCTCGGCGGTGGGCGGGGCCGAGGTGGCGGTCCCCGCTCAGCCCGCTTCCGGCCGGGCGGACGGTTTCCACGTCGTCCCGTTCGAGGAGCAGCTCGCGGCGCTGCGGGTGTAGCGGGTTTTTTCGCCCCCTCCGCCCCTACCCTTCCCGTACCCGGGGCTCCGCCCCGGACCCCGCTCCTCAAACGCCGGAGGGGCTGAATTTTTCCCCGGCCGGGGCTGAACTTCCCCCGGCCGGGGCTGGAATGCGGGCGGACCACGGATCGCCCGCAGCCGGGATACGGCGAAAGCGGCCGACCGGCCACCCCGATGCACCCGCAGCGGGATTCGGCGAAAGTGGCCGACCGGTCACCCCGATGCACCCGCAGCCGGGATTCGGCGAAAGTGGCCGACCGGTCACCCCGATGCACCTGCAGCCGGGTACGCGCGGGAGGGGCCGTGCCGGTACATCACATGCCCGTCGCCACCGACGGTCACCTCT
>NZ_JBIRQM010000032.1:0-57393 GCF_044333225.1 Streptomyces sp. NPDC021080 | reverse complement strand
CGGGGCTCCTCTGCTCCTTCAGCGCGCCGACTGTACTGCCGCTGGGAGCCATCGATACACCCCACCCCGGTGAACCTTCGCGGTCACAGCACTAGCAGCCACGTTCAGTGTGTCTGCGCGTCTCATTGACCAGTGTCAGGGCGTGGCCTAGGGCGACTCGTTTGGACCAACGGGAAGACCCAGGTTTGCGTCTTCCCGGCGTAGCAAGTGTTGCTGTCGCTTGGCGTACGGGATGCGATAAGTAGGTGGCTAGAAAACTGAGCGTTGATGAGCTTCGTCGCCTCCGTCGCGTTAGCCGACGTCGACAGAGTGGCCGTTCGGTGCAGCTCAGACCCGAAGGCCAGGACCGGACTCGAATGGTCGCCCTGATCGCGGCCAGCCTGCCAGGGCTCGCAGCGCTGGGTGCACTCCTGTTCACCTGGATGCAGGTCGGGCAAGCGAACAAGGAACTACGGATCTCCGAAAGTGGACAGATTACCAGCCGTTTCAATAACGCGGTCCGCAATCTGGGATCGCAGTTCCTGGACGTCCGATTGGGCGGCATCTACGCCCTGCAACGCATCATGCAGGACTCCGCCTTCGACCATCCGACGGTCGTCTCCGTGCTGGCTGCCTTCGTGCAGCAGCACGCCGGATCGAGTGCCAAAAGCCTTAAGGAGCCGATGGCTTACGGTATACGCGCCTACAAGCCAAAGGCTGAAAGCGCCGACAACTACACGCCAAAGGCTGATGTCTTGGCGGCGATTTCCGTGCTAGCCAGACGCCGTCCCGAACGCGACAACGGGACGATCGTTGATCTGTCTTTTAGCGACCTCCGCAGCATCAGCTTCACGGGTAAGGGTCCCATCAATTTCCCGGAAGTTGACCTGTCCACTGCAGACCTCCGCTGGGCCACCTTGAACCGCGCAGACCTGAGCAGGGCATCTCTGATTTACGCGAACCTTAATGATGCTTTTCTTGAGGCGGCCAACCTCAGGGCAGCCGATCTGAAGGGGACAAAGCTCGAAGTGACGTCTCTAAAAGGGGCGGACCTTCGCGGAGCAGACATGACCTGTGCAAGCGGCGTTCCTTCGGATACCGGTCAGATCGAGCCGACAGACTGTGTGGACCTGCGGTACGCCCTTCTGGACGACGCTGACCTTCGGAATGCAAAGATGGGTCATGCGGACCTTCGTCAGGCAACCTTGGTGGGCGCGGATCTCCGTCACGCAGACCTCAACCACGCGGATCTCCGTCACGCGGATCTCCGTCACGCAGACTTTCGTGGCGCCAAACTGACCAACGTGAAGTTGCAGGATGCGAAGCGGACCGGCGCTCGCGGGCTCCCGCCGGAGGGCTGAATCTCGGTGGTCGCCTGCTTGATTGGGCCGGCGATTGGGCACACCGTGCGGGTGCCAAGTGGCTCCGGTTGGACGCATGGACTACCAATGAGGGACTTCAGCGCTACTACCTCGGGCAAGGGTTCACGCATGTCCGAACGGTTCGCGAGGGCGTCGCAGTGAACGGCGGACCTAGGGTCTCTGGATGGTTGGCTCAGCGCGCGGCGCGGTCGGCGGACCACGGCTTTGTCGATCGCACGCCTGCCCCGGAGCGATTGCCGTTCGCTGCTTGAGTCGATGCGAGCAGGGGTTAAACGGCTCTCAAGGATCGGCGAGTTCCGTATCCTGCCTGAAATTCCGGGGTCTTCAGTCCAACGACCCTTGCTAGCTCTGCATCGCTATATCCATAGATTTTACGATGGGCGTCTAGGACCGAGGAAAGAATTCGAGATTCCTCTGACTCCAGGGTGACGGGTTCATGGCGGTTAAATCCGCGTTGCGCCATTTGTGCGCTTAGGCTCTTGTAGCGGTTGGCGTCAATCTTCCCCAGCGTGTATGCGCGGCGAATGATTGAGGCCATTGATGTCTTCCAGTGTTGCTTGAGTTGCATTGCGCGCTGGAGGTTGATTCCAGTCAGTTGGGGCGTAATGGTGCGCGCCGGCATCAGGAATTCTGCTGCAAACCGGTCCGCCTCGCGTTCACCGTCCTCACTTGGAACCTGGTGCATGACAAGGTGGCCGACCTCGTGAAAGACGGTGAATCTCTCTCGGTCGGCAGGCATTCCAGTATTCAAAATGATTACAGGAAGTGAGGCCGGCGGACGGATGCTCATGCCTGAGATCTTTGGTGACCCAAGATCTCGTCGAACCACTACAACACCCGCACGCTCGACTGTCCGGACCGCATCTTGGACCGGCCCGTCAGGAAGGAGCCATGCAGTTCGCAGCTTGCGTGCAGCTTCTTCCGGCTCGGGCCCCTGCGCTTCGGGTGACTCGAAGGTAGGTAGAGGGTGGACGGGCGCGATGTCCACACTCGTCTCCAGTCGCTTCATTTGCATGAGGAAGAGATTGATCTCTGCCTCGATGCGGCGAAGTGCTGTCTGGCCCAGCCCGGCTTGCTTGCGGTGGTAGTAGCTGGAGGCGCCAAGCCCTATGGGATCGTCGGGCCAGTCGAACATCTCGCGAGGGTAGTCGAGCGCACCGGCGATGATGTCGATGCGCTCGGGTGGGAGCGGCGCCAGACCGTGCTCTGCTTTGGACAGGACTGCTTGAGAGATCCCTGTCATCGTCGAGAGCTTGGACTGCGACAAGCCGCGCGACTCCCTCGCGGTCTGGAGCATCCGCGGGTTCATGGCAGTCCCGATCCTTTCCTGGCTAGTGACTACTCGCTTCCGTCCTCGGCTCGATCGATCTTCGGCACAACCTGGGTGTCTCCTTGCCCGTCGGTTGGCGCCAAGGGCACGGGAGCGGTGCCGACAGGGCCAAGGCCGTCGTCCAGTCCCAACCCGTCATCGAGGC
Source organism: Streptomyces sp. NPDC021080 (assembly GCF_044333225.1). Taxonomy (NCBI): domain Bacteria; kingdom Bacillati; phylum Actinomycetota; class Actinomycetes; order Kitasatosporales; family Streptomycetaceae; genus Streptomyces; species Streptomyces sp. NPDC021080. The sequence continues at coordinate 54,557 of NZ_JBIRQM010000032.1, read as the reverse complement.
CGAGGTCGAGGTCGATAACCCACAGCATCTCGTTCGCGAGGCTGCAAGTGATTGCCACTCTATCCAGGTCGATGCCTGCTTCATCGGGGAGGTAGCCAGCGACGATGTGCGTCAGCTCGTCCATGCCCGGAAGTGTCTGGTTGGCGAAGTTGCGGGCTTGTTGGGTGGGGATCCCGCTGGTTTTGAGCCCCTTGCTCCGGAATTTCTTGAAGCGCAGGAGGAGGCGTTCGTCGAAGGTCAGCAGGAGGAACCCCCGCTCCTCGCTGATCACGACGCCTGACGCGCCTTCGAAGCGATTCATCGCTTCATAGCGGATGAAGTCGTACACCAGGCTCGCGCGGGTCCTGCCGCTGACGATGACGGCCAGTTCGGTGTCTGCCTGCAACAGCTTGCGCCAGCGTGACCAGCCGTCCTGGAGCACGTTTCGGATGTCCTCGCGATGCTCGCCAAGGACGTCTGCTGCCTCTTCTAACGTCAGCGGGTTCGTCACGAGAGCATCTTGCACCCCTTACTGAGGGGGTGTCAATTATTCTTGAAACTATTCCGCTTGGTGTCTTCTGGCTCGCCGTCAGCTCGACAAGTGACACCAGCACCTGCACATCAGCAGCGATGTGCGCCGGCGGAGAGGCGCACACCAAGGTTGACGCCGGGTGGCTGATTGGCGGCGGGGGATGACTGGTCGGAAGGTCTCGTATCCGGTGTGTACGCGCCTACTGATCAGGCGAAAGCACTGCGTGCGAGCCACCGATCGGCTGTCATGGGTAGGTCCGACCTGTCTGGAGGGAAGCGTGCCTCAGAGTCACGAAGGAATCCTGGTTCCAGTACCGCACGAGGGCGGAGCGTGGAGCAGGCAATGGCAACTCAAGTGCCCTGCATGCGGCAGCTCGAAATGCATCGAGACCTTCCGACTGGACTCGCCGCCGGGCGCGAGCCCTGGCGCGCGACCGTTTCACCTGCCGACAGTGCGGAGCCCGCGAGCACCTTGAGGTGGATCACATCGTGCCCGTAGCTCGCGGTGGCTCCTGGGATCTGGACAACCTCTGGGTCCTCTGCGCGTCGTGCCACAAGTTCAAGACGTACACCGAGCGAACCTGAGTCACTTCCCCTCGTACGTGACGGGGGTTCCGTACACGAGATAGACCATCTCGCTCCGCGGCCCTGCCATGTTTCCACCGACGAACACGGTCGGCTCAATCCGAGTTCCAACCACAGCTTCGGCGCCCCACGAGGCGACTTGCGCTTTGAACCGATCCAGCACATCTGACAGGTCGCCGCTCCGCGTCAAGTGGGCAAGGCCCCAGCTCCCCGTGATGCGGCAGTTGGGGATCGTGTTCGTCGCATACAAAAGCACGGCCATGCGTCCATGCTGAGAGCGGTGAGGTGATCACGCACCTGCACCAAGCCGAGCGGGGGACGCACGGCATACATCGAACGCACCTGAGGAGGGCGCATGTGGGACTACCGAGCGTCCGTACTCAGAGTGAAAGACGGTGACACGCTCCGCATCCTGGTGGACCGAGGCTTCGACGAGACAAGAGAGATTGATCTCCGCCTGGGCCCAGACGTATACGCCCCGGAGAAACGGGACCCCGGAGGTCCTGAGACTCGAGACTTCGCAGCCGCCTGGGTCGACGCCCGCGACGAGGGCGAGTGGCCGTTCGTCGTCACGCTCCAGCGCACTAAAGTGGCTGGGCCCTGGGGCTGGTAGGCGCTGTGAGAGGTGGCCCGGCGGCCTGGCCTTGATGCTTACGTCCCAGCCCATGCGTCTGGCAGGCAGCCCAGGGGGCTGCCTGCCAGACGAGGGCAGCTACTCGTTTTCGAGTTCTGTGATGACCTGCTCGGCGAGGGCGGTCATGACCTGCATGCGCTCCTTCTGGGGCAGCCGGGACCACTCCTGGAACACCTTCTCGGTGTCAGAGGGGGTGCGCCGTCCGGCCTGCATCCAGCCGTAGAGGGTGCGCTTGTCTTTCAGGCTCCGGTGGGAAGCGTGGGTGAGTACCTGCTGGCCCGTGGGCGGGTCCACGGTGATGTCGCGGGACTCGTCGCCGCAGCGCTGGCACTCGGCACGCAGGTTGTCGTCGTCGTTCGTGCCGCCGCGGTTGACCGGGATGATGTGGCCGATGGTCATGACGGCGGTGCGTCCGGGGGCATCGGGAAACTCCTGTCCGGCACGGATCCCGCAGACCTGGCACGTGTGACCGTCGCGCTCCAGGATGCGTCGCCGCTTGGGCCCGGTGATGTTCTTGCGGATGGTCTTCGGCGGAGTCTCGCCGAGATCAACCCGGGTCCCCATCTCCCGGACGAGGTACTCGTCGGGCTTCAGGTTCGGGTTGACCTTGTAGTTGTCGATCTTCCAGCCCATCGGCCGCAGATCCCGCATGCGGCGGTCGGCCTGAGAGACGTCCGGGACCGCCTCGAACAGCTCCAGCTTGCTGAACTTCCCGCCCACGCCCTTGGAAGCCACGAACTCGGCGACCTTCACCAGGGATGTCCTGCGCACGGCTGTGTTCATTTAATTCATTCCTCCCCTGTCCAGCACCCCCTAGTGGTGTGCCGGACGTGAAGATCATGGCGTGCGGCGCAGTACATGTCAAGGCTGGCGCAGCGTTCGGCAACGTTCGGCGCAGCATTCATGCTTGCCAGGCGCGCCTGTAGTCTCGGGTGTTCCGGGACGCGATAGGCCCGTTCATAGCGCCGGATTGCCGGTGCGGGGTTGCCGTTTTCTGTGGATGACCGCGTGCACGTCCTGCGGCTAAGGCGACGCGGTTGCGTCTCCTGGTCCCCAGAGCTGGGCCGTCCTCGGGCCGTGCGAGGGCGACCAATGACGACCGCCAACGGCCAACAACGACTGAGAGGGCGCGACCGACGGTCGCGCCCTCTCAGTGTGTCTGCCCAGCTAGACCCAGGTGTCCAGCCACATCCGGGACCGCCACTGTTCGATCGGGATCGCCGTGCCCGTGTACAAGGGCCAGAAATAGATGAAGTTCCACAGGATCAGCAGGACCAGGACGCCCGATCCCGCCGCGCCGATGACGCGGCGGCGTTCTCCGGCGCCGGGCGGGCCGAGGATCGCGCCGATCATCATCGTGACGGCCAGGCACAGGAACGGCACGAAGACGACGGCGTAGAAGAGGAAGATCGTGCGCTCCTGGTACATGAACCAGGGGAGGTAGCCGGCCGCGACGGCGCAGACGATGGCGCCCGCCCGCCAGTCGCGACGGAAGGCCCAGCGCCACAGCACGTAGACGAGCGCGAAGCAGGCGGCCCACCACAGCAGGGGCGTGCCGAGCGCGAGCACCTCACGCGCGCACTTGTCGCCCGTGCCGGCCGGACAGCCGTCCTTGCCGGGCAGCGGGGACTCGTAGAAGTACGAGACCGGGCGGCCGAGGACGAGCCAGCTCCACGGGTTGGACTGGTAGGTGTGCGGCGACGTCAGCCCGACGTGGAACTTGTAGACCTCGTGCTCGTAGTGCCACAGGCTGCGCAGCCAGTCCGGGAGGAAGGTCCAGTTGCCGCCCCTGCCGTCCGTCACGGCCCAGTTGCGGAAGTAGCCGCCCTTGCCGTTGTCCGGCGACAGGATCCAGCCGGTCCAGGAGACCAGGTACACGGCCAGGGCGACCGGGACCGTCGCCAGGAACGTGATGCCCGTGTCGCGGGCCAGCGCGGCCCCGAGATACGGCCGTCGGGCGCCCGCGACCCGGCGCGAGGCCCCGTCCCACAGGACCGCCATCACACAGAACGCGGCGAGGACGTACAGCCCGTTCCACTTGGTGCCGATGGCCATGCCCAGCATCAGGCCCGCCGTCCAGCGCCAGGGCCGCCAGCCCAGCCGGGTCGTCTCGGCGATGTGCGCGTCGGGTCGGACGAAACCGGACTCGTCGGCGGGCAGCGCCGCCGCCAGCCTGGCCCGCGCCTTGTCGCGGTCGACGACCAGGCAGCCGAAGGCCGCCAGCACGAAGAACATCAGCACACCGTCGAGCAGCGAGGTGCGGCTCATCACGAAGTGCAGGCCGTCCACCGCCATCAGCAGGCCCGCGAGACAGCCGAGGAACGTCGAACGGAACAGCCGGCGCCCGATCCGGCACAGCAGCAGCACCGACAGCGTGCCGAGCAGCGCCGTCATGAAGCGCCAGCCGAAGGGGTTGAAGCCGAACATCCACTCGCCGAGCCCGATCACGTACTTGCCGATCGGCGGGTGCACGACATAGGCGGCGTCGCTGGGGACCCGGACGTGCCCGTTGTTCTGCAGGATCAGGTCGTTGGCGTCCTTCGCCCAGTTGACCTCGTAGCCGCGGTGGAAGAGCGCCCAGGCGTCCTTCGCGTAGTACGTCTCGTCGAATATCACCGCCTTCGGGCTGCCCAGGTTCCAGAACCGCAGCAACCCGGCGACCAGGGTCACCAGGAGCGGGCCCACCCAGCCCGACCAGCGGTTGAAACGGTCGGCGACCTCCTGACGCAGCCCGAGCGCGGCCCAGATCCCGGGGCCTGGCTCGGCGTACGGCGGTACAAGCCGGTCGCGCACATCACTTCGGGGCGGCGCCGTGTAGCCGAATCGGCGCAGCCGCTGCTGCCACGACGGCCGCCGGTCGTCGGCGGCCTGGCCCTGCCCCTGCCGGGTGTCCGTGGAGGACGCGGTACTGGTCACCGCGCCATCGTAGGGAACAGGTCTGTGGGAGTCCCGTGCACGGGCCCTTCGGATGGGATGAGCTTGCCGGGCCGCGCCCCTGCGAGGATGGAACCGTGACAGGAATCCTTGTGTTGGCAGGCACTCCCATCGGCGACATCTCCGACGCGCCGCCGCGGCTCGCGGCGGAACTGGCCGGGGCCGATGTCGTCGCGGCCGAGGACACCCGCAGGCTGCGCCGGCTCACGCAGTCCCTCGGGGTCCAGCCGACGGGGCGGATCGTGTCGTACTTCGAGGGGAACGAGGCCGCCCGGACCCCGGAACTCGTCGAGGCGCTGGTCGGCGGGGCGCGGGTCCTGCTCGTGACCGACGCCGGGATGCCGTCCGTGTCGGACCCCGGCTACCGGCTGGTCGCGGCCGCGGTCGAGAAGGACATCAAGGTCACCGCCGTACCCGGCCCCTCCGCCGTGCTCACCGCGCTCGCGCTGTCCGGCCTGCCCGTCGACCGCTTCTGCTTCGAGGGCTTCCTGCCGAGGAAGGCCGGCGAGCGTCTGTCGCGGCTGCGCGAGGTGGCGGAGGAACGCCGCACGCTCGTCTACTTCGAGGCGCCCCACCGGCTCGACGACACCCTCGCCGCCATGGCGGAGGTCTTCGGCACCCAGCGCCGCGCCGCCGTCTGCCGCGAGCTGACCAAGACGTACGAGGAGGTCAAGCGCGGCCCGCTGGGCGAGCTGGCCGCCTGGGCCGCCGAGGGGGTGCGCGGCGAGATCACCGTCGTCGTCGAGGGCGCCCCCGAGAAGGGGGCCGAGGAACTGGACGCCGCCGAGCTGGTGCGCAGGGTGCGGGTGCGCGAGGAGGCGGGGGAGCGGCGCAAGGAGGCCATCGCCGCCGTCGCCGCCGAGGCGGGAATTCCCAAGCGGGACGTCTTCGACGCGGTCGTGGCGGCGAAGAACGCCGAACGAAGCGGCTCGTAGGCCGAACGAAGCGGCCCATAGAAGGGCAAAGGACTACCGTGGAAAGCAAAGATCAGGCCGCGTAACAGGAGCGTTCCGACAAGGAAAGGCCAAAACGACTCCAACACTCGACAGGCCGGATGCGTTCGCGCCGGGAGAAGCGTCCACTGGACGAAGGGACGTACCCGTCCCTCGCCTCGGCAAATCGGTGGAATTCGGTGGAATTCGGCCGACGGAGGTGCTTGTCCAGCGGACAAGAGGAGCTGGCATGAGTGAGACCACAGGACGGACCGGCGGTGTCGCCGCCGGTCAGGTCACCGAACAGACCGGGCACCGCGGCGCGGCGGCGGCCGTCGTCCACGAATCGTATTCATTCGCCTGCATGCGCTGCGGGCACGGCTGGGAACAGTCCTACGAGATCGAGCACCACCGCGACTCGGAAGGTGCCGAGTACGTGGTGTACGTGGCGAACGGCGAGGTCGTGCCGTCGCCCCTCAGCCGGCCCACCTGCCTGAACTGCGACAGCCACGTGGTGCGCATCATGCGCGCCGGCCAGGTGTCCTCCGTCCTGGACTCCATGCACTCCATGACGCACCGCCCCCACCGTCCGGTACCGCGGCAGCCCGAGGACGGCCCGGCGGGGGAGGCGCAGGCCGAGTCCGCCGGCGCCCCGAAGGAGCCGCACCACTGGCACCTGTCGGACCTGCTGCACCCGTTCCAGCACCGCCGGGCCGGCTGAACCGGCCGGACGGGACCCACGGGACGGCCTCCCGGCTCCCCGCGAGGTGAGGCCGGGCATGCCCCCTTCGTAGGATCGGGGCATGCCTTCCACCGCCTCCTCCGCCGCCGACAAGAACGCCGCACCGCCGCTCCCCGAGCCCCTGCGCGTTCCCGTGGCCGACTCGCACACCCATCTCGACATGCAGTCCGGCACGGTCGAGGAGGCCCTCGCCAAGGCCGCGTCGGTCGGAGTGACGACGGTCGTCCAGGTCGGCTGCGACGTGAAGGGCTCGCGCTGGGCCGCCGAGACGGCCGCCGCGCACGACGCCGTCCACGCCACCGTCGCCCTGCACCCCAACGAGGCGCCCCGCATCGTGCACGGCGACCCCGACGGATGGTCCCGGCAGGGCGCCCGGCAGCCGGGCGGCGACGCGGCGCTGGACGATGCGCTCGCGGAGATCGACCGCCTCGCCGCCCTGCCCCACGTCAAGGGCGTCGGCGAGACAGGACTGGACTTCTTCCGCACCGGGCCCGAGGGCAAGGAGGCGCAGGAGCGCTCCTTCCGCGCCCACATCGAGATCGCCAAGCGGCACGGCAAGGCCCTGGTCATCCACGACCGCGACGCCCACGCGGACGTCCTGCGCGTCCTGGCGGAGGAGGGCGCCCCGGAGCGGACCGTCTTCCACTGCTACTCCGGCGACGCCGAGATGGCGGAGGTCTGCGCCCGTGCCGGCTACTTCATGTCCTTCGCCGGCAACATGACCTTCAAGAACGCCCAGCCGCTCCGCGACGCGCTGGCCGTGGCCCCGCTCGAACTCGTCCTCGTCGAGACCGACGCGCCCTTCCTGACCCCCGCGCCGTACCGCGGACGGCCCAACGCTCCGTATCTCATTCCGGTCACGGTGCGTGCCATGGCCGCGGTACGGGGGATCGACGAGTACACCCTGGCGACCTCGGTCTCCGCCAACACCGCGCGCGCGTTCGATTACTGAGCCGTAACGGTTCCGGGGGTTCTCCCTGCTCCGGTCGGGGGTTTTTTCTGCTCCGGCCGGGGGCTCCGACGGGGGAGTTTCGCGACACAGCGTAGCCGCGTTGCTTGGGAGAGTGACGACCGCTCCGCTAGGTTCTGGTCGCCCGATCCGGACCCTGGAGCGTGTCGTCGTGAGCAGCCCGCGGTACGAGCCGTACGAGCCGTACAGGATGTACGGACCGACAGGTGGCCCCGAAGCCGCCACCGTCGTCATCGGCGTCACCGGCGCCCCCGCCTCCGTGGTCGTGGTCGGCGCACCCACCCCGACTGACCCGCCCGGCCCGCCGGGGCCGCCGGGGCCGCCGGGAGTACACGGCGGGCCCGGGGTCTTCGGCGCGGCTGGTGCGGCCGGTGTGCCTGGCGGGCTCGGAGCCTTCGGTGCCGTCGGAGTGCCCGGGGTCTTCGGTGCCCCCGAGGCGCCCGTGCGGCCCGGAGCGGCCGGTGCGACACCGATGGACCACCCGGCGTACCGCGGTTACGGGAGACACCGGGGAGGCGGATCGTACCGGGGGCGGGAAGCTCAGACGGGTCCCGGCCATCAGGCCCCCTCCGGCCATCAGGCCCCCTCCGGCCATCAGGCCCCCTCCGGCCATCAGGCCCCCTCCGGCCATCAGGCCCCCTCCGGGCATCAGGCGCCCTCCGCCCACCAGGCTCATCCCGGCCGGCAGGTCCACCCCGGCCCCCAGGCCCCCTCCGGGCATCAGGTCCACCCCGGCCACCTGGCCCGTCCCGGGGACGAGTCCTTCGGTGGGCAGGAGAGGTTTTCCGGTCACGCGGAGTACCTGCCCCACGAGCCGTACGGCCGGGTCTCCCCGGCGTTCGGGCGGGCGGCCCACGACCCGGGCGTCGTGCCGCCCGCGGCGCCGGACGCGCCTCCGGCGCCCCCGGACGGCGCGCCCGGTACACGTGGTGCGAGCGGAGTGCGCCCCGCGCCGGTGGCGCCCGACGCGCCGACCGAGCCCCGGCTGCCCCGGCTGTCGCGTCCGCAGCCGGACACCCTGGTCGCCACGGACGGCGCACGGGGTTCCGGCGCCACCGGCGGTCGGGCCGAGGCGCGTCGGGCGGGCCGGCGCAGACGGGTCCCCGAGCGCCCGGACCCCCTGCGACGGCTGCTCCCGCAGGCCCTGGTCGTGGCCTTCCTGGCCGGCGGCACCTCGGCGTTCGTCGCCAACGACAAGGCGATCGAACTCAGCGTCGACGGCAGATCGCGCTCCCTGCACACCTTCGCGGACGACGTGACGGAACTGCTCGCCGACGAGGGGGTGAAGGCGGGTCCGCACGACATGATCGCGCCGGCCCCCGGTACCGCCCTGGCCAGCGGGGACGAGGTCGCGGTGCGCTACGGGCGCCCGATGCACCTCACCATCGACGGGGAGCGGCGCAGGGTGTGGACGACGGCCCACACGGTGGAAGGCGCGCTGAGCCAGCTGGGGGTGCGCGCCGAGGGCGCCCATCTGTCCGCCTCGCGCTCCCGGCGCATCGGGCGCGAGGGACTGGCGCTCGACGTGCGGACCGAACGCGCGGTCACGATCATGGCCGACGGCCGGGCGCGGACGATCCGCACCAACGCCGCGAGTGTCGCCGAGGCCGTCCAGGAGTCCGGGATCACCCTGCACGGACAGGACACGACCTCCGTCCCGGCCGGGAGCTTCCCGCGTGACGGGCAGACGGTCACCGTCCTGCGCGTCACCGGGAGCAGGGAGGTCCGCGAGGAACGGATTCCGTTCGAGGTGCGGCGGGCCGAGGACGCCTCGCTGTTCAAGGGCATCGAGGTCGTCGAGCATCCGGGTGAGTACGGAGCGCGGCGCCTCACCTACACCCTGCGCACCGTCAACGGCGTCAAACAGCGGCCCCGGCTCGTCCGGTCCGAGGTGGTGCGGCAGCCGCGGGCCCGGACGGTCCGGGTCGGCACGCGGCCGCACCCCTCGTCCCCCGGCGGCGGCGACCACCTGAACTGGGCGGCCCTCGCCGCGTGCGAGTCCGGCGGCCGGCCCGGCGCCGTGGACCCGTCCGGCACCTACGGCGGCCTCTACCAGTTCGACACCCGCACCTGGCACACCCTCGGCGGCACCGGGCGCCCGCAGGACGCCACGGCCGCGGAACAGACCCAGCGGGCCAAGAAGCTGTACGTGCGCCGGGGGACGAGCCCCTGGCCCCACTGCGGGCCGCGGCTGCACGGCTGACACCGACCGGGGCCGCGGCGCACGGCCGGCACCGTCACCGCGGGGCCGCGGCTGCGGGGCCGGCACCGCCACCGCGGGCCGCGGCTGCACGGCCGGGGCCGGGCCCCCCGTACCCTTGGCTCGTGACCAGCCCCACCTCCGACGCACTCCTGGGCCCCGCCGAGATCCGCGAACTCGCGGCAGTCCTCGGCGTACGGCCCACCAAGCAGCGCGGCCAGAACTTCGTCATCGACGCGAACACGGTGCGCCGCATCGTGCGGACCGCGGAGGTGCGGCCCGACGACGTGGTCGTGGAGGTGGGTCCCGGCCTCGGCTCGCTGACGCTCGGCCTGCTGGAGACGGCGGACCGGGTCGTCGCCGTCGAGATCGACGACGTCCTCGCGAGCGCGCTCCCCGCGACCGTCGCGGCCCGGATGCCCCAGCGGGCCGACCGGTTCGCGCTGGTGCACTCGGACGCCATGCACGTCCGGGAGCTGCCGGGCCCGCCCCCGACGGCGCTGGTCGCGAACCTGCCGTACAACGTCGCGGTCCCCGTCCTGCTGCACATGCTCGACACCTTCCCGACCATCGAGCGCACCCTCGTGATGGTCCAGGCCGAGGTCGCCGACCGGCTCGCCGCCCCGCCCGGCTCGAAGGTGTACGGCGTGCCGTCCGTGAAGGCGAACTGGTACGCCGAGGTGAAGCGGGCCGGCTCCATCGGCCGCAACGTCTTCTGGCCGGCGCCCAACGTCGACAGCGGTCTCGTGGCGCTCACCCGGCGCCCCGAGCCGATCAGCACGACGGCCACGAAGAGCGAGGTGTTCGCCGCGGTGGACGCCGCCTTCGCGCAGCGCCGCAAGACGCTGCGCGCCGCCCTCGCCGGGTGGGCCGGCTCCGCCCCCGCCGCGGAGGCCGCGCTCGTCGCCGCCGGGATCTCGCCGCAGGCCCGCGGGGAGTCGCTGACGGTGGAGGAGTTCGTCCGGATCGCGGAGAACCGCACGGCGGCGGACCGCGACGGTGCCGGCGGGGGCACGGCCGGGAACGACGCCCCCGGGAACAGCGCCGGCGACGACGCCCACGAGAACACCACCGAGAACGAGGAGTCGACCCAGCCGTGACGGAGACGGTGACGGTACGCGTCCCTGCCAAGGTCAACGTCCAGCTCGCGGTCGGCGGCGCACGCCCCGACGGCTTCCACGACCTGGCCAACGTGTTCCTCGCGGTCGGCCTGTACGACGAGGTGACGGTCACCCCGGCGGACGGTCTGCGCGTCACCTGCGCGGGCCCCGACGCCGCCCAGGTGCCCCTCGACCGCACGAACCTCGCGGCCCGCGCCGCCCTGGAACTCGCCCGCCGGTACGGCATCGAGCCCGCCGTCCATCTCCACATCGCCAAGGACATCCCCGTCGCGGGCGGCATGGCCGGAGGCAGCGCCGACGGCGCCGGCGCGCTGCTCGCCTGCGACACCCTGTGGGGCACGAACGCCTCGCGCGAGGAACTCCTCGACATCTGTGCCGAGCTGGGCAGCGATGTGCCGTTCTCCCTGGTGGGCGGGGCGGCGCTCGGTACCGGCCGGGGCGAGCGGCTGCGCCTGCTGGAGGTCGGCGGGACCTTCCACTGGGTCTTCGCGATGGCCGAGCGCGGGCTGTCGACCCCGGCGGTCTTCCGGGAGTTCGACCGGATGAACGAGGGCGCGGATGTTCCGGAGCCGGTCGCCTCGCAGGAACTGCTCGACGCGCTGGCGAAGGGGGACGCCGACGCCGTCGCGCGCACCGTCTCCAACGACCTCCAGCCCGCGGCCCTCTCCCTCTTCCCGGCCCTCGCCGACACCCTCGCGGCGGGCCGCGCGGCCGGCGCGCTCGCCGCGCTCGTCTCCGGTTCCGGCCCGACCACGGCGTTCCTCGCACCGGACGCGGAGACCGCGCGGACGATCGGCCAGGCGCTCCTCGCCTCGGGCACCTGCCGGACGGTCCGTGTCACACGGTCCCCGGCGCCGGGGGCCACCGTGCTCGGCTGAAGGGGCGCGGAACGCGCGGCGGGGGACGTCCGCCGCGCGGACTACCCTTGAGGGTCGATCGTCCCCCTTGTTCAGGAGAGAAATGGCCGTCAACCTGGTCAATGTCGAGTCCGTCAGCAAGGTGTACGGCACCCGTGCACTGCTCGACGGAGTCTCCCTGGGCGTCAGCGAGGGGGACCGGATCGGTGTCGTCGGCCGCAACGGCGACGGCAAGACCACCCTGATCCGCATGCTCGCCAAGCTGGAGGAGGCCGACACCGGCCGGGTCACCCATTCCGGCGGCCTGAACGTCGGCGTGCTCACCCAGCACGACTCGCTCGACCCCGCGGCCACCGTGCGCCACGAGGTCATCCGGGACATGGCCGACCACGAGTGGGCGGGCAACGCCAAGATCAGGGACGTCCTGACGGGCCTCTTCGGCGGTCTCGACCTGCCCGGCTTCCCGCAGGGCCTCGACACCGTGATCGGCCCGCTCTCCGGTGGCGAGCGCCGCCGCATCGCGCTGGCGAAGCTGCTCATCGACGAGCAGGACCTGATCGTCCTCGACGAGCCCACCAACCACCTGGACGTCGAGGGCATCGCCTGGCTCGCCGGGCACCTGCGCGAGCGCCGCTCCGCCCTGGTCTGCGTGACGCACGACCGGTGGTTCCTCGACCAGGTCTGCACCCGGATGTGGGACGTGCAGAAGGGCGCGGTCTACGAGTACGAGGGCGGCTACTCCGACTACGTGTTCGCCCGCGCCGAGCGTGAGCGCATCGCCGCGACCGAGGAGGTCAAGCGGCAGAACCTGGTCCGCAAGGAGCTGGCCTGGCTGCGGCGCGGCGCTCCCGCCCGTACCTCCAAGCCGCGCTTCCGCGTCGAGGCCGCCAACGAACTGATCGCCGACGTGCCGCCGCCCCGCGACAAGAGCGAGCTGATGCGGTTCGCCAACTCCCGGCTCGGCAGGACCGTCTTCGAGTTGGAGGACGTGACCGTGCAGGCCGGGCCCAAGGTCCTGCTCAAGCACCTGACCTGGCAGCTCGGCCCCGGTGACCGCGTCGGTCTGGTGGGTGTCAACGGCGCGGGCAAGACCTCCCTGCTGCGGGCCCTGGCCGAGGCCGCCCGCACCGAGGGCGAGAAGCAGCCCGCCGCCGGCCGGATCGTCACCGGCAAGACCGTCAAGCTCGCGTACCTCTCCCAGGAGGTCGGCGAGCTCGACCCGAACTGGCGTGTCCTGCAGGCCGTCCAGGCCGTCCGCGACCGTGTCGACCTCGGCAAGGGGCGCGAGATGACCGCGGGGCAGCTGTGCGAGACGTTCGGCTTCAACAAGGAGAAGCAGTGGACGCCGGTCGGGGACCTCAGCGGTGGTGAGCGCCGCCGGCTGCAGATCCTGCGCCTGCTGATGGACGAGCCCAACGTCCTGTTCCTCGACGAGCCGACGAACGACCTCGACATCGAGACCCTCACCCAGCTCGAGGACCTCCTCGACGGCTGGCCCGGCTCCATGATCGTGATCTCCCACGACCGCTTCTTCATCGAGCGCACCACGGACAACGTGTTCGCCCTTCTCGGCGACGGCACCCTGCGGATGCTTCCGCGCGGTATCGACGAGTACCTGGAGCGGCGCAAGAAGATGGAGGAGGTGGCCGCGGCCGCCGTGCTCGCCGCCGCCCCCGCCCCGGTGAAGGCCGCGTCGGCCGCCGACGCCCGCGCCGCGAAGAAGGAACTCCAGAAGATCGAGCGCCAGCTGGACAAGATCTCCGAGAAGGAGACCAAGCTGCACGCCCAGATCGCCGACAACGCCACCGACTTCGGGAAGGTGGCTCAACTCGACGCGGAACTGCGCGGGTTGGCCGGTGAGCGCGAGGACCTGGAAATGCGCTGGCTGGAGCTGGCCGAAGACGCCTGACCGGCGTCCGGCCGACGCATGGCCCGACGCCTGGCCGACGTGTTCACCGACACATGACGCCGAGGGGCAACCGCCCCTCGGCGGACGGGCGGTGCCCTTCGGGGCGCGAAGGTGCCGCGTGCCCGGCGCGTCCGTCGGGCGTACGCGACCCGTACGGAGGGCGTGCAAGTGCCGCCGGGCGCCTGCGAGTTGCCGATCGCGCCCTGTGTGAGGGCGGTCCGACGGTGTCGAACTCGCCCTGCGCGTGCGGCGTGAAGGGCACGTGAAGGCGCGTAACGACGGCATCACAGCCCGGTCCTCCCTTGGGAACAGGGCGCGCACCGGCCCCCTGACCGCGCCCCCCGGAGTGATAGAAAGAGCGGTCTGAGAACAGTCTGAGATCCACCGGACGAGGCGCGAATCCGGCGCCGCCGGTGGGGGGTCACATCAGTGAAGAGGGGGACGCGCTGATGAGTCAGCCGCCGAGTCAGCCGCCGCTGGGCGGATTCGGAGCACCGCAGGACCAGCCGCCGACGGGCGGTGCCGGCGCCTCGCCGGACCCGCGGTCGCAGGGCGGGTTCGGCGCACCCCTGAACGCGCCGGAGAGCGCGCCGCAGGGCACTCCGCAGGACCCGCGTTCGCAGGGCACGCCCCCGAACGCGCCCTCCGCGCCCCAGGGCACGCCCCCTCCTCCCGGGCAGCCGCCCCAGGCGCCCGCGCCCGCCGGACCCCCGCAGCCCGGCTACGGATACCCGCAGCAGCCCGGCCCCTACGCCCAGCCGGGCCCGTACGGACAGCCGCAGCAGCCGGGTCCCTACGGCCAGAGCGGCCCCTACGGATACGGGCAGCAGCCGGGGTACGGCTATCCGCCCCAGGCGCCCTACCCGGGCGCGCCCGGCACCCCGCGGCCCGGCGGTCCCGGCGGGGGCTCGAAGAACCCGTTCAAGGGGAAGCCCGCGCTCGTCGTCGCCGCCGCGGTGGCCGGACTGCTCGTCGTCGGCGGCACCGTCTGGGCCGTCACCGGTGGTGGTGACGACAAGAAGCCCGTCGCGCAGCACAGCCCGAGCGGCAGCCCGTCCGTGTCCGCGCCGGCCTCGGACGCCCCGGCCAACCCCGGTGACGGCAGCGGTGACGGTGGCGAGGACAACGACGACCTGAACGCCGACCGCAAGCCGGGCGAGGCGAAGGTCCTCTGGTACAAGTCGGCGCCCGACGCGCCCGGTTCGGGCGCCGACGCCCCCGGGATGTGGATCACCGGCAAGACGGCGGTGAAGGCCGCGTACAAGCAGCTCTTCGCGTTCAATGTCGGCGACGGCAAGCCGACTTGGCCCGCGCTGGCCTTCCCGCAGAAGATCTGCGCGGTCACCCCGCAGAAGACGGCCGACGACAAGGTCGTCATCGCCTACATGAGCGGTTCCGCCAGCAGCGCGAAGTGCAACCAGCTCCAGCAGATCGACCTGAACACCGGCGCCAAGGGCTGGACCGCGGAGATCGCGGAAGGCGACCTGTTCGACAGCACGCTCACGGTCGAACTGTCCATCACCGGCAAGACGCTGACGGTCGGCCGCTCGATGTCGGGAACGGCGTACGACGTCACCAGCGGCAAGAAACTGTGGGACAAGAAGAAGTACGGCACCGGCTGCTACCCGGCGGGATTCGCGGGCGGCACCAAGCTGCTGGCCGTCTCGTCCTGCGGGGCCGGCAGCAGCACCGAGCACGACGAGGTGCAGGAACTGGACCCGGCCACCGGCAAGGCCCGGTGGACGACGAAGATCCCCAAGGGCTGGCGGGTCGGGCACGCCTACTCCGTGGACCCGGTCGTGCTCTACCTGACCAACGACGCGAAGAAGACGGTGAACATCACCGCGCTGAAGGCCGACGGCACCCTGCGCTCGCAGCTCAAGAGCGACGACGGTCTCGCGCCCGAGTGCGGCTTCGCGATCCTCAACCGCGACCTGACGGGCTGCCTCGGCACCGCCGCCGACGCCGACACGATCTACCTGCCGACCGAGGCCAAGAGCGGCCCCAACGAGATCGTCGCGTTCAACCTCGCGACCGGCAAGGAGAAGTGGCGCGTCAAGTCCCCGGGGGACGCGGCGATGATGCCGCTGAGGACGGACGGCACGAACCTCATCGCCTACGTCGAGCCGTCGTACGACAGCGGCGGCCGCATCGTGTCGATCCCGACGGGCGGCGGCGCGCACACACCCGTGAAGCTGCTCCAGAACCCGGCGGGCACCGCGAACATCGAGTCCGGCTTCTACTCGAAGGCCGTCGACTACGTGGACGGGCGCTTCTACATCTCCACGACCCGGCTGACGGGCAACGACCAGGCGAAGGAGAAGCTGATGCTGGCCTACGGCAAGTGACCGACGCCTCCGCCCCGTTCCGTCGCGCCCCGCACGCGCACAGGCCCGCCGTCCCTTCGCATTCCGAGGTATTCACGTCATGAGTCAGCCGCCCCCGCCGCCGAACGAGCCCCCGAAGGGCTTCGGAGCACCCCAGGACCCCGCTCCGGGCTCCCAGCCGAGCCCGGACGGGGAAGCCCCCGAGTCCGGCGCCCCGCAGACCCCGGCCCCGCAGACCCCGGCCCCGCAGGGCTTCGGTGCTCCGCAGGGCCCGCCGCCGGGCTTCGGTGTCCCGCCGCAGGATTCGGCCCCGGGCGGTTTCGGCCCGCCGACGCCCCCGCCCGCCGCTGCGGGCCCCGGCTACGGCTACCCGCAGACGCCCCCGCCCGCCGCCGGCCCGGGCTACGGCTATCCCCAGACGCCCCCGCCCGCGTCCCCGCAGCAGCCGTACGGCTATCCGCAGACGCCGCCCCCGGGACAGCCGGGCTACGGCTACCCGGGCCAGCCGCAGGCCCCGTACAACCCCGCGGGCCAGCCGATCCCGTACGGCTACCCGCAGCCGCAGACCATGCCGATGCAGCCGCAGGCTCCGCAGCCGGGCGGCGGCCGCAAGCTCAACAGCCAGCTGCTCATCATCGTGGCGGCCGTGGTGGCCGTCGCGCTGATCGTCGGCGGCGGTGTCCTGTACTCGCAGCACTCCAAGAGCGACAAGCCCAGCGCCGGGGGGACGAGCGGCGGCAAGGGCGGTGACGGCAAGGGCGGTGACAAGAAGGGCGGCGGCAAGGAGAAGGCGCCGGTGAACACCGCCTCCTCGCTGCTGTTCCAGCTGCCCGCGCCGGCCGTGCCCAAGGGCGTCACGAGCGTGACCACGGCCGGCTCCTGGCTGACCGACAAGGTGTACGCCAAGACCGGCAACGCCGAGATCAACGGCTACGACCGGGACACCGGCGCCAAGACCTGGACGATCAAGCTCCCCGGCCCGGTGTGCCAGGCCAGCTCGCACAGCACGGACGCCGACCGCTCGGCGATCATCTACGAGCCGGCCATGCCCACCAAGGCGCAGCCCTCGCACGGATGCACCCAGCTCGCCGCGATCGATCTCGACGCGGGCGTGAAGCTGTGGACCCGGACGGTCAAGTCCGGTGACCAGCAGATCAGCCTCGACAACGTGACGATCAGCGGGAACACGGTCGCCACCGGCAGCACGAGCGGCGGCGGCGCGTTCGACATCTCCACCGGCAAGGTGCTGTGGGCGCCGAAGACGGGCGACAGCTGCTACGACGCCGGCTACGGCGGCGGCGCGAAGCTGGTCGCGGTCCGCAAGTGCGGTGAGTACGGCAGCACGCGCCAGCTCCACATCCAGACCATCGACCCGAAGTCCGGCAAGGTGATCTCCGAGTACAAGATGTCGCCCGGCATCGAGTACGCCAGCGTCGTCTCCACCGACCCGCTGGTCGTGGCGGCCGACGTCGGCGACTCCGCCGGTGACGGCAGCGGCATCTCGGACTTCTTCTCCATCGACAACAAGACCGGCAAGCTGCGGGCGAAGATCTCGGCACCGGGCAAGACGTACGCGGCCAAGTGCGACGGCATCAGCAGGATCGAGTACTGCAAGTCGCTCGCCGTCGGCAACGACAAGCTGTACATCCCGACGGAGGAGCACGACGGCTCCGGCGACTACAGCAGGACCAACGAGATCGTCGCCTTCGACCTGGCCACCGGCAAGCAGACCGGCCAGCGCGCGGACGCGGGCGACGGCTACACCATCACCCCGCTGCGCATGGACGGCACCAACGTCCTCGCGTACAAGCGGCCGCCGTACGACAAGGGCGGGCAGATCGTCTCCATCGACGGGACCTCCTTCAAGGAGACGACGCTGATGGAGAACCCGGCGACCCAGTCGACCCGTGACGCGGAGTCGAGCATGCTCCCGGAGTACGCCGAGATCCTCTACGACGACGGCCGGCTGTACATGTCCCAGATCTACGCGGACAAGCCGACGTCCGCGACGGACAAGGCGTACCTGGTGATCGCCTTCGGAACGAAGTGACACCGCGTGCGGCCCCGTCCCTGTTCAGGGACGGGGCCGCACGCGTACCCCGCATCACTCCCTATTGGGTGGGATTTCGATATTCCGGGGCACTTCTCTCCAGTAGGGGAAGCGCAACGTCGAACAAGCGTGTAGCTTCCGGGGGATGGAGAGCCGGGGGGCTCCGAATCCACGGGGAACCAGTGGGGATGCTTGGGGGGACTGGGGGGTTGCCTGATGGGAGTCCGGCTCATGGTGGTCGACGACCACCGACTGCTCGCCGAGGCGTTGGCCTCGGCGCTGAAGCTGCGCGGGCACCGGGTGCTCGCCGCGGCGGCGCCCGCCGCGGGGGCGGCGGAACTGGTGATCACACGGGCACCGGAGGTGTGCCTGATCGGTACGGCGACACCGGCCGAGCCGGGGATCTTCGACCCGGTGGTGCGGATCAAACGGGAGCGCCCGCAGGTGGCGGTCCTGGTGCTCGGCCCGGTACCGAACCCGCGCGGGATCGCCGCCGCGTTCGCCGCCGGCGCCTCCGGCTACGTACGGCATGACGAGCGCATCGAGGGCGTCGAACGCGCGATCATGAAGGCGCGGGCGGGCGAGGCGGCCGTGGCCCCGCAACTGCTCCAGGGCGCCTTCAGCGAGCTGCTCAACCCCGCCGCCCAGCCCGACGACGAGGGGCAGCGGCTGCTCCAGATGCTGACACCCCGTGAGGTGGAGGTCCTGGTGCGGGTCGCCGACGGCGAGGACACCCGGCTCATCGCGGCCGGCATGGGCATCGCCCCGTCCACGGCCCGTACCCACGTCCAGCGGGTCCTGATGAAACTGGGCGTGGGCTCACGCCTCGAAGCGGCGGCACTCGCGGCCCGCACGGGCCTGCTGGACCGCGCGGGCCCGATCCCGGCGCAGGCACGGCACGGCGACACGGACGGCGCCCGCTGAGCCGAAGGGGCGCGGGCCGACAGGTCCCTGGGACTCCGGCTCCGGCTTCCCGGGCCCGCGGCCCACAGGTCCGCGGCCCGACGGGCACGGCCGACGGGCCGACGGCCTCCGGGTTCGCGGGCCGCGGAGTCACGGGTCCACGGGTCCACGGAGTCACGGGTCCACGGGTCTACGAGGAGGGGGGCTTCCCCTCCTCGAAGCTCGCGAAGTACGCGGCGGCCATGTCCTCGTCCCCGTGGCCGAGGGCACCTGCGCGGCCGAAGCGTTCGGCGGCGGCCTCGGCGACATCGAGACGCACGCCGTGCCGCCGTCCCGCCTCCACGATCAGGCGGGCGTCCTTCTCGGCGGTGCCGACGGCGAAGCTGGCCGGGGACAGCCGGTCCTCCAGGACGAGGGCGGCCTTGGCGTGCAGATAGCCCATGTCGAGCGGGCCGTCCGCGATGAGGCCGAAGAAGTCCTGCGGGTCCACGCCGAGGCCCCTGGCCAGGGCGAGCGCCTCGCCGGTCGCGGCGGTCGAGGCGAGGACCCAGCTGTTGGCGACGAGCTTGAGCCGGGTGGCGCTGCCCGCGGCGCCGTCCTCGCCGGTCCACACCGTCCGGGCGCCGACGGCGTCGAAGACGGGCGTGACGGTCTCCCGGGCCGAGCCGGGCCCGGCCGCGAGCACGGTCAGCTGCCCGGCCTCGGCGGGGGCGCGCGTCCCGAGGACGGGCGCGTCGAAGAAGACCAGCCCGTGCGCGCCGGCGAACTCGGCGAGCTCGCCGATCGCCTCGGTCCCGGCCGTCGTGGACTGCACCCAGACGGCCCCGGTCCGCAGCCCGGGTTCCGCCCGGCGCATGACGTCGAGGACGGCGGGGCCGTCGTGGAGCATGGTCAGGACGACGTCGGCGCCCCGCACGGCCTCCTCCGGGGTGTCCACGACGAGCGCGCCGTCGGCGGCCAGCGGCTCGGCCTTGTCCCGGCTGCGGTTCCAGACCCGGACGCCGTGCCCGGCCCGGACGAGGTTACGGGCCATCGCGGCCCCCATGATCCCGGTACCGAGAACGCTGATGGTGAGTTTGTCGGTCATGCCGTCAGCTTCCCCTCTCCCGGCGAGGAGAATCGGCATCACATGCGGACGTGGTGCTCGATGTCTTCCCTGAATTCGGTGAGCGCCTGGGCGGTGAGGGAGGGGCGGGTGTCGGCGATGGCGGTGAGGTAGTCCTCGGTGCCGGCCGGTGCGCCTCGACGGTCGGTGACTTCACGTTCGAAGGCGGTCTGGGAGCCCTTGAGCGCGGCGAACTCGATGTCGGCGGGAGTGAACATCTCACTGGCCGCCACCAGCCGGCGCAGTTCGACCCCGTCGGCGGCGGAGCCGAGATAGCGCCGCCAGATCGCTTCCCTGGCGGATGGGTCGGGGGGACCGACCGGGATGACGTAGTCGAAACGGCCGGGGCGCAGGAACGCCGGATCGAGGGAGCGGACGGAGTTGGTGGCGCAGATCAGCAGGCGGTCGTCGTGATCGCGGAACCCGGGTATCAGCTTGAGCAGTTCGTTGGTGACTCCGTGGCCGGGGTCGACGGCCGCGCCGGACCGTGCGCCGGCGATCTCCTCGACTTCGTCGATGAACAGGAGAACGGTCTCCAGCGCGGCCAGATCGGTGAACGTGTCCCGCAGCGAATTGGCCAGGCTCCCGTCTCCCGCCGCGAGCCGGGACGGGAAGAGCTCCACGAACGGCCACTCCAGGCGGGAGGCGACGGCCCTGGCGAAGCTGGTCTTGCCGGTGCCCGGCGGTCCGAAGAGGATGACCGCCTTCGGCGGCCTCACCCCGTACCGCTCGGCCAGCGCGGGCTCGGCCAGCGGCAGCACGATCCGCCGCTCGATGGCTTGCTTCTCCCGCTCCATCCCCGCGAGGGAACCCCAGAGTCCCTGGGGCTGGACCCGTCCGCCGAGCTCCGCGAGGAGACCGGCGTCGCTCGCGCCGAGATGCTCGACCTTCTCGTAGAAGACCAGACCCTCGCGGGTCCGGTAGCCGGAGTTCTCCAAGGCCGCGGAGCCGGTGGCTTGCGGGGCGAGCAGCGCGCAGATCCGGCGGATCCCCTGCTCGCGCAGCCGCCGTTCGAGCTCGGCGATCAGGGCGCTCCCGATCCCGCGGCTGCGCCAGTTCCCCGCGAGCGCCACGAGCGTGATCCAGGCCCGGTCGCCCTGGGCCTGCGCCACGGCCATGCCCACCAGGGCGTCGCCGACGACCGCGACCACCGCGGGCCCGCCGGTCCGGGCCGTGGCCATGACCTCGGACACGGGGAACACGGGAGGAGCATCGTCCGGGTGCCGGTCCTGGTCCCAGATCTGGATGGCACGGTCGAGATCGTCGTCGCGGAAGTCCCGCAGTCGCCACGTCGGCATCATCGCCACCTCGTAGTCCGCTTTTCTCATTCTCCGCGGAGATCGGATACGAGGCGACCGGACGGCCCGGTCGAGGCCGGAGGCGTGATCAGCCTTGACTCCGCCGCTCAGACCGCAGGTGCGTCGAGTCCACCGGACTTGATGTGGTGGAGGAGTTGGGCGAGGGCGCCGGGGGCGGTCGAGAGATGGGTCGCGGGGGCGTCGCTCTCACGGAGGTGGGCGGTGCCGGGGGTGGTGGCGAGTTCGAGGCAGTCGTTGCCTTCACCGCCGCCGGAGAAGGAGGACTTCTGCCAGTTGGCGGGGTCGGTCATGGCGTCGCCTCACAGTTCCTTTGCCAGATTCCGGATGAAGTCGCGCGAGCGCCCGGGGCTCAGTGACGATTCCTCAACCCTACGGAAGAGTGTTCGGAAGTGAGCCAGTTGGGCGTCGGAATCGAGGAACCCGGTGCCGTGTGGTGCGTCGCGTACGACGGTGTCCAAACGGGGCACGGGACCTCCGAGATGGCCCATCGCGCTCCCGGCGCCCGCGAAGCCGTCCACATCGAAGGGGATGACTCGAACGGTGATGTGCTCCGATTCGGAATGCTCCAGGATGCGTTCCAACTGGGCTCGTGAGACCGGGCGGTCGCCTACGCGGATCCGCAGCGCGGCCTCATGGATCACGGCTTCGTAGCTGATCGGGTCAGGTCGTTCGATGACCACACGACGCTGCATCCGGTGGCTCACCCGGGCGTCGACCTCGCTCCGGGGAAGCTCGGGTGCCATGTACGAGAAGAGGGCACGCGCGTAGTCCTCCGTCTGCAGAAGCCCGGGAACATGGATGACGGCCACATCGTGGCGGAACACCGCGTGGTGGTCGAGCTCGGACAGGTCGAGAAAGGAGGTGGGCAGTACACCTCGGTACTCCTCCCACCAGCCCCTTGTCCGGTCCGCTGCCATCCCGACTAGTGAGTCGATCAACTCCCCGTCCGAACAAGCGCAGTGAGCCGCCAGCCTGCGCAGGCGTTCTTCGCTGATACCTGAGCTGCCCGCTTCGATCTGGCTCATGTGGGTCGAGCTGGAGCCGAGCAGCCCAGCCACCTCCCGCGCGGACTTCCCCGCGGCTTCCCGCAGTCGGCGCAGTTCGGTGCCCAGGCGTACCTGCCGTGCCGTGGGCTGGTTCCGCATCGTCATCCAGTGCCGCCTCCTCAATGACCCTGAAAACGGGTGAGGTTGACCTCCCCGTTCGGGTGTCAGATTACGCAGTCTCCTTGCGGGGGTAGGAATTCCTACCCTACCGTCGGTGACGCGACGCACACGCTGCGGAACCTCGGGGTACCCGGAAGCGCACCACTCCGTCCTGCCACGGCGGCTGTGACACTGCCACCGCCCATGTCCCCAGCGGACTCCCGACTCCCCACACCTGAACCGGAGTTCAGCGATGCCCCCGACCGAACCCTGGACCTACTCCCTGCACATCCCCCACGACACCCGCGCCGTCACCGTCTGCCGTCGAACCGTCCGCCTGATCCTGACCCTGCACGGCCTGATCCGCCTCGCGGACGTCGCCGAGCTGCTGGCGGCGGAGCTGGTCTCCAACGCCGTACGGCATACGAAGGGACCGGCGGCCCTGCGGCTGCGCTGGAGGGACGGGGTGCTGCGGATCGGCGCGTGGGACGCGAGCCCGGTGCCGCCGCCGCACGACCTGCCGGTCACCTCCGACGCGGAAGCGGGCCGGGGTCTGGTCCTGGTCCGCGCCTGCGCCGACGACTGGGGCTGGCATCCACTGCGCCAGGGCGGCGACACCGGCAAGTACGTCTGGTGCGACCTGTCCGCCGCTTAGCTCGTTGATCACGCCAGATCGAAAGGAGGTCCGATGGTCAGCTTGTCGCACGAGGCGATGCATCACTTCGGCCAGAAGGACACGGCTGGGCTGATCCGCAACTTCCAGAGGTTGTTCCATGTGCCGTTCCCGGAACCGTGCGGCTTCACGGTGGTCAACACGGACTTGACCGAGATCGAGCCGGTCGAGCGACGTGTGGACAGCCTGGTGCGGGTGCACACCGAGAGCGGCGACTTCCTGAACCGGCGGGCGCGGCTCTGCCGGCGCAGCTTGTGACGTCCGGCCTGGTGGGTTCCCGGGCGAAGGAGATTCGGAGGGACCTGATGGCTCCGGTGAACTACTTCTTCCAGAATCCGGTCGCGGACCAGCTGAGGGATGAAGGGCGTGTCGAGGATCGCATCGAGATGATCCTGAGGATCCTGGAGTTGCGTGGCATCGAGGTGTCCGAGTCCACCCGGCTCCGCGTGCAGGCGTGTTCCGACCTGGAGCAGCTCAAGGTCTGGTCGGAGCGGGCCGTCCACGTGATCGACCCGGCCGACCTGTTCGCTCCCGAACGGCACCAGTAGTGCCTGGTCAGTAGCCGTCCCGGATGATCTGCCGGGCCACCTTCGTGCGTGCGGCGGCCAGTTCCCCGGCGATCCGGTGCTCCCGTTCGGTGTCGGCCGTGACGGCCGGGGGCGCGGGCTCGCCGATCAGCAGGCAGGCGTGGCGCAGATGGGTCGGCGGGTGGGAGTCGTCGACGCTGTGGCCTCTCAGGACACCGGCCCGGCGCTGACGGTCGCGCTCGTGTTCCGGCACGGACGCCAGGTCCGCGGCGAGACGCTCCCACAACCCGTCCGTCAGGTCGGCGGACGCCCCTCCGCGGCGCGGGCCGTTCAGGGCGGCGAGGTTGACCTCGCGGCCCAGCGTCACGGCGGCCGAGTCCGCGATCAGCAGATGGTCCATGAGTTCCAGCGCGGCCTCGGTGGAACCGGCGCGGGCGGCGACGCGGTCGGCGAGGTACTCGGCCCGCTGGGAGGCGCGGAGGGTCAGCCGGTCCAGGACCGCCAGGACGCCGCGGACGAGCAGCCGGGGCAGCACGTAGAGCAGGTTGAGGAGGAGCGTGAGCGCTCCGGTGTCGTCGAGCGGGTCGTGGTCGACCGGCTCGAAGTAGTAGTGCCAGGTGGTCAGCGAACGGTAGGCGGCCCCGACGACCAGACCGTGGCGGGTGTCCCCGTTGACGTAGTGGCCCATCTCGTGGCCCAGCAGCGCGATCCGCTGCTGGGGCGTGAGGACCTCCCACAGCGGCAGCCCCAGCGTGAGGAGCCGGCGCCCCCGTACGCCGTAACTCCGGACACTCGCGTTGATCCCGTCGTCGACGGCGATCGCGTCGACACCGCGGGTACCGGCCACGCGGGCGATCTCGTCGACGAGCGCGAAGAGTTCGGGCGCGTCGGCGCGGCGCAGGACGGGCGTGTTCTCCGGCAGCCGGGCGAACCGGGGCCGCAGCGACCACCCCAGGGCGAGGAGGAAGGCGCCGGGGACCATTCCCCAGCCGCCCCATCCCCGGACGAGGAGCCAGACGCCGCCCGCGGTCACGGCCAGGGTCAGGGCGTGGACGACGAGCGCGAGCGCGACGGCGAGGACGGCCGAGGAGTCGCGCCGGGCACGCAGGTCCCCGCCGGCGCTCAGCTCCGCCAGCAGCCGCTCACCGTGCCGCCGCGCCTGGGCGCGCCGGGCCCTGGCGAGCCGTCCGTGCTTCTCCTCCGGCCGTTCCGGATCGACGTTCCAGTCGCACGCGGCGCACCACGTGGTGAACCGGGCGTCCGTACGGATCTCGGCCCCGCACTCCGGGCATGGCTGAACTGTTTCCGCTGCGGCGGTGTGCATCGCTGACTCTCCCCTGCCCCACGGCCCCTCCCCAGAGGCCGCCCTGTACATGCCAGCAAAGTTGATCACGGAGTGAAGAGGAGGTAAAGAACCTGGTGCGGATGTACGTCGTACGCCGGGGCCGAGGCTCCGTGGGAACCCCGGCCCCGGACGCGGGTGTCAGGCCGCCGGCGGAGGCTGTTCCCCGGCCGGAGTCTCCGGCAGCGGGGGCGGCAGGGGCCGCAGCCACAGCCAGGCCAGGAAGAACAGGCCGAGGGCGAGCATGCCGAGGCCGGTCCAGAGGTTGATGTTGACGCCGCCCGCCTTGGCGAGGTCGGCGTCGGAGGCGTTGATGCCGGCGACGGTGACGATGACCCCGTAGATCACGAACAGTCCGCCGATGATGCGGCGGATGTCGAACAGCCGGGCCGCGGTCGCGGACTGCTTCTCGAGCTCCGAGACCTCGCGCTGGGCGTCGTCTTCCGAATAGTCGGACATGGTTTCTTGATTCTCCCTCGTCGGAGTGGGCCAGGACTCGTCGAAGCGAGGTCAGAACGAGAACGGGATGTAGCAGGCGGCCGCCAGGATCATCGCGCCCCAGCCCAGCAGGGCGGGCCTGCGGTACCAGGCGTCGTCACCGGCGGCGGGAGGCTCGGCCATGCCCGGGGACACCGTGCCGTAGACCAGGCCCTCCAACTCCCGCGCGGGCTTGGGGGCGGTGAAGAGCGAGACCCCGACCATCACCACGCCGCCGGCCACGAAGGCGACGATCGCGGAGACGAAGTTGGCGCCCTGGTCGGAGGGGAAGCCGATGATGCCCCGCTTGTAGAAGACGAAGTAGTTCACCATCGCGGCCGTCGTACCGGCCAGCAGGCCCCAGAAACCGGACTTCACGGACGCCCGCTTCCAGAACATGCCGACGATGAAGACCGCGAACATCGGCACGTTGAAGAAGGAGAACAGCGTCTGGAGGTAGCTCATGATGTTGGAGAAGGACGAGGCCAGGAAGGCCGTGCCGATCGACGCCAGGACGCCGACCACCGTGATGAGCCGGCCGAAGCGGACGTAGTAGCCGTCCTCGCGGCCCCTGACCACGTACTTCGCCCAGATGTCGGTCGTGAAGACCGTGTTGAAGGACGACACGTTGGCGGCCATGCCCGCCATGAACGCGGCCAGCAGACCGGTCACCGCGATGCCGAGGACGCCGTTCGGCAGCAGTTCCTGCATCAGGTACGGGATCGCGTCGTTGTACTGCAGGCCCGAGCCGCTCGTGCCGATCCTCGGGACCAGGACGGCCGCCACCAGGCCCGGGATCATCACCAGGAAGACGATGAAGATCTTCGGGTAGGCCGCGATCAGCGGGGTGCGCTGGGCGGCGGAGAGGTTCTTGGCCGACAGCGCGCGCTGCACCTCGGCGAAGTTCGTCGTCCAGTAGCCGAAGGACAGTACGAAGCCGAGACCGAGCACGATGGTCAGCCAGTTGGCGCCGAGCGGGTTGGCGCTGCCGATGCCCGTGCCGCCCCAGGCCGTCGTGAAGTCGGCGCCGTGGGTCTTGTCGAGGGAGTCGGTCAGACCGTCCCAGCCGCCGACCCGGTGCAGGCCGAGCGCGGCGATCGGGATCAGGGCCGCCAGGATCACGAAGAACTGGAGCACCTCGTTGTAGATCGCGGAGGAGAGTCCGCCGAGGGTGATGTAGGCGAGGACGAAGAACCCGGCGACCACGATCGCCACCCACTGCGGCCAGCCGAGCAGTGCCTCGACCACGATCGCGAGCGAGTAGAGGTTGACGCCCGCGATGAGGACGGCGGCGAAGGCGAACAGGACCGAACTCAGCAGGTGCGCCCATTTGTCGAAGCGCAGCAGCAGGAACTCGGGCACGGAGCGGACCTTGGAGCCGTAGTAGAACGGCATCATCACCAGGCCCAGGAAGACCATCGCCGGGATGGCTCCGATCCAGTACCAGTGCACGGTGTAGACGCCGTACTGGGCGCTGTTGGCGGCCATGCCGAGGATCTCGGTGGCGCCCAGGTTGGCCGAGATGAAGGCCAGGCCGGTGATCCAGGCGGGCAGTGAGCGCCCGGACAGGAAGAAGTCGAGGCTGGTCCTCACCGAGCGCCGGGCGGCGAAGCCGATGCCCAGGACGACCGCGAAGTAGATGCCGAGGATTGTGTAGTCGAGTGCGTTCGTGGGGAGTCGCAGCTCGGCGGCGAGCAGGGCGCCCGGTTGGGGCGGATGTGTGGGGGACTGCATCAGAACTCGCTCCGTCGCTTGAACCTGTCGAACCGGAATCTATTCCTCCGAATTCGGTGGACATGTCCTCCCGGTGGTGACCTTTGTTTGATTGTGACGTTGACTGCGGTGGTGGCTTGTGGTTTGTTGTGTTCGGTTATGTTTGAAGGTTTGATCGGGTGTTGATGGGGAGTCCGACTGTGAAGAAGACCTCGACCCGGCTCGCCGACGGTCGTGAGCTCATCTACTACGACGCGGGCGACGACCAGGTGCGCGACGCGGTGGACCGGCGCCCGCTCGACCCCACCGTCACCACCTCCGAGGTGCGCCGCGACCCGCTGCTCGGCGACTCGGTCGCGATCGCCTCGCACCGCCAGGGGCGCATCTACCACCCGCCGGCCGACGAGTGCCCGCTGTGCCCGTCCTCGGGCGGCCGGCTGAGCGAGATCCCCGACTCCTCGTACGACGTCGTGGTGTTCGAGAACCGCTTCCCCTCGCTGGCCGGCGACTCCGGCCGCTGCGAGGTCGTCTGCTTCACCTCCGACCACGACGCCTCCTTCGCGGACCTGACGGAGGCGCAGGCGGCCCTCGTCCTGGAGGCGTGGACGGACCGCACCGCCGAACTCTCGCATCTGCCCTCCGTCCAGCAGGTCTTCTGTTTCGAGAACCGTGGCGCCGAGATCGGTGTGACGCTCGGTCACCCGCACGGGCAGATCTACGGCTACCCCTTCACCACCCCGCGTACCGCACTGATGCTGCGTTCGCTCGCCGCGCACAAGGAGGCGACCGGTGGGGCGAATCTGTTCGACGAGGTCCTCGCGCGGGAGACCGCGGACGGATCGCGCGTCGTCCTGGAGAGCGAGCACTGGGTGGCC
The DNA here is from genome assembly GCF_044333225.1 of Streptomyces sp. NPDC021080. Taxonomy (NCBI): domain Bacteria; kingdom Bacillati; phylum Actinomycetota; class Actinomycetes; order Kitasatosporales; family Streptomycetaceae; genus Streptomyces; species Streptomyces sp. NPDC021080. The sequence continues at coordinate 26,707 of NZ_JBIRQM010000032.1, read as the reverse complement.
TTCGTCCCGTACGCGGCCCACTGGCCCTACGAGGTCCACCTCTATCCGCGCCGCCGGGTGCCCGACCTGCTCGGCCTCGACGAGGACGCGCGCACAGAATTCCCCCAGGTCTATCTGGAACTCTTGAGGCGCTTCGACCGGATCTTCGACGAAGGGAACGACGGGAAGGACGGGGCCGGCGAGCCGCCGACGCCGTACATCGCGGCCTGGCACCAGGCTCCCTTCGGCCCGCTGGAGGAGTTCGAGGGCGTCAACCGCGACGACTTCGCGCTCCACCTCGAGCTTTTCACCATTCGCCGCACTTCCGGCAAGCTGAAGTTCCTCGCGGGTTCCGAGTCCGGCATGAACGTGTTCATCAACGACGTGCCGCCGGAGACCGCGGCTCAGCGACTGCGAGAGGTAGCGAGTTCATGAGTGGGAAGTACCTGGTCACGGGTGGAGCCGGCTATGTGGGCAGCGTGGTCGCGCGCCACCTGATCGAGGCCGGCCACGAGGTCACCGTCCTCGACAACCTCTCCACGGGCTTTCGCGAGGGCGTCCCCGCCGGTGCCGCGTTCGTCGAGGGCGACATCCGCGACGCCGCCAAGTGGCTGGACCCCTCGTACGACGCCGTCCTGCACTTCGCCGCGTTCTCGCAGGTCGGCGAGTCCGTGGTGAAGCCCGAGAAGTACTGGGACAACAACGTCGGCGGCACCATGGCCCTGCTCGCCGCGATGCGCGACGCCGGAGTGCGCACACTGGTCTTCTCCTCGACCGCCGCGACGTACGGCGAACCCGAGACCACCCCGATCACGGAGTCCGCGCCGACCCGGCCCACCAACCCCTACGGCGCCTCCAAGCTCGCCGTCGACCACATGATCACCGGCGAGGCGGCGGCGCACGGCCTCGGCGCCGTCTCCCTGCGCTACTTCAACGTGGCCGGCGCCTACGGCGAGAGCGGCGAGCGGCACGACCCCGAGTCGCACCTCATCCCGCTGGTCCTCCAGGTCGCGCAGGGCCGCCGCGACGCCATCTCCGTCTACGGCGACGACTACCCGACGCCCGACGGCACCTGCATCCGCGACTACATCCACGTCGCGGACCTCGCCGAGGCGCACCTGCTGGCCCTTTCGGCCGCGGCCCCCGGCGAGCACCTGATCTGCAACCTCGGCAACGGCAACGGCTTCTCCGTCCGCGAGGTCATCGAGACGGTGCGCCAGGTGACCGGACACCCGATCCCCGAGGTCGCGGCACCGCGCCGCGCCGGGGACCCGGCGGTCCTGGTCGCCTCGGCCGGGACCGCCCGGGAGCGGCTCGGCTGGAACCCGTCCCGCGCGGATCTCGCGGGGATCGTCGCGGACGCGTGGGAGTTCGCACAGAACAACACGGCGAAGGGGTAGCAGGTGGAGCAGGTGGGGGTACGTGAGGGCTTCGAGGAGCTGTACGGTGCCGCGCCCGAGGGTGTCTGGGCGGCGCCCGGCCGGGTCAACCTGATCGGCGAGTACACGGACTTCAACGAGGGGTTCGTGATGCCGCTCGCGCTGCCGCACACGGCGGTCGCGGCGGTGTCCCGCCGGTCCGACGGGGTGCTGCGGCTGCACTCGGCGGACATCGAAGGGCCGGTCGTCGAACTGCGCGTCGACGAACTGACGCCCCGGTCGGACAGCGGCTGGGCCGCCTATCCGGCAGGGGTGGTGTGGGCGCTGCGCGAGGCCGGCCACGCCGTCGGCGGCGCGGACATCCATCTGGCCTCCACGGTCCCCACCGGCGCCGGGCTGTCCTCCTCGGCGGCCCTGGAGGTCGTCACCGCCCTGGCCCTCGACGAGCTGTACGGACTCGGGCTCACCCGGCCCGAGCTGGCACGGCTCGCCCAGCGCGCCGAGAACGACTTCGTCGGCGTGCCCTGCGGGGTCATGGACCAGACGGCGTCGGCGTGCTGCACCGAGGGTCACGCCCTGCACCTGGACTGCCGCGACCTGTCCATCCGCCAGGTCCCCTTCGACCTCGCCTCCCAGGGGCTCGAACTCCTCGTCGTCGACACCCGGGTGAAGCACGCGCTCGGCGACGGGGCGTACGCCGAGCGGCGCGCGGGCTGCGAGGAGGGGGCGCGGCAGCTGGGCGTGTCCCATCTGCGTGATGTCGCGTACGAGGAGCTCGACGCCGCCCTCGCCCGTCTCTCCGACGAGCGGGTGCGGCGTTACGTCCGCCACGTCGTCTCCGACGACCACCGGGTGGACCGGGTCATCTCCCTGCTCGACGCGGGGGACGTCCGGGCGATCGGGCCGGTCCTGACGGACGGCCACGCCTCGCTGCGCGACGATCTGCAGATCTCCTGCGCCGAGCTGGATCTCGCGGTCTCGGCGGCGAACGCGGCGGGGGCCCTCGGGGCGCGGATGACGGGGGGCGGGTTCGGGGGGTCCGCCGTCGTGCTGCTCGAAGCGGCCGACGTCGACGGTGTCACCAAGGCTGTGGTGGAGGCCTTCGCCGAGGCGGGCTTCACCGCTCCGCGGGTGTTCCCGGCGGTGCCTTCGGCCGGGGCCCGGCGGATCGGCTGAACCCCGGGTTTTCGCCCCCTCCGCCCCTACCCTTCCCGTACCCGGGGGCTCCGCCCCCGGACCCCCGCTCCTCGAACGCCGGAGGGGCTGAAGATTTCAGTCGCCGGAGGGGCTGGGATTCCACCGTTTCGTCAGCGTGTACTCCGTGATCCCCGGGGGATAGTCGGGGATCACGGAGACCACCTCGTAGCCCTGTTTGCGGTAGAAGTCCGGGGCCTGGAAGTCCCAGGTCTCCACGCGGGCGGCGGCGCAGCCTCGCCCGGCGGCGGTCTGTTCGGCCTCGGCCAGGATCCGGGTGCCCAGGCCCGCGCCCCGGTGGCGTTCGTCGACCCACAGGTAGGTGACGTGCAGCCAGGTCGTCCAGGTGTGCCCCGCCAGGCCGCCGGCCAGGGTGCCGTCCTCGTCCAAGGCCCAGACGTGGAGCGGCAGTTCGCGTTCGGCCGGGGTTCCGCGCAGGGCGCGCAGCACCGGGGACGCCGCTGTGTTCGTGTCCAGCAGCCGCCTGCGGAGCAGATCCCGACGCTCCTTGTCGTCTCCTGTCTCGATACGAAACATACGGCTCACCATAAACGCGCTGGCCAATCAGTTCTGCAAATTGCCTTCCGCTCCCCGCCCCCGGCCGTACTCTGATGAGCAGTGCCGGTGGGGGCCGGTGCTGATCAGGGGGCGAGACAGTCGGGTACGACGCCCGAAGTGGGGGTAGCACTTCCAGCACGGCGGCGGCCGTGCGGCGGCGGCACCTCGTTTTCCGGGGCCGCAAGCGGGCCCGGGACCACCTCGGGCGCCGTACCCGTACGGATCGTCCCCCGACAGTGGGGGTTTCTGTGGTTCGCATCCGAGTACTGGTCGTCGACGACCATCGCATCTTCGCCGAGTCGCTCGCCGCCGCGCTCGCGGCCGAGCCCGACGTCGACGTGTCCGCCGCCGGCAGCGGTCCGGCCGCGCTGCGCTGCCTCGAACGCGCGGCGGCCGAGGGCCGCCGCTTCGACGTGCTCCTCGTCGACGCCGACCTGGGCGGCAACCTGCCCGGCATGCGTCACGCGGTGCCCGTCCAGGAGAGCAACGAGGACGGCCTGGTCGACGGCATATCGCTGGTCGCCGGAGTGCGTTCCGGGCAGCCGGGCGTACGGACCGTCGTCCTGGCCGAGAAGGACGACCCGCGCCGTGCCGCGCTCGCCCTGCAGGCGGGGGCCTCGGGGTGGGTCGCCAAGGACTGCTCGCTGTCGCGGCTGCTCACCGTCATACGGGGTGTGCTGCGCGACGAGACCCATCTGCCGCCCGCCCTGCTCACCGGCGTGCTCCGGGAACTCACCGCCGCGCGCAAGCACCGTACCGAGAGCGAGCGGCTCGTCGAGTCGCTGACGCCCCGGGAGCGCGAGGTGCTGCGGTGCATGGTCGCCGGGCTCGGGCGCAAGGCGGTGGCGGAGCGGCTGTTCCTGTCGCCGCACACCGTCCGCACGCATATGCAGAACGTTCTCGGCAAGCTCGGTGTGCACTCCACCCTCGCCGCCGTGGCGCTGGCCCGGCGCGCGGGTGTCGGGCCCGTCGACCTAACCGGGGATGTTGTCGAACGGGGCGGTCAACTGGCGTAGCAGCCCGGCCAGTTCTCCGCGCTGTGCCCGGCTCAGTTCGGCGAGGATCGCCCGCTCCTGGTCGAGCAGCCCGGCCAGTGCCTGGTCGGCGCGGTCGCATCCCTCGTCCGTGAGGCGGACGAGCACGCCCCTGCGGTCGCTCGGGTCCGGGAGGCGTTCCACCAGACCCTTCTTGGTCAGACGGTCGATGCGGTTCGTCATCGTGCCCGAGGTGACGAGCGTCTGCGTCAGCAGCTGTCCGGGGGAGAGCTGATACGGGGATCCCGCGCGCCGCAGCGCCGTCAGGACGTCGAACTCCCAGGGCTCCAGGCTGTGCTCGGCGAAAGCGAGCCGGCGCGCACGGTCCAGGTGCCGGGCCAGCCTGCTCACCCGGCTGAGCACCTCGAGCGGTTCCACGTCGAGGTCCGGGCGCTCCCGGCGCCACGCAGCGACCAGCCGATCGACCTCGTCCTCCATGGCGATCAGTGTAGTGGTTGTGTCGACATGAAGTCTCTTGATGTGGAGCGTCTTGAAGGTGAGCTTCTTGAGGGCGAGTCTCTTGACGTCGAGATAGTTTTCCTGTGAGGCTGGAGACCCGAACGGTCCGGTCGCCGCCGCCCCTTCCGCGGTCCGCGACCCTCGCGTCGACTTCCGAGGAGGCCACCCATGACCGCCGCCCCCACCCCCACCTGGGACCCGGGCCAGTACCTGCGCCACTCCGGGCACCGGGCCCGTCCCTTCGCCGACCTCCTCGCCCGGGTCGGCGACCTCCCCGGCGACCCCGCCCGCATCGCCGACCTCGGCTGCGGCCCCGGCAACGTCACCGTCCGGCTCGCCGTCCGCTGGCCCACCGCGTACATCACCGGCTACGACAACTCCGCCGCCATGCTGGCCCGCACAGAGGAGCACGCCGGCCCCACGGCCGGCGGCGGACGGCTCGACTTCGCCCACGCCGACCTCACCGACTGGGCGCCCGCCGAGACGTACGACCTGATCACCTCGAACGCCGCGCTCCAGTGGGTGCCGGGGCACCTGGACTCGCTCCCCGGCTGGCTCGACGCCCTCGCGCCCGGCGGCACCCTCGCCTTCCAGGTGCCGCACAACACCGACGCCCCGCTGCACGTCCTCCTGCGCGAACTCGCCTCCTCCCCGCGCTGGAAGGGTCTCCTCGGCGACACCCTCCGCCCCGCCGACTCGGTCCACGACCCGCTCGTCTACCTGGACCGCCTGGAGGGAGCCGGCTGCCGTACGGACGTCTGGGAGACCACGTACATGCAGCTGCTGACCGGAGAGGACCCCGTGCTCGACTGGGCGAAGGGGACCGCGCTGCGGCCCGTGCTGACCGCCCTCGCGGACGACCCCGAGGCCACCGGCGCCTTCGTCACCGCCTACCGGGACCTGCTGCGCGAGGCCTACCCCGCCCGGCCGTACGGCACGGTGCTGCCGTTTCGCCGGCTGTTCGCCGTGGCCCGGAAGGAGGCCTGATGCTCACCGCGCTCGACCATGTCCAGCTCGCCGCCCCGCCGGGCTCCGAGGACCGCCTGCGCGCCTACTACGCCGACACCCTCGGCATGACCGAGACGCCCAAGCCGCCCGTCCTCGCCGGGCGCGGAGGCTGCTGGTTCCAGGCGGGAGCCGTCCACCTGCACCTCGGGATCGAGGCCTCCTTCCGTCCCGCGAAGAAGGCCCACCCCGGACTGCGCGTCACCGGCATCGACGCCCTGGCCGCCCGGATCGCCGCCACCGGCGCCCCCGTCACCTGGGACGAGGACCTGCCCGGCCACCGGCGCTTCTTCTCCGAGGACCCCGTCGGCAACCGCCTCGAATTCCTGGAGCCGGACCCGGCGCCGAGCTGAACCGCTCCCGGCGCGGGGCCGAGGTGCCTTTGGCGCGGGGTGCCGGGCCGGCCGGGAGCGGGGCTCCCGGACCGCTCTGCAGGCCGCGGCCTCAGGCCTTGCGATGCCCTATCAGCCGCGGCTTCGGCTCCAGCCCGTCCAGACCGTGCCACGCCAGGTTCACCAGATGCGCGGCCACCTCCGCCTTGCGCGGCTTGCGGACGTCCAGCCACCACTGGCCCGTCAGCGCGACCATGCCCACCAGCGCCTGGGCGTACAGCGGCGCCAGCTTCGAGTCGAAGCCGCGGCTCTTGAACTCGCGGCCCAGGATGTCCTCCACCTGGGTGGCGATGTCCGAGATCAGGGACGCGAACGAACCCGTCGACTGCGGGATGGGGGAGTCGCGGACCAGGATGCGGAAGCCGTCCGTGTACTCCTCGATGTAGTCCAGAAGGGCGAACGCCGCCTGCTCGCACAGCTCACGCGGATGGCCCGCCGTCAGCGAGCCGGTCACCATGTCCAGCAGCCGCCGCATCTCACGGTCCACCACCACCGCGTACAGCCCCTCCTTGCCGCCGAAGTGCTCGTACACCACGGGTTTGGAGACGCCCGCCTTGGCCGCGATCTCCTCCACCGACGTGCCCTCGAAGCCCTTGGCCGCGAACAGGGTGCGGCCGATCTCCAGCAGCTGCTGACGGCGCTCGGCGCCGGTCATGCGGGTGCGGCGCGCACGCCGCGGCTTCTCGGAGCTGCTCGGGGTGCTGCTGGAGTCGGTCGCCACGCCGTCAATCATGCCGCTTCAGCGGTTTCCGTCTTGCGTCGGGAGCCGTTCCCGTCGTCGCTGCGCCGCGAATCGATGCGCGAGCGTGACGGCCAGCGCACGTCGTACGCCCATCCGAGCTGCTCGCACCAGCGGATGATCCGCGCCGACGAGTCGAGCTGGCCGCGGTCCACGCCGTGCCGGGCGGACGTCGGGTCGGAGTGGTGCAGGTTGTGCCAGGACTCGCCGCACGAGAGCACCGCCAGCCACCACACGTTGCCCGAACGGTCACGCGACTTGAAGGGGCGCTTGCCGACCGCGTGGCAGATCGAGTTGATCGACCAGGTCACATGGTGCAGCAGAGCCACCCGTACGAGGGACCCCCAGAAGAACCCGGTGAACGCGCCCCACCACGACATCGTCACCAGACCGCCGATCAGCGCCGGCAGCGCCAGCGAGAGCAGCGTCCACAGGATGAACTGACGCGAGATCGCCCGGATCACCGGGTCCTTCACCAGATCGGGCGCGTACTTCTCCTGCGAGGTCCGTTCCTCGTCGAACATCCAACCGATGTGCGCCCACCACAAGCCCTTCATCAGCGCCGGAACCGTCTCGCCGTACCGCCACGGCGAGTGCGGGTCACCCTCCGCGTCGGAGAACTTGTGGTGCTTGCGGTGGTCGGCGACCCAGCGCACGAGAGGACCCTCGACCGCCATCGACCCCGCGACGGCGATCGCGATCCGCAGGGGAGTCTTCGCCTTGAACGAGCCATGGGTGAAATAGCGGTGGTAGCCGATCGTGACGCCGTGGCAGCCCAGGTAGTAGAAGAAGACCAGCAGGCCGACGTCCAGCCAGCTCAGCCCCCGTCCCCAGGCCAGCGGCACCGCCGCGAGCAGCGCCAGGAAGGGGACGGCGATGAAGAGAAGAAGGGTGATCTGTTCGAGTGACCCCTTCTTCTCGCCGCCGAGGGTCGCGGCGGGGAGCGAGGCGTCGTCGTCGGCCTGCGGGGCGTCGTCGATCACATCGGAACTCGTGGTCATGTGGGCGTCCCCTGTGGGGTTCGAGGGTGAGGAACGACGGGGAAGAGTGTCCGGGTGCGAACTCCACGGTCCCCCCGTCGTCCGACGGGAATACCTACGGGTCCGTAACCTACGGCATCGTAAGTATGTCAGCGCGCAGCCCGGCGGCAAGAGCCCGTGAGCCTGCGCGTCCGGGGGGACACCTATCCTTGGAGTCGGTCGGACAGCGCGGTCCGTTCTGTTTTCTTCCCGGATGCCACCTCCCTAAGCGGCACCCGCCGCGCGCGGTCGTCACCCGGGTTCCCTCCCAGACGAGCTTCGAACGAGATTCCCCACTCTTCAGACGAGCTTCACCACTGCAAGGAGCCGCACCTGTGAGCAGTGCCGACGACCAGACCACGACGACCAGCAGCGAACTGCGCGCCGACATCCGCCGCCTGGGCGACCTCCTCGGCGAGACCCTCGTACGGCAGGAGGGCCCCGAGCTCCTGGAACTGGTCGAGAAGGTCCGCCGCCTGACCCGCGAGGACGGCGAGGCCGCCTCCGAGCTGTTGCGCGGCACCGAGCTGGAGACCGCCGCCAAGCTGGTCCGCGCCTTCTCGACCTACTTCCACCTCGCCAACGTCACCGAGCAGGTGCACCGCGGCCGCGAGCTGCGTGCCAAGCGCGCCGCCGAGGGCGGCCTCCTCGCCCGGACGGCCGACCGGCTCAAGGACGCCGACCCCGAGCACCTGCGCCAGACGGTCAAGAACCTCAACGTCCGCCCCGTCTTCACCGCCCACCCCACCGAGGCGGCCCGGCGCTCGGTCCTCAACAAGCTGCGGCGCATCGCCGCGCTCCTGGAGACCCCGGTCATCGAGGCCGACCGCCGCCGCTACGACACCCGCCTCGCCGAGAACATCGACCTCGTGTGGCAGACGGACGAGCTCCGCGTCGTGCGCCCCGAGCCCGCCGACGAGGCCCGCAACGCCATCTACTACCTGGACGAACTCCACGCGGGCGCCGTCGGCGACGTCCTCGAGGACCTCACCGCCGAACTCGAACGCGTCGGCGTCGCCCTCCCGGACGACACCCGCCCGCTCACCTTCGGCACCTGGATCGGCGGCGACCGCGACGGCAACCCGAACGTCACCCCCGCCGTCACCTGGGACGTCCTGATCCTCCAGCACGAGCACGGCATCAACGACGCCCTGGAGCTCATCGACGAGCTCCGCGGCTTCCTGTCGAACTCCATCCGCTACACCGGCGCCACCGAGGAACTCCTGGAGTCCCTCCAGAGCGACCTGGAACTCCTGCCGGAGATCAGCCCCCGCTACAAGCGCCTCAACGCCGAGGAGCCCTACCGCCTCAAGGCCACCTGCATCCGGCAGAAGCTGGAGAACACCAAGCTCCGCCTGGCCAAGGGCACGCCCCACGAGGACGGCCGCGACTACCTCGGCACCGCCGAACTGCTGCGCGACCTCACCCTCATCCAGACCTCGCTGCGCGCGCACCGCGGCGGCCTCTTCGCCGACGGCCGCATGAACCGCACCATCCGCACGCTCGCCGCGTTCGGCCTCCAGCTCGCCACCATGGACGTACGCGAGCACGCGGACGCCCACCACCACGCCCTCGGCCAGCTCTTCGACCGCCTCGGCGAGGAGTCCTGGCGCTACGTGGACATGCCGCGCGACTACCGCGCCAAGCTCCTCGCCAAGGAACTGCGCTCCCGTCGCCCGCTCGGCCCCACCCCCGCGCCGCTCGACGCCGCCGGGCAGAAGACCCTCGGCGTCTTCGAGACCGTCAAGCGGGCCCTGAAGATCTTCGGCCCCGAGGTCATCGAGTCGTACATCATCTCGATGTGCCAGGGTGCCGACGACGTCTTCGCCGCCGCCGTCCTCGCCCGCGAGGCCGGACTCATCGACCTGCACGCCGGCTGGGCCAAGATCGGCATCGTGCCGCTCCTGGAGACCACCGACGAGCTCAAGGCCGCGGACACCATCCTGGAGGACATGCTCTCCGACCCCTCGTACCGCCGGCTGGTGGCGCTGCGCGGGGACGTCCAGGAGGTCATGCTCGGCTACTCCGACTCCTCGAAGTTCGGCGGCATCACCACCTCCCAGTGGGAGATCCACCGTGCCCAGCGCCGGCTGCGCGACGTCGCCCACCGCTACGGCGTACGCCTGCGCCTCTTCCACGGCCGCGGCGGCACCGTCGGCCGCGGCGGCGGCCCCTCGCACGACGCGATCCTCGCCCAGCCCTGGGGCACTCTGGAGGGCGAGATCAAGGTGACCGAGCAGGGCGAGGTCATCTCCGACAAGTACCTCGTCCCCTCGCTGGCCCGCGAGAACCTGGAACTGACGGTCGCCGCCACCCTGCAGGCATCCGCCCTGCACACCTCGCCCCGCCAGTCCGACGAGGCACTCGCCCGCTGGGACGCCGCGATGGACGTCGTCTCCGACGCCGCCCACTCCGCCTACCGGCGGCTCGTCGAGGACCCCGACCTGCCGACGTACTTCCTCGCCTCCACGCCGGTCGACCAGCTCGCCGACCTGCACCTGGGCTCGCGGCCCTCCCGCCGCCCCGGCTCGGGCGTCTCGCTCGACGGACTGCGCGCCATCCCGTGGGTCTTCGGCTGGACCCAGTCCCGGCAGATCGTGCCCGGCTGGTTCGGCGTCGGCTCCGGCCTCAAGGCACTGCGCGAGGCCGGCCTGGACACCGTGCTCGACGAGATGCACGAGCAGTGGCACTTCTTCCGGAACTTCCTCTCGAACGTCGAGATGACCCTCGCGAAGACGGATCTGCGGATCGCCCGCCACTACGTCGACACCCTCGTCCCCGACGAGCTCAAGCACGTGTTCGACGTCATCGAGGCCGAACACGAGCTGACCGTGCGCGAGGTGCTGCGCATCACCGGCGGCGAGAAGCTGCTCGACACCAACCCGGTGCTCCAGCAGACCTTCGCCATCCGCGACGCCTACCTGGACCCGATCTCCTACCTCCAGGTCGCCCTCCTCAAGCGCCAGCGCGACGAGGCCGCGGCCGGCCGGACGCCGGACCCGCTGCTCTCGCGGGCCCTGCTCCTGACGGTCAACGGTGTGGCGGCGGGCCTGCGCAACACCGGCTGAGCCCAACGGCTGCGCCGGACTCCGGCGCAGCCGCGAGAAGGCGCCCTCCGCGCTCGTACCCGTACGAGCGCGGAGGGCGCCTTCGTGTGTCCGTCGAGCCGCCCTCGGGCGACGGCGTGAGATGCCGGAGGCCGTACTAGACGATCAGGATCGTCGCCGTCAGCAGGGCCAGGCCCGTGCCCGCCATCACCCAGGCCGCCCGGGTCAGCCGCAGACCGCCCGCGACCACCACCGAGGCCAGCAGCAGGGCACCCGCCAGCGGAACCCAGGCATAGAGCAGACCGGCCGGACCGCTGCGGACGACCTCGTCACTGCCGGGCTTCACCGTGACCGTGTACGTCCGTCCCTTCTCCACCGCCACCGACTGGTCGATGACGACACGTGACCGCGCCCGTGAACCCGGCGACACCGGTGTGTACGGCCCCGTACAGACGTCTCCCGAGCACGACCGCACGGCGATCGTGCCCTGTTCCCGGCCCTTGCTCAGCATCACGTGCTGCGCGGTGCCCCAGGAGGCCCACACGCCCGCGATCAGGATGAGCCCGGCGACCGCGCCCATCACCGTGAGCCGGCCGATACGCAGCGCCGCGTACGCGCTCTGGGGGGAGGTGACGGCACGCATGGCCGGGATCATTGGCCATGGCCGAGCGCTCGGTCAACCCCGGGTGGGGGACACGTCAGCAGTTGTACGGGTACGTCGGCCGCCGGCACCCCGGCCGCGCCGGAACCGTCCCCCGGACCCCATGGCCCCCGGCCCCGCGGGCGTCCCTCAGGAGTTGTACGTGCCCTGGGCCCGCTCCAGGCCCTCGATCACCAGGCACTCCACCGCGTCCGCCGCCCGGTCCACGAAGTAGTCCAGCTCCTTGCGCTCGGCGGACCCGAAGTCCTTCAGCACGAAGTCCGCGACCTGCATACGGCCCGGCGGGCGCCCGATGCCGAACCGCACCCGGTGATAGTCCGCGCCCATCGCCTTCGTCATCGACTTCAGACCGTTGTGGCCGTTGTCGCCGCCGCCCAGCTTCAGCCGCAGCACGCCGTAGTCGATGTCGAGCTCGTCGTGGACCGCCACGATGTGCGCCGTCGGCACCTTGTAGAAGTCCCGCAGCGCGGTCACCGGGCCACCCGACAGGTTCATGTACGACATCGGCTTGGCCAGGATCACCCGGCGGTTCGCCGGACCCGGCGGTCCGATCCGCCCCTCGATCACCTGGGCCTGCGCCTTGCCCGCCCGCTTGAACTTCCCGCCGATCCGCTCCGCCAGCAGATCGGCCACCATGAAGCCCACGTTGTGCCGGTTCATGGCGTACTCGGGGCCCGGGTTGCCGAGGCCCACGATCAGCCAGGGCGCGTTGGCGTCGGTCGTCACGTCCGTGTCTCCCATGTGTCCTTGATACGCGGCAGCCGCCGCTCCCGAGAAGGAGCGGCGGCTGACACAGATGAAGATTCCGGGGGGAATCAGGCCTCGGCGGCAGCCTCGGTCTCGCCCTCGGCGGCCGGCTCCTCGGCCTGTGCCGACAGGACCTGGATGACGACCGCGTCCTCGTCGATCGCCAGCGTGGTGCCCTTGGGGAGCGTGATGTCCTTGGCGTGGATGGAGGCGCCGGCCTCCAGGCCCTCGATGGAGACGGTGACCGACTCCGGGATGTGGGTGGCCTCGGCCTCGACCGTCAGGGTGTTCAGCACGTTCTCGACGAGGAAGCTGCCCGGGGCCAGCTCGCCCTCGGTCTGCACGAAGACCTCGACGGTGACCTTCTCGCCGCGCTTCACGAGGAGCAGGTCGACGTGCTCGAGGAAGCCCTTGATGGCGTCGCGCTGGACGGCCTTCGGGATCGCGAGCTCGGTCTTGCCGTTCAGGTCCAGGGAGAGCAGGACGTTCGGCGTGCGCAGCGCGAGCAGCAGGTCGTGGCCCGGGAGCGTGATGTGGACCGGCTCCGTGCCGTGACCGTAGACGACGCCGGGAACCCTGCCCTCACGGCGGACGCGGCGGGCGGCACCCTTGCCGAACTCGGTGCGGGACTCGGCGGCGAGCTTGACCTCGGACATGTTCACTCCTCGTAGATCCTGGGGAAGAAGGTCACCCGGCCAAACCATCGGCCTGCTACGAAGAGCGCGTCGATAACGGACCGCCGCACACAAAAGTGCGGCCTCCCTCGCCGAGCAACTGTGACAGCTTACGGGGCGGGGAGGCCGTACAAGAAATCGATCTAGGCGACCGGCGGGACCGGGGCCTACTGCTCCTCGAACAGGCTCGTCACCGAGCCGTCCTGGAAGACCTCACGCACCGCGTCCGCGATCGTCGGCGCGATCGAGAGCACCGTGATCTTGTCGAGCTCCAGCTCACCCGGCGTCGGCAGGGTGTCCGTGAAGATGAACTCGCTGACCTTGGAGTTCTTCAGACGGTCGGCCGCCGGGCCGGAGAGCACACCGTGCGTGGCCGTCACGATGACGTCCTCCGCGCCGTGCGCGAACAGCGCGTCGGCGGCGGCGCAGATGGTGCCACCGGTGTCGATCATGTCGTCGACGAGCACACAGACACGGCCCTTCACGTCACCGACCACCTCGTGGACGGTGACCTGGTTGGCGACGTCCTTGTCGCGGCGCTTGTGCACGATGGCCAGCGGAGCGTCCAGGCGGTCGCACCAGCGGTCGGCGACCCGCACCCGGCCCGCGTCCGGGGAGACGACGGTGAGCTTGGAACGGTCGACCTTGGCGCCCACGTAGTCGGCGAGGATCGGCAGCGCGAACAGGTGGTCCACCGGGCCGTCGAAGAAGCCCTGGATCTGGTCCGTGTGCAGATCGACGGTGAGGATGCGGTCCGCACCGGCCGTCTTCATCAGGTCCGCCACCAGACGCGCCGAGATCGGTTCACGTCCGCGGTGCTTCTTGTCCTGACGGGCGTAACCGTAGAAGGGCACGATCACGGTGATGCTCCGGGCGGAGGCCCGCTTCAGAGCGTCGATCATGATCAGCTGTTCCATGATCCACTTGTTGATGGGGGCCGTGTGGCTCTGCATCAGGAAGCAGTCGGCGCCGCGCGCGGACTCCTGGTAGCGGATGTAGATCTCGCCGTTCGCGAAGTCGAAGGCCTTCGTCGGGACGACCCCGACACCCAGCTTGTGGGCGACCTCCTGGGCAAGCTCGGGGTGGGCGCGGCCGGAGAAGAACATCATCTTCTTCTCGCCGGTCGTCGTCTTGATCCCGGTCACAGCACTGTCTCCTCAGAGGTCATCTCAGTGGGCGTGAGAGGTCTCAGCTGGTTCGCGAGAGGTCTCTCAGCTGGGGTGCGGATGTGCACTTATCACGGTACGCCGTCCCAGGCGCACCGCTTTCCCGTCAGCCTTCGTCTTCCGGTCCCCGGACAGCGGTCTCCGCGGCCTTCGCCGCCGCGCTCCCCGGACGCTTGCGGGCCACCCAGCCCTCGATATTCCGCTGCTGGCCACGGGCCACGGCCAGCGAACCGGGGGGCACGTCCTTGGTGATGACGGAGCCCGCCGCGGTGTACGCGCCGTCCCCGACCGTGACAGGAGCCACAAACATGTTGTCCGAACCCGTACGGCAGTGCGAGCCGATCGTCGTGTGGTGCTTGTCCTTGCCGTCGTAGTTCACGAACACGCTCGCGGCACCGATGTTCGAGTACTCGCCGATCGTCGCGTCCCCCACGTACGACAGGTGCGGGATCTTCGTCCCCTCGCCGATCGTCGCGTTCTTCGTCTCGACGTACGTGCCGACCTTGGCCTTCAGACCGATCCGGGTGCCCGGACGCAGGTACGCGTACGGACCCACCTTCGCCTCGGGACCCACCTCGGCGGTGTCGGCCACCGTGTTGTCGACACGGGCACCGGCGCCCACCCGGGTGTCCTTCAGGCGGCAGTTGGGCCCGACCTCGGCGCCCTCGGCGACATGCGTGGCGCCCTGGAGCTGCGTCCCGGGGAGCACGATCGCGTCCTGCTCGAACGTGACCGTCACGTCCACCCAGGTCGTCGCGGGGTCGACGACGCTGACGCCGGCCAGCATCGCCCGCGTGAGCAGCCGGTCGTTCAGGATGCGGCGCGCCTCGGCGAGCTGGACGCGGTTGTTGATGCCGGCGATCTCGCGGTGGTCGGCGGCGACGGCCGCGCCCACGCGGTGCCCGGCCTCGCGCAGGATCCCGAGGACGTCCGTGAGGTACTCCTCGCCCTGGCTGTTGTCCGTGCGCACCTTGCCGAGCGCGTCGGCGAGCAGCCGGCCGTCGAAGGCGAAGACACCCGAGTTGATCTCGCGGATCGCGCGCTGCGAGTCGCTCGCGTCCTTGTGCTCGACGATCGCGGTGACCGCGCCGCCGGCGCCGTCCCGCACGATGCGGCCGTAGCCGGTGGCGTCGGGGACCTCGGCGGTCAGCACGGTGACGGCGTTGCCGTCGGCGCCGTGGGCCGAGGCCAGCGCGAGCAGGGTCTCGCCGCTGAGCAGGGGGGTGTCGCCGCAGACCACGACGACCGTGCCGTCCACACCGCCGCCGAGTTCCTCGAGGGCCATCCGTACCGCGTGCCCGGTGCCGTTCTGCTCGGCCTGTACCGCCGTCCGGACGCCCGGGTCGATCTCCGCGAGGTGCCCGACGACCTTCTCGCGGGCGTGGCCCACGACGACGACCAGGTTCTCGGGATCCAATTCGCGTGCGGCGGCCAGCACATGACCGACGAGGGAGCGTCCGCAGATGTCGTGCAGAACCTTGGGTGTGGCCGATTTCATACGGGTGCCCTCACCCGCTGCGAGTACGACGACGGCGGCCGGGTGGATGGCGCTCACGGGGTTGCCCTTCGGCTGTGAATGACTGGGGGGTGGACATCCGCAGGATACCGGGGCGAAACAGGAGGGATGCGGGAGAGGGCCCCGAGGGCCTGAGGGCACCGTCAGGGGCCGGATCGACCGAGGCTCCCCCGCCAGGACTCGAACCCGGACAGATGGCACCAAAAGCCACAGTGCTGCCAATTACACCACGGGGGAATGAACTCGATCGAACCGGACAATTGGTCGGCTCGTCGAGTCGGCACCCAACACTATGCCGTACCGGGCGCCTTCCGTGCGACGGTACAACTCGGCGCCTCCCGTGCGGCAGATGACCACGTGGTCCCGCCGCGTGTCCGAGGTGTTCACGGAGGCCGGGCGTCTGCGTTCCTGCGCTTGCGGCACCGCCACCGGCGCGGGGCCGACGGCGTTCCGGAGGCCGGTGATTCCCGGCGGGGCGCGGCGCGGGGCGGTCGGAGAAACTCACCGGAAATGGTCCGGGGTGCAACCGTAGGCTGGAGGCATGACCACGACGGGGGAAGAGCACACCGCGGCCGGGAACGGGCCGTGGTGGTGGGTCGGATGGCGTAGTGCGGTGTTGGACGCGGGACTCGCTCTGGTGTCCGCGTTCGAGTGCGGCGGCGAGGGGGTCCGCTTCGCGCACGACGCGGGACTGCCCGCTCCGGTGGGTGTCGCGTTCGGGGCGGTCTCCGGGTCCGTGCTCCTGGTGCGGCGGAAGTGGCCGATCGCGGTCGTCCTGGTGTCCATCGCGGTCACGCCCGCCCAGATGGGGTTCCTGATGGGGCTCGTCGGGCTCTACACGCTCGCCGCCTCCGAGCTGCCGCGGCGCATCACCGCGGCGCTGGCCGGGATGTCCTTCGCCGGCATGCTGATCGTCACGTTCGTCCGGGCGCACCAGAGCGTGGTGCGCGGGGACGTGCCGATGGGGAACTGGCTCGTCCCGTTCGCCTCCATCACGACGGCGATCGGGATGACCGCGCCGCCCGTGCTGCTCGGTCTGTACATGGGGGCCAGGCGTCGGCTGATGGAGAGCCTGCGGGAGCGGGCCGATTCGCTGGAGCGGGAGCTGCAGCTGCTCGCGGAGCGGGCCGAGGAGCGGGCGGAGTGGGCGCGCAACGAGGAGCGCACCCGGATCGCGCGGGAGATGCACGACGTGGTCGCGCACCGGGTCTCCCTGATGGTCGTGCACGCGGCGGCGCTGCAGGCGATCGCCCGGAAGGATCCCGAGAAGGCCGTGAAGAACGCCGCCCTGGTGGGGGACATGGGGCGGCAGGCGCTCACGGAGCTGCGGGAGATGCTCGGCGTGCTGCGTACGGGGAACGGGCTGGACGCGCGGGTGCCGTCGGTGCCGCTGGCCGCGGTGGGAGCCGCTGCCGCGGCGGCGGCGTCGCGGGCGGCGGACGACTCCGGGGGCGGCGAGGGGCCGAGTCTGGCCGAGATCGACGAGCTGATCGGGCAGTCGGCGGCGGCGGGGATGGTCGTGGCCCTGTCGGTCGAGGGGGACCTGCGCGGGTACGCCCGTGAGATCGAGCAGACCGCCTACCGGGTGGTGCAGGAGGCGTTGACGAACGTCCACAAGCACGCGGCGGGGGCGAAGACGTACGTCCGGCTGGCGCATCGGGTGTCCGAGATCGCGATGCAGGTGGAGAACGAGTGTCCGCCGGAGATGGGGGCGGGGGCGTCCGTGGGGCTGCCCAGCGGGGGGAACGGGCTGCTGGGGATGAAGGAGCGGGTGGCCGCGCTCGGGGGTGTGTTCGTGTCGGGGCCGACCGACGCGGGTGGGTTCCGGGTGTCGGCGGTGATCCCGGCGTAGCCTTCCGGGCGGTTCGCGGGCGGTTCGCGGGCGGTTCGTGGGTGCGGTTCGGGAGCGGTGCGTCGTGGGGCGGGGCCGTGCCGGTGCATCAGCCCGTCGCCGTTGGGTGAGGCGTGGCCGTCGGTGGCGACGGGCATCGATGTACCGGCACGGCCCCTCGCGTCGGATCCCGTCTGCGGGTGCGTCGTGGTGCCCCGGCCAGGGATTTTCAGCCCCTCGGGCGTTTGGGGAGCGGGGTCCGGGGCGGAGCCCCAGGGGTGATGGGGGTCCCCCCCTGGTCGAGCGAAGCCGAGACCTTGGGGGAGGGCAGGGGCGGAGGGGGCGAGGGACCGTCTGTCAGGTGGTGGTCAGGCGGGGTGGGGGCGTGCCGGTGAGGAGGGTGGTGAGGGCCGCGTCGATGTGGGGGCCGAGGTACCAGTCGCCGGTGTGGTCGAGGCTGTAGACACGGCCCTCGGCGTCGATGGCGAGCAGCGCGTGGGAGTCGGGCTCCTCGCCGAGGGGGCAGACCTCGGTGTCGAGCGCGCGGCCGAGGTCGCCGAGGGTGCGGGCCATGTGGAGCCCGTGCAGGGGGTCGAGGTGGAGCGCGGTGGGGGTGAGCTGTCGCCCGGGCCCCGCGGAGCCGATACGCAGCCCCCCGAACTCCGCCCAGGCCTCGACCGCCGCGGGAAACACGGCGTGCCGGTGCCCGGCCGGTGACTCGTGTCCGCGCAGTTCGTCGGCCCAGTACTCGGCCTGCTTTATGTCCCAGCGTCCCGGCTGCCACCCCGCCGAGCGCAGCACGGCGTCCACGGGGTCGGGGAAACGTGACGGGGGTCCCCCCTGCCCCGGTCTGGAGAAGAGGCTGGAGGAGGAGCGTTCGGAGTGCATCTGCCCTTCGTTCGTCGAGGGATGGGACTCGGCGTCGCGGGACGCCGTCATACGTACGTGTGCGGGGGTGGGGGAGTTCAGGCGTTCGGTGCCGCCGGGTCGACGATGCGTACGCCGAAGTGGCCGCTGAGGGCCGTGCAGGAGCGGCAGGGGGCGGCGAAGCTGCCGTGCAGCGGGTCGCCGTCCTCGCGGATGCGGCGGGCGGTGAGTTTGGCGCCCTTGAGGGCTTTGCGGGCTTCGCCGTTGGTCATCGGCCTGCGGCCGGAGCGCTTGCTGCGTTCGGCGTCGGCGGAGGCGATCTGGCGGGAGATCAGGATGGCCTCGGCGCAGCGGCCGGTGAAGCGGTCGCGTTGCGCGTTGGTGAGGGTGTCGAGGAAGTCCTGGACGAGTGGGTGAAGAACGGGCGGCTGATCGCCCCGGGCGGCCGTGCCGGTGAGGGTGGTGCCGCGGACGGAGAGGGCGGCGGCGACGGTGGGAAGTATGCCGTCGCGGCGGTACAGCAGGGCGGGCGCGTGCAGCGATTCGGCGCTGCTCCAGCCGACCCGGGGGTCCCCGGACGTGCTCGTATGCGTCGCGTTCATGATCGTCTTTCCCTCCCGTGCATCCCCCGGTGCGGAGACAGACTGCCAAATGGCGTGGCGGGAGCGGTAGCTGGGGCGCCGCGACACGCCAGGTCTTCGGCATACGGTCACTGTGAGGTGACGGCCGGTCACGGAACCGGAGGCCCGGTGACCGGTGTCGTACAACCGAATAGGCTGTCGACATCCGCGCTCCATCCAGCTACTGAAGACGCCGTAACAGGGGGCAACCGTCATGACGACAGGTCGGCTCGGGCAGCAGGCCGCGCCGCCGAACGCGGCCTACGCCGGGCAAGTCGTGCACTTCCCGGATCCGGTCCGGGCGGCGCGCCATCCCAGAGGTGTACGGATCGACGAGCGCGGCTATCCGGACTTCTCGCTCTACGCGCGTGCCGCGGCGGAGATCGCCGAGCCCCCGGAGGGTTTCGGTGTCGACGAGTTGAGGCTGACGGACTATGTGTCCGCGAACGCCGCCCTCGCCGCGTCCGGGCACGATCTGTGGGACACGATTCCCTCGGTGGCGACTCCGCACGGCTGGACGTGGCACCACGTGGCGGGCACCCGGCGGCTGGAGTTGGTGCCGGTCGAGGTGAAGGCGCTGCTGCGGCATCACGGTGGTGTCGCGACCGCGGTGGTGGACCATTCCAAGCGGGGGACGCGGCCGTTGCAGGAGACGCGGCCCGCGCACTTCGGGCTGCCGAAGTCGTCGGTCGCGGTGACGGAGCAGCAGGTGCTGGCGGTCGAGGAGGACCTCGGTTACCGGCTGCCCGGTGCCTACCGGTCGTTCCTGAAGGCCGCGGGCGGGTGCGCGCCGGTCGGTGCCGCGCTCGACGCCGAGCTCGGACTGCTGGTGGACCAGCCGCTGTTCACGGTGCGCGACGAGGCCGCGGTCAACGACCTGGTGTACGTCAACAAGTGTCTGCGCGACCATCTGACCAAGGATTACCTGGGGATCGGGTTCGTGCAGGGCGGTCTGCTGGCCGTCAAGGTGAAGGGCGACCGGATCGGTTCGGTCTGGTTCTGCGCGTTCGACGACGCCCGTGACCAGGACGCGTGGCCGCCGGCCGAGCGGGTGCAGCGGCTGCTGCTGCCGTGCGGTGACGACTTCGACCAGTTCCTGTCCCGGCTGGCGGGCAATCCGCCGGAGTTGGAGACGGTGGCGAATCTGATGGTGGACGGCGGTTTCGCGCACGCCGTGCCCGTCTCCTCGGTGTCTTCGGTGGGGGAGTGAGGCTGCGATGGTGACCTTCGCGCAGGCGCAGGAGCGCGCGGAAGAGTGGATCAACGGGGACGTGGCCGGGTACCAGCACCGTGAGGTGCGGGTGCGCGAGTTCGAACTCGGCTTTGTCGTATGGGCGGAGGACCGGGCCGAGGGGCCGCGTTCCGACGGGGGCGCGCAGCGGCTCGTCATCGCGCGGGACAGCGGGGAGGCCACGCTGTGGCCCGCGCTGCCGGTGGGCGAGGTCATCCGCCGGTACGAGGAGGAGTACGGGGTGCCGGCCGGGTCTTCCGAGCCGGCGCCGGCGCCCGCGGCCCGGGTCGATCTGAATCAGACGTCGTTCCTGCTGAGCCCTCCGGAGTGGCTGCAGGAGGCCGCGGACAAGATGGGGATTCCGGACCGGCGTTCCGGATCGGGATCGTCCGGCTCCGACGGGGCGGGTTCCCGTCCGGCCGCCTCCTCGGCGGGCGCCTCCGCGAACGGCGCGGCCGGTGGCGGGAGTTCGCTGCCGGGTGTGCCGGGGGATTCCGGGGAGCAGGGAGCCGCTGCCGCGCCGGGGGTGCACGCCGCCTCGCCGGCCACCACGCCGGGTGCGCCGCCGGTTCCCGTCGGGGCCACGCCGTGGCCGGCCGCCGCGACCGACGACGAGGTCCCCGGTCCGCGGGACGTGATGGCGCCCGTTCCGGCCGACGCGACCCCGTGGGCGGGGACGGACACGAACGCCGATCCCGGGGACGACCGTTCCGTGCCGCTGCCGGCGACCGTGTTCGCCCCGCAGCTGACGGATGCCGACGACTCGCGCACCCCGCCGCCCGCCGCCGCGTACGACCAGACCGCCATGATGTCCGGCGGCAGTCGACTCCCGAGCACGACGGTGTCGCCCGTGGCCGGCCTCCCGGGCTCTCCCGCGCCGGTTTCCGGCGACCCGCAGGGAACGCCGCCTCCGGGCGCGCCCGCGTACGGCTTCCCGCACTCTCCGGGCGCCGGTCCGGGTACTCCGCCGCCCGGTGTCCCGTCGGCTCCGGGCTTCCCCGGTACGCCGTCGTCCGCCGCGCCGTCACGGCCGCTGCCTCCGAACGCGGGTGACATCGCCGACGCCGCCACCAGCAAGGCGATGCCGCCCCGGGCGGCGCGCGGCGGCGGGGCGGCCGCCCCGCATCCGCCGAGCGCCCCGGGGGCGCCGGGCGCACGGCCGGGCAGCACGCCTCCGCCGTCCGCACCGGGTGCGCCCGCGGGCGGCTATGTGCCGACGCAGCTTGTCTCGCAGCTCGGGCCGGACGGGCCCGAGGGGGTGCCGGGTGCGCCCCAGCCGCCCGGCGCGACGCCTCCTCCGGGCGGTGTCCACCATGCCGCGACGATGCTGGCGGGGCCCGCGGTGGGCGGCCCCGGCGCGCCGCAGCCGCCGGGTCCCCCCGGAGCCCCGGGCGCTCCCTGGCAGCAGGGCGCTCCCGGTGCACCTGTTCCGCCGGGTGCCACGCCCGCGGGCGGAGCGCACCACGCCGCGACGATGCTGGCCGGGCCCCAGGCGGGCGGTCCGGGCGCGCCGCAGCCGCCGGGTGCGCCCGGTGCTCCTGGTGCGCCCGGGGGCACGCCTTCCGGTGAGGTGCACCACGCGGCGACGATGTTCGCCCCTCCGGCCGGTGGCCCGGGTGTGCCGCCGCCCCCGCAGGCTCCCGGTGTGCCGCAGGGCGCCCCTCAGCCGCTGCCCGGGCAGCAGCCCGTGCCGGGGCAGCCGGTTCCGGGTCAGCAGCCGGCGTACGGCTACCCGCAGGCGGGACAGCCGACGGTGGGGCCCGGCTATCAGGCCGTGCTGCGCTACCGGGCCCAGGACGGCTCCGAGCAGCAGCTGATCCGGCGGTCCGCGCCGGGTACCCCGCACCCGGAGTGGCAGATCCTGCACGAGCTGCGTGCGATGAACGTGCCGCCGCAGCAAGTGCTGGAGCTGCACACGGAGTTGGAGTCCTGTGAACTGCCGGGTGCGTACTGCGCGCGGATGATCAGGGAGACCTTCCCGCAGGCGCGGATCACGAGCATCGCGCCGTACGGCACGGATCACGCGAGCCGGCAGCAGGGGATGCACCAACTTCTCGCGCATCAGGGCGAGTTGCACCAGGTCGCGGACGGGCCGGCGCGTCCGGCGCCGGTGCGGGCGCCGATTCCGCCGGTGCAGCCCGCGCCGCCGATCCCGCCGGAGGCGATCGCGCAGGAGCTGGCGGCGGCGTTCGGGCCGGGGATGTTCCGGTTCGACCAGGCGGCCGTGTCGCGGCAGGGCGTACCGCCGATCGTGGCGCACACCCTGGTCGTGGCCGGGCTGCCGGTCGACATGGGCCCGTTCTTCTGGGCGCAGGCCCAGCCGGGCCGTCCGGTGCCCACCCTCGCCGAACTGGCGCAGGAGCGTGGGGTGATGGCGTCCCAGGACGCGGGCTCGTACCTCGTCATGGGCAGCGACTTCGGCAAGGCGATCTGTGTCCAGTACGGCACCGCGAACATCGTCGCCGTGCCGGTGGAGGCCGGTCCCGGGGGCGCTCCGGTGCCGCCGCAGTTCGTGAACACCGGTCTGCCCGAGTTCGCACGCTGCCTGGCGCTGCTCGGCCGGATGTGGCGGCTGCGGTTCGGCCTCAACCAGGAGCAGGCGGGCCGCTGGACCGTCGACTTCCAGGCCCAGCTCGCCTCGCTCGACCCGGCGGCCCTGGCCTCCCCGGAGAGCTGGTGGTCGGTCCTGCTGGAGGAGATGTGGGACGGCCTGCTCTAGCCGCGGTTCCGCGGAAGCGGGCGGTACGAGCAGGACGACGGCGGTACGGATGAGGCGCTCGGCCCGGATCACGGGCCGGGCGCCTCGTTCGTTTCGTATCGGCGTCGACCCCGAATGTCACGTCCGTGACGTGTCTGTGGCCGAAATGGGTGGGCGGAGTGTCGCGTTATGAACACTTCCGCGTGATCCATCAAGATGTGCGCGAAATCGTCTTTTCGTGTGTGTCGGGCGGAGAGGGGTCCAAGGATGAGCAGCACACCGGTGTCGCCGTACGGCTTCGTGGCCGTACGGGGGCGCGGCTACCGTCCCGAACAGGTCGACGCGTACGCCGCGGCGCTCTCCCGGAACCGTGACGCGGCCTGGGAGCGGGCCGCCCGGCTGACCGTGCTGGCGAAG
Source organism: Streptomyces sp. NPDC021080 (assembly GCF_044333225.1). Taxonomy (NCBI): domain Bacteria; kingdom Bacillati; phylum Actinomycetota; class Actinomycetes; order Kitasatosporales; family Streptomycetaceae; genus Streptomyces; species Streptomyces sp. NPDC021080. The sequence continues at coordinate 3,474 of NZ_JBIRQM010000032.1, read as the reverse complement.
GACATGGAGGCCGAGGCGGAGCGGCTGCGGGAGGCCGTGACGCGGCTCGCCCCGCAGACGTACGAGGAACTCGGCGAGCGGGCGCGGCGGATCTTCGCGCTCGGCGAGGAGGAGGCCGAGGCCCTGCGGGAGGAGGCGCGGCAGGACGCGCGGTCGGAGGCCGAGGTCGCCGAGGCGGTGGGCCGCGACGTGCGAAAGGCCGCGCAGGCGTACGCGGACGAGGTCCGCGAGGAGGCGGAGGAGTGGGCCCTGCGGCGGCTGGCCGACGCGCGTGCCGAGGCCGACGAGGTGCGTGTCTCCGCGCGGCGGGAGGTGAAGGAGAAACGGGGGGAGGTGCTCGCGGTGCTGCGTGAGGTGCGGGGGCGGGCGGAGGCTCTGGCCGGCGCTCAGGAGGCGGAGCACACCGCCCGGTGGGCCGAGTTCGAGCGGGCCGCCGCCGAGCGTGAGGCCGAGGCCGAGGCGGACCGGATCGAACGCGAGGCGCGCGCGCAGGAGTCGCTGGCCCGGGCCGAGCGGGTTCTCGCGGAGGCGGAGGAGTGGGACCGGCACCAGCAGGAGGACGCGGCGGCGCGTGCGGCCGGACTGGTCGCCGAGGCGCGGGTCAGCGAGGAGCGGATCGCCCGGGAGACGGACCGGGTGCTGCGGGAGCACGGGGAGCGGTGGGATCACGTACGGGCCCACATGGATCACGTACGCAGCAGCCTCACGTCTCTCACCGGGCGGGCCCCGGCGGAGTAGCCGACCCGGTGGGAAGCCCCGCGCCGCGGTGCTTCCCGACCGCTCCGCGGTTCGGGAGCTTCCCCCGCTCGGCGGTGTCTCCCCCGCCGCTCCGCGGTGTGTCTCCCACCGGTCCTGGCCGGTTTCAGCGCCCCTTCCGTATCGCCCCCGCCAGGATCCAGCCCTCCACCGCCTCGTACTGCCTGCGCTGTTCCTCCGCCTTGCGGCGGCCCGAGGCCACCGTGCCGAGCCAGCCGTAGGCGAAGCCCAGCGGGATCGACACGATGCCCGTGGTGGTGAACGGGAACCAGTTGAAGTCGGCGTCCGGGAACGCGGCGGTGGGGGAGCCGGAGACGAGGTTGGTGCCGGGCATGAGGACGAGGACCGTGAGGGTGCCGCCGATGAGGGTGGCGAGCAGTCCGGCGCGGGTGTAGCGGCGCCAGAAGAGGCTGTAGACCAGCGCGGGCGCGATCGCGGAGGCGCCGATGCAGAAGGACAGGGTGACCAGGGGCTGCAGGCTGTGGTGCTGGGCGAGGGTGGAGAGCAGGATGGCGGGGACGCCCACCGTCAGCGCGGAGATGCGGGCGAGGAGCATCTCGCGGCGCGGGGAGAGTTCGTCGCCCCGGCGCCGGCCGCGGAAGAGCCGGCTGTGGGCGAACACGTCGTGGGCGAGGGAGTTGGCGCAGGCCAGGATCATCCCGGCGACGGAGGCGAGCAGTGTCAGGAAGATCGCTGTCGTCACGGTGGTGAACAGGAGGGTCTCGGCGGTGGAGACGGAGGTGCCGAAGGCCGCCCGGGAGCCCAGCAGATAGGCCGTGTTGCCCTGCGGGTCGGCGGCCGCGATGGCCTCGCGGCCGATCAGGGCGGTGGCGCCGAAGCCGATGACGCTGACGATCAGGACGAACAGGGCCACGCACGGCACCGCCCAGGACAGCGACCTGCGTACCTGGCGGGCGCTGTCGGCCGTGTACATGCGCATGGTGATGTGGGGGAGGCAGGCGCCGCCGAGGACGACCGTGAGTTCCGAGGTGATCATGTCCAGGCGGGGGCTGGCACCGCCCGCGAACTGGAGGCCGGAGCGGAGGTAGGCGTCGCCCACACCGCTGTTGCGGGCCGCGGCGGCCAGCAGGGTGCCGGGGTTCCAGTCGAAGCGGTGGAGCACGAGGACGGCGACCGCCACGCCCGAGCCGAGCAGCATCACGATCTTCAGGATCTGGATGAGGGCGGTGCCCTTCATGCCGCCGATCGCCGCGTAGCTGATCATCAGCGCGCCGAGGCCGATGACGCAGCCGGTCTTGAGGGAGTCGGCGGAGAAACCGAGGATGAAGGCCAGAAGGTCGCCCGCGCCCGCGAGTTGGACCAGCATCAGCGGCAGCAGCGCGACGATGGTCACCGCGCAGGCGGTGTTGCGGACGGCGCGGCCCGGTGTGCGGCGCGCGAGGGCGTCGCCCATGGTGAACCGTCCCGCGTTGCGCAGCGGTTCGGCCAGCAGGAACATCAGCAGCATCAGGGACAGGGCGGTGCTCAGGGCGAGGACCACGCCGTCGTAGCCGGCCAGCGCGATGACGCCGCCGGTGCCGAGCACGCTCGCGGCGGAGATGTAGTCCCCGGCGATGGCGAGGCCGTTGCGCATCGGCGAGAGCGATCCGTAGCCGGTGTAGAACTCGTCGAGGTCGTCGCGGTCCGGGCCGGTCATCACGCACAGCAGCAGGGTGATCGTGGCGACGGCGGTGAACGCCACGAGCGACATGGTCTGGGCGGACGTGCTGAACCCCGTCATCGTGCCGCCTCCCGTCGCGCGTCGAGTTCGCTCTGTCTGCGGATCCGGTCCGCGATGGGGTCGAGGCGGCGGCGCGCGGAGTACTCGTACACGGCGATGGCGAGGCAGGTGACGGGGACCTGGAGCAGGCCGAGCAGCAGACCGGTCGACAGTCCGCCGGACACCGTGCTCGTCATCAGCGAGGGCGCGAAGGCCGACAGGATGAGGAAGAGGGTGAAGTATCCGAGGGCGGTGAGGGTCGCGACGCGGCGCTGCCGGCGGTAGGCGCCGCGCAGGAGTCTGATGTCGCTGTGCTGCCCGAGGAGCCGGTGGCGCGGCATGCGCCGTTGCGGGGGCTCGGCCGGCCGGGGCCGGGGCTGCCAGGGGTAGGTCAGCCGGGTGGGGTCGGGGTCGGGCGGCGGGTGTCCGGGATGCCCGTGGTCCTCCTCCTGCGGCGGCGGGTACGGCTGGTAGAGCGGGGCGCGCGGGGACGGGGACGGGGGCGGTGAGTACGGGGGTCGGTGTGGTTGTTGCCGGTGCGGCTTCGGGTGCTCGGGGGACGAGAACGCGTCGGGCATCCCGGTTCTCCTTGCGTGGCTCGGGTCCGGGGCGGGACCGCAGGGAGCGGGGGGTGAGCAGCGCGCACGCTACTCGTAGGTAGCGGGCCCGCGCGACCGTTTCGCCGAACTGGGCGGTCGGTATGCGCTTACTTCGGTGACCTGGGGTGTTACCCGCGTTTACCTGTGGAGTTCCCGCGAAGCAGGTCTGGAGGTTCCCCGGTTTTCGGGTGGGGAAGCGGGTGCCGGGCGGAGGGCGGGGTGGGTCCGGTGGGTGGGGCGGGGCCGTGCCGGGGCATCAGCCCGTCGCCGTTGGGTGAGGTGTGGCCGTCGGTGGCGACGGGCCTCGATGTACCGGCACGGCCCCTCCCGCGCGTACCCGGCTGCGGGTGTGCGGTGGCTTGGGCGCATCCCCTCACCTGCGTGAAATTTCAACCTCGG
>NZ_JBIRQM010000031.1:0-58079 GCF_044333225.1 Streptomyces sp. NPDC021080 | reverse complement strand
ACGCCGCCCCCGACAGCTGGCGCCGCCTGGTCGGCCACCTGCTCCGCGCCTTCGCCAACCCCGCCACCGACACCCCGCCCCTGCCGGACGCCCCCACGCCCACCGCCCTGTTCCGCGCGATGATCCGCCTCGGCCGCCCTCAGGCGGGCGCGCCCTAACCCGTGGAGTCCTGGACCGTGCGACGTCGACCAAAGCTGACAGACGGCACCCGCGGGCGACTGCCCCAACACCCTGGCCTCCCGCAGCAATCTCGCCAACGCTCGACAGAAAGCCGAAGCTGTACAGCACGGAAGTACAGCAACCTCAGCGCCCGAGGCTGTACCTCAGAAGCCGTCCACGGCTGATTGAGCAGCCCGAGAACCGACAATGACCTTCCCGCCGAGAGTTCGGGACGAAGAGGTCCTCGTGCCACGGCCGTACCACATCGTGCGGTCAACCCTGTTCAACGACGGCTCACTTCAGGCGAGATGCGTTGCGCACCGGCGTCAGGGCTGATCACAGCCTGACACCGATGTGATCTTGCGGATGTGTGCGGGGCAGACGGCCTGCCCTCTGGTGGATAGGGTGTAAAGAACGCGCCAAGAGCTGGCGCGCGGTGTGCCGGGAAGTCTGGTCGGCGTCCTGGGGGCAATGTGCCCTCTTGTCGCTGATACACCGGAGGCCCACCGCCATGGCCGGCACCCGCTCGCCCTTCCTTGGTTTGCTGCCGCTGCCCGAACGGCAGGCAATCTCCCGGGCCCTGCGCACCGAAACTGTCGGCGGCCTGGTCCTCCTCGGCGCAGCCTTCCTCGCACTGCTCTGGGCCAACAGCCCGTGGAACGCGGCCTATGCGTCCGTGCGCGACTTCCACTTCGGTATAGCGGCCCTCGGCCTGGACCTCTCCGTGGGGCACTGGACGGCCGACGGGTTGCTGGCCGTGTTCTTCCTTGTCGCCGGGATCGAGCTGAAACGGGAGCTCGTTGTCGGCGAACTACGTACCCCGGCCACCGCTGCCCTGCCCGTCATCGCCGCGCTGTGCGGGATGGCCGTACCAGCCGCCCTCTACCTGGTCACCACCACGGCGGGGGACGGAAGCAAAGCAGGCTGGGCGGTCCCGATGGCCACCGACATCGCCTTCGCCCTCGCGGTCCTCGCGGTGCTGTCCACGCACCTGCCGGCCGCGCTGCGTGCCTTCCTACTCACCCTCGCCGTCGTCGACGACTTGGGCGGAATCCTGATCATCGCAGTGTTCTTCACTTCCGACCTGAACCCGTGGGCCCTCGCCGGATCCGTCGTAGGCCTGGTGGTCTTCTACCTGCTCCAGCGACTGCGGGTGCGCGGCTGGTGGTGGTACGTGCCCCTCGGAGTGGCGATCTGGGCGCTGATGTACAACGGCGGCGTCCACGCCACCGTCGCCGGTGTCGCCATGGGCCTGATCCTGCGCACCACCCGCGACCCGGGCGAAGAGGTCTCACCGGGCTCTCGGGTCTCTCACCTGGTCCATCCGCTCTCCGCAGGCATCGCGGTGCCGCTGTTCGCGCTGTTCACCGCCGGGGTGAGCATCTCCGGCCCTGCCCTGGGCGCGGTATTCACCAGCCCAGAACCCCTGGGCGTCGTGATCGGCCTGGTCGTCGGCAAGACGGTGGGCATCTTCGCTGGAACCTATCTGGCCGCCCGGTTCACCCGCGCCGAGCTCAACCCTGACCTTGCCTGGGCTGATGTCCTCGGCCTTTCGGTGCTAGCGGGTATCGGCTTCACCGTCGCCCTCCTGATCGGGGAACTCGCCTTCCCCCGCGGCCAGACAGCCGAGCACGTCAAGGCTGCAGTCCTCGTCGCCTCCACGATGGCCGCCGTCCTCGCGGCCGTCCTGCTGCGGCGGCGCAACACCGTCTACCGACTCCTGTACGAGGCGGAGAACCTCGACGCCGACAACGACGGCATCCCCGACATCTACCAGCACGACGCCGCCGCCGATGGCACCACCACTCGCAGGGACGGGCATTCCGCCTGATGGCCCGACGCGGCCGTCGGCACCGGAGGCCACGGTGTTGACGGAGTGAGACTACCGGGCAGTATGAACCGCTCACAGCCCGCTAGCCGTGCTGCAGCGGCGGGGCCTGTGTGCCACATCCGTGCCACATCGTGCGGTCAGTCACGGGCAACGACGGTTAGCCGCAGTCGAGATGTGCCACTGGGTTGTGCCCTCGCGGAGCACTGGGTGACCTGGGCGCCCTTGCCGCCGGCCACGTCCCCCCTTACAAGGCTGCGGTCTGCCCTCCTCCGGTGCAGTCATGCTCGGGTCAGTAACCGGCGAGGTGTTCGCGGGAGCCGCTTCAGATGATTCGGGCGTTCTGGCCTCACGGCTAGGTCCTTGTTTCTACGCTGAGTTCTTTCGGAGCCGCGTAGGTCTGGGGATCAAGTGGACGCTGAGATAGTGCAGTTGGTTGGGCAGGCGGAGCCGTCCGTGACGGCGGCGGTGGGGGCGTACGGGGCAGCGGTGCTGACCCGTGCACAGGATGCTGCGGCCGACGCCACGGTCGGTCTTGGGCAACGGATCCTTCAACTGGTCTGGCGGCACCGGGACGAAGCCGGTCAGGCGGAGCTGGAACGGGTAGTGGGTGAGGCCGCCGACGAGCAGGATGCCGCGTACTCCACGGCTGTGCTGAGTCGTCTCCTCAGGCAGGCATTGCAGAACGATCCCGCACTCCGGGAGGAACTGGCTGCTGTACTACCCGCCCCTGCGCCGGGAACGGTCAATGTCACGGCCTCTGGTGAGCGGTCGATCGCGGCTCAGCACATCGGTACTGCGATCACCGGTGACGGTCACACCGCGCCGCGGCCGTGAGTACGGACGAGGATCGGTCTCGGCTGGGGATCGAGGCGGCCGGACCGAGGTCGATCGCCGCCCAGCGCATCGGTAACGCCTACACCGGCGACGTACTGCCGGCCGAGGCACTGCACACACCAAGCAAGGTCGCGGCGGCCCCGGGCACCTCCAATCTGCCCCCCATCGCCCTCTGTCTGGGGCGGGAGGAAGAACTGGGCTGGCTGCGACGCATCCTGGCCAGCCGGCACGAGGGTGCGATCACGCAGAGCGGGACGGTGCACGGTCTGGGCGGGATCGGCAAGACCACGCTCGCCCTGCACTACGCCCACCGCTACCGCAGCGACTACACCCTGGTCTGGTGGATCAATGCCGCGTCCCCCGACGAGATCGAGACCTCCTTCACCAGCCTCGCCCACGCCCTGGTCCCCGACTGGTCCGCCACCGCTGAGCGGGAGGCGCAGGTGGCGTGGGCAATGCAGTGGCTGGCCTGGCACCCGGGCTGGCTGCTGGTCTACGACAACGTGGAAAACCCCGACGACCTCACCCCCTACACCGGCGCCCTCCACCTCGCCACCAGCCGCCGCACCACCGGCTGGCCCGACAGCGCCCCCACCCTGACCCTGGGCAACCTCGACCCCGACGACGCCACCACCCTGCTGTGCCGGCTCGTGTTCAAGGAGACCAACCCCACACCCCGCCAGCAGGCCGAAGCCCGGTCCCTTGCCGCCGAGCTGGGGTACTTCCCGCTGGCGATCAAACAGGCCGGCGCCTACCTGGCCCAGAACCGCGGCATCAGCCTGGACTCCTACCGCCGCCGCCTGGACACCAAACTCGCCAAGACCGCCCACGGCACCGATACCGAACGCACCCTCGCCCGCATCTGGAACGTCACCCTCCAAACCCTGGAGAAGGTCGATCCGCTGGCCGTGGAGGTGCTGTACACCGCCGCCTGGCTGACCCCCGACGAAATCCCCCACAGCCTGCTCACTCCGCCCGGCACCAACCCGGACGACATCGCCGAAGCCGTCGGAACCCTTGCCGCTTACAGCATGGTCACCGACACCGACAGTACTCTGAGCGTTCACCGACTGGTCCAGACCGTCCTACGGACCCCGCAGACCGCCGACGGCACCCAGTCGCCCCGGCATGTGGAAGGGCGAGACCGCGCCGAACAAGCGGTCCTCCACAGCCTGACCCCGCCGCCGGGCCAGGACAGCCCCAGCGAAGACCAGTGGGACACCCTCACCCCCACCTCGTCACCCTTGCCGCCACCAGACCGCCTGGATACCACAATGCCCCCCTCACCAACACGTACGAAATCGCTGGCCGTCGGCTCCACCAGCAAGGCCACGCAGTCCGGGCCATCCCCTTGTACGAGACCACCCTCGCCCAGTACGAACAGGTCCTGGGCAACACCCACCCCAGCACCCTGCTGAGCCGCAACAACCTCGCCGGCGCCTACGAGTCGGCGGGGGACCTGGGCCGGGCCATCCCCCTGTACGAGACCACCCTCGCCCAGCGCGAGCAGGTCCTGGGCGACACCCACCCCAGCACCCTGATGAGCCGCAACAACCTCGCCAACGCCCGCCAGAAGACCGGAACGGTACAGCACGGAAGTACAGCAACCTCAGAGACCGAGGCTGTACCTCAAGAGCCGTCCACGGCTGATTGAGCAGCCCGAGAACCATCAATGACCGTCCCGCCGAGAGTTCGGGACGAAGAGGTCGTGCCAAACGCGTGCCAGATGCAGCGAGGAACCACGGGGAACACCGGGGCATCGAGGAGAGGCCAGCCAAGCACCGGAACCGCTCCGGCCCAGGCCAGAAGGGAAGGCGCCTCCGGAGCACCTGAGCTTCCCAGGCTCGGGGCGCTGGCAGTTTCCCTGTCGGATAGGTCTGGCACGGACCTGTCGCCGTATGCTCAGCCGTCTTCCCCATCTGTTCCAGGAGTGAGCCGTGCGTCGCTTCGTCATGGTCGTGCTGATGGCCGGCAGCTGCGCCGTAAGCTGCTCACCCACGCCCGCGGCATCCAGCCAGACATCGCCTGCCGGTACCACTGCGGCACCGGCTAGCAACGTGGCGTCCGCGTCTCCCACCGTTCCCGCCTGCCAGGCATCTGCACAAGCCGACGAAGCGCTGTCTGCGTCTGGTGCGCTCCTGGTGACTGCAGTGTCCTTGAGTGACCAGACCCTGACCTCAGCGGGACGAATCGTGAAGGAGGCTCAGGGCCTGAAGAGCGTCTCCGAATCAGTGTGCGGGATTGAGACTGGCAACAGCGGCAAGCCGAACAGGCAGACCGTGTGCCAGGCAGCCAAGGAATTGGACCGTGACGGCGGCTTGAGAGCCCAAACAGAGGCGGAGAACGTAGCCGACGCGGCAGAACTGGCTTCGGCTGATGACATAGCCACCTTCAAAAGGCAGTTGGATGCCGTCGCAGATCCAGCAAGCTCAGGCACCATCGCTCTGCTCGCCGAGTACTGTGACGATCCCCTCTCATAGGGGGAGTCTCGGCCCACCAGGGCGTGACCGTGGCCGTCTCAGTTTCCGTCTCATTCAGCCACGTTCACGGCCGTTCAGCTGAGACCACCAGGCCAACTCACCCTGGCGGTCAACCGCCCATGAACGCAGGTGAACGCCCCTGCACACACCCCATGACCCCACCAACACAGTTGGAAAGCGTGTTGACAGCCGAGGTCGGGAGATGAGGCCTGGACCCATTTGGCGTACAGCTCGACCGAACCCGGAGCTGGACGTGTCCGGTTGCCGTCACCTTCCCGGAGGCGGCTCCGCTGTTGGCCACGCACAGCGATGGTTGTCCCTGGGCTCGGCCGTTGATCGCTGACAAGCGGGGTGTCGAGGCGTCCGGTCGCGTTATCTGCCCGTTTCGCTCGCGTTGGGCATTCGGTGCTGAGAAAATGGGCGCAGACTCGTGCTGGAGGATGCTGTGCTTGAGCGCGTTGGTTTGTACTACCCGTACGTCCGCGTCCGAGACGAGCAGTGGGTCAAAACCGCCGCGCTGTATATGCCGAAGCTGGCTCGCATCGTGCCCAGTGGTTACAGCATCGTCGACTCGCCCACGGTGCGCGCCCTGAACGACGAGCTGGGTTTCGTCGTACCTGTCGACCCGATGCGGATCGCGCAGCAACTGGCCCCCGCCTTCCTGAACCTGCTCGAACGGTACGAACCTGCGCTGCGCCGGTGGTACCGGATGCCCGGAGATGGGCGCGGCCTTTCGTCCGGTGGCGAACACCCGGGTCGGCAGGGCCCACGGCCGCACCAACCGTGGTCGCTGAGAGCCACACCGCCCTGGAAACGGACCGAGGGTGGTCAGGCGCTGGCCGAGCTTCATTGCGACGAGGTCGATAGCCGACTCTGCGCCGCGCTACTCGACTCGGGACTCGCTGTGCAAAGTTCCCCTCGGTGGATCACCACGGACGCCGCCTTGGCATGGGTGTACAAGTACTCCCTCGTCGAGGAGATTGCCCGTGCTGGGAACTTCTCTCCCATAACCGACCAGCCGAGCGCTCATATCGCCTCCGGAGGCTCGGACTCCGACGACCTCGCATCGGCTCTGCTTGGCGAACCCGTCGCCGCCTCGGCCGACAACGACCTTCATGCGGTAGGGCTGCTGGCCCTCCGCATCGTCACCCCTGAAAACCTGGCGGACGTGCCCGTCAAAAAAATCATCCGCATACGGACCAAGAATCAAGATCTGTTCGACCGTTTCAGTGCCGAGGTCACCCGCACTGTGGATGAACTCGCCGAAGAGCTAGCCGCCGTCAGGTTGGAGGAGGCGCGGGAGCTACAGGTAGCCGCAAGAGTCGAGGAACGCTTCGCCGCGCCCCTGCGGGAACTGCGCCGCGCCATGAACGGGCTGAGCATCGACACCGCCTTCAGTGCCGCCGATCTGAAGTTCAGCTTGCCCACCGTGGTCAGCGCCGGCGCTCTCGGCACGATCGAAAACCATCCGCTACTCGGTGCCGCGGCGGGAGCGGCCTTCGCCCTCGGGACGCTAGGTCGCTCCGCAGTCGGGCGACGCCGCACCCTGCTCAAGGAGTCGCCAGCCGCCTACCTGCTTTCCATCGAACGCGGCCTTACTCCGGCAACTCTGCTTCATCGGCTCACTCGCCGCCGCTGACGTACAGCAGCGGAGTACAGCAACCACTGCAACCGCCTTCGACCACCAACGGCCCAGATGACCACTCGACCAGCGACCTGGACCGCAATGACCTCGCAGCCGATAGTTCGCGGCGAGAGGCGCGCAAGCGTGCCATTCGCGTGCCAGATCCTGCGGGGACTCAGGGGGAACAACGGGGAATCGACCGCGTACCGCCATGGGCCGTAGCACAGTTCAACCGCAGGTCAGCACGGTGGTGGCGTCCAGAAGACCCCAGCTTCCCGAGCTGAGGGTGCGAGTTCGGTTCTCGTCATCCGCTCCACGGCAGAGGCCCAGGTCATGGACCCGGGCCTTTTCGCTGTCCGCTGTGATCACTCGCCGCCTGCCAGATCCGTGCCAGGACGCTGATCGTCCGGATCATCGGTGTTCTCTACCGGCACGGCAGCAGCTTCCTGTGCTTCCCGGCGTGTTCTGCGGACCGTCATGTCGAGTCCGGCAGCGACTTCCTGCTGTCGATCGTCGTCGGCGTGCCGGCAGAGGACGGTGTTGCACCACAAGGGAGATGACCCCAGAAGCGGCGGGGATTCGGTAGCCGCAACGGCGCGGTCACGGGGGCTCGGTCCAAGTCGTGGCCCCGCCCGGCCCCGCTCACCCGGGCTGGATGACGTTCTGCGGTTCCTGCTCGGTTCGGGCTGCATGCGGCCCGGCACCGGGATCGTTACGATGCGCCGGGGCCGCGCCCCAGGAGGCGCGGAGACGTTTTCAAAGGGGGATCTCTGTGTTCGTGCTGTCCATCCTGCTGCTCATAGCGGCGGTAGTGCTCTTTCTCGTCGGCCGGGGCCGCACTGCCGCGGGCCGTTGGAGACTCGGGGCGGCGCTCAGTGCCGTGGCGGGCTTGCTGGCAGGCGCCTTCGCCTGTGTCCATGTCGTGAGTGCCTCCGAGGTCGGTGTGCCGGTGACCTTCGGCAGGATCGGCACGCCACTGGTCTCGGGCGTCCACTTCACGTCACCGTTCACCGACGTCACGTCCTTCTCCACCCGCCCGGTGGACCTCGACCTCATCGACAAGGACGTGGTGGAGGTCCGTTCATCGCAAGGTGGCGTGCTCTATGCGGACGTCACCATCAAGTGGGCCGTGGTGCCGACCGAGGCGGTCGCGCTGTACCGACTGGCGGGCAGCGAGGAAGCCGTCGAGGGGCGACTGGTGTTGCCGGACAGCCGCGAGATCATCCGCAACGTCTTCGCGAAGCACACCAGCGAGGAAGGTTATGCGTCCGCCCGCGAGCAGATCAGCTCGGAGATCGCCGACCTGGTCAAGGAGCGACTGGCACCACGCGGCATCGACGTCACCTCCGTCAACCTGCGCAACGTGAGGCCTTCGGAGAAACTGCAGGATCAGATCGACAAGAAGATTCAGCAGGAGCAGGCCACGGAGCGGGCCACCGAGGCGGCACGTACGGCCAAGGCGGAGGCGGAGCGCAAGCGGATCGAGGCGGAGGGCATCGCCCGCGCCAACAGGATCATCGGGCAGTCGCTGAGCGACAAGGTGCTGTACAACCAGTGCCTTGAGGCGTACAAGGAAGCCGCGAAGGCCAACCCGGTGTACGCGGTGCCGTGCGGTACGGACGCACACGGCACGCCGGTCATCGTGGACGGCGGGAAGAACTGATGCCGCCGTCGGCGATGCCTGCCTCGTTCCGGGTGCGATGGGTGCGATGGGTGTGACAGGTGCGATGGATCCGCATGACCGGCAACAGCCTGGTCTGCCCTGCGTGTCCAGCCCATGACGTCCGCCGGCCTTCGTCCTCCCGAGCGGGAGGACGAAGGCCGGCGGACCTGCTGGTCGTTGTGGAAGTGTGCCGAACGGCGTGCCTGGTGAGGCCGGCCCGATCGGCCGGACGAGTCGTTCCAGGTCTGCCCGACCCGGCGGCTCGGTGCTGCCGGCCGCGTCCAACCCTTCCGGCACGTCGGGCGCCGCGTCGGTCACGAACGCTTCGGGCGTCGGCGCGGAGGTCGTCCCGTGGCCGGCCGTGTGGTTCGGATGGGCTCAGGAGGTCGGGGCGACGAGCGTGTGTTCGGTTCCCAGCTGGTTGGCGAGGGTGTCGGTGTACATGGTGGTCTCGCCGTCGGACCAGCGGACGACGAGGTCGTCGGTACGGCCGTTGCCGGTGAAGTCGCCGGTCGTCATGGCCGCGTCGTGCTTCCAGAGCCCGTTGGGGTCCAGGATGCGATGCTCGCCGCCGAGGCCCGAGGTCGTCGTACCGACGTAGTCGTCGAGCTCGCCGTCGACCCAGCGCACCATGAGGTCCCATTTCTGGTTGCCGGAGAACTCACCGGCCGTCAGGAGTGTGGCGTCCCGCCAGGTGTCGTTCTTCGGCTTCAGCCGGTGCTCCTGCCCGAAGGTGCCGGCGCTGACGTTCGTGTAGAGGGTCAGCTCACCGTCGGCCCAGCGCACGACGAGGTCGGTGACGTACGTCGAGGCGGCGAAGCGGCCCGCGGCGATCTGAGTCGCGTTCTTCCAGAGGTCGTTGGGTTTGATCATCTGGGTGCCGGCCCGGTCCAGTCCCCTGGAGCCGACGTCGCCGTACAGCGTCACCTCGCCGTCGACCCAGCGGACCAGCAGGTCGAACTGGTCGGACCCGGTGAAGTCGCCCGCCGTGATGGTCCTGGCGTTCTTCCACGTGGAGTTCTTGGGCAGCAGTTGCCGCTCGGGATCGTAGCCGCCGTGTCCGTTGCCGGGGTAGAGCGTGACCTCGCCGTCGGACCAGACCACGATCATGTCGCTGTGGCCGGTCCGGCGGAAGTCGCCCGAGGCCATCAGGTCGGCGTTCTGCCAGGTGGTCGCCGCGCCCGGCAGCCAGGGGTCTCCGGACGGCTGGTACGGCGGCTTGTCCTCCTCCACTTTCCGGTGCGCGGCGGCGTCGGCGAACAGGTCCTGGGCGTCCTTGCCGTAGACCGGCGAGTAGGTCACCCAGTCGTCGTTGGCGTCGTTGCCACCACCGTTGTATCCGCCGGTGTTGCCGATCACCTTGCCGGTGCCGTTGGTGCTGTTGTAGTCCTCGATCCACGGGCCGCCGGAAACACCACCGTAGAAGCCGGTGCAGGTCATGCGCATCTGCCGGAAGCCCGGCAGTCGAGAGGTGCTGACGGGGCAGCGGACCGGCACGTGGTCGGGGTTGACACCGGCGTCGTCGGGATAGCCGATGACGGTGACCTTGTGCTTGTAGCCGTCGGCCGGGGTGAAGGTCAAAGCCCCCGTGACGTCCTCCACCTTGCCCCGCGTGTTGGGGTCGACCTGCGCGAAGGCCAGGTCCAGGTCGGAGGTCGGCTTCTTGGTGTTCGCGTCGTAGCGCGGGTCCACGTACAGGCGGGACACCGGGTACACGCCGAACGGCTGCTCGACGGCGGACCTGCCGATGCGGTACTGCGGAACGAAGATGCGGTGGGTGGCCCTCTCCAGGCCGCGGCCGCAGTGTCCGGCGGTCAGGACGATGTCCTTGGCGGCCGTGTGTACGACGCTGCCGGTGCAGTACGTCTTCGGGCCGCCGAGCGGTTTGCCGTCGAAGAAGAACGTGCCCACCATCGGGTGGCCGAGGAAGTGCTCCGGGGCGGGGGTGCCCGATGGCGGCGGCCTGTGCGCGGCGGCCGTGCCGGCCGTGATGCCGTGCTTCGCCACGGCCGAAGCGGGGGCCGGCGGGGAGTCGATCGGGACCGCGTCGTCCATGCGGTCCGCCGTCCAGTACTTCTCTTCCTCGCTCAGGCTCTGCCCGTCCGAGGGGGAGGGAGAGGAGGTCGGCTCGGCGGACTGCGTCGAGGACGCCGAGGGTGTGGCGGAGTCGGTCGGCTCGACGGCCCCCGCGACCGTCGACGGCGCCGAGGGTGCCGGCGGCTTCGGCGGGACCCGATGCCTGGTGCCGGGAGCCGTCGGTGAGGCGGAGGCCGTCGGTGGGGCGGAAAGCGCCGGCGTCGGACGGCCCGTCGCGGCCGATGCCGTCCCGGCGCCGAGAACGCCGACGCCCAGTCCCAGTGCCAGGACAGGAATCCATCTGTGTCTGGAACGCAACAAGGTGCCTTTCCGTCTTGTAGGGGGTCGTACGGTGAGCGAACCCCGAACTCCCCTTTGTCGTACACGGGTTCAATTGCACTGTACTATCCATCAATAACTGACATATCGCCAAATAAGAGATGGGCAAGGCGATGGACCGACTCCGCAGGACCGCGTGGGTGGCACTCCCTCTCCTGCTGCCCTTTCTGGCAGCCGGGGCGGCCTCGGCCTCCCCGCTCGAGTCGTCCCTCCCGTTCGGAAGCGTCCGGTCGGTGCGTCCCGGCGACACACTGACGGTCAACGCCAAGTCCGGCGAGGCCGGTTACGCCGAGACCATCACTTCGTCCGCGTTCATCGGGGCAGGAAAGCTGCGGATGATGAATCCGCTGCTGACCACCACCGTGACCGTCGCCTGCGACACCCGGCCCGGCACCTACCCGGTCCTGCTGCACGGCGCCGGAGACGTGGGCCCGGAGGAGCATCCGTTCCGTTGGGCACGCGTACGCGTCGAAGCCACCGACGAGGCGGCACGCCGCGCCTGCCGGAACAAGGTCCGGAAACTGCCCCCGCCCAGCCTGGAGGAACGCTGGGCTCCCGCCAGCACGTGGCCCCAGTCGGAATGGGACGTGCGGACCTTCCGGGCCGGCAGCCGCATCACGATCACGGACAACTACGACGAGGGATCGGACGGTGACATCACCCTCACCTCCCGCGCGTTCACCGACCGCTCCGTCCTGCGCGGAGCCAGAGCCGTCCTGACCGCCACCACCACCCTCAGATGCGACTCCGCACCCGGCCTCCATGTCGTCTACCGGCATGACGCAGACCAAGCCGGCCCCGGCAAACCATGGGCCCGTCTGCGGATCGCCCCCGCCCTACCCGGAAAGACCTGCGCCGCTCAGCAAGCCGCGAAGCACTCGGCCGGGACATCCCGTACCGGCACGCCGGCCTGGGCCGTGGGCGGCGTACTCCTCGCCGCCGCAGCCGGCGCCGGACTTCTTCTGTGGGCCAAGTCCCGCCGCACACGCTCCACCTGAGCGCACCTCGCGGCTCGTCGGCCGGCCTGGATCGCTGCCGCGCTGACGCGATCGGGCGGTCCACGCACCCACACCGACCCTCAAGCTCACCGGCGGCACCAGCCGGGAGAACATCGAGTCCTCCGAACGGCTGGGACGCCGCTGCTGGACCATCGAGCACACCGATGCCCGGCTCGCCGGATGCCGCCGTCTCCACCGCCGCAACGTACGCAGGTCACGTCAGAGCCGACCTCTAGGATGATCCGATGCTCAATCGGCTGGAGATCATGATGTTGCCGCCAGGGTCCCGATGGGCTGCCCAGCTGCGGTTGTGGATCGACGGCGAAGACGTGGTGGCAGAGCCGGTCGGCGAGGGAGGCCGTGGCCCGTTCGCGGAAGAGGCACTGCCCGCCGACGGTCGCAGCCCGCTGTGGGCGACCGCAGAGGGAAGACGTGTGGTGTTGGGGGAGCCCGAGTGCACGGGCGGATGCTGCGGCCACCTCTCGGTCTTCGTGCAGCGGCACGGGGACATCGTGGAGTGGTCCGACTGGCAGGTGCCTGGAGGTGGAACACGGCCTCCGGCATTTCACTTCGAGGCCGGGCAGTACGACGCCGAGGTGGCCAGGGCTTCGGCAGATCGGTCTTGGCACGTCGCCACGGGATGACGAGGCCGACCGACTCTCACCTGCCGACAGCCTCGGGCGGCGCCCGTCCGGGCCGGGTCCGGGCCCGGATCTCATCTGGCCAGCCGGCCCAGCAGGGACGACGCGGACCAGATGCCGAGGGCCGCGGCCACGGCCAGGACGCCGTAGTCGAGGGGCAGGTGCGCGGGGGTGCCGAGCAAGAGGCCGTGCAGGGCGTCGACTTGGTAGCTGAGCGGGTTGACCAGGCTGACGGCCTGCAGCCAGCCGGGCATGACGGCCACCGGGTAGAGGGCGTTGGAGCCGAAGAACAGGGGCATGGTGATGGCCTGGGTCAATGCCGGTTCGCAAGATGTTGGCTGTCGACTGACGTCCGACTGCCGGAGCGTCCGACGCACGTCAAGCACGCACCGGCCTGCGTCCGAGGGGACCACGGAGGCGATCTGAACCTGCCACCCAGTACCGGCGCGTAGGACAGACCGCGACTCCTTTGTACGTCGCCGAGAGCCCCGTCTTCGACTGCACCGTCTGACCGCGGATGGACGCGACCACACAAATCTGCCCGACCGGCAATAAACTCCTGTCTCTGACCGTCAAGGACGCCGCGCCGTGACGTTTGCCTCCCCGGCCGGAGAGGGCGACATGGGCCTCGCGCACGCCGTGTCGATGTCGGGTACGGACGTGCCAGAGCCCGATCATGAGACGATTGGCACATTACATCCCGATTGGTGCTCCATGTCGGAAAGTGAATCAGGCAGGCGGTGCTGCAGTCCGTCCCGAGCCGAGACGGCGCGTCATGTGACCACGCCGGTGCCGTCTGCGCTCCCGGCCGGTACGCAGGCGGACAACATGGTGCGCATTCCCGGCGGTGAGTTCCTGATGGGGGCGGAGGACGGCTGGGCCGTGCCTGGCGATGGAGAGGACCCTGTTCACCCGGTGCGGCTCGCCCCCTTCCGGATCGACCGATGCGCCGTCTCCAACGCGGAGTTCCAGGACTTCACCGACGCGACCGGACATGTCACCGACGCCGAGCGCTTCGGTTGGTCGTTCGTCTTCGCCGGGCTCCTGCCGCTCGACTTTCCCGCCACCGGGGCGGTCGCCGATGCCCCCTGGTGGCGACAGGTGCACGGGGCGTGCTGGCGCCATCCCGAGGGCCCTCAATCTGATGTAGGTGATCGCGCTCAGCACCCGGTCGTCCACGTCTCGTGGAACGACGCCATGGCCTACGCCGCCTGGGCGGGAAAGCGACTGCCGACCGAGGCCGAGTGGGAGTACGCCGCCCGTGGCGGCCTCGAACAGCACGTGTTCCC
Organism: Streptomyces sp. NPDC021080; assembly: GCF_044333225.1. Classification (NCBI taxonomy): domain Bacteria; kingdom Bacillati; phylum Actinomycetota; class Actinomycetes; order Kitasatosporales; family Streptomycetaceae; genus Streptomyces; species Streptomyces sp. NPDC021080. Next base: position 44,145 of record NZ_JBIRQM010000031.1, on the reverse strand, counting down.
CTGGGGCGATGAGCTGGAACCCGCCGGTGAGCACCGGATGAACGTGTGGCAGGGCAGCTTTCCCCTCCACAACACCGGCGCGGACGGCTGGTACGGCACGGCACCCGTCACCACGTATCCCGCCAACGGTTACGGCTTGCACAACATGTGCGGCAATGTCTGGGAGTGGTGCGCGGACTGGTACTCGCCCACCTACTACCGGAGCAGCCCGAAGGACGATCCGCGCGGCCCTTCACTCGGCGTGCAACGGGTGATCCGGGGTGGGTCCTACCTCTGCCACGCCTCCTACTGCCGCCGCTACCGCGTCGCCGCCCGCAGCTCCAGCACCCCCGACAGCAGCACCGGCAACCAGGGCTTCCGCTGCGCCCGCGACGACACCGCGGCAGCGACCCGGTGAGCGGTGGCGCGTGGACGGGGGCGGCCGTGGCCGCCGTGACGGCGGGCTACGCGCTCTTCTCCCGGCGGCTGGCGACCACCGCTGTGTCAGCACCGATGGTGTTCACCGGCTTCGGGGTCGCCATCGGCCCGGTCGGGCTCGGCCTTCTCGACCTGGAGCACGACGCGGGACCGGTCCTCACCCTGGTCGAAGCAGCCCTGACCCTGATCCTCTTCACCGACGCGATGTCCGTACGCCGACGGGATCTGCGCGTCGGCGGATTCCTCCCCGGCCGACTGCTGGGGATCGGGCTGCCGTTGACCATCGGGGTCGGCTGGCTCCTGGCTTGGCCCCTGCTACCGGGCCTGACCGCATGGGAACTGGCGCTGCTCGGGACGATCCTGGCCCCCACCGACGCCGCTCTGGGCAAGACCGCGGTCACCAGCCTGCGCGTCCCCCCGCTGGTGCGCAGCGGCCTCAACGTCGAAAGCGGCCTCAACGACGGTATGGCGCTTCCCTTCTTCCTGCTCTTCCTCGCCGCTCTGCCCGGCACGGTGACCTCGGAGGAGGGTGTTGCCGGGGTCTTCTGGCGGGCGCTCGTGCTCAGCACCGCGCTGGGCCTCGCCGTGGCTGGGCTCGGCGGGTGGCTGTTGCGCCGGTCTCGCGAGCGGGACTGGGTCAGTCGTGATTGGCGGCAGGTGTTCACCTTGGCCGTAGCCGCAGGCGCGTACACACTGGCGGTCGTCGTCGACGGGAGCGGGTTCATCGCGGCCTGGGTGGCCGGCTTCGCCTTCGGTGCCTCCCTACGGCAGGGCCCGTCCGCGGAGGCGCTCGCCACCGACGACACCGCCGACCTCGCCGGACGTCTTGCTGAGCTCCTGGCCTCCTTGAGCTTTCTGGTCTTCGGCGCCGTCCTACTCGGTCCGGCGCTTGAGCACCTCGACTGGCGGATCATCACCTATGCGGTGCTGAGCCTCACCCTGGTGCGGATGCTTCCCGTCGCCCTCTCCCTGACCGGGAGCGGCCTGGCCCTTCCGACGATCTCCTACATCGGATGGTTCGGGCCGCGCGGACTCGCCTCCGTCGTCTTCGGACTTCTCGTGGTGGAGGAACACGTCCCCGGGGTCCAACTCCTCAGCCGGGTGGTCGCGGTCACCGTCGCGCTGAGCATCCTTCTGCACGGAACATCGGCCGTCGTCCTTTCAGAACGGTATGGCGCGTGGCACAAGAAGGCCGCCGCCCAACGGCCCGGACTACGTGAAGGGGAACCCGAAGAGCCGGGCACCGGGTCGTCGGTCAGCGCACCCTAGGGGAGACGACGGGCTGCGGAGGAATCACCGATCGTGGCATCACATCCGTGGTGGCTTGAGGGCCGCCGTTCTCGGAACGGAGGGCAGCGAGATGGTTTGGCACTTGCGCCCAGAGACGCTTGAGTTCCTTGAGCTCGCGCCGCTTCGGCTGACGTTCGCAGCGCAGATGGAGGCACCGCCGGACGCGGTTTTCCGGGAGCTCGCCGAGACGCCCTACGGCTGGCCCGCGTGGTTCCCGGGATTTGCCTCCGCGGGGTATGTGGGGGATCCGCCGTACGGGGCGGGCACGAGCCGCCGCGTCCGGCTGGTCGGCGGCGTGCACGCTCTGGAGACGGTACTGGTCTCGAATCCGGTGCGACGCTTCGCCTACCGGGTGGAGGAGGCCGGCGTGCCCGGCGTACGAGCGATGATGGAGGACTGGCAGCTGACCCCCTCGCGCTACGGCGGCACGATCCTGCACTGGACCATCGCCCTGGATGTGGGGCAACCGCTACGGGCGGTGTGGCGTGGCAGCCGCCCTTTGCTGGTCCGGGCCTTCCGGCGGGCGGCCCGCCGACTGGACATGCGGATCGCCGCCGCGGCGTCCCACGGCTGAGCCGACGGCCCTGGCCGAGCTGGACGACGGAGTACCCGCCTCGGAATGGGCCGGCTCCCACCTTCACCATGTGAAGTGGCGGGACCCAAGCCGTTGGCACAGGCTGGATACAGGGGTACTGCGCGCGGATATGCCTTGCACGTACGCGGTCCTTCGCGGGCAGCAGCGGCCCCTCAGACGCCACGGCGAGAAGGGGCAATTCTCATGGCTGACATCCAGCGGCAGATCCTTCCGATCCCGGACGTGCCTCGCTCGGGGCCGGTCACGTACGACGCGAAGGACCCGGACACATCCTTCCCGCCCATCCGGCCTCTGCGACCGCCGGAGGGTGCGCCGAACGTCATAGTGATCATGCTCGACGACGTCGGATTCGGCGCGCCGAGCGTGTTCGGCGGCCCCTGCGAGACCCCGGTCTTCGAGCGCCTGGCCGCACGCAGCCTGCGCTACACCCGCTTCCACACCACCGCTCTGTGCTCGCCGAGCCGACAGGCGCTGCTGACCGGACGCAACCACCATTCGGTGGGGATGGGCGGCATCACCGAAATCGCCACCTCGGCTCCCGGTTACAACTCGCTCCGCCCCAACACCAAGGCCCCGCTCGCGGAGATCCTCCGGCTCAACGGGTACGCCACCGCGCAGTTCGGCAAGTGCCACGAAGTGCCGGTCTGGCAGACCAGTCCTGCCGGGCCTTTTGACGCCTGGCCGACCGGCGGGGGCGGCTTCGAGCACTTCTACGGGTTCGTCGGCGGCGAGACCAACCAGTACGACCCCGCGCTGTACGAGGGGACGGCTCCGATCGATCCGCCGAAGACCGCCGAGGAGGGCTACCACCTCACCGAGGACCTGACCGACAAGGCCATCGCATGGGTGCGCCAGCAGAAGACCCTGATGCCCGACAAGCCGCTCTTCTGCTACTTCGCACCCGGTGCCACGCACGCACCGCACCATGTGCCCACAGAGTGGTCCGGCCGCTACCGCGGACGTTTCGATCAGGGCTGGGACGCGATCCGGGAGGAGACTCTCGCCCGGCAGAAGGAGCTCGGGGTCGTGCCTCCCAACGCGGAGCTGACCAAACGTCATGAGGAGATCCCCGCCTGGGACGAGCTCGATCCCGCGCTGCGACCCGTGCTCGCCCGGCAGATGGAGGTCTACGCCGGGTTCCTCACGCACACCGACCACCACATCGGCCGGCTCGTTGAGGCACTCGACGACCTCGGCATCACCGACGACACGCTGCTGTATCTGATCACCGGCGACAACGGGGCCTCCGCCGAGGGCGGTCTGCGGGGCACCTTCAACGAACTGCTCGTGCTCAACGCCATGGCACAGGTCGAGACGCCGGAATTCATGACGGCCCGGATCGACAAGTTCGGTACGCCGGAGGCCTACAACCACTACGCGGTCGGCTGGGCACACGCCATGGACACTCCGTACCAGTGGACCAAGCAGGTCGCCTCGCACTGGGGCGGCACGCGCAACGGCACCATCGTCCACTGGCCGCGCGGCATCCGGTCGGCCGACGGGATCCGCAGCCAGTTCTGCCACGTCATCGACGTCGCCCCCACGATTCTTGAAGCCGCGGGGATCCCCGAGCCGACCATGGTCAACGGAGTCCAGCAATCGCCGATGGAGGGCATCTCGATGCTCTACAGCTTCGACGACGCCGAGGCCCCTGAGCGGCACGACCAGCAGTACTTCGAGATGTTCGGCAATCGCGGTATCTACCACAAGGGCTGGTCCGCGGTCACCAAGCACCGCACCCCGTGGGTGGTGTCGGGAGAACAACTGGCCTTCGACGACGATGTATGGGAGCTCTACGACGGCTCCGTGGACCCGAGCCAGGCCCACGACCTGGCCGCCGAGATGCCGGACAAGCTGCACGAGCTGCAGCGGCTGTGGCTGATCGAGGCTGCCAGGTACAACGTCCTGCCCCTGGACGACCGTACGGCCGAGCGGTTGAACGCCGACATCGCCGGACGACCGCAACTCGTCCAAGCCGACTCCCAGTTGCTGTACGGCGGAATGGGTCGGCTGACCGAGAGCAGCCTGGTGAACATCAAGAACAAGTCGTTCTCGGTCACCGCTGAGATCGAGTCCGCCGACGGGCCCCTCTCGGGCGTCATCCTCGCCCAGGGCGGAAGCTTCGGCGGCTGGAGCCTGTACGCCAAGCAGGGACGGGCGAAGTTCGCCTACAACCTCTGTTCTCTCGAAACCGTCGAGATCGAGGCCGACCGCGCCGTACCCACCGGCGAGCACCAGGTGCGCATGGAGTTCGACTACGACGGCGGCGGCCTCGGCAAAGGCGGGACCGTCTCGCTGTTCTACGACGGTGACAAGGTCGGTGAAGGCCACGTCGAGCACACGGTTCCGTTCATCTTCTCCGCGGACGAGACCGCGGATGTGGGACAGGACACCGGCACGCCGGTCGCCGACGACTACGACAGTCGCAACGGCGCCTTCAACGGCGACATCCACTGGGTCCAGGTCGAGACCGGCACCAACGATGCCGACCACTACATCGACCCCCAGCAACGCATCCGCATCGCCATGGCACGCCAATGACGTCGAGACGGCAAGGCACGGACCTCGTCAGATGCGGTGCCTTCACCTCGCCGGGAAGTAACCACTCGACCGAGTGATCAAAGTATGCGGCTACGACAGCGGAGCTCTCCCGACGCCCGCCGGGGAATCCGCGCCCCTCTGACGGACGATCGCCACGAATGTCAGAAGGGAAGCTCCGGTGTCGTTGCGCCTCGCGTGATGGTCAAAGCGCGCTCGTGGAAGTCGCGGGGGGGCAGCGAGAACGGAGCTCCCTGTCGAGTTCGTTGGCGACTGAAAGCAGGGAGGGAAGTGACTTGGGTCAATGCCGGTTCGCAAGGTGTTCGCCATCACGGGAAGGTGGCCGTCACCAGCGGCCCGGGACCGGCCGTGTGCCGGCCGTGGACGCCCTGGGAGGTCGTACGCTCAAGTCGGCGATCGTGCCGTCCAGTTCGTCCAGGGGAGGGTGTCCGTGTCTCAGCAGTCGGGGCATGTCGTGGTGACCGGGGCCGCGGGGTTGGTCGGTTCGGCGATCGTGCGCCGTCTCAGAGCTGCGGGCTGCCCGGTCATGGGTATCGACCGCGTGCCGTCGCCCGACACGTCCGTGGTGGCGGACCTGCGCGACCCTGCGGCGTGGCGCCAGGCGCTGTCCGGGGCCGGTGCCGTTGTCCACACGGCGGCTCTGCACGCACCGCACGTCGGTGTACGCCCGGACGACGAGTTCCGCGAGATCAACGTCGGGGCGACCCGGGACCTGTTGGATGCGTCGGCCGCGGCAGGGGTGCGCCGTTTCGTGTACACGAGCTCGACCTCGGTGTACGGGCACGCCCTGGAACCGAGGAACGAGGCGGTCTGGGTCACCGAGGACGTCACCTGCCGACCACGCGACATCTACGACGAGACGAAACTCGCGGCCGAACGCCTGGTGCTCTCCGCAAGGGGCTCGATGAGTACGGTGTGTCTGCGGATCGCCAGGTGCTTCCCCGAACCGCCGGCGGTTCGGGCACGGCACCGGCTCTACCGGGGTGTGGACATAGCCGACGTGACAGAGGCTCACCTGCTCGCCGTCCGCGGCCCCCAGGAGGTGACCGGAGTGCTGAACATCGCCGGCCCGTATCCATGGCAGGCAGAGGACCGAAGACAGCTGCGGCACGATCCGGTCGTGCTCATCACGCAGCGGATACCCGAAGTGGCAGCAGGTTTCGGCCAGCTCGGATGGGCGTTGCCGATGTCCATCGACCGGGTGTACGTGTCGGCGCGGGCCGGCGCAGTGCTCGGCTACCGTCCTCGCCACGGGGTGACGGCGCTGTTGACCGAGGTCCGCACGAGCGGCTGACCACCATCGTGAAGGACACCGCGGAAGGGCAGATCCTCAAGATCACCGGACTGACAGCGTTCGCTTGCCCGATGCCCATCAGCCGGTCCCGGGTGAGCACGATGCCGGCGATCGTCATCGACAGGCAGGAGAAGAACGCCGAGCCGAGTACGACGGCCACGGCCACGGCCACGCCGAACAAGCGCAGCGGGTTCCAGGTCATCGCCACCCCGAGCAGCGCGGCGATCACGACGACCACCACGGCCTGGATCAGCGCCTTCACCCCGGCGGCGAACATCTTGCCGGTGATGAGCGCGGAGCGTGGGGGTGACGAGGAGCTTGGTGAGGATTCCGGCGTCCCGCTCCCAGATGATCATGATGCCGTAGAAGATGGCGATGAACATGGCGGACTGGGCAATGATGCCAGGCGCCAGATAGTCGAGGTAGGGGATTCCGCCGGTCGGGATCGCTTGACATCCTCCCCCTCTTGAAAGAGGGGGATTCCAGCCCGGGTGGGTTGGGGTTCACGGGTGTTCGAACGGCTGGTGGTCGTTGTCACCCCTCCGGCACCGGCTGTTCGCCGGGGGCGGGGGATCCCGCCCTGTCCTGCCGCGACGTTGACTGCTGCGTTGGTGTCGGCGTTGCAGGTGAAGCCGCAGGAGGAGCAGACGAACCCGGCTTGGTTCTTGCGCGAGTTCTTGTCGATCCTCCCCCACTGCCTTAAGGGCGTGGGAGGTGCCCCCAGCAGGCACTGCAGCGCAGACTGGTGTAGGGGGCGGGGACGTCCTGGATGCGGCCCGGGGCTTTGTGTCCGGTGCGCTGCCGCAGCAGGCCCCAGCCCTGGGCGAGGATCGCCCGGTTCAGCCCGGCCTTCTGTACGACCTTCCTGCCGGGTTCTGCCGCGGTGCCCCTGGCCGAGCGGGTCATGTTCCGAATGTTGAGTTTCTCGAACCGCACCAGGTCGTAGGTGCGGGCGAGCATGGTGCTGGTCTTCTCGCACCAGTCCTTGCGCCGGTCCGCTTCACGGGCCCTGATACGGGCCGCCTTGGCGTACTCGGCGCTCTTTTGCTCACTGTCCTTGGGTGCGCGGGCGGCCCGGCGCTGGTGTTTGCGGATCCGGGCGCGTTCCCTGACGGTGAGCTGCGGGCAGTTCAGTTTCCGCCCGTCGGAGAGGGCGGCGGTTATTTTCACGCCCCGGTCGATGCCGATGACCTCACCCGTGCCGGGCCCATCGATAGGGGCGGGGACGACGGCGAAGGCGATGTGCCACCGGCCGTTGCGCAAGGTGACACGGAAGGTCTTGGCCTTCGGCAGCCGGGAGCCCTTGCCGTTGCGGCTGAGCCGGAAGCGGACCCAGCCGCAGCCGGGCACCTTCACCCGCGCCCACCTGCGATTGAGCCTGTGCACCACCACCGACCGGCCCATGACCTGCCTGCCCCTGGCGTTCAGCTTCGGTAAGCCGTCCGCCTCAAACTCCGGAACACGGTCGGTGCCGATGACGCGAAAGCCCTCGTGCACGTGCTTCCTGCGCCAGGTCGGCTCACCGAACCCGGACGCGAAGCGGGCATTCTTCGCCGCGGCGAAATCCTTCAACGCCTGCTGCTGCACATCCGCATTCCCGGCGCCCAGCCAGGCGTTCTCACGCCGGGCCTCGGTGAGCTGACGACACTGCTCGGCAAAACCCGGAGCCGCCCTACGACCCTTGTGCCAGTGCGTGTGCTGCTCGACGGCCAGGTTCCAGACGTACCGGGCGTGCGCGCAGCGACCGAGCATCACGCCCGCCTGCTCGCCCGTCGGATACATCCGAAACCGTGCCACGACCGTGAACCTAGCCCGCACGTTCCCCGACCGCCCACACCATCGATCGACATCACCCGTGCGAGTGACCGTTCCCGGCCACCGACCCACCCGACCACCGACCGCCAGTCAGCCGGCCACCGTCGGCTCCGAGGTGCCGCACCCGCTCGAGGCCGGCCTCACCACCGCCTCTCCCGAGACACCGAACCGCCCTGGCGGCGATTCGACTTCCCCTGCCCCGCTTTGCGGGAGCGGGCATTCACCCGGCCCTGAAGGACCGGGCACCCTGCCCGAAAGCAGGGTAGATCCGGGTGAACGTCTCGCCGAAGATCAGCAGCCACAGGGCCGGCTGGACCGCCCGGGTGTACAGCTCGGTGCGGTCGTGGCGGAGTTTCTGGAGCTCCACCGCGCACATCGCGGCGACCCGGGCGGGCAGCACGCGCCAGCCCGTCCGGGCCCTGGGCGGGATCACGAGCAGGTCGAGACTCCCGGGGCGGACCTGCTCAGCCGACGCGGGAAGCGGTACGGCGGGTGCTTCGGACATCGCTGAAGTCTCCTGATCGGTCGTCGAGTCCACTGCCGGCGACGTCACGGAAGACGTCCTCCAGGGTGGGCGGTTCACCGTCGCCGGTGTTCCCGCGGCGCTCGGCGAGGCCGACCCTCAGCTGCCGCGGCGTGCCGAGCGCGCGGACGCGGCCGCGGTGCATCAGCGCGACCCGGTCGCAGTACTGGTCGGCCTCGTCCATGTAGTGGGTGGTCACGAGGACGGTCATGCCGGTGGCGGCCCGTACGGCGTTGATGTGCTCCCACACGCTGGTGCGGGCGATCGGGTCGAGGCCGATGGTCGGCTCGTCCAGGATCAGCAGCCGCGGCGCGCTGACCAGAGCCTGGGCGAGTTCCAGACGGCGGACCATGCCTCCGGAGTACGTCTTGGCGAGCCGGTCGGCCGCGTCGGCGAGGCCGACCGCGTCGAGCGCCTGGGCGACACGGGCCGCGCGCTCGCGCCGGGACACGTCGAAGACACGGGCGAACAGGGCCACGTTCTCCCTGCCGGTGAGTCCGGAGTCGGCGGACAGTTGCTGCGGCACGTACCCCAACAGGCGTCGCACCGCCATCTGTTCACGGGTGGCGTCGTGTCCGAAGACATGGACCTTGCCCGCGGGGACCGGCAGCAGCGTGGTGATGCACTGCAGGGCCGTCGTCTTGCCCGCGCCGTTGGGCCCGAGCAGCCCGAAGACCTCACCGTCACGGACGGCGAGGTCGAGACCGTCGACGGCGGTCGTCTCGCCGAAGGCGTAGACGAGTCCGGCGCAGGACACGGCGTCGGCGGTGCCGTCGCCGTGGCTCTCGGGTCCGGGTCCGGGGCCCGGCGGCGGTGCGGGGTCCGTGTCTCCGCTGGTGTGCCGTGTCATGTCTCCTCGGCCTCCTCGTGCAGGTTCGCCGCCAGTCTGCGCAGGGCGGGCAGGGCGGCCTCCAGGGCGGCACGGTCGGCCGCGTCGAGACGGGCCACCTGGCCGCGTACGAGCACCGCGCGCCGCTGCCGCCAGTCGCGCAGCCGTGCGTCGGCCGCGGGAGTGGGGAGCAGTCGTACGGCGCGCCGGTCGGCCGGGTCCGTCTCGCGGATCAGATAGCCGTCCCCCACCAGCCGGTTGACCAGGGTCGAGACCGAATTGCCCGCCAGATAGAGCTCTTTGGCCGCCTCCGACACCCCGATGCCCGGCCGGTCGACGACCAGCCGCAGCAGGTCGACCTCGGCACCGCGCAGGCCCGGTCCGGGCGTGCCCGCGCGCAGCCGCCGTCTGATCAGCCGCTGCAGCCCGGCCAGGGCGTCCGCCAGGGTCTCGGGGAAACGCTCCGCATCCGCCTTCACGTCCCGAGATTACCTCTGTGTCAGAGGTAATCCAGGAAAGGGAGGGTCAAGACGCCGGATCCGGCGGCGCGGACCCAAGGTGTGCACCTCGGTTCGGGGGGTAACCGTTGACCTGCTCACCGGCGTACCCCAGCGCCGGATCGATCCCGACGGGTCAGCTCCCCCTCGACCCTTGGAGGTAACCGTGCCGGCCGAAGAGGCTCCTGTGTCCATCGACGCGACCGTGTACGGCGAGGACATCGCCCTGGTCACCGTCGCCGGGGAGCTGGACGTCGAGACAGCCCCCGAGCTGCACCACCGACTGGCCGACCAGATCCGCGGCGGCCGGCGGCACCTGCTGCTCGATCTGTCGGCGGTCCCCTTCATGGACTCCTCCGGCATCAACGCCCTGCTCAAGGCCCACGACGCCGCCGGACGCGCGGGGGGCGGCGTGTGCCTCGTGTCCCCGTCGGGGGTCGTCCAGCGCGTTCTGGATCTCACGGGCGTCAGCCTCGCCATCCCGTCGGTGGACGACGTGGACGCCGCGCTGGTCCGCATGGGCGAGGGGACGGCCCGCCACTAGGGAGGCCGGGGCTCGGCATCCCGGCAGGCGCGGCGCGTCCCATCGGCGGACCGGCCGAGCCCCGGACCCGCCGGGCCCGCGCAGGGCCCGGTGCGGAAGCACATGGGCAACAGTTGCCATTTGACAACTATGAGCATGAGACAACAGAGTGATCGCCTCACAGAAGGAGAGTGATCACCCCGGACCGAAGAGAGGAACCGAGATGGCGCAGCGCGCGAGACCGGCCGCCCCCGTGCGGCGACCGCGGCACACCGGCCCGCGACGACCGGTTCCCGGTCCGGGCCGCCGCGCCGTTCAGGCCGAGCGGACGCCGATCTCGTCACCCTCGTGCAGCTGCGCCGCCGCGGCCGCACAGAAGGCCGACAGCCCCTCCACGAGCGCCGCCCGCCCGGCGGCCGGCATCTGCTCGAGGACCGCCTCCACGGCGCGCTCGCGGCGCTCGCGCAGCTCCGCGAGGAAGGTCCGGCCCCTGGGGCTGAGGAACAGCCGGAGCTCCCGGCGGCTGACGTCGCTCGGCGTCCGCTCGACGAACCCGACGGCCTGGAGCCGGTCGCAGAGCCTGCTGGTCGAGGGAGGCGTGGAGCCGAGCGCGTCGGCGAGGGTCCGCAGATTGATCCCCTCGTCGTGTTCCAGGATGAACATGACCCGAAGCTGTGAGGCGGAGACGGGTGCCGTCGAGGCGCGCCCCCAGAGGATCTCCAGCAGCTCGGCCGCCTCGGCGGTCACGCGAGCCACCTCACCGGGGTGCGGACGCGGGCCGGAAGAAGTCACCGTCCAACTCTCCCAGTCTTCTCTGGCGCTGTCAGCCTACGGAGGCGACAAGAGGGGCAAAACAATGGATAACGACACCCGCGCGTGTTGGACCGGCTCGCCCGGAGCGTGGACCCGGCATCGTACTAGTCGAAGAATGGCCTATCCGACATCGTGAACAGATTCGTGGTCGCGGAGCGCGCCTTGCGCACCGCGGCACCCCACCAGTTGCTGGACGCCGTCCGTGACGTGCTGTGCGGTCACTACGCGGCCGATTCCGTCGAGCTCTTCATGGCCGACTACGGGCTCACCGTGCTCCAGCCCGTGTCGGTGCTTCCGCACACCCTGGAACCCATTCCGGTGCACACCAGTCCCGAGGGCCGCGCCTTCGGGGCCCAGGAGCCCTTCGTCGAGGAACGCGGCGAGGAGGCCGTACGCGCGCACCTCCCGGTGACGGTGCGCGGCGACCGGCTCGGCATCCTGTCCGTCACCCTGCCCTCGGCGGACTGCGACGAGGAGACGCTCACCGAACTCGCCGACATCGCGGAGGTACTCGGCCACGAGGTGCTCGTGGCCGAACGGGACACCGACCTGTATCTCCAGGCACGCCGCAAGGACCGGCTGACGCTGGCCGCGGAGATGCAGTGGCAGCTGCTGCCCGGCCGCTCCTGCTCCCGGCCCGAGTACGAGCTCGGCGCCCAGCTGGAACCCGCGTACGCCATCTTCGGCGACAACTTCGACTGGTCGGCCGACGCCGCCCGGCTGTCCCTCTACGTCACGAACGGGATGGGCGAGGGCATCGAGGCGTCGCTGCTGACCAATCTCGGCATCAACGCCCTGCGCAACGCGCGCCGGGCCGGCATCCCCCTCCACGACCAGGCGGCGCTGGCCGACCAGGCGATCTACGCCCAGTACCGGGGCGACCGCTATCTGTCCGTGCTCATGCTCGACTTCGAGCTGGCCACCGGCCGGATGCGGGTCATCGACGCGGGGTCGCCCCAGATGCTGCGGCTGCGCGGCCGGACCGTGGAACGCGTCGACTTCGAGGCCCAGCTGCCCCTCGGCATGTTCGAGGAGACCGACTACCGCGTGCAGGAGTTCCGGGTGGAACCCGGCGACCGGCTCCTCTTCGTGAGCGACGGCGTCCACGCCGTCGCCGGACCGGGCGGGGAGAAGTACGGGGAGAAGGCCCTGGCCATGGCGATCACCTCCACGCGGCTGCTGCCCGCGACGGAGGTGCCCCGCGCCGTCCTGAGGGAGCTGACCGGCCACCGGGGCAGGCCCAGGCCGGAGGACGACGCCCTGGTGGTGTGTCTCGACTGGCACGGGCCGTCGGACGACGGGCAGTAGCCCGATCAGCAGCCCCGAAGGGCCGGGCCCGGGCGTCCGGGCCGGTCCCGCGCCGCCCTCTCCCCGGGAAGAGGGGGCGCCGTACGCACCGGGACCATGACTACAGTTGTCGTACGACAAGAAACCGTGCCGGGCGGCGGAGCCCGGCACGGTGCACGGACTGAGGAGAAGGACACGTGGCGGACCACCGGACAGCGGTACAGCAGGAGTCGCCGGCGCAGGAGGTCGGCGCGTTCCTGCGCCGTCGCAGTGAGCAGATCGCCCAGCGCTGGGCCGACGAGGCGCTGTTCCGCACCGTTTTCACCGTCTCCCGGGACGAGGCCGTGGAAGCGGGCCGGGTCGTCGTGGAGGCGCTCGCCGCGGTCGCGGCCGCGGACCGGGCCGAGGACCTCGGAGCGGCCGGATTCGCCACCGTGCGCGAACAGCTGGGACGCATGGCTGCCTCCCGGGCACGCGCGGGCGCCGCTTCCGCCCAGATAGCCGACGAGGTGGCGGCGCTGCGTCCGGCGGCCTACGAGCTGCTGAGTGCCGACCTCGCCGACGGGCCCCGCGCGTTCGCCGAGGCCTGCGCGGTCACGCTCACCGCGCTGCTGGGCACGCTCCGCCTGGTCGTCCTGGAGACGGCGCTCAGCGCCGGGCAGGAACTCATCGACCGGCAGCGCCTCCAGCTGCTGGAGGTGGCCACACCCGTGATCAAGCTGTGGACCGGTGTGGTCGCCGTCCCGCTGATCGGCACCCTCGACAGCGCGCGCAGCCAGGTGGTGATGGAGAGCCTGCTCGACGCCGTCGTCAGCCAGCAGGCCCGGTTCGCCATCCTCGACATCACCGGTGTGCCGACCGTCGACTCCCTGGTCGCCCAGCATCTGATGAAGACCGTGGCCGCGGCTCGCCTGATGGGAGCGGAGTGCGTCGTCTCCGGCATCCGGCCCGCGATCGCGCAGACCATCGTCCACCTCGGCATCGACCTGGGATCGGTGGTCACACGCGCCAGCCTCGCCGACGCCCTCGCGTACGCCCTGCACCGGCAGGGCATCGCCGTCGTCGACCAGGACCGCACCGGCCCGAGCACGCGGTGAGCGCCCCGGTCCCCGGCTCCTCGAGTCCCCATGTCCCCGTTCTGAAGATCGGCGACATCCTCCTGGTCACGCTCCAGGGCGACCTGCACGACGAGGCGGCCGAGGAGCTGCAGCGCAACATCGGCGAGGCCGTCGCGGCCAGTTCCGCCGGCGGTGTGGTCATCGACATCTCCGGGGTCGAGATCGTCGACTCGTTCCTGGGGCGCGTGTTCGCCGAGGTGGCCGCGCACGCGAAGCTGCTCGCCGCGCAGACCGTGGTCGCGGGCATGCGCCCCGCCGTCGCCATCACCCTGGTCGAACTCGGCCTCACCCTGCCCGGGCTGCGCACCGCGCTCGACACCGACGAGGCCATGCGCCTGCTCGCCTCCACTCCCCTCCGCCTCAGCCCCGTACGCCAGGAGAGCCCGTGACGGACACTTCCGGCAGTGTCACCGCCTCCTTGCCGATCCGTACCGACATGGATCTCGCGTGGGTGCGCCAGCACGTGCGCCAGGCGGCCGCCGGGCTCGGATTCGGACTCGTGGACCAGACCAAGCTGGTCACCGCGGCCAGTGAACTCGCGCGCAACACACTGGTGCACGGCGGAGGCGGCCGGGTCGAGTCCACCGTCCTGGAGGCGGGGGCCGCCCAGGGGCTGCGCCTGACGTTCTCCGACGAGGGTCCCGGCATCCCGGACGTCGAACGGGCCCTCGGCGACGGCTACACCTCCGGCGGCGGTCTGGGCCTCGGCCTGGGCGGAGCCCGCCGCCTGGTGCACGAGTTCTCCATCGACTCCCGTCCCGGCGAGGGCACGGCAGTGACCGTCATCTGCTGGACCGCGGGTGCGCCGCGGCCGCGCAAGGAGAGCCGATGACACGCGTCTGGGACGTACCCGTCCACGACTCGACCCGGATCCGGGACGTCCGGGTCGCGGCCGAGGCCGCCGCCGAGCACACGGGACTCGGCCGCGACCGCAGCGCCGTCGCCGCGCTGGTCGCCACCGAGCTGGCCACGAACCTGCTCAAGCACGGCGGCGGTGGCCGGATGCTCATCGACACCGTGCACGCCGACCTCGCGCTCCCCGGCACCGGGCTGGGCCCGGCCCTGCAGATGGCCGCGATCGACCACGGCCCGGGGATCGCCGACCTCGCGGCCGCCTCGCGCGACGGGTTCTCAACGACGGCCTCGCTCGGCGCGGGGCTCGGCACCTGCCGGCGCGTCTGCGACCACTTCGAGGTGCACACCGTGCCGGGCCGGGGCACCGTCGCCCTGGCCCGGGTCCACGCGGTCCGCAGGGACCGGGCCGGGCACCGCTCCCCCGGCGTGAGCGCCCCGGTCCGCGCGGGAGGCATCAACATCCCCCTCGCGGCCGCGGAGCACTCCGGCGACGCCTGGGCCTGTGTCCGCTCCGGCGACCTGGTCACCCTGCTGCTCGCCGACGGCCTCGGCCACGGCCCCGCCGCCGCGGAGGCGTCCGGGGCCGCCGTCGGAGAACTGCGCCGGCTCGCGCATCTGCCGCCGGCCGAACTCCTCGGCGCGCTGCACCCGGCGCTGCACGACACCCGGGGAGCCGCGGTCGCGGTGGCCCGGCTCGATCTCGTGACCCTGCGCCTCGACTTCGCGGGGATCGGCAACATCGGAGCCCGGCTGCGTACCGGCGACACCTGGAGTCCGCTGCTGTCCCACCCCGGGATCGTCGGCGCCCACCGTCCTGCGCGGCTGCCGCACAGCAGCCTGCCGTGGACCCGGGACAGCCTGCTCGTGCTCCACAGCGACGGGCTGCCGAGCCGCTGGGTTCCCCCGCCCCTCGCCCACCTCACCACCTCGGACCCCGCCGTCACCGCCGCCGTGATCACGCGCGATTCCAGCAGTGCCGCCCGTCCGGCGCGGGACGACACCACCGTGGCCGTGCTGGCCCCCACCCCGCAGGATCACCGAACATGACCCGTACCTGGCAGATCACCACGGTCGACGACGCCGCCCGTGCCCGCGTCGCCGCCGCCCGGATCGCCGCGGCGCACGGCGTCTCCACGGTGGAGCGCACCCGCCTGGTCACCGCGCTGAGCGCGCAGCTGCGGCAGTGTCTGGTCAAAGGGGGCGGCTGGCGCCTGACCCTCCGGGCGACCGGGTCCACGGGCGAGCGGTGTGCCGGCCGGCTGACCGTCACACTCGGCGCAGAGGCGAACGGGGCGGAGAGCGGCCCGAGTTGGCAGGCGAGCGTGGGCACCACCGAGCCGGGCCGGAGCGAGGCCGGCCGGGCCGAGCACGGCCCGGTCCGGGTGCCGCGCGGCCGGGCGGCTCTCGCCGACGCCCTGCTCGGCGCCGACGAGGACACCTCCCGGGTCCTCGACAAGCTCGCCGAACAGGAGCAGTTGGTCGCCTTCCACCGGGAGGAACTGCACCAGACCAACCAGGGTGTGCTCGCGCTGCACGCGGAGCTCGACGCGGCCGGCCGGGTCCAGCGCGAGCTGTTCGGCGCCGAACGCCGTGCCCGCACCGAAGCCGAGAGCGCCCGGCGCAGACTGACCTTCCTCGCCGACGCCAGCGCGGCCCTGACCGCCTCGCTCAACCACGAGGAGATCCTGGGCCATCTGCCCCGGCTGCTCGTCCCGGACTACGCCCGGAGCGTCGACGTATGGCTCTTCGCCGCCGACGACAAGGCCCGCAGGCACACCACCCGTCCGGCGGCCGCCGTCGCCGCCGCCCGCACCGGCCGCCCGCAGTACGCCGCCGACCATCCGGGCCGGCTGCCCGGGGTCGACGACCTGCCGCCCTCGGTGCTGAACCCGCGGCAGCCGCTGCTGTGCATCCCGCTGCCGAGCCGGCACACGCCCCTCGGCGTCGTGACGCTGACCCCGCCGCGGGAGCGGTGGAGCGCGGACGACGCCGTGATGCTCGTCGAACTCGCGCGCAGGACGGGCATCGCGGTCGACCACGCGCAGCGCTTCGAGCACAACCGCGACATCGCCGAGACCCTGCAACGCGCCCTGCTCACCGACCTCCCCGCCACACCCTGGCTGAGCCTGGCGGCACGCTACCTCCC
This sequence comes from Streptomyces sp. NPDC021080, assembly GCF_044333225.1. Taxonomy (NCBI): domain Bacteria; kingdom Bacillati; phylum Actinomycetota; class Actinomycetes; order Kitasatosporales; family Streptomycetaceae; genus Streptomyces; species Streptomyces sp. NPDC021080. The sequence continues at coordinate 27,584 of NZ_JBIRQM010000031.1, read as the reverse complement.
CGCCACCCACGGTCTGAACATCGGCGGTGACTGGTACGACGCGTTCCGGCAGCCCGACGGGGGTCTGGTCGCCGTCATGGGCGACGTCACCGGCCACGGGCTGCACGCGGCCGTCATGATGAGCCAACTGCGCACCGCGCTGCGGGCGTACGCCGTCGACGGCGGCACACCCGGACGGCTGCTCACCCGCCTGCACGCGTTCCTGCACCACCTCCAGCCCGACCTGTACGCCACCGCGGTCATCGCCCGGTTCCACCCGGACGAGCCCGAGGTCACCTGGGCCGCCGCCGGGCATCCGCCGCCGGTGCTGCGCGCCCCGGACGGCGAGGTGCGGGTCCTGGACGCCAGACCCGGCGCGATGCTCGGCATTCCGCTGCACCAGGAGATCCGCGACCACACGGCGCGGATCGCGCCGGGATCCACCCTCGCGCTGTACACGGACGGTCTGGTGGAACGGCGGAGGGAGGGCATCGACCCGGGCATCCGGCGGCTGGCCGGGGCGCTCTCCGCCGAGCGCGCGGCCGATCTGGACAGCGATCTGGAGGGCGCCGCGGACCGGATTCTGGACCCGATGCTGCGCGACTCGCAGCGCGACGACGACGTGTGTCTGCTGCTCGTCCACCTCGGCGGCGCGGAGCGGCACGACGGCCCCGGGAGGCCGCCCGTCTGACGGCCCGCGCCCGGCGCACCTCGTCCGACATGCCGTACGGCACATCTCGTCCGACACACCGCGTCCGACATGCCGCGGGGCGGCGCGGACCGGGTTCCGTGCCTACTCGTCCGTCCGGCGGTCGGCGGCCGTCGCACCCCGTGCCGCCCGGAACGCGCGCAGGCCGTCCTCCAGTGAGGCCCGCTGGAGCGGGGTCATCGCCGCGAGCACGGCCGCCAGGTCCAGGGTCCGCCGCGCACCGATCTCCGCGAGCACCCTTCTGCCCTGTGGTGTGAGGAGCAGGCTCAGGGCACGCCGGCTGTGGGAGTGCGGAATCCGCTGCAGCAGGCCGGCGGCCTCCAGCCGGTCGCAGAGACGGCTCGCCGCGGGCAGGGTGGTGCCGACGCTCTCGGCCAGGTCGGTGAGGGTGGCCGCGGGGCGGCGCGCGACGGCCTTCAGGGCCTTCAACTGCTGTGCGGACAGCCGTGGGACGACCGACCGACCGGCCGAGGTCCACAGCTCCACCAGATCTTCGACGGCGTCCGCCAGCCGTCGGGCGACCGCCTCGGGACGGGGGTCGGTACCCCCTGCGCGGTCCACGTCCGCGTCATCCGTCACGGGTCGTCACGCGCTTGCCGGGGCTGTGTTCCGCACGCCCGCGCCCGCCGTTCGGACCGAGAGCCTCGCGGCGCGGCGGGAGACCCTCGCCGTACGGACGGGCAACCCCGCCCCACGGACGGGGAATTCCGTCGCGGCCGGCGGTCGCAGCTGAATCGCGGATGATGCTCGTTCCCTCGGAATCGTCAGAAGCGGGAAAGGGCGACGTCGGGACGTGTCAGAACGGCACGACGGCGCGAACGGTCTTGCCGTCCGGGCGGGACAGCACGGTCAGTTCGGAGGACAGCCGGCACACCAGCGGCCAGCCGAGGCCCCCCTGTCCGGTCAGGTCGAGACGTCGGGGACGCGGCGGCTCGGGGTCGTCGTCGGAGACCGAGATCCCCACTCCGTGGCCCATGTCCCTCAGGTCCAGGCCGCAGAGCCGGCCGCGCGCGTGCCGGACCACGTTCGTCACCAGCTCGGAGACCACGAGCATGACGGACTCGGCGGCTTCTCGTGGCACCGTGCGCGGCAGGTCTCCGAGGAACGTGCGGACCAGCCGCCGGGCGTGCACAGCGGCCTGCGGATCCCTCTCCAGCCTCGCGCCGAGACCGGGGCCGAAGTCGCAGGGCGGTTCGACGGTGGTCATTCCTTCGCCTCCCTTGCCGTACGTCCCGCCCCTGCGCCGCACCGCGGCGCCCTCCGTACAGGTCCGGTGCTCCGGGCGGGCTGTCCCCCCTTCTTCCCGGAGCGCGGTGGCCCATGTCGCGGGTTCCCCCACCTTCACACCGCGGTCACACGAGCCCCGTCGCGGGCGGCACCGCGAGGTGACGGGCGGAGCCGCCCGGCCGGTCGAAGCCGTGGGGCGAAGGGGGACTGCCGCCGCGGATCGGGGGCACAAGGTCACGCGTCCCGGGCCACCTGCGGGTGGTCCGGCGACATCGCTCCCGTGGCGGTCCCAGGGGACAGGGCGACTCCTGGGCCGGCACGGTCGAGCGGCCGGGGTGGTGGCTCTCACCGGGCAGGGCCGACGGGGCCACCACCCCGGCACTGCGCCTGGCCCGCCCGGGGCGACGAGGCGGAACGCGGAACGGACGACAGGAGGCGGCGGATGTCCCGGACCGGCACGGCACGGGTCGAGGCGGACGGAACGGTGGACCCGAAGGAGGCTCGACGCCGCAAGCAGCGGTTCCGCAGACGTCTGGAGCGGCTCATCGGCATCGCGGCCACCGAGGGGAACGAACTGGTTCCCCTGCGCAACGGCGACCGGATCTTCGCCGCGATGCTCGGCGCGGTGCGGTCCGCCGAGCACACCATCGACATGATGACGTTCGTCTACTGGCGCGGGGAGATCGCCCGCGAGTTCGCGGCCGCCCTGTCCGAACGGGCCCGCGCGGGTCTTCGCGTACGGCTGCTGCTGGACGGATACGGCGCGAAGCGGATCGAGGAGAACCTGCTGCGGTCCATGACCGCCGCCGGTGTCCAGGTCGCGTGGTTCCGCAAACCGCTGTGGCTCTCGCCCCTGAAGCAGAACCACCGCTGTCACCGCAAGGCGCTCGTCGTCGACGAGCACACCGCGTTCACCGGTGGCGTGGGCATCGCCGAGGAGTGGTGCGGTGACGCCCGCGGCCCCTCCGAGTGGCGGGACACCCACGTCGAGGTGCGCGGGCCCGCCGTGGACGGCATCGCCGCGGCGTTCGCGCAGAACTGGGCGGAGTGTCACGACGAGCTCTTCGACGACCGGGACCGCTTCACCGGGCACGGTCGGCCGGGCACGGCCACCGTGCAGGTGGTACGGGGATCGGCAAGCTTCGGCTGGCAGGACATGCAGACCCTCGTCCGGGTGATGCTCGGCTCCGCCGAGGAACGCTTCCGTCTCGCCACCGCCTACTTCGCCCCCGACGCCTATTTCGTGGACCTGCTGTGCGCGACGGCGCGCCGCGGTGTCCGGGTGGAGATCCTGCTGCCCGGTCCGCACACCGACCAGCGGGCCTGTCAGCTGGCCGGCCAGAACCACTACGGGACGCTGCTGGCCGCGGGCGTCGAGATACGCCAGTACCAGCCGACCATGCTCCACACCAAGATCATGACGGTGGACGGGGTGGCGTCCCTCGTCGGTTCCACCAACTTCAACCGCCGCTCGATGGAGCACGACGAGGAGGTCATGCTGGCCGTCCTCGACGAGACGTTCACCGCCGCCCTCGACCGGGACTTCGACGAGGACCGGGAGAACGCCGTGGGCATCGATCCGGACCGCTGGCGGCGCAGGTCCCCGGTCCAGCGCGCGAGGGAGCTGGCCGTCGCACCGGTGCGCCGCTTCCTCTAGGGCCGCCGGGGCGGGACCGGCGAGGCGTCCCTCGCACCGTTCCGGTCCCGAGGCAGGACCGGAAAAGGGCGGCTCGGGCGGTCAGCGGGGCCGCTCGCCGGTCTCGCAGACCTTGCGGGCGACCTCCCGCAGTTTGATGTTGTGGTCCTGGGAGGCCTTCTTCAGCACGGCGAACGCGTCCTCCTCGGCGAGGCCGTGCCGCTCCATGAGGATGCCCATCGCCTCACCGATCTCGTGGCGGGTCTCCAGGGCATGGCCGAGCTGCTGGTGCGTACGGGCCGAGGACAGGGCGACCGCGGCGTGCGAGGCCAGCACCCAGCCGGCGCTCTGGGCCGACGCGCCGAACATGTCCGGACGGCGCGAGTACACGTTGAGGGCGCCGAGTTCGTCGTCGTCGGTGAACAGCAGGAAGCCCATCATGCTGCCCATGCCCAGCTTTCTGAGTTCGGGCGCGAAGCGGGCCCACTTCGGGTGCGGCCGGCGCAGGTCCTCGATGGCGTAGAGCTGCTCGCGCTCGGTCACCGCGTCGAAGCACGGGCCCTCCCGCAGGTCCTGCTGGATCCGGTCCGCCTTGCGCACGATGTCGCTGGTCGCGGCCAGCGCGCTGACCTCGCCGCGGCGGACCGTGAGGATGCCGCTCTCGTCGCAGCCGTTGATCAGCACCGTCGCGTGCTCCACGATCCGGTCCAAGGTGGCCTGCACCGAGTCCTGGGCGAGCAGGTCCCGTGCCATGTCCGCCAGGGCGACGGCAAACTTCTCCCAGACCTCGCCGGACTCCTGTGCCATGGGCCATCCGTTCATCCGCCAAACGAAACCAGCCTTCGTCCGGGGTCCCATTTTGCCACCCCGGCCCGTCCCCGCCCCGTACGGCCGTCCCGGTGTCCACGGGATGTGCACGACTCTCCTGTTTCATCCGGCGGATCAAGGGTGACCCGGGAAGGGACCGGATTCCGGAGAACACGTCCGACTCGATCAGGAGGTTCACATGGAGAACTGGCGCGAAGGCGCGTCCTGCCGCACCGTCGACCCCGATCTGTTCTTCCCCGTGGGCAGCACCGGCCCCGCGCTGCTCCAGATCCAGGAGGCGAAGGCGGTCTGCGGGGGCTGCCCGGTCCGCGAGGAGTGCCTGCGCCAGGCCCTGGACACGGGTCAGACCGTCGGTGTCTGGGGCGGTACGAGCGAGGCGGAACGGCGCGCGCTGGCACGCCGCCGCTCCCGTCGGCGCTCCCACGACACCTCCGCGTAGACCAGGGCGGGGCAGCACCGGGCCTCGTCACGGGGCCGGGTTCGGACACGGGTGACCGGATCGCGGCGCAGCGAGGGACATTCCGCCGACGAGATCCGAACGAAGGACACGATGGAGATCGACCCGAGCCGGAACAGGAAGCCGTCCTTCGAGGAACTCGGCACGCTCACCAGCGCGTTCGGCGGCGAGCTGCGCAACGTGACGGACGCGCGGCTGGCCGCGGACGGCTTTCTGCGCGTCCTCGCGCGAGCGACACCGCCCTCGGCGCCCGAGCACTGGGACGACATCCTGCTGGTGGTCACCGAACTCGCCGCGAACACGGTCCAGTACGCTCCGGGCCCCTTCGAGCTCCGGATACGTCCCACCGTCGACGGTGTGCACGTGACGCTCCACGACAGCAGCACCACCGCGCCCGCCCCGCGCCGCTTCCGCCCCTCCCAGGGCGGGGGCGGCGTCGGCTGGCATCTCATCCACGCGCTCTGCGACCAGGTCAGTGTGATCGTGCGGCCCGACGGCAAGGACGTCCACGCGTTCCTGCCCTGGTGACGGGACGCGTCCCGAGGCGGCGCACACCGGCCCGGAGGTGTCGTTCCGCGCGGCCCGGGCACCCGGTCCCGGTGCGGGAAGCCGTTCCTTGGAGGGATCGAGGTGGAGCGTTGAGTCCGGAGCGGGAACCGTCCGAACGTGAACCGTCCGAACGCGAGCACGCCGTGTGGGACCGGGTGCGCCGCGCGGCCACCGGGATGAACCACCACCAGGCGAAAGCGGCCCTCGGCGCCGCGCGGAAGGCCGTGGAGGACACTTCGGCCGATGGCGGAACGACGGCCGACACGCGGACGGAGGCGGACGAGTGGGAACGGATCACCGACGCTCTGGCCGACCACGCCGGACCGTACGACCCCGCCACGGACCCCTTCGTCCAGGGGCAGCTCGCCGCCCGCTCCCACCGCGCGCCGCCCGCGCGTGAACATCCGTGCGACATGACTGGCCGTCACCCCTCCCCCGATGTCAGTGCTTTGCGGAACAATGCTGGTCAGCAGGAACGTCACCGCACCGGTGCCGCGTGATCCCGTCCGTCCGTCGAAAGGCCGCCCGCACATGACGCCGACCTCGCACCTTCGTGCCGTGCCGCGAGCGCCGATCGGAGGCCGGTGACCATGGTGCGGCCGCTGCCTCGCACGCGCGCCCCGCTCGGCCCCGAGGACGCCGAAGTCCTGCGTCTGATCACCCAGCGGCGGTTCCCCGTCCTCCTCACCGTGCATGCGAACGGCCGCCGCCGGTACGGCTATTGGCTTCCGTTCGATCCCTCGACGGGACGCGGCGGCTGTTACGTCGCCCTGCCCACCGACGAGTGCGACGCGCTGCACGCCGCGGGCCGGATCGTGCTCGGCGCCCCGCTCGTCGACCCCGCGAAGACCACGTACGCCGTCCAGTCGGCGGCACGTACCACCGCCACGGGCCGGAGCGAGCCGACCCGCCGGACGGAGAGGGCCGACCCGGCCCAGGTGATCGGCCGGACCGGGACGACCGGCCGGACCGAGGTGAGGGGGAGCACCGAGGCGGTGGAATCGAGCGTCTTCCGGGCTGCTCTGACGGCCTGACGGCCCGCCCGGCGCGCGAGGCGCGGGCGGGGCGTCCGGCCTGCGTGTCCCACCCGCGGACGGACGCGTCCCGCCGAGAAGGCCGAGGCGTCCCGCCCGTACCACCAGCACCTACTCTGCAGTAATATCCGCGGCAGGCCCCCTGGAGGAGGAACCTTGCCACGGCCCGAACGATCACCCCTGCTGCTCGCGGGCCTTCTGGCCACCGCCGGCGTCGCCCACTTCGCCGCACCACGGCAGTTCGACGCCATCGTCCCGCGCGCTCTGCCGGGAGCGCCGAGGACCTGGACGTACGCGAGCGGCGCCGCCGAACTCGCCCTGGCGGCAGGGGTGGCACTCCCCCGGACCCGCCGGGTCGCCGCGCTCGCCACCGCCGCGTTCTTCGTCGGGGTCTTCCCCGCCAACGTGCAGATGGCCGTGGACTGGCGCCGCCGCCCCGCACCGCTGAGGGCTGCGGCCCTCGCCCGGCTCCCGCTCCAGGTGCCGCTCGTACTGTGGGCGCGCGGAGTCGCCCGGTCCGGAAAGGGACAGTCATGACATCTCAGGTGAACGTGGGCGACCGGGTCGAGGACTTCACGCTGCCGGACGAGACCGGGGCGACGCGGAGCCTGTCCGAGCTGCTGGCCGAGGGGCCGGTGGTGCTCTTCTTCTACCCCGCCGCCCTCACGGCCGGCTGTACCGCCGAGGCCTGTCACTTCCGTGATCTGGCCACCGAGTTCACGGCCGCCGGCGCGCGGCTGGTCGGGATCAGCGGTGACGCGGTCGACCGGCAGCAGGAGTTCGCCGACCGGCACACGCTCGGCTACCCGCTGCTCTCCGACGCCGACGGAACCGTACGGGAGCGGTTCGGGGTGAAGCGGGGCTTCACCCTCGCCCCCACCAAGCGGGTCACCTTCGTCATAGGGAAGGACCGCACCGTCCTGGAGGTGGTCCGCAGCGAGCTGCGGATGAGCGCCCACGCCGACCGGGCCCTCGCCGCGCTGCGCGAACACAAGGGCTGAGGGCCGGGACCTCCGGAGGCCGGCCGTCCACGGCCTCGACGCGGCGAACGGGTCCCACCCGCGTGCGAACGCAGTGAACGGGCCCCGCCCCTATGCGGATGGAGGGCGGGCCCCGCTCACTGCGCCCCATTCTCGGCACGGCCCGCGTCCGCCGACAGGGAGTGCGGCCCGGTGACGTGGGGGACACCGGACACACCCCGTGTGCGCGGCGCGCGTCCCGTGTGCGCCCGTGCATCCCGGGGCACTCGGCCGGCCCCTGCCCGCGCTCGTTCCGGCGGGCGAGGCGGCCTGTCGGGTGCCGGGCCGAGCGGTCATGCTGGAGCCGACGAGACGGACGCGAACCACGGAGGCCCCATGACGGACCAGGTCACATCTCTCGAGGTGAAGCCGGCGGCGGGACACATCGGTGCCGAGATCACGGGAGTCGACCTGGCGGAGCCGCTGACGGACGAGGCCGTGGCCGCGGTCCGGGCGGCGCTGCTGCGCTGGAAGGTGCTGTTCTTCCGCGGCCAGCGGCTCGATCACACCTTGCACGTCGCCCTCGCGCGCCGGTTCGGGACACCGGTCCGTCTCCGGTCCCGGGGCAGCGCCTCGCCCGAGGCCTTCCCCGAGGTCGAGACGACCGCCGACCGCCTCGAGCTGGGCGGGCGTTACGGCATGGACCACGAGGAGTGGCTGCGCAGACGCCGTCACTCGCTGCTGCGCGGCTGGCACTGCGACCACGGCGCCCGGGTCGATCCCCCGGCCGCGACGATTCTGCGCGCCGAGACCGTACCCCCGTACGGCGGCGACACGACCTGGTCGAACCTGGCCGTCGCCTACGCGGGTCTGTCGGCCCCGGTGCGCGCCTTCGTCGACACCCTGCGCGCCGAGCACCGGCTCGGGGTCGGGTACCAGAGCCGGCCCGGCGACGACGCGTACGTCCGGCATCTGCTGGACCGCCAGATCGCCACCGACCACCCGCTGGTACGGGTGCACCCGGAGACGGGCGAGCGGGTGCTGTTCGTCAACGGCTACTACGTCGAACAGATCCTCCAGGTGTCCCGGCCGGAGAGCCGGGCGCTGCTGGACCTGCTGCTGGAGCAGGCGACCCGGCCCGAGTACACGGTCCGCTTCCGGTGGGAGCCGGGCAGCGTGGCCTTCTGGGACAACCGGGCCACCATTCATCTGGCGCCGAGCGACACCGCCCACCTCGACCACCCCCGGGTCATGCACCGGGTGATGCTGGCCGGTGATGTCCCGAGGGGGGTGAACGGTGAGCCGTCGGCGCCGATCGTGGGCAGCGAGCCCGGCCTCTGGTGAGCCGCCCGGCCGCGCGTGAGCCGGGTGCCGGGTCCGCCCGGATACCGGGTCCGCCCGGATACCGGGTCCGCCCGGATACCGGGTCCGCCGGGAACCGGACGGGTCCGGATGCCGGACGGGTCCGCACGCCCGCGAGCCCGGCGGTCGGTGAACCGGGCCGTACGCCGCGATCCGGTCTCCGTCAGAAGATGCCCTGCCCCGGCACCAGGATTCCTCGCGGGTCGTACGTGTGCCGGGCGGTGGCCAGCCGCCGGTAGGCGGGGCCGAAGTGCTCGCGCCAGTCGGCCGCGCCGAAGGGGACCGATCCGACCGGGTAGTGGGTGCCGCCCGCCGCGTGGACGGTGTCGTAGGCGGCCCGGTTGGCCGCGAGGAGCCGGTCGACGGTCGCGGTGTCGTCGGGCGGGGTCGTGCGCAGGACGGCCAGCAGATAGGACACCGGGTCGTCGGGGGTGCGCAGCAGCGGGGTGTGCAGGTTCTCGCGCAGCACCGGGTACAGCAGGACGACGCCGGGTCCGAGGTCGGCCGGGGTGAGGTCCGCCAGCAGGGATGCGGCCAGCGTCTCCGCCGAACGGCCCGGCAGCAGCAGGTTCAGCCAGGGGTGGGCGAAGGCCCACAGGCCCGCTTCCTTGAGTGCGGCGACGCCGGCCGCGAGCCGGTCGAGGAAGTCGTGGTAGCCGAGGTCGCTCGCCTGCACGCCCGCGGGGTCGTGCCGCAGGCCGCGCAGCAGCGCCGTGTCGTCGGGGGCGGGGCCGACGGGCGGACCGTAGGCGACGGCTTCGATGACATACCCGCGAAAAGCCCCGTCGGCGTCGGCGTTCACCTGGCCCTCGACGTAGTCGAAACGGCGCTCCTCGACGAGCAGCCGCTGGTCGTCGAGGAACGTACGCAGGTCGTCGTAGGGAAGCAGGTAGTGACGTACGGTCCCGGGCGCGGGGACCAGGCGCAGCGTGGCGCCGACGATGATCGCGCACTGGCCGAGTCCGGCAAGCACGGCGTGGAACAGATCGCGGTGGCGGGCCGGGGAGCAGCGGACGAGGTCGCCCGCGCCGGTGACCACCTGGAGTTCCGTCACGTTGTCGACCTGGGCGCCCTGCTGGTGGGTCTGGCCGCCGATGCCGCCGACCGAGAGGGTTCCGCCGACGGAGAGTTCGAGATAGTCGGTGAAGGTGGGCGGGGTGAGTCCGTGGGCCAGGGTCGCCCGGGCGACCTCGCTCCAGCGGGCTCCCGCGCCGACGGTGACCGTGGTGCTGTCCGGGCCGACCGGGCCGATGGACGCGAGCGGTGTGGTCTCGATGATCAGGCCGCCGTCGACCTGCGCCTGCCCCTGGGTGGCGTGGCCCTGGCCGCGCGGTGCGACGGACACGCCGTGCTCGTTGCAGAAGCGCACCATGGCGACGACGTCGCGGACGGAGCCGGGCCGCAGCACCGCTGCCGGACGCCGGTGGACGATGTGGCCGAAGTCGTCGGCGTCCGCCGTGAGGGCGGCGTCGTCGGTGTGCACGCTGCCGTCCAGCCGCGGCAGGCCGGCGAGCGGCCGGCCGCCGGTACGGGGTGTGGTGGCCGCCCAGCTGCGGGTGAAGGGATCGAACCCGACGACCGCGGCGCCGGCGGCGGCGAGGCCCTGCAGTGCGGTACGTCGCGAGGGTGTCCGGGGCATGCGCTCCTCCAGGGGCGGCCGCTTCGAGATCAACTGGGCCTGAGTGTAAGGGACTTGAGAGTCCCTGGGGCCGGTTGATCCGAACGTGGCCGCAGGTTCGCCGGTGCCGTGCGCAAACGGCCGCGTCCGCCGCCCCGGGAGGGACGGCGGACGCGGTGGACCGAAGGCCGTGGACCGTCAGTTGGCCGGCGAGGTGCCCTTCGGCTCGTCACCGTCGACGTCGACCTGCGTGCGGCTGTACCCCGGGAGCTCGAGCGGGCCGGTCGCCTTCGCGGCGCCGCTCTCGGAGTTCTGTCCGCCCAGGTTCTGGCGGACCGAGTCGAGGATCGTCAGACCCTGCGCGACCAGGCCGGCCGCTATCTCGCCGAGACCGTCGGCGCCGTTGAGGACGTTGACGTTCGCGCCGGCGAGACCGCCGGCCGCCTCCTTGACGATGAGGGGCAGCTGGTCGATCAGCATCCGGTCGAGCGCGACGCGGTCGTGCGAGGCGGCCGCCTCGGCCTGGATCTTCATGCGCTCGGCGTCGGCGATGGCGAGCACCTTGATCCGCTCGGCCTCGGCCTCGGCCGGCTTGACGACCTCGGCGACCAGCTGCTGCTGACGCAGCTGGGCCGCTCGCTGGGCGAGTTCGGTCTGCGCGGCAAGGACCTCCTGCTGCGCGTGGGCCTGGGCGAGGGGACCCGCCTGGGCCGCCATCGCCTGCGCCCGGTCCACCTCGGCCGAGTACTCCGCCTTCACGATCGCGGTCTGCCGGGCGTACTCGGCCTGGTTGCGCGCCGCCACCTGCTCCGCCTCGACGGAGGCCTGCGTGGCCTGCGCCTGGGCGATCTGGGCCTGGCGCTGGATGGCCGCCTTGTGCGGGGCGGACATCGCGTCGATGTAGCCGGTGTCGCCGTCGTCGATGGACTGGATCTGCAGCGAGTCGACGATCAGGCCGATCTTCGCCATCTCCAGCTTCGAGGTGTCGAGGACCTCGGCGGCGAGCTTCTGCCGCTCGGTGACGATCTCCTCGACCGTCATCGAACCGATGATGGACCGCAGATGACCCGCGAAGATCCGGCCCGTCAGGATCGACATCTGGTCCTGGTCGGACAGGAACCGCTGCCCCGCGTTGATGATGCTCTCGGTGTCGTTGCCCACCTTGAACGCGATCACGGCGCGGACGTGCAGCGAGATGCCCTGCTTGGTGACACAGGTCTCGGTGACCTCCGCCTCGCACATGGACAGCGTCAGGAAGCGGGTCTTACGGAAGACGGGCAGCACGAACTTGCCGTGCCCCGTCACCACTCGGAACGGCGCGCCCCCCAGTCCCCGCCTGCCACCCGAGATCAACATCGCCTCATCGGGAGCGGGTACGCGATAACCGAACATGCTTCTCCTTCTCAACCGGCGCCGACGGCGTCGCCGTCCAGCGCGTCCAGCGGATCGAGCCATTCGATGACGTCGACCTCACGGCATCCCCTGGACTCGATCACCAGCACGGTCGCCCCTTTCGGCAGGGGCTCCCGAGACCAGGCATGGAAGGTCTCGGATCCGCCTCTCACGCGCACGAGGATCTCGCCGGGTCCGGCGGCCCCCCGGGTGCCGATGAGCAGTTCCCCCGTGCAGCCGATCACGGCTTCGTCCTCCACCATCGCCGGCCACCCCCCATCACTCTGAATCTGCCTCTGACCTTAGACCCAGCCCTTCGCGGACACGTACGCCCCCCGTCCGCCGACGGCCTCTCGGCGGGGCACGTGCCCGGGCCCGGAATCAGTGTGGGCTCAACTCCTGGTGAAGCGATAGGTCTTGCTGTCGGTCAGCACGCAGAAGCCCGGGGACACCACGATCACGCGCAGGGTGGCGCTGCGGCGGTCGTAGTCGATGCCCTCCACCTCGAAGGTGCCCGAGCAGGAGCTGCGCAGGGGCAACTGGCGCAGCGCGGTCACGTGTCCGGACACGTCGGACGAGCCGTTCGGCTCGCCGGACAGGTCGATCCGCAGCAGGGGCTTGGTCATCCCGAAGAGCGTGCCGGCGGGGTCGTCGGACGAGCACAGCAGCTGTGTCGCGGTGACGAAGTCGCAGCCCTGTACGTCGCGTACGGCGTGGTCGAGGGTGACGGTGGACGCCTGCGGGAGGTCGGCCGAGGGCGAGGTGGCCGGGTTGACGCCGGGGGTCGGGAACACCAGGAGCCGGTTCATGGTGCCGTACTCGCCGGACACCATCCACGTACCGCTCGGCGCGATGGCGACGAAGGAGTTGTTCAGCGCCTCTCCGGCGCTCAGCCTGTGGACGTACTCGGACCAGGCGCCGCCGGGCGCCTGCACGCGGAACATCTTCGCGCCGCCGGAGTCGCTCTGGTACGGCTCCACGTAGTAGCCGTCGTACGAGGCGTCCGGGTCGCCCACGTGGTTCCAGCCGCGGCTGGACACGCTCGCGGGGATCGTGCCGATGCCCGTGTAGCGGTTGGCGTTGCCGGCCGGGACCTCGACGGAGGTCAGTCCCTGGCTCTCGGTCAGCGGGTCGGCGCGGTCCGATCCCACCTCGTTCCAGGTGTCGGCGGCAAAGGCCGGCGTTCCGGTGGCCACGGACAGGACGGCGGCGGTGGCGAGGGTGACGAGACCGGCCAGGACCGCGTGACAACGCTGCCGTGCGGGCTTGCGCATGGATGGTGCTCCTCGATGGGGGCGACTGGTCGGCGCACAGTCTGGCCCGCCATCGTGGTCATGTACAGACCAATACGGGAACGCGGGTGGCCCGCCCCGCCGTCACCGAGCTCGGCGCCGCCGCCCCGAACGCGGCCGGCCCGGCGGCTCACTCGGGAGGAGGAGTGTGCCGCCGGGCCGCGCCCGGCCGTCGGGTCCGGGCGGCTGCCACCCGGACCCTACGGACCGTCGACCGTCACTTGTTCTTGCAGGTGTTTCCGGACGCCGGGTTCAGCAGGCCCACCACGTCGATCGTGTTGCCGCAGACGTTGGCGTCGAGGTCGACGGGAATCTGGATGACGTTGCCGGACAGGACTCCGGGGCTGTTCGACGCCACACCGACCACCGGCCCGGGGTCGGCGGCGGCGGTCCCGGCGGTGGCCAGCAGGGCCACACTGGCAAGTCCGGCGGCGGCCATCAGACGAATACGCATTCCAAGCTCCGTTCATTCGCAGTGGTGCGAGCTCCTCCACCATCACCTCCGCGAACAAATATCGACATTCCAGCGCAGCCGAACGAGGGTTCGCCTGCCGCGGCGGGCGCGGAACGGGCCTGACACCGGGCGTGTCGCGCGAGCCGTACGGAATGCCCGTAGCGTGAATACATCCGGTGGAACAGGGAGAAACCAATGCCGAAAAGCCAGCCCGACGCGTCCACGCCCTCCGACGACAGGGCGACCCCCGACACACTGCTGCACACCGGGGCCGAGGGCCCGGTGACAGCCGAGGACCTGGTCCTCGCCACGGGTCGCGACGTCACACCGCAGACCCTCGCCTGGGCCGAGGCGAAACTCCAGGCAGAGGGTTCCAAGGCGATGGACAAGCTGCTGCCCTAGGTCCCGTCCACAGGCCGGCCCGGCCGGCTCCGGTGCGGCGGAGCCGGCCGGGCCGGCCGAGGACCTGCGGTACGCCGGGGCGGGTCAGGCGGAGGGGCACTCCTTCCAGGCCAGGTGGTAGACGGTACTGATGTCACCGTCCGTCGAGTCCATGGTCATGAAGCTGGAGCTGCCGGGCGTCGAGGTGCCCGCGTTGACGCGGAGTTCGGTGTTGATGTTGAAGTTGCGCTGGACACCGCAGGGGGCCCAGACCAGCTGCGCCCAGTCCGTGGTGTCCGTGGCCTGCCAGTCGTCGCCGTACGGGCCGCGGAAGGGGTGGGTGATCGAGGCGGTGTTCGGGGAGCCCTGGAAGTAGTACGAGGCCTTCTCGGTGCTGCTGGCACCGGACTGGAGCGAGGCGAAGCCGCGGTAGTCCGCGCTGGCGATGGCATAGGTGAAGCCCTGCGGGACATGCACGTTCAGGTTGAGCTGGCAGTTCTTGCGGAACGCGGTGGGATCGGCGTTGCCTCCGACCTGGGCGAGGTAGTTGCTGTAGGTCACGGTGAAGGCGGTGTTGTCCGGGGAGACGGCGACGGCGGCGGTCCCCTGGGGACAGCCGGATCCGTTGACCGTGGCGACACTGATGACGATCTTGTCCGGGGGCGGGTCGTCGAACGGGGACGACTGGCTCGACAGGGGAAGCGCTGTGGCGAACAGGGCGGCGATCGCGCCGCCCATGAACAGGCCACCGGCCATGGTGCTCCAATCCGTTGCGTCGGTGTTCCGGCGGCAGCGCGTGGGCGTGCCGCCATGAATGGGGGGTGCGGCTCCCCGTCATCACGGGGAACCGTCGCGGACCAGTGCTTTGGATCAAGCGTGACTCATTTGTGCGTGCACATGACAAATGCACATGCGCAGTCCACTCCTGGCTGTGAAGGAGCTGTGAAGGCCGGGAGCGACGAAATCGTACGTACGGGGGGCCGCGATGGACAGGACCATCTCCGGCCAATCGATACGCGCCGTTCACACCCGCCGTCGCGGTCACCGACCGCGTTCACCACGATTCGCGCCACCCACAGCCGTGTCACCCACAGCCGTGCCACCGGGCGCCACGGCCGCCGCCCCGGCCCTCGTTCCCCGTGTCCCGGGCGGCCGGCGGGGGCATGGCCGTGCGAATCGCCCGCCCCCTCAGCGCGTCCCGGGCGCCCCTGCGACACTGAGACACATGGATCCACGACACCTGAGACTCGGCCGCCGCCGGATATGGATGAGCAGTGCCGTCTGTTTCCTGGTCCTCGGGCCGATCGGCTGGTTCTTCGGTGGCTGGATTCCCTTCACGCTGCTGGCCGTTGCCCTCGCCATCGCCACCGCGGTCCTGCACTGGCGGGCCCCCAAGTGGCTCGCGCCGGCCATCGCCAAGGGCCAGTCGGAGAGCCGCCGGGACGTCGCCACCTTCTGCGTGGTCATAGCGGTGAGCGGCTACGCCCAGCCGCCCGCACAGCCCGCCCTCTCCCCGGCGGCGCTCACGGCCTTGCGGCTGGAGGCGTACCGGGCCGCCGCGGACGACGATCTCTCCGAGGACCTCAGGCTCCTCGCGGCCGACGCGCTGGCCGCCGCGGACCAGGCCAACGCCGAGGACACGCCCGCGAGCTGGCGGGCGGCCCGGGCGAGCGCCGAGCGGCTGGCGCACGCCGCCCAGGAGGGCAATCCGTACGTACGGCAGCTGCTCATCCAGTGGGTGGAGGGCAACCAGGCGAGCGAGCGGTAGCCGCTCCCCGGCAGGCGCTCCACGCGCCGGGGGCGCCGCGCGATCCCCACACGGTCGCCACGCGGTTTCCGTCGCGGCGGCACGGAGAACGGGACGCCCCACACCGCGGACGCAGAGACCACCGGCGGGCCGCGCACCCCACGCCACCGCCGCAGAGACCACTCGGCGGGCCGGCTCCCCGTGTCACAGCCGTGGACCGCCGACGGGTCGGCCGCCCCGCGCCGCCCCGCTCCTCAGGGCCGCTCGAAGAACTGGATCACGCCTCCGGCCGCGAAGCACAGCGCCCCGGCGAGGGTGCCCCAGTTGGCGATGTCGACGTTCACGAGACTGCCGGTCGCCGGCCGCGTGTAGGCGGCGAGCGCCGAGACGAAGAAGAGCACGGATCCGAACTGGTTGACCGCCACGATCCACCAGCCGAGGTCGTCGGCGAGGACTCGCGGACGTCCGTGGCAGACCTCGACGACCGCGAGATGGCCCGAGACCAGGAACAGGACGCAGCCCACCAGGTCGGGGGCCCAGATCAGCCGGTCCACCTGCTGGACCGACAGCCCCTTGATCAGCGAGTCCACCAGGTTGACGCCGAACACGAGCGTTCCCACGAACAGCAGGAAGGTGCCGAGCCAGTCGATCCGGCCGGGCTCGTAGCTCCACCACCTCCAGCGTCGGCCGGCCAGCGTGTCCGACTCGCTGTCGCGGCGGGGGGCGTTCACGGCCTGGAGCAGTGACGAGTAGCCCCCGGTGTTGAAGAACAGGCCGCCCGCGAAGTAGATCCAGACGCCGGTCGCACCCCGCGAGCCGAACTGGGCGACCCCGGCTCCGAGGGCGAACAGCAGCCCGCCGACCGTGAACGCGGTCGCGGCGATGGCGTTCAGCCGGCGCAGCCGGGCGATGGAGACGATGTCCGCCCGCCGGGAACGGGCCTCGGCCTCCCCCGGGACGCGCACGGTGAGCAGGCCGCGTTTACGGGCCCGGCGTGATTCCCAGACCGCGATACGCCCGTCCATGAGGCGCCAGGTCAGCCGGGTCGTGAAGGGACCCGCCCCTTCGGAGCGCGCTTCGGTACTCACCCGGCGACCTTAGCCCGCCGCGCCGAAATCAGACGTTCGCCCGCCCCGTCGCCTTTCGGGTGGTTTCCGTGGACGGGAGGGACCCGCGCCCCGCGCCGCCCGGGCCGGTGGGGCTCAGGACTCCGCCTCGCGCCTGAGGAAGTTGCTCACCTGACCGGCGAGGCTGTCCCGGGCCGTGTCGGGACGCGCGCCCGCGTCGACGGCTGTGTCGTTGTCGATGCCGCCCGCCCAGAGGTAGCGCTCGGTCCACTCGTCGTCGACCTTGAGCTGGATCTGGATGTCCATCCGGGGCAGGGCGGCGTCGGGGCCGGCCGCGAACAGGACCGCGGTGGCCCGGCGCAGGGGATAGATGTCGTAGCCCTCGATGAACTGCGAGTTCCGCCAGTCGAGGAAGGCGCTCTCACCGTCGGCGCCGACGCGGATATCGATCTGGCCGTCTTCGAGGTGGATGCCGAAATGTTCGGTGGCACGGTTCTCGACGGTCACCCGGAACCTGAAGTAGGTGAGTTCGTCGGCGGCCTCGTCGCGCCCCTTCGGGGGCTCGGCCTTTTCCACACCATGAACGCGAACACGCAGGCCGGCCTGCTCGTCGTACTCCTGCCAGTCCCCGACCACGTTCGGCTCGCGCACAGTCCACCTCTCCACTTCGGAGAGTTGTTCCTATCTGTGCCCTCAACGAAGTGTCAAATGCGCCGCACGGGCCGTGGCCAGCTAATTCTCCTTTCTTGATCGGTGATCAAGCCGTGCCCAGCCAGAATCTTTCCGCGCCACCCCAACGGGGCATTTCCGGGCGTGCTGCACATCACGTTCCCCGGACGTCCCACACGTCGTCGCGCAGCCGCCGCAGCTGTTCGTCGAGCGGGCCCAGTCCGACGTCCCGGCGCCGTTCGTCGACGGTCCCCGGCCGACGTACGGGATACGGGCGCAGAGTCACCGGATCGACGCGGGTGCCGTAGAACTGCGGCAGGCCCAGTTCGACGGCGCAGTGGTCGGCGATGTAGGCGTGGTGCAGGGCGGGGCAGAGTCCGTCGGCCGCGGCCCGGGCGATCAGGTCGCGGCAGCCGAGCTGCAGGCCGAGGTCCGGGGCGTGCAGCAGGATCATCAGGGCCGCGGTCGAGGCGGGTGCGCCGACCGCCTCGGTGGTCGGCCAGCCGTGCCGCCGGACGACCGTCGCGAGCGCTTCGGCGTTGCGCGCACGGCACACGGTGAGGAGCCCGCGCCACGGCCCGGCCGGACGGTCGCGCGCCTGGCGCATCAGGTGGCGTTCCTCGTCCGCCCGGCGTACCAGCTCCCCCGCGAGGGCCCTGGCGAGCCCCGGGACCATCGGCGCGGCGCCCGGGCCCCCGGGGTGCCCTGCCGGGTGCCTCGGGACCACGCTCACGGCACGCTCTGAAGCACCATCGAGAACCACACCTTCTTTCCCGTGGTGCCGGGGTCGGCCGGCGCGATGCCCCAGTCGTCGCTCAGCGCGGCGACGATCGTCAGTCCGCGCCCCGACTCCTCCGTCCCGTCCGCCGTCCGCCGCGCGGGCAGGGCGGACGAGCGGTCGGCGACGGACACCCGCAGTTCGCGCGGGTCGCACTCGATGCCGACGGTGATGGTGTCGCCGCGGTCCGGGCTGCCGTGTCTGAGGGCGTTGGTGAAGAGTTCCCCTGCCGCGATCACCGCGTCGTCGACGCGGTGGGCGGGAAGCCGCAGGCGGGTGAGGTACTCGGCGATCATGGCCCGCACACCGGGCACCCGCGAGGGGTGCGCCGGGACGGTGGTCCGCAGGCCGTGCGCCCCGCGCACCCGGCACGTGGGGACGCCCCCGGGCACCACGGCCGGAACGGGCGTGGCGGGCCCGCGTGCGGGATCGGCCGGGGCCGGGCGCTCGGCCCGTGCCGGAGACTCGGCCGGGGCCGGAGGATCAGCCGGGACCGGAGGATCAGCCGGGACCGGGGGTTCGGCCGGGACCGGGGACTCGGCCGGTGCCAGGGGGTCGGCCGCTTCGGTGAGGTGGGCACGGAGCCGCTGGCCGTCCGCCGGGTGCACCCCTTCCTCCGATGTCCGCGTCTCGTGCCCCGGAACCCGGCTGCCGTGGGCCGGTGAGGGCGACGGCCCGCGGCGCGGTGCCCTGGATACCGGCATCGGTCCTCCTTCGGGTGCAGCCCGGGGGGGGCGGCTGTCTCGGCGGCTGCCCGTGCAGCCAACACGCCGGACTGTCACGGCGACCAGGGGGTATTCGGGTTGTCCGGTTGCAAGCACGTAGTGGCGCGGGATGTATGTTCGATCTTGTGAGGAACGGGAGCGGGGGCGGGGCGACGGTGTCTCTTGACGGTGACATCGGCCCGGCGGGACTGCGTGACAAGCGGGTACTGGTGACCGGCGGTACGCGAGGACTCGGCGAGCAGATCGTGCGGCTGCTGTCCGCCGAGGGTGTGCGGGTGGCCACCTGCGCGCGCACCGCCCGGGATCTTCGGGCGCTGGCCGCCTCGATGGGCCCCGGTCTGTTCACCCGGCGGCTGGACGTCACCGCGCCCGGGGACCTGGAGGGATTCGTCGAGGACGCGGCGCAGCGGTTCGGTGGTCTGGACGGGGTGGTGGCCTGTACGGGCGGTTCCCGCGGCGGCGGCTTCGAGGAGGCGCGGGCGGAGGACTGGGCCGCGACCTGGGCGGTGAACGTCGGTCACGCGACCCGGCTGGTGCGGGCCGCGGTGCCGCATCTGCGGGCCGCCGGCGGCGGCTCCGTCGTGGTGATCTCCTCGATATCGGGCTGGAAGCCGGGCCCGCCCGCGCAGTACTCGGTCGCGAAGTCCGCGCAGATCCAGCTGGCCGCCTCGCTGGCCCGCGAGCTCGGTCCGGACGGGATCCGGGTGAACGCGGTCTCCCCCGGCTCGATGCTGATCCCCGGCCGGCGCTGGGACCGGATGCGCCGGGAGGAACCCGAGGCGTTCGCCCGTTTCGTGGCGGCGGAGCTGCCGGGCGGCGCGCCGGTGGCGCCGCAGGAGGTCGCCCGGGTCGTGGCGTTCCTGCTGTCGGACTGGTCGAGCGGGATCTCCGGCGCGCACCTTCCGGTCGACCGCGCTCAGAACGCCCCGTCCCCCGACGGGTACTGAGTCCCGCGGCGGCACGACGGCTCCGCGCCCGGTCGGGGCTCCGCGCCGGGTCCGGGAAACCGCGCCCGGCCCGCCGTGGTCCGCCCGGTCCTCAGGCCGCCGCCCCGAGGACCCCGCGGGAGCGGCGTTCGAACTCCTTCACGACGGGCTCGGCGCGCCGGGGTTCGAGGCGTCTGCGGAAGTCGCGCAGGGCCTGGACGGACCGTTCGCTGTGGACGGCGCTGAGGGTCTCCAGGGCCAGTGTCGCGGTGCCGACCGCCTCGTCCAGGCGGTCCTGCTGCAGGTGCGCGGTCGCGAGGACGGACCGGCTGATGGCCTGGCGCCTGCGCCGGTCGGCGCCCGAGCCGAGCGACTCGCTCGCCGTGCGCTCGGCCTGGCGGGCCAGTCCCAGGTCACGGAAGCACAGGGCGGACTCGGCCTGGAGGTAGTGGTGGTCCAGATAGCGCACCCAGGGCGACTCCTGCTCGGCCCCCTTGCTCGCCGCCAGTTGCCGTTCCGCCAGGCGCAGCGCCTCGGAGGCGTCGTCCGTGCGGCCCTGCGCGGCGTGTCCGCGCGCCGACATGGCGTACAGCCGCATCAGGCCGAGGGGACTGCCGGCCCCCTGCGCCGTGACGATTCCGGCGCGGGCGAGTGCGACGCCCTCGTCGGGGCGGCCGAGGCTGGTGGCCAGGTGGGAGAGCCCGGCGAGGATCTGGCCGCCCAGCACCCGGTCGCCTCCCTCGGCGCACAGGCGCAGGCCCTGGGTCATGTAACGCTGGGCGAGGCCGTACTCCCCCGCGTCGTACGAGCTCCAGCCGGCCATCGCGGCGAGGCGCGCGGCGGCCGCGAACAGCCGGCGGCGCTGCCCGGGCGGTGCGCCGCGCCGCTGGAGCATGGGGACGACCTCGGTCGACAGGTAGTGCACGATGCTGGTGCGGACCCCGCCGCCGCCGTAGTGGTTGTCCATCTGGTCGAACACCGCGATCATCGCCTGTACCTGCTCGACGGGGCCGCCGCTCACGGGCAGGGCCGAGGAGACTGCCTCCTGGTGCTCCAACAGCCAGAGCAGCCACTCGCGCTGAGGGTTCGTCAGGGCCGTCGCGACGAAGGGGACCGTACCGAGGAGGCTGCGCCGGGATATGTCCGTGGAGCCCAGTTCCGCGAGCGTGTGCAGGGTCTCCGCCACGTCCTCGCCGTAGACGAGCGCTCTGCTCGCGACCGGGCGCTCGGGATCGGAGTGGAAGCCGAGGTCCGCGGGAGACAGGGCCCGGCCGAGCCGCTCGGACAGGACGGTGGCGATCAACTCCGGTGTGCTTCCCCGCGGTTGCTGGCCCTGCAGCCAGCGGGTCACCGACGCCTTGTCGTAGTGGGAGTCCGCGCCCTGACGGCGCCCCAGCTCGTTGACCCGCAGGGCGAGGGAGGCGTAGGAGCAGCCGGCCTCCTTGAGCACGGCCGCCAGCGCCCGGTTGCCCCCGGCGCTCCTGCCGGCGTTCCTGGTCTGCCCCTCGGTCACGGCGGCCATCGCGTATCGCCTCACATCCGCGTGCGGCTGCGCTCCGGCCCTACCTTGCGAGACTTCAATTGCGGTACGGACAAGCGCAGTTGAGCGTGATCGTCACCGAATGTGCGGCAGATCACTCGATCACTATGGTGGCCCGCCCGCCGCCTGTGCAACCGGCGTTCTGATAATTTCGGAACGATCCGCATCGCTCTGTCCCTCTCATCGGCCGCGTGGCACACTGCACGCGAGACGGCCGTTCCCGGGAGGTAGGGCGTGGGCGAGAACCGCTCCGGCGGCAGCGCGCCGACCGTCCTGCGCATGGTTCTCGGAAAGCGGCTGCGGCATCTGCGGGAACGGGCGGGAGTCTCCTTCGAGGAGGCGGCACGCGCCATCGAGGTCACGGCGCTGACGGTCCGCAGGATCGAGAAGGCCGAGGTCGGACTCCGCATCCCGTACGTGAGGGAACTGCTGCGTACGTACGGGGTCCCGGCGGCGGAGGTCGAGGACTTCCTCGCCCTCGCCAGGGAGGCCAACCGGCCGGGCTGGTGGTACTCGTACCGCGACGTGCTGCCGGACTGGTTCAGCGCCTACGTGAGCCTGGAGAGCGAGGCCAGTGTCATCCGTCTCTACGAACCCCACTACGTCCCGGGCCTGTTGCAGACCCGCGCCTACGCCACGGCACTGATGCGCGTCGGTTTCCCCAACGAGCCGAAGGAGGACATCGCCCGTCGTGTCGCCCTGCGGATGAGGCGCCAGGACCTGCTCGCCGAACCCGAGGCCCCGGCCGTCTGGGCGATCCTGGAGGAGACGGTGCTGCGCCGGCCGGTGGGCGGAGCCGCGGTGATGCGGGCCCAGTTCGACCGGCTGGCCGAGGCCCTGGACCTGCCGAAGGTCCGGATCCAGATCATGCGCTTCGGTGCGGGCGCCCACCCGGGCGCGTTCGGACCGTTCCACCACTTCCGCTTCGGCTTCGGCGAACTCCCCGACATCGTCTACACCGAGAGCCTGCTCGGCGCGGTCTACGTCGACCGCCCCGACGACGTCGTCAGCCATCTCGAAGTACTGGACCGGATGTCCGTACAGGCGGAGCCGGTCGCCCGGACCCGGGCCATCCTGGGTGAACTGCGTAAGGAGTTGTGATCCATGGAACCCGTGCACAACGGCATGTCCGCGGCCGGCCTCGGAACCGAGGGCTGGCACAAGCCCTGGAGCGGCACCAACGGCGGCAGTTGCGTCGAGGCCAAGCGGCTGCCCGACGGGAGCGTCGCGCTGCGCCAGTCACGGGACCCCCAGGGACCCGCGCTGGTCTGGTCGCGCGAGGAGATGGCCGCGTTCATCGAGGGCGCCAAGTCCGGGCAGGCCGACTTCCTGATCGCCTGAGCGCGATCCCCGCCGCGTCTCCCGGGGCCCGGGCGTCCGCAACTACGCCCCCACGACCGGACAACCCGCACGCACACTCCCGCCGTGCGGGTTGTCCCCCATACTGGCCGAGCCGGACGTCCCGGAGGGAGCGGACACGGGCATGATCCTCCACCAGGCCCTGACGGGGTGCCGGACCCTTGTCGTCGAGGGTCCCGACGGGCTCGACCGGCGTGCCCTCCTCGCCGAGCTGGCCCGCCACCGCTTCACCGTCCGCCCGCTGCACGGGCATCTCGACCACGTGGACCCCACGCAGCCCTACCGCGAGCTCCTGTCCGCGCCGGGCCGGCTGGCCGTCGACGGCGGCCTCGTCCACGAACTGGTCTACGGACCGCTGCGCCGCGGCCGCTCCCGTGTGACCTGGATCCAGGCGCTGGACTTCGCGGAGGCGGTGGCCGAACGCGACGGCGCGCTCGTGCATGTGACGGGCGAGACGGACGACGCCGAGGCGGTCCGCGCCTACGAGCGCGTGCTGCGGACCCTGGGCCAGCATGTTCCCGTGATCACCCTCGACACCCGGGAAACGGCCCGCGCCGCCCACGACCCCTCCCGGGCGATCCGCCAACTCGGCCTGTACGTGGGCCTGTTGCCGATAGCGTAGAGAACCGACCGCGTGACGCACGGCAGGAGGACCCGATGGCCGACCGAGCCGCCCCCGACGAGGACGCGCTGTCCAGGATCGACACCACGGTGCCGCACTCGGCTCGCATCTGGAACTACTGGATGGGCGGCAAGGACAACTACGAGGTGGACCGGGTCGCCGGTGACGCGTACCGCGAAGTCGCCCCGAACATCGAGACCATGGCCCGCGCCTCGCGCGCCTACCTGATCCGGACCGTCTCCTTCGTGGCGGGCGAGCGCGGCATCCGCCAGTTCCTCGACATCGGCACCGGCCTGCCCACGTACGACAACACCCACCAGGTAGCCCAGCGGATGGCACCCGCGTCCCGCGTCGTCTACGTGGACAACGACCCGCTGGTGCTGCGCCATGCCCAGGCACTGCTGACGAGCACACCCGAGGGCGTCACCGACTACATCGACGCGGATCTGCGTGAACCCGAGAAGATCATCGAGGCGGCGTCCCGGATCCTCGACCTCTCCCGGCCCGTCGCGCTGATGCTGATGGGCATCCTCGGCCACATCCAGGACTACGAGGAGGCCCGGTCGATCGTCCGGCGCCTACAGGCCGCGCTGGTGCCGGGCAGCTACTTCGTCCACTACGACAGCACGGACACGGACGCGGCGCTCAAGGAGGCCCAGCAGGGCTACGACGACACGGGCGCGGTCCCGTACGTGCTGCGCAGCCCCGAACAGATCGGCGTGTTCTACGACGGCCTCGAACCGGTCGAGCCGGGCGTCGTGTCCTGCCCCCTGTGGCGTCCGGAGCCCGGTACGTCACCCGAGCCCACGGACGTCCACGGAGGCGTGGCCCGCGTACCGTGAACGCGGGCGCCGAAGCGGTCAGTCGGTCGTCGCCGGCTCGATGTTCTGGTTGAGGCGGAACAGATTACCCGGGTCGAAGGCGGCCTTCACCTGCGACAGACGTGTGTAGTTGCCGCCGTAGCTCGCCCGGACGGCCTCCTGGTCCTCGGCCATCACCATGTTCACGTACGCGCCGCCCGCGGAGTACGGGTGGAGGGCGTCGGAGTACTCAACGCTCCACCGCTTGACGGTCTCCGCGTTGGCCGGGTCGGAGTCCACCCCGGCGTAGACGGCGCCCCAGCCGGAATTGCGGTAGCCCCAGGCGGTGTCCGTCGGGCCGACGTCGTGGACGGCTCCGTCGATGGGGTAGAGGTGCATGGTCGACTTCCAGGTCGGCATCCCGGCCCCGAACCTGGCGTGCAGGTCGACGGCCTCGCGCGGGAGCGCGTCGACGAAGTCCGCCCGCCAGTACCACTGGTCGCCGGGCGGGTAGACGCCGTCGAACGCGGACTGCAGGGCCGGGTGCGGCATCGGCGCGGCGCCGTGCAGCAGGGGCTCGGGCAGGGCGCCGAGCAGCGGGGCCATGTCCCGGGCCGCCGCGTCGGTGTCGTCCCCGACCCGGCACCACATCACGCCGCAGACCTTCTTCAGATGCAGCTCCTCCGGGAACGGCGGCCCCGGCGGGACCGAGCCGAAGAGGAAGAAGCCGCCGAGTTCGCGCGGCGCGCCCGAGATGAAGTCGAGGTAGGCGGTGAGGACTTCGGCGCCGCTCTCGACGGGCCAGAACGTGGGGCCGGCGACGACCGTGCTCACCTCGTGCAGCCGGAAGAGGAACGAGGTGACGACTCCGAAGTTGCCGCCGCCGCCGCGGATCGCCCAGTAGAGGTCGGTGTTCTCGTCGGCGTTCGCGCGGACGTGTTCGCCGTTCGCCAGGACCAGTTCGGCCTCCAGCAGATTGTCGATGGCCAGCCCGAACCCGCGGGTGAGATGGCCGAGACCGCCGCCGAGGGTGATGCCGCCGACCCCGGTGGTGGAGATGATGCCGCTCGGTGTGGCCAGCCCGTGCTCGTGGGTGGCGCGGTCGACCTCGCCCAGGAGACAGCCGCCGCCGACGCGTGCCGTGCGCGCCGCCGGATCGACCGTGATGTCCTTCAGCGGGGAGAGGTCGAGGACGACTCCGTCGTCACAGGTGCTCAGGCCCGCCCCGTGATGGCCGCCGCCGCGCACCGCGAGCGGCAGGGTGTGGTCGCGGGCGAAGCCGATGATCAGGGCGACGTCCTCCGGGGAGGTGCAGCGCGCCACCAGGGCGGGCCGCCGGTCGATCATCGCGTTGTAGACGGCGCGGGCCTCGTCGTACCCGGAATCGTCCGGGCCGATCAACTGCCCTTTGAACGCCGACAGTTCCTGGCGTGCCGCTTGTACCGGTGTGATGGACATGTGCATCCCTGTATCTGGAGACCGCCCCGAGGTCCCGGCGCCCGGGCCGTGAACCGGCTCCCGGGCCGTGGACCGGCTCCCGTCGATGGGTCCGATGTGCCCGTTTCAGCCCGATCAATGACCAGCCTAACCCCGCACCATCCGCCTGGCTCGGCAACCCCGGTCCGCCTGTGACGCATCCCGTCGGCGGCCCCGGCGGACGTCGCCGAGCGCGTCGGTCCGCAAGGGATCGACGCGCTCGGCGATGTGATCGGGCGGCCCTGCCGGGCCGGCGGCGGCTCACCCGTGGGAGGCGACCGACTCGGTCTCGTCGCATCCGGCGGCGAGCGCGGGTTCCGGCAGGACGACGTACAGGGGGGTCGGACGCGCCACGCGCAGACAGGGCGCGGGCACCGGCGGGTCCAGCGGGGCGCGGTCGGCGGCACGGGCCCGCCACGAGGACCAGATGATCTTCCCGCCGGCGTCCGTGGCACAGCAGCCCCAGCCGTCGCTCAGCGCGGCGATCTGGGCCAGACATCCCTGCGGCGCCCGGTGCGGGCGGATGTCCTGGCTGTTGTCCGAGACGGCGGCGAACAGACGCCGGCCGTTCCACCACATCTCGATCGTCGTGTTCTTGTCCGTCGCGTGCTGCTCGATGGTGCGCAGCAGCGCTTCCGCACAGCGACAGACGGACTCGACGAGATTCTCCAGGTTCCAGTACCTGAGGTGCGCGGCCAGGATCCGCCCGACCTGTCCGACCCTTTCCTGACTGAGCTCCACATCCAGGTGGTAGTAGCAGGGGACTGCGGCTTTCATCTCGTTGGCTCCTCACCGGCGAAGCTCTCGCTCGCTTTCGCCCCCCGCGGGACCGGGCCCCGATTGCGAAGCGTGAGCACTCATCGCTCCTGAGTCACCCTCAGCATGAGAGGGCTACTCCATTCGTGCAACACGAGCGCGGCCCTGGATGGTTGAAGAACCAACAAGACGCTCGGTCGCCGCACAGGCACCATGAGTGAGGGTGTCGCTCCGTGCCGGACCGGCTCCCCTTCGCGTACGGCCCTCATCCGCCGGCCAGGCGAGCCGTACGCGGTCGAGAGATCGGGAAGGTGACCAGCGTGATGCTGCTGCCTGCCAAAGCCGAGGTCGCCAGGCATCTGGAGCGCTACCGGGCGTGGGAACGCCTGCTTCTCGCGACCCCCGCCGACCGTGTGGTGCGGGGGAACTTCGAGAACACCGGATACACCCTGTGCGTCCTGATGGGGAAGCGCTGCGCGCGGGAGGCGGCGAACGCCGCCGAGGTCTACCTGCAGGACGTCACGGCACGGATCTGAGCGACGGTCCTCGGGGACCGCAACGAGAGGGCCTTTCGCGGCGACGACGATTCCGGCCCGGAACCGCGGAGGCGACACGCATGGACGCGATCATGGACGGGCACACGACGACCGGCCGCATACCCGTCAGGGACGTGCGGCCGGTCGTCGATTGCGGCAGACGGCCCGCCAAAGCGGTGGTGGGCGAGACCTTCCAGGTCACCGCCACCCTTTTCGGCGAAGGCCATGCCGTGGTCGGCGCCGATGTCGTCCTGTGCGATCCGGACGGCCACCCCTGCCCGCGGGTTCCGATGCGCGAACTGGCCCCCGGGAGCGACCGCTGGGGCGCCCATGTCACCCCGTCGGCGACGGGCCACTGGACCTACCGGGTGGAGGCGTGGAGCGACCCGGTGACCGGGTGGCGGCGCTCCGCCGAGATCAAGATCCCCGCCGGCATCGATGTCGGACCGGTCCTCGAGGAGGGCGCGGCCCTGCACGAGCGGGCCGCCGCGGGCGTGCCCGCGGCCGCCGGCCGCGGCACGGTGCTGGCCGCCGCGGACACCCTGCGGGACGACTCCCTGCCCCCGGCCGAACGGCTCGCGGCGGCCCTGGACCCCGAGGTCGCGTCCACTCTCGCGGAGCATCCGCTGCGTGACCTGGTGACCTCCTGCGAGCCGTTGCCGCTGCTGGTGGAGCGGGAGCGGGCGTTGTTCGGGGCGTGGTACGA